>DATHMP010000087.1:0-99538 GCA_035487015.1 Occallatibacter sp. | reverse complement strand
AGAACGAAATGCAACAGGGGCATGTGGCCGCGTTCTTTCACGGGCAGCCCGACCTGGGTACCACCGAGTTGTGGGAGTTTCATCAGTGGCCCGACAAGGATCGGGTGGAAGTGACGAAGCATCGCGATGTGGTGGAGTTTTATGTTGGCCGCGAAGGGTGGGAAGTGACCTACCGCGGCAAGAAGGCGATGCCAAAGGACATTCTTGAAGATTATTTGCGGCGCCGCGACCACTCCATTGAACAGGCGGTGAAGGTGTGGATGAAGGATCCGGCCACGATTCTTGTGTATGAAGGGCAGCGCATGGCAGAACGGCACCTTTCGGAGCAGGTGACGATGATCTCGCCGCAGAATGAATCGATCACGATTCAGACCGATGCGCAAACGCATTTGCCGCTGAGCCGGAGTTTCCAGTGGCGTGACCCGCTCTATAAGGATAAGAACACCGACACCGAGGAATATGACGACTATCACGTCGTGGACGGGCTGCCCGCGCCTTACAGCGTGACGCGCCTCAAGAACGACGAGATGGTGCGGCAGTATTACATCACCAAGGTGGAATACAACCGCGACCTGCCGGCGGATTTCTGGAACGTCGATACGGCTGCTCAGAAGATCAAGAAGTAGAAGTGCAGCTCTCAGCCGTCAGCCATCAGCTTGATCGTCGCAGCACTCACATTCTTCGGCTTGCGTGAGCGATCCATCCTTCTTGACGATGATTGTGCGTGCCGCCGGAAGGTGCTGAAAGCTGAGCGCTGACAACTGAGGGCCACGCGGTGCTTCGTTATAATCCTGACGAGCGTGAACGGCTGCGGCCGTACGCTCTCTGGAGCCAGAGAATGACGTTCGACATCCAGGAAATCCTGGACTTCCTTCCACATCGCTACCCTTTTTTGCTGATCGACAGAATCACTGAATTTGAGCCGAAGACGCGGCTTGTGGCGATCAAGAACGTGACCATGAATGAGCCGTTTTTTCAGGGGCATTTCCCTGGATATCCGATCATGCCCGGCGTGCTGGTGGTGGAGGCGATGGCGCAGGCCGGCGGCATCATCATGATGCATGAGCTGGAGGACCGTCACGAGAAGCTGGTAGTTTTCACGGGAATTGAAAAGGCGAAGTTTCGCCGCCCGGTGACGCCGGGGGATCAACTGCGGATTGAAGTGGAAGTCCTGGCATTTCGCACGCGCGCTGGACGCATTCAGGGGCGCGCCACGGTGGACGGGAAGCTGGCCTGCGAAGCGACACTGACCTGCCAGGTGGTCCCGAGAGTGCGGGAGCGCAAGCCGCAAGGGGAAGAGCCCGCGGCTCCGGAGGCTCAGTGAGCATTCATCCCAATGCGGTCATCGCCGAAGGCGCGGTGGTGCCCGCTTCGTGCACGGTGGGGCCGTTCTGCACGATTGGATCTGAAGTCGTACTGGGAGAAGAGTGCGTGCTGATGTCGCACGTGGTGCTCGACGGGCGGACACGGATCGGCGCGCGGAACACGTTTTATCCTTTTGGCGCGATCGGCGTGGCGCCGCAGGACTTGAAGTACAAAGGCGAGCCAACCGAGACGGAGATCGGCGACGACAACACGATACGCGAGTGCGTGACCGTGAGCCGCGGCACCACGAAAGGCGGCGGAATCACCCGGATCGGGTCGGGGAATCTGCTGATGGCGTATGTGCACATTGGGCACGACAGTTATGTGGGTAGCCACTGCATCCTCGCGAATTGTGCCACGCTGGCCGGTCACGTGATTATCGAGGACCATGCCAGCGTGGGCGCGTTTTGCCCGGTACACCAGTTCTGTACCGTGGGGCAATATGCGTTTATCGGCGGCGGTACGATCGTGACGCAGGACGTGCTGCCGTATTCGCTGACGTCGTCGCGGCGCGAAAACAAGGCTTTCGGCATCAACAAGGTCGGGCTGACGCGCAGGGGCTTTACGCCGGAGCGGCTGCAGACGCTGCAGAAGGCCTTTCGCTATCTGCTGGCTGCCAAGCTGAACACATCGCAGGCGCTGGAAAAGATCAAGGCGCTCGAAGGCGAGGATGCGGCGGTGCTGGCGGCGTTTATTGAGAAGAGCCAGCGGGGCGTGATCAAGTAGGAAGTGGGATGTCTGGTGCGCAGCAGAACATGTTCCCCGCGTATGTTCGCGAAGGTCGGAGCCGTAAGCGGTATAAGACCGGCTATATTAGTGCGTCCGGAGAGATGGTTATCCCACCAACCTTTGACGATGGCCATCCGTTCCGCAGTCGTCGCGCATCGGTATGTCGTGGCGGGCTTTGGGGCGCACTCGACGAATTGGGGAAGCTCGTAATTCCACTGCTCTTTCCGAGTCCGCTGATATTCACGGAGGGATTCTCGTCATTTTCGGTGGGGAATCTCCGCGGAGTAGTCGACCGGCAAGGGAACATCGTTGTAGATCCCCGTTTTGAATACATAAGTGACTTCTCTGAAGGTGTCGCATGCGCGAAGAATAACGGCTTATATGGTTTCATCGACACAGGGGGAAACGAAGTCATTCCTTTTATCTTTGATGATGCACGTGGATTTTCGGAAGGACTTGCGGCAGTGAGCATGGGTGGGATGTGGGGATATATCGATCGGCGGGGTGTCCCCGTCATTGCGCCGCAGTTTGTTTGCAAGAGAGGAATCGCGGGACCCTTTCGTGAGGGACGTGCCCGGGTCGCACTGAAAGACAGATGGGGACACATCGATCGAAATGGAGAATTCACGACTGCGCCGCGATACGACATGGCCCTTGAATTCTCGGAGGGGTTGGCAAAAGTTGAACTGAACAAGAGGTACGGATTTGTGAACAATGTCGGAGAACTCGTAGTCGACTCAGTCCACATCTACGCTCGAGACTACTCAGAGGGCCTTGCAGCAGTCGAACCGGAGTTGTCCGCAGACAAAGGTCATGAGAACGGTGTGAAATTCGAAAAGGTCGGATTTATCGACAAGAGCGGCAATTCCGCCATTTCCACCAAATTCTTCAGTGCGGCGTCGTTTCGGCACGGGTTGTGTCTTGTTGAGACCGAAAAACGAATCGGCTACATCGATTCGACGGGAGAATTCATCTGGAGTAGTGGCTGGGTCGAGATAGGGCAAATCGACCCGCACCATTTGCTCCCTGTTGAGAGCGATTTCCCTCTGGCCCAGTCGACGGTGGGTGAGTCATGAAGCTTGGCTTGATTGCCGGCAACGGACGGTTTCCGTTTTTGCTGCTGGACGCGGCGCGGGCGCAGGGATTGGCCGTGACCGTTGCGGCCATTCGCGAAGAGACGGATCCGGAGATCAACCATCGCGCGGGGGCCGATGAGAAGATCACGGTTCACTGGCTTTCGCTGGGCGAGTTGTCGCGGCTGATCGAGATCTTTCACAAAGAAGGCGTGAACTCGGCGGTCATGGCCGGGCAGGTGAAGCACAAGCAGATTTTCTCGAGCATTCGACCGGACTGGCGATTGGCGAAGCTGCTCTTGAATCTGCGCACGCGCAATACCGATATGTTGCTGGGCGCAGTGGCCAAAGTGCTGGCCGATGAGGGCATCGACCTGATCAGTTCGACGGCATTCCTGGAGCCGCTGTTGGCGGGGGAAGGTGTTCTGACTGCGCGCGCGCCGAATGAGGACGAGCGCAAGAACATCGACTACGGCATGGGCGTGGCGCGGGCCGTCGCGGGGTTCGACATCGGACAGACGGTCGTGGTGGCAGCGCAGGCCTGCGTGGCAGTCGAGGCGATGGAAGGGACGGACGCCGCGATCGAACGCGCGGGAAGAATCCTGCAATCGCTTGAAGAAGAGGCCCCGACGTTACACCCCAGCGACAAGGACCCGTCGCCGGGAGCCCCTACGTTACACCCCAGCGACAAGGACCTGTCGCCGGGGACCCCGACGTTAGAGCGCCGTCTAACAGTAGTCAAGGTGGCCAAGCCCAACCAGGACATGCGCTTCGATGTGCCCGTGATTGGGATTCGGACCATCGAGACAATGGTGAAGGCCGGCGCGACCTGCCTGTCCGTGGAAGCGGGACGTACGCTGCTCTTTGATCGTGAAACATTGTTGAAGCAGGCCGATGCGGCTGGGATTGCCATTGTGGCGGTTCCGCGCTGATACTGGTTGCGCGGCCGTTCGGGCCGCTCTTTACCGGCTGTTCACACAAGGACCTGTACCGCGGCCCCGACTCGCCGGACACTTTCCCCCTTTAAACCTCGGAGGTTTCTCTGTGAAACGATTCTCGCTTCCTCTTTTTGCCGTCGCAGTCCTGGCTGCTTTCTCGTTTGGGACTGCGCGGGCTGCAGATGCTGTCATGCCCGCGGAAGGCAGCAAGGCGCCGACTTTTACGCTGCCGTCGCAGGATGGTACACCGGTCTCGCTGAAGAAGTATCACGGTAAATGGGTCGTGCTCTACTTCTATCCCAAGGACATGACCCCGGGCTGCACAGTGGAGGCGCACAATTTTCAGCGCGACCTGAGTAAATTTGATGCAGCAAATGCCGTGATCCTGGGCGTGAGCGTGGACAGCGTCGACAGCCACAAGGAGTTTTGCACCAAGGACAGCCTGACGTTTCATTTGCTCGCCGATCCGGAGCACAAAGTTGTGGACGAGTATGGATCGCTGGGCCACTATGGCACGGCCACCATCGCCAGCCGCAACACGTTCCTGATCGATCCGCACGGAAAGATCGTGAAGGTGTGGACGAAGGTCGATCCGGCGCACCACTCGGAAGACGTGCTGGCAACCCTGGCGGAACTGAAGAAGTAGAGACGAAGGCGACGCATGGAAGTGGCCTTGAAGTTTCGCGCGGATCTCGACGAGGTACATCAAGGACTGGTCTCTGTATCCGACCAGCTTGCGGATGTGCCGTGGCGCGAAGGCGGATGGACGCGAAAGCAGATTGTGGGCCACATGCTGGATTCGGCGGCCAACAATCGCCAGCAGTTTGTGCGTGCGTCGATTGGCGGGAAATATTCCGGGCCGAAATATGCGCAGGAGGAGTGGGTGGCGGCTCACGGGTATGAAGCCCAGCCGTGGGAGACACTGCTCGGCTGGTGGGAAGCGGAACACGAAATCCTGATGGCGATCGTGGACCGCATCCCGAAGGAACGGCTCGCAGTGCAATGCAGGGTGGGCGATGATAAGCCGGTGACCCTGCAGTTCCTCATCGAGGACTACGTGAGCCATCAGCGCTGGCACTTGAAGCAACTGTTGGGGGGCGCGGCGATGGCCTGAGACAAGGTGACAAGCCGAGTACAGACGCAAAAAAGCCCGCCGGTGGCGGGCTCTTTTGCTTGCCTTTTATTGCGGTTGCCGGGTTACTTCTTTTTCTTGGCGGGAGCTTTCTTCTTTGCAACTTTCTTTGCCGCCTTCTTGGCAGGAGACTTCTTTTTCGCTGCCGTCTTGGCGGGCGCCTTCTTTGCTGCTTTCTTAACGGCCAACTTTTTACCTCTTTTTTTAGTGGATTTGGTGGCGCGCTTGCCAGCCGAAGCCTTTTTGGCTTTGGCCTTTCCGCCCTTTGCGCCGGTACTCTTTTTGGCGGATTTCTTCGCGGCCTTCTTCGCCGCAACCTTTTTCGCAGCTGCCTTCTTAGCAGGCTTCCTGGCTGCTCTCTTTGCCGGAGCCTTCTTTGCTGCTTTCTTGGCGGGAGCTTTTTTCGCTGCCGCCTTCTTTGCCGCAGCAGGCTTGCCTGGAGCCGGCGTGGGCACTTCGGCAATGATGATGACTTCTTCCGCGACAATCTCATCGTCATCCGACGAGGTCATCACACTTGACGATTCCACTTCATCGTCTTCTTCAAATTCATCGTGATCGGAGTCGAGCCCGAGCGGCTCCGTATCAGGGTTGTCGTCACTCATCGCGTACATCCTGAACACTTCTTCCATCCGATTGCCTCCAGCGGCTAGCCGCTGCCCGAATTTGGGTACTGCCACTTTGCAACGCCGATACGAATGCGCAGCGTGCGTGGTTATTGTAGCAATACGTTCGATGCAAAAGCTATCAAAAGCGAGCACGAATGCGATGCCAATGTCGGATTTTTATGGTGCGCGGGGCGGGCTCTATTTCTGCGCCACGGCATGTGTCGAGGACTTCTTGCGCTTGCCGGTTTTGTTGGATGCAGTCGCGTGCGGAGTGGACTTCGCGGTGGACGCAGTAGAGCTGCTCTTATGGGATGCAGGATGCGAACCTGACTTGTGGGAAGCTGCGGGGGCGGCGTCCCCGTTGCTCGTCGCGGCCGCGGATCCATGGTGATGCGTAGCGCCGGCGCGGACGACGTGGGCGGGTTCGGCAACGCGGAGTTTGTGACCCGGAGGAACCTTGGTGCCGGCCAAATTGTTCCAGCGGCGCAGCTGGGTAAGTGAAACTCCGAATCGATCGGCGATGGAGACGAGTGTGTCGCCGCGGCGGGTGGTGTAGAACATGCCGCGGGAGGGTGTGGCGGCGGGCGGAACGGGAACCACAAGGGCCTCGACGCCCTGCAGATTATCGCCCTCATGCAACTGGTTGGCGGCGGCCAGTTCGGCCTCGGTCACGTGGTAGGTGCGCGCAACGGAGACCAAGGTATCATCGGCCACCACGGGGTGGTAGCGCCAGGAATTGCGCTTGGTTTCGGGGATTTCTTCGATGAGCCGTTGGAAGGTGAGGGCCGTGCCTGCGGGCAGGTGCAGGTCAAATTGCGCATCGGACGGGGTGGCCAGGCGGAGCAGGCTGGGGTTGAGCGCAATGAGTTCGTCCACCGGGGCGTCGACCAGATCGGATACGAGGCGCAAGTCGACGGCGTAGTTGATGGAGACGGTGTCGGTGATGACCGGTGGATCGAGGGTGACCTCGTCGAATCCATACTGGGTGGGGTTGTTGGCAATGATGATGGCGGCGAGGATTTCGGGGACGTAGTTCTGGGTTTCGCCGGGCAATTCGTGGCGTTTGTAGAGCTCCCAGAAGTCCGCGTACCCGGTGCGCTGTACGGCGTGCTGGATGTTTCCGGCGCCGTGGTCATAGGCAGCCATGGCCAAATACCAGTCGCCGAGCTGGTTGTAGAGGAACTTCATGTAGCGGCCATAGGCGCGGGTGGATTTTTCAGGGTCGAAGCGCTCGTCGACCCAGGCGTCGCGATGCAGCCCGTAGTAGTCGCCCGGCATGAATTGCCACATGCCGCCGGCACGGGAACGCGCATTGACTGCGCGCGGCTGAAAGCCGGATTCGGCTACGGCAAGGTAAATGAGATCCTGCGGCACGCCTTCTTCCGCAAGGACACGCTGAATCATTGTTTTGTATCGCCCGGCGCGCTGGAAGGAATGGAGCAGCGTGTTGTGGCCCTTTTGCGTATTGGCGAAGAAGTTGATGAAGGCGGCGACGTAGTCATTGACGACGAGCGGAAGATCGGACTTGGTGGTGGCGAGCTCGCTGCGTGCCTTGGCTACGATGTTGGGGTCGACCGCAAAGGTTACGTCGCTGGCAACATCGGCGGGGGTTGGCTCTTCTTTGGGGGCGAAGCCATTGCCGACTTTGAGCGCATCCATCTCAAGAGCGTTGACACCGTCGACGATGTGATCGAATTCATCCTGCAACTGCGGATCCGATTTGATGTCGATGCCGCTGGTGAGCATGAGGTCGACGGCGCGATCAAATTCCGCCTTGGCGCCGAGCAAATCGCCCTTGCGATAGTCGGTCTGTCCGTTGGCGTAGGCCTTTTCCACCTGTCCGACGAGCACATCGACGCGTTGCTGCTGCGGTGTTTTGGAGGGTGGCGCCAGCGCTGCCGGTGCGGCCTGCGCAGCTGCAACCGCAGGAATTGCCGGCGCAGTGGCTTGGGGCGCGGGGTTCTGCGACGAGGTCGCGCTGTCAGTGGGCGTGCAGCCCGCCAGCAGGAGCGCAGGTGCGGCAAGCAGAACCCATCGATACGAAACAAGACTCATGAGCAAATGAAATCCATGCGTTTCCTGCGCCGCAATGAGTCCGACGGCAATGAAGGAAAACCCTTAGCCGATGATAAGCTATGCCATGGAGGCATTGTGCGCGAGAGGGCGCCGTTGCCCCTGCAACCGGTCTCATGCATTGCCGCCGCGATGGATACGGTAAGGGTGAGACACAACGATAAAGCGGCTCCTGAGCCTTGCCCAATCAGAAAAACCTGGTAGATGAGACCGCTTCTGTAGATCCCACCTGAATGGACGCACGCTTCCTTCGCAACTTCGCGATTATTGCCCACATCGACCATGGAAAGTCGACGCTGAGCGATCGTCTGCTGGAATTGACCGGCTCGGTGACGGGCCGCGAGATGCAGGCGCAGATACTGGACGCGATGGACCTGGAGCGCGAGCGGGGCATTACCATCAAGGCGCATGCGGTGCGCATGCTGTATACAGCGCAGGACGGCAACACGTATCAGCTGAACTTGATCGATACGCCGGGCCATGTGGATTTCAGCTACGAGGTATCGCGCTCGCTGGCTTCGTGCGAGGGAGCGCTGCTGGTGGTGGATGCCAGCCAGGGCGTGGAAGCGCAGACACTGGCGAATGCCTACCTGGCGATCAATCACGGCTTGGAAATTATTCCCGTCATCAACAAAATCGATCTGCCCTCAGCGGACATCACGCGCACACAGGAAGCCATTGAGCAGGCTGTTGGGTTGGACGCGACCGATGCGATTCCGGTGAGCGCCAAGACCGGGCAGGGCGTGGCGGAAGTGCTGGAAGCGATTGTGCACAGGCTGCCGCCGCCCACTGGGGATCCGAACGCGCCGCTGCAGGCGCTGATTTTCGACTCATGGTTCGACGCTTATCGCGGCGTGATTGTGCTGGTGCGCGTGATGCAGGGAACCATGCGCAAAGGGCAGCGCATCCGGCTGATGTCGAATGGCAAAGCGTTTGAAGTCGAATCCATGGGCGTGCTGATGCCGAAGCCGGTAGAGATCGGCGAGCTGACCGCAGGCGAGGTCGGCTTTTTTGCGGCGACCATCAAGACCGTTTCCGATACGCGCATCGGCGACACGGTGACAGAAGATGCGCGGCCTGCGTCGGCGCAGCTGCCAGGATTTGAAGACATCAAGCCGATGGTCTTTTCGGGCCTGTACACGGTGGACTCGCACGAACACACGCTGCTGCGCGATGCACTGGAGAAGTTGAGGCTCAATGATTCGTCGTTCTTTTTCGAGCCGGAGAGTTCCGTGGCGCTGGGGTTCGGATTCCGCTGCGGATTTCTCGGATTGCTGCACATGGAAATCATCCAGGAGCGGCTGGAGCGCGAATACGAACTGGATTTGATTACGACGGCTCCCGGCGTGCGCTATCACATCACGCTGACCGATGGGTCGATTGTGGAGGTGGACAACCCTTCGCGCTGGCCCGAGCCGACAAATATTGAAAGCATTCGCGAGCCCGTGATTACGGCGAAGATTCTGACCAACGAGGAATACGTTGGCGGCATTTTCAAGCTGGTGGAAGAAAAGCGCGGCAAGCAGGTCAACTTTGAATATGTAACGCCCACCCGGGTGCTGCTGACCTACGAATTGCCGCTGAATGAGATCGTGCTCGATTTCTATGATCGGCTGAAATCAATTTCGCGCGGCTACGCGTCGCTCGATTATCAGCTCGCCGGCGAATGGGAATCGCCGATGGTGAAGTTGGACATCCTGGTCTCGGGCGAGCCGGTGGATGCGCTATCAATCATCGTGCATCATGATTTCGCCTACGAGCGGGGCAGAGCGCTGGTGTCGAAGATGCGCGAGCTGATCCCGAGGCAGCAGTTCGAAGTGGCGATCCAAGCGGCGATTGGGGCAAAAGTAGTAGCGCGCGAGACAGTGAGCGCGTTGCGCAAAAACGTTCTGGCGAAGTGTTATGGCGGCGATATCTCGCGTAAACGCAAGTTGCTGGAGAAGCAGAAGGAAGGCAAGAAGCGCATGAAGCGGATTGGGAAAGTCGACATTCCGCAGGAGGCGTTTCTGGCGGTTCTGCGGGTGGGCGAAGACCAGCAAAAATAGGGTGTTTTGCGTGACTTACCGCACACCCCTGTCATGATCCTTTAAAGGCAATCTGTGGAAAGCCGCGTATTTAGCAAGAAACGGACCGCACCGGAGATGCGACCGGGCACCAGCGTACGAGTCCGCCTTTCTCTTAGAAAATGAAAGGCTTGTTTCAGCTAACAGATTGGATCTTTCTTTGACAAGAGGGAATCTGAAGGAATTTTGCGGGTCAACGGATCCGCGATCCACAGTTTTTTCCACAGAAGGACACCGGTCAAAAGAGCCTGGAAGACGAGCTACCGATGCGGGCTTGTTCGGGGGCAAAAACAGGAGGCCCCCAAGCAGCGGGGCCTCCGTTGCTAATTCCGCTTGATTTACGGCTTGCCGGGCGTCTTGGGCGCCGGAGCGGGCGCCGTTGGAGTTCCGGGCGGCGGAGCGGGTACACCCGACTTCACGTTATAGGCATCGATGATGGCCTTTGTGATGTTGGTGGACTCGTTCGCGTAAAGCACAGGCGTCTGTTGCTGCGCAACGTCGAGCACCAGTGTGAAGCCGTGTTCCTGCGAGTAGGCCGCGAGGACGTCGTACACCTTGGAGGCCAGGGTATTGTAGAGCTCCTGCATCTCCTGCTGCATGTCATTTTGCGCGTCTTCGGCTTCACGCTGGAGCTGCTTCTTTTTGTCGTCGATGGTCTTGGCGCGGGAGGCGCGTTCGGTATCACTCAGCTTGTCGCCCTGGGTCTGGAGTTGCTTGGTCAGAGTATCGACTTCATCGCTGAGGCCTTTGAGCTGCTGGCGCTTGGGGTCGTATTTTTTCTGCAGGTCAGCAAAATTACGCTGGCCTTCATTGGTCTGCGCGACGGCAACCTGGAACGCGATAACGGCGATCTTGGCCGGACCTGCTGGTGCGGCAGCGGCGGGACCGGATGCAACAGCCGTTCCGGGTGCGGCGGGAACTTGTGCGGCGGCATGCAGGGCAAGGCCTGACGCCAATGTGATTGCGAGTGCAAGCGAGCGCTTCATTCGAGTGAAAAACTCCTTCAGAATTCCTGTATCGGTGAACGCGTGAGCGTACCGGCGCCTCCTGAGAAACCTCTTCGCTTCTTCTTAGGGAACCCCGCTCAGGCTTGAGCAAAGTGGAAAGACGCGGATGGAGACATCAGCAGGAACTACGGGCAATTATACGGCAAAGAAGGGGTCTGCTGTCACGGCGGAAGCGTCGAGGAGGGGAGTGAAAAGGTGTGAATTGGCGGGGTCGGCTGACCCAACCCCGCCTTTGAAACTCAGTGCTGTGGAGTGGTGGTGTGCTGTGCCGGAGCCTTGGGGGCTGCGGGCTTCGGAGCACCTGCCGCTGGAGCGGCAGGCGCAGGCACACCCGACTTCAAGTTGTAGGCGTCGATGATGGCCTTGGTGATGTTGGTCGAGTCATTGGCGTAGAGCACGGTCTGCGTCTGCTGATCGCCGCCGTCGAGAACCAACGTGAAATTGTGGTCTTTTGAATACGCGATCAGGACTTCGCCCACCTTGCTGGCGACGCCGTTAAAGGTCTGCTGCATATCCTGCTGGAAGTCGTTTTGATCGTCTTCCTGCTGGCGCTGCATCTCTTTTTCTTTATCGTTGAGAGACTTTGACCGGCTCGCGCGCTCTGTGTCGCTGAGCGTTTCACCCTGCGACTGCAACTGTTTCTGCAATGCCTGGATCTGGTCATTGAGGGTTTTCAATTCCGCCCGCTTGGGTTCGTATTTCTTTTGCAAGTCGGCGAAGTTGCGTTGGAACTCATTGGTTTGGGTCACCGCGGCTTGAAAGGCGATGACAGCGATTTTGGCAGGGCCGTCAGCAGCGGCAACTGCAGGGGTCTGGGCCGCGGCGCCGAGCGGAAGACCGGCGAGAAGAGCGGCAGCGAGTGTGATGGAATGCTTCATTGGTACGAATGCTCCTTAGATCACGACTGCGCACGCGGAGTTCCGGCGCGCAGCGTGTTGTTTCTTAAAAGGTGGTGGAGACGGTGAGGCGGAAAGTCTTGCGCGGTTCGCGGAAGAGGTTCTGTGCCCCGTACGTCTGGATCGCCTCTTGGTACGTAAAGTCTCCTGCGCCGCCTGGAGGGAACAGGTCGCGCGTAATCAGTTCTGCCGAGCAGCTCTGGACCCTTCCGCCGAGCTTTACGTCGTTGCAATAGGGACGCTCGTAAAGCCGCAGGGGGTTATAGGCATAGTAGAGACGGAACGGCGCGTTGATGACCGGCATAATGACACTGAGTTGGCCGCCGACCGACATGCGCGGCACAAAGTTGGTGCCCTCCACGGGGCGAATGTCTTTCTCAAACCCGACTTGCGACCCCGGGATGCCGCCCTGGCAGGCGCCGTTGTTGTAAACCGGGCAGCCATAAAGCGGCGCGATCAGAGAGGCGAAGCCTTCGGGGCTCTGCTTGAGCTGGCCGCGGTTGGTGGCGACGTCGAGGCCGAAGTCGTCGAAGACCGAGAAGGTGACAGGTCCTGCGATGGGAATGCGGTACTCGGCATTGGTGATCAGGTTGCTGTCGCCGCCGATGGAAACGATGCCGTAGACCGGGATGGGCACGTTGATGCACTGGTTCAGCTGCGGATTCGTGGGATCGCGCGGAACGCAGTTGCCATCAGGATTGGTGAGCTGAATCGAGGCGCGATTGGGGATGTAGCCGTAGGGCGTTGCGCCCCGGATATCGAAGCCGCGTAGTTCGTTTTCGCCGCCGGAGTAGAAGCGGTTCTGCGGCGGAGCCACGTCGCCGCCGTAGCCCTGCACGTAGCTCAACTGCGCGCGGAGAGCCAGCACATTGCGGCCGTTGGGCGTGGGCTTGAGGTAGTGCATCGAGCGGAAGCTCTTATAGGCCACTAGCGGAGCAATGTAGCGGACGTTGCCCCAAAGTCCCGAAACCTGGAGGACGGCGTCATACTCCTTGCCGGAGCGCGGAGTCAGCGGGTTATTCACCGTGTTGTAGCTGTAGCTGAACGATGCGGTGCTGGAGATGATGCCGGCCAATGAGTTCGAGCCCTGAATGCCAGACCGGAAACTGATGGTCTGGAAGAAGGTCTGCGATGCGGTGCTGAAAGCAGAAATCGTCGACTTGCTGAGCGAGTAGGTAAAGCCGAGGCGCTGGAATGCATGGCGCTTGAGCGGGTAGCTGACCGAGAAGTTCAAGCCCGTCGAGGCCTGATTGTAGTTCTGCGTAAGCGACTGCTCTGCCGCGGTCAGGTTGGCTGCCTGGCCGGTGGTGGCCTGGTAGTTCTTGGCTGCGTTGAAGTCCTGCTTATTGTTGTAGATCTGGAAGCCAACGTTGATGGGACGGTTGCGAATATAGGGCTGCGTGAATCCGAAGAGGAACTGGCGGCTTACGTTGCCGAGGTTGCCCTGCAGGCTGAGGGTTTCGCCCAGGCCCAGAAAGTTGTTGGTCTGGTAGTTGACGCCCAGAAAGGCGCCGGACAAGCCGCTGACGCCGCCATTCAAGCCAATGGAGTTTTTGCCCTTTTCCTTCACCTTGAGCAGCAGGTCGACTGTGCCGGCTTCGGGGTTCTGATGGGCCTCGGAATCCTGGTCAACGCGCAGGGCGTCGAAATACTCGAGCTGATTCAAACGCAGCAGGCTGTACTCCCAGAGCTGCGAGTTGTAGACCTGGCCTTCTTCGAGGAGCAGTTCGCGGCGAATGACCTTGTCGCGAGTGATTGTGTTGCCCTGGAACTCGATGCGCGACACGTAGAAGGGCTTGCCTTCGTCGATGTCGATATCCATCGAAACGGTCTTCTTCTGGTCGTCGTAAGAGAGCTTGGGAATGGCGGCGAAATTCACATAGCCAAGCTGTCCGTAAGCCTTCTTCAGGTTGTCGAGGCCCTTGCCTACGGCCGTGGCATTGAACCAGTCACCATCTTTGGTAGCAAACGTGGCGCGGAGGGCTTTTACATTCCGAACGGCCTTGTTGCCTGTAAAGGTGATGGAGCCCAGGCGATAGCGGCCGCCTTCTTCAATGGGCAGCAGGAGGTCGATACGCTTGCCCTTGTTGGGGCGGAACGTGAAAATGTTCAGGCCCCCTTCGTCGCGAACCTGCGTTTTGGGTTCTTCGACGGCTGCATTGGCATAGCCCTTGTCGCGATATGCCTGGCGGACACGCTCGGCGTCTTCTTCGAGCTTGGAAGCGTCGTAGGTTTTTGCGAACAGGTTCTCAAAGACAATGGAGTAAGGGATGCCGATCGGCTTCAGGTTCTTCATCGCCCGACGGAGTTCCAGCGAACTCAGGTGTTGATTGCCGGTAAAGCGGATATTGCCAACTTTGACGACCGGACCTTCCTTGATATTGAAGTTAACCTGCACAGAGGCTGGCGGAATGGTCTTGACGTCGGTTTTGATGGTGGCAAACTGATGGCCGTGCTCAGCGAGAAGGTCACGCAGAACCGATTCGGCCCGCTTGATCTTGGTAGGGTCGAACTGGCCTTCCACCGAAAGGCCGACTTTTTCTTTCTTGAAACGGTCAAGGATGTCTGACTGGCTGACTGAGTTGTTGCCCTTGTAGTTGATTTCGCGAATGGTGGGACGTTCGCGGACAAACACGTTGAGAATGACGCCCTTTTCCGTATCTTCGCGCTCAATACGGAGATCTTCGAAGTAGCCGGTGTTCCAGAGCGAGTTGAAGTCGCGCTCAATGGAGATGGGATCGTAGGTATCGCCCTGGTGCGTAAAAAGCCGGGCAAGGATCGTTTCCTTGGGGATGCGGCGGTTGCCGATGACGCGAATTTGATCAATCGTATTGGAAGTCTGAGCCAGGGTGGAGACGGCGGAAACAGCCAGGACCAGAAGCAGGGCCAGACGCGCCAGACGGGCAGAGATCCGCAACGTGCGGGCGATGGAAGTGTGCCTGATCTTCACCGGGTTGGAACCCTGCGGCGAGTACAAGTACTGGTGCGGTCCATGGTAAGGCTTCACGCGAAGAATAAGCACACCCTCATTACGTAAAATCTGGTACGAATTCAAGGAAAGGTTGATTATATTTGACCGCAGCCACCCCGCCCAAACCCTCGGACGCGGCATCGGTTACGAACCATGCCTTCTCCCCGAATTCCCTTCCGATGTCATCCGATGTGAACCGGGACGGTCCTCCGGGAGGACCCTTTCCAGTCTACCGGACGACCGGGGCGGGCCGGAACCCGTTCTCGAGGCTTCGGAAACGCCGCGTTTCCCTGGTCTGATTTCCTTTTAGACGCAGCAAAGCCCGACATGACATCCTCGCTGAGGAGACCCAGGAAGCAATGCCCGACGGAATTCAGAATGTGTATGACTTCAGCGCGCCTCTGCTGGATGGCGTGCCGGTCGGCCTGTCGGCTTTCAGAGGACGCGTGCTGCTCATCGTGAATACGGCGAGCAAGTGCGGATTCACCCCGCAATATGAGGGGCTGGAGGCGCTTTATCGCAAATACAAAGACGCGGGGTTCACTGTTCTGGGCTTTCCCTGCAACCAGTTTGGCGGACAGGAGCCGGGGTCGGCGTCGGAGATCGGCAACTTTTGCGAAAGCCGGTATGCGGTCAGCTTTCCCGTTTTCGGCAAAATCGACGTAAACGGACCCGCGGCCCATCCGCTCTATCAATTCCTGAAGCAGGCACAGCCGGGGCTGCTGGGAATCGGGCGGATTCCGTGGAACTTTGCCAAATTCCTGGTGGACCGGGAAGGCAAGCCCGTGGCCCGGTTCGCGCCGCGGAAGTCACCTGCATCCCTGGCTCCGGAGATTGAGAAGCTGCTGAACGCGTAGTGTGGCCGGAGTTGGTGCGGTACGATTCCAGGCTGGGCGTTCCAGGTTCAATCGGAACCGTAAGCTATGCTTCCGGTGTCAGGAGGATGCAGATTGCGTAAAGACCTGCCTATGATCCTGGTGCGCGTGACCGTGGGATTGGTGTTCCTGACCGAAGGCATCCTCAAATTCACCGATCCAAGTGAACTGGGCAGTGGGCGTTTCGCTCATATTGGTCTGCCGTTTCCCCATTTTCTCGCAGCACTTGTGGGCATCGTGGAAGTGGCGGCCGGTTTGGCGACGATCCTGGGCCTGTATGCGGGCGATGCGGCGCTGCTGCTGTTGATCGTGATTTTGACGGCAATCCTGACGACCAAAGTGCCAATTCTCTTGGGACACAACTTTGGCAGATTTGCCCCACCGAAACTCAGCCATTACGGCTTGTTGAGTTTTCTCCACGAATCCCGAACCGACCTGTGCATGCTGGTGGGCTGCGCGGCCATTTTTCTGGACAACGGAGCGAAGCTGGTTCAACGCAAACAGTGGTTTCAGCGCTGAATTCGCCGGGAAACGGGTGTGTTCGGGTCAGTCATCAAAACGATAGGCGCTGATTGCCGCGCCCATGGGTTCGTCGGAAAAGATGCGTGTGCCTGGAGCATCGCCGCCCGCGCCCGCGGCAACGAACAGCGGAAGCAGGTGTTCTTCGCGGGGATGTGCAAAAGCAGCAAAGGGAGCTTCGCTCCAGGATTTGAGCAGCCTGGAGCGTTCGGCAGCCGGCGACTCGATGGCATGCGTCAGCCACGCATCGAAAGCCCGGGCGCGCTCCGGCGTTTCAGGCCGCATATAGCCGCGCAGATTGTGAAAGGTCATGCCGCTGCCGATGATCAGCACACCTTCGTCGCGCAAAGGTGCGAGGGCGCGACCTGCCGCGAGGTGCAGGGCTGGGTCGAGGGACGCAGCAAGCGACAGGGTGACAACCGGAATCTCTGCGTGGGGAAACGCCACTTTCAGCGGCACAAAGACGCCGTGGTCGTAGCCACGGGAAGGGCTAAGCCCGGCCGGTAAGCCGTCTTGCTTGAGCAAGTCGGCCACACGCGCGGCAAGAGCCGGATCGCCGGGTGCGGGCCACGTGAGCCGATAGGTGTGTTCGGGAAAGCCGGAATAGTCAAAGATGAGTCGCGGCGCTGCCGCGGCACTGGCAGTGAAAACGGGTTCTTCCCAGTGGCCGCTGATGACAATGAGGGCCTTTGGAGGCTCGGGGAGTGTTGCGGCCAGGCCTTCAAGAAAACTCTGGGTCGAGCGCCAGGTATCCGCTGGCCCCCATGTCCAATCCATAAAAAAACACGGTCCGCCGCCGTGGGGAAGAAAGATCGCAGGCTGGCGCAGGGGATTCGCGGTCATGGATTCGGTCTCCGTAGGGCACTCCGGCGAAACCTCCGGAATATTAGTTGTTTGAACAACTAATATTGAGATGCGTGCCCACGGTCGGAGGATTCAGGAGGGCGATCAGGAATTGGGGGGTTCAATCGGAGCGGCCATAAAAAGCGAATACACCAGGAGGGCCACACCAATCAGGCCCGGTATCAGTCCGACCAGATAGGGTGATCCTTCGCGGCCGCCAATGGACCATAACAGGCAGCCAACGCCGATGCCTACGCCTATATTGACCAGGCCGCCCACCTTCATTCCTTCGAGTTTCTTGATGCGGCGCAGGCGGTCGTCTTCTCTCATTAGTTGCACTGCCGCCGCAGCACCTTCGCCGGTGGCTTCGGCGACGCGACGGATGGTTTCGGCCTTGTAATAGGCTTCGCGTTCGCGCCGGCGCGTGTCCATCCACGCAGAAACGGGAAGAAAGATGCCGAACAGGGCGACAGCGCCAATGGAGAGAAAGGCCCAGAGGGCGATATTGCCGCCGGGGATGTCGGTATCGGAAGCGAGTGCAAGTGCGAGTTGAATCATAGCGTCCTCCTGAGCACCGGGCGGTTGATCCATTTCCCGTTGCGATGGGTAGGACAGTAGGGCGTGCGAAGCGGTTGCAATTTCTTGTGGGCCTTGGGCAGCTGGATAAAAAGCCGCTGTCAGCTGTCCTTTTTGTAGAGCATGTCGCGGATGGCTCGTTTGCGCGCCTGGTTCAGCTCGCTTGCTGAACGTGCATCGACGGCTTCAGTACCGACGGTGCCTGCCGGGCCAGTCTCTTCCGGCTCGCTGCACGAGGGGCAGCGGTTGGCGAATCCCGGCTTATCGGGCTTTAACTCGAATTCCTCTCCGCAAACGGCGCATACTTTGATGGGAAACGGCATGGCTCTTCCATGCTAGAACTTTCCCGGTTTTTTGTGGAGAGCGGGCGGGTCAGGAATGGGACGACCGCCATCCCGGAAAAAATGCAACCGGGTCGGCACATCGGTTGTCCTACCGCATGGGGAACGCAAGTGGTTGGTTCAATTGCGAAAAGCGCGACAGACGATCTTGCCGACGTGAAACGCGTCCTGGCCGGGGACATCGGCGCGTTTGAAGCGATTGTGCGCCGCTGGCAGGGACCGCTCATCAACATGGCGTGGCGCTATTGCCGCAATCGAGGCCGCGCCGAAGAGTTGGCGCAGGAAGCGCTGGTGCGAGCCTGGCGCGGATTGGCGCAGTGGCGGCGCGAGTCCAGCTTTTCCACGTGGCTTTTTGCGCTGGCGGCAAATGTCTATCGGAATGAGTTGAAGCGGTTTCCCGTGGTAAATGTGCCAATGGAAGAGATCGCCGAGCCTTCGCGGCCGGCATCGCAAGCCAGCGAATTCGAGACAAAGGCGCGCAATGGAGCATTGCGAAGAGCGGTGCTGGCGTTGCCGCTCACGTATCGCGAGCCGGTTATTTTGTTCTATTTTCATGAAATGGATGTGGCAGCAGCAGCCGAATCCATGGGTGTGCCCGTGGGCACGATGAAGGCGCGGCTGGCTCGCGCGCGCGAGTTGCTACGGAAGAGATTTCCGCGATTGGCGGAAGAACATGCGGATCTGGAATTGGCTGCAACGGGACGGGAGGCAAAACCATGAACGATGACGCGCTGGACCGGATGCTGGCCGGGGAAGACGAGTTGTTGCCATCCTCGGGCTTTGTGTCTGCGGTGATGGACCGCGTGCGCGCCGAGGCTGTCGCGCCGGCGCCGATCCCGTTTCCGTGGAAACGCGTGCTACCCGGGCTGGTTGTGGTGGGAGCAGGTCTTTGCTGGGGCGGTGTGGAACTGGTTCGCTTGAGTCTGACCGCGATACATACGAACGCTCCCGCTCAAATCAGCTTGCCGGCGATCTCGGTACAGGCTCTGCAAGCTACGGGATGGGCGGCGCTGGCGTTGGGCGCGGCTCTTGTGTCGTGGGTGCTTTCGCGCCGGATCGCGAGGGATTCGGGGCTGATCTAGCTCGGTCTTATTCGATCGCGAAGACGGCGTAGACGGTGGCGTCGCGGCTGACTTTCTGCGGTTCGATCGCAAGAGGAGGCTGGGCGTTCTTGTCCAACCCAGCGACCATCGCTCGCGCCATCATCGGTCTCGGCATGATGGGCGAGGTCAACTGGTTGCTCACGTAGATCAATGTGCCCAAATGGACGCCCATGCCCTTGGCGAGCACCTCGGCATTTTCGCGGGTGCGTGCGGCGGCATGATCGAGCGCCTGTTGTTCGAGCGCGTGCTCGTCTTTCACTGTCCACTCGATTTCGCCGCTACTGGTAGCGCCCGCGGTCACGGCAATGTCGAGAATCTCCGCGGCACGTTCCGGCGGAACCTTCACGGTCCAATGCTGTGAGAGCCGAAATTTGTGCGGCTTGGTGGCGTCGCGGTCGAGATATTGCGACTCGCTGTGGATAGCGGTCTCGGCGATACCGGCCTGCTTGATGGCGCCGATGATGGTGTTCGAAGTTTGTGCTCCGTCGGCATATGCCTGTTTCGCGTCTTCAAGCTGGGTGTCATACCCGATGTGCAGGATGGCGAGATCGGGATCGACGGTGATGCTGTCGCTTGCAGTCACCGTGAGCGTGCGGTTCGTGGGACTGATTGCCAGCTGGGGCTGGCTCGCCTGTTGTGCGGGCGCAGTTATGGCAAGAAGGAATGTTGAAGCGAGCGCCAATACCGGAATGAACTTCATTGGGAAACTCCTCACTTAGGTTGAACGCGGGAAGGGGAACTTCTTGCGTTCAAAATCGCAACCTGCCGAGAACAGAGGTCGAGAGCGGCAGAGATGCGTGTCAGCGCCAACTAGTCAGTGGACTTGGCGTACTTCTCACCGAACTGGCGGAGCTTGGCAAGAGTGGCGGCGGCTTGTCCGGAATCAATCGCTTCCGCACCCTGCGTAACGCCCTCTTTCAGATCGCCGGCGAGCCCTGCGGCCACCAGAGCGGCTGCGGCGTTGAGCAGCACAATGTCGCGGCGCGCTCCAGGAATGCCGGTGAGCACGTCGTAGAGGAGGGATTTGTTGGTCGCCAGATCGCCGCCTGCAAACTGGTCGAGCGTGGTGCGCGTCAGGCCGGCCATTTCCGGAGTCATACGCGCAGCCTTGAGCTGCGGGGTTCCACCTTCGGGCGATTCCTCAATACGCGCAACAATGGACTCGCCAGTGGTGGTCAGCTCGTCGATGCCGTCAGAGCCATGCACCACGAAAGCGCGTTTGGCGCCGAGCGAGGCGAGCGTACGGCCGACCAGCAGCACGCGGCTTGGCGCGAGAACGCCAATCACTTGCGCGCGCGCACCGGCGGGATTGGTGAGCGGGCCGCAGAGATTGAAGATGGTGCGAAATCCCAGGGCTTTGCGCAACGGCTGCACCGCTTTCATGGCCGGGTGGTAATGCGGGGCATACAGAAACATGAAGCCGGTCTCACGCAGGCATTCGGCAGCGAGTGCGGGGCCAAGCATGACGGGCACGCCAAGGGCTTCGAGCACATCGGCGGAGCCGGCTTGCGAGGTGACGGCGCGGTTGCCATGCTTAGCGACCTTGGCGCCTGCGGCTGCAGCCACCAGCGCGGCGCCCGTGGAGATATTGAAAGTTAGAGGACCGCCGCCGCCGGTACCGCAGGTATCCACCAGTTCCGCGCGCTCTTCATCGGTGAGCGGGACGGAAATGGCGCGGGCACGCATGGTCTCGACAAAACCGGCCAACTCCGGCGCCTGCTCTCCGCGGGTGGCCAGAACGGCCAGCAGCGCAGCGGTTTCCACTTCAGGGACTTCGCCGGAAAGGATTTCGTCGAGCACAGCGGCTGCCTGCTCGCGGGTGAGTGCAGTGCCGTCTTCGGCCAGGGGTTTCAGGTGATCGCGCAGAACCGTCATCTCGATCTATGGTAATTGCGGTTCGAGCTCCCCTTGGGGCTTCAGGGGTTAAGCGTGCCCACGGCACCGGCGCGTTTGCGAGGCGTTCGGGGCGCAAGATAGTATGAGTTTGCCGCTGTTACAGCCGCAACGAAGCTGTATTTCCTCAGCCTTGCGGATCGAGTGACTCCAACCTCAGCGGACGGGTCGGTTCAATCCACGATGAAAATTCACGAGTATCAGGCGAAAGAAATCCTGGCGAAGTATGGTGTGCCCGTGCCCAAGGGCGAAATGGCCAACACGCCGGAAGAAGCAGCAGCGGTAGCCCGCAAATTGTTTGCCGAGGGCGCGAGCGGCGTTGTGGTGAAGGCGCAGATTCACGCTGGAGGCCGCGGGAAGGGCGGCGGCGTGAAGGTAGCTAGGACCCGCGAAGAAGCCGAACAGCATGTGCAGAAGATTCTGGGCATGCAGCTGGTGACGCACCAGACCGGTCCCCAGGGCCAAAAGGTGCAGCGTCTGCTGATTGAAGAGACCGCGGCGATCGATCGCGAACTCTATCTTGGCATCGTGCTGGACCGCGCGACAGGCAAGCTAACCTTTATGGCCTCGCAAGCCGGCGGCATGGAGATTGAAGAGGTTGCCGCCAAGACGCCCGAGGCTATCTATAAAGAAAGCATCGATCCGGCCGTGGGTTTTGGCGCTTGGCAGGCACGCAAGCTGGCTTTTGCGTTGGGACTGAAGTCCACGCAGATCAACCAGGCCGTCGGCTTCTTTCAGAGCCTTTACAAGGCGTTTGTCGATACGGATTCGTCGCTGCTTGAGATCAATCCCTTCATCACGACCAAGGCCGACAAGCTGTTTGCGCTCGACGCGAAGATCAACTTTGACGACAACGCGCTTTTCCGCCATACGGACATCAAGGCGCTGCGCGATGTGGCCGAGGAAGATCCGCTGGAAGTGGAAGCCAGCAAGTACGCGCTGAACTACATCAAGCTCGATGGATCGATTGCCTGCATGGTGAACGGCGCGGGCCTGGCCATGGCAACCATGGACATCATTCAATACGCCGGCGGCAGCCCTGCCAACTTTCTCGATGTGGGCGGCGGCGCGACGCAAGAGCAGATTGAGCATGCATTTGAAATCCTGCTTTCCGACGCGAACGTGAAAGCGATCTTCATCAATATTTTTGGCGGCATTCTACGCGTGGATCGGTTGGCCACGGGTGTTGTGGCGGCGGCGCGCAAGCTGAACGTGAAGGTGCCGATTGTGCTGCGACTGGAAGGCACAAACGTGGAAGAAGGCCGCAAGATTCTGAAGGAGTCGGGATTGAATTTCCTGGTGGGCGCAACGATGAAGGAAGCAGCCGAGATGGTGGTCAAAGCAGCGAAAGGCGGTGTGGCGTAATGGCAGTCCTCGTAAACAACGACACGCGTCTCATCGTGCAGGGGATCACCGGCAAAGAAGGAACGTTCCACGCGATGGGCTGCGCGGAATACGGCACCAAGGTTGTGGGTGGTGTGACGCCGGGCAAAGGCGGGACCACGCACGAGGGCTGGCCGGTCTTCAACACCGTTGCCGACGCTGTATCAAAGACTGGCGCCAATGCGACCATGATCTTTGTGCCGCCGCCATTCGCGGCCGATGCGATTCTGGAAGCCGAAGACGCCGGCATTCCGCTGATTGTGTGCATCACCGAGGGCATTCCCACGCTGGACATGGTGAAGGTATGGGCCAAACTCAAGTCTTCGAAGTCGCGGCTGATCGGACCGAATTGTCCTGGCGTGATTTCGCCGGGTATGGCCAAGATCGGCATTATGCCGGGGCGCATTCACAAGCAGGGCTCGGTGGGCATCGTCTCGCGCTCAGGCACGCTGACCTACGAAGCGGTGCATCAGCTTACGCAGCGCGGCATTGGTCAATCAACAGCTATCGGCATCGGCGGTGACCCAATCATCGGCACCACGCACATTGATGCGCTGCGCCTGCTGAATGACGATCCGGGCACAGAAGCGATCATCATGATTGGCGAGATCGGCGGATCAGCGGAGGAAGCGGCAGCAGCCTACGTGAAAGAACATGTGAGGAAGCCGGTGGTTGGCTTTATCGCAGGCCAGACTGCGCCGCCGGGCCGCCGCATGGGTCACGCGGGCGCGATCATTTCCGGCGGACAGGGTACCGCAGCCGACAAGATGAAGGCGATGACCGCGGCCGGCATCCACGTGGTGGTTTCACCTGCTGAGATCGGCGCGACGCTGGCGAAAGTTATCGGCAAAGCGTAAACCTGCCGCTTGCAAGCGCGAATGCTTTCTTTCCCCAGGGTGTTTGCATGAATCCGAAATCAGACCTACGCCCAGTCGATCGTGCAGAGGCATTTGCAGAGCGGCTGGGCATTCGTTTGCCCATTTTGCTGGCGCCCATGTCCGGGGCGTGTCCTCCTTCGCTGTCGATCGCGGTCGCGAATTCAGGCGGAATGGGCGGATGCGGCGCTCTGCTGATGCAGCCGGAAGAGATTGCCGCGTGGAGCACTGAGTTTCGGCAGGGCAGCGAAGGAGAATTCCAACTGAATCTCTGGATTCCCGGACCGGCGCCGAAGCGTGATGTTGAGCTGGAACGCCGCCAGCGCGATTTCCTTGCGCAGTGGGGGCCGGCGGTTCCGGCAGACGCGGCGGAAGGCGTGTTGCCGGATTTCGACTCCCAGTGCGAGGCATTGCTCGAGGCGCGGCCAAAAGCGATCTCCTCGATTATGGGACTCTACGCGCCCGCATTCGTCGCTGCGATGAAAGAGCGCGCCATCCTGTGGTTCGCGACAGCGACAACCGCAACGGAGGCCAGAGCGGCCGAAGCTGCGGGCGCCGATGCCATTATCGCGCAGGGCATGGAAGCGGGCGGGCATCGCGGCGCATTTGACCCGGCGGAAGCGGAGCGGCGCATGGTTGGACTTTTTGCGTTGCTGCCGCAGATTGCGGATGCGGTGTCGGTGCCGGTAATTGCTACGGGCGGCATTGCCGATGGACGTGGAATCGCCGCGGCGTTGATTCTGGGAGCGAGCGCGGCGATGATCGGCACCGGATTTCTGCGCTGCCCCGAGGCAAAAATCAACCGCACCTGGGGCGATACGCTGGGCAAAACAGAGGCGGACGGAACCGTAATCACGAAGGCTTTTAGCGGGCGGCCGGGTCGCGGTGTCGCCAATGCCTACACGCGGGCCGCAGCGGCTCCCGAGGCGCCTGCCTCTGCGCCCTATCCATTGCAGCGAGGTTTGACGAAGGCGCTGCGCGAAGAGGCTATGAAGAGCGGCGATCCGGAGCGGATGCAGATGTGGGCAGGGCAGGCGGCGCGGCTTGCGCAAAACAAACCCGCTGCAGAGCTCACGAAAGATCTGTGGTCCGATGCACGGAGGCTCTTTTAGGCGAGAGTAAGATCGCGTCCGCCCGCCGCAGATCGCCTACCAGACGCGACAGGGCTTCGGGCTCACCATCTTGTCAGTTTTCTTGCAGCTGAAGCTCTTGGCAAACTCCGGAAGATCCTGGAGAACTGCATTCGAACGGTGCTCGTCCGGCGCATGAGGATCAGTCTGTGCCTGGGTGCGCAATTGTTCTGGCCGCGTTTGCGTGCACCACTGTTGCGCGTAGGCGATCCAGAAACGCTGATCTGGCGTATACCCGTCGGTTTTTGCGTTCATGTCAAGATGCGCGTCCTGCGCCTTGTCGAGCCACGCAATCCATGCGAGCCAAAGTCCGCCCAGGTCGGCTAGATTCTCGCCGAGAGTCAGCTTGCCATTCAAATGCACACCAGGAACGGCTTCGATGGCGTCGTACTGCTTCACCATGCACTCGGCGCGGTCATTGAACTTCTGCTCGTCGTCCTTGGTCCACCAATCTTTCAGGTTGCCGTCCTTGTCGAACTGGCGTCCCTCGTCGTCGAAGCCATGGGTTAGCTCGTGGCCAATGGTCGACCCCATGTCGCCGTAATTGGCCGCATCGTCTTCCTTGTCGCTGAAGAAAGGCGGCTGGAAGTAGCCGGCGGGGAAGTTCACGTTGTTCTGTTGTGGATCGTAGTATGCATTCACGGTGGGTGGCGACATGTACCACTCGTTCTTGTCCACTGGCTTGCCGATCTTGGCCAGGTCACGCGCGAAATCGAAACTATGCACGCGCTCCTGATTGCCGAGCGGGTCGCCGCGCTCGATGGTGAGGGTGGAGTAGTCGCGCCATTTGTCGGGATAGCCGATTTTGTTCATCACCGTGTGCAGCTTGTCCTTCGCCTTCACCTTGGTATCAGCGCTCATCCAATCGAGTGCGTCAATGTCCTTGTTCATCGCCTGCTCGATGGCCAGCGTCATTTCCAATGCGTGCTGCTTTGCGCCGGGAGGAAAATATTTGGCAACGTAAACCTGTCCCAACGCTTCACCCATCTCGCCATCGACGCGGCTGGTACAGAGCTTCCATCGTTCCTGCTGCTTTTCTGCGCCATTCAACACGTGCGAATAAAAACGCCAGTTCTCGTCCTGAAAGCTTTGCGGCAGGCTGGTGCCGGCATAGGCGTGCAGCAGGTGCCAGCGCAGATAAGTGCGGATCTGTTCGACAGGTGTGTCAGCAACCACGGCGTTGAATTCAGCGAAAAACTTTGGTTGTGTATCGTTCACTTTGCCTTCGGTGGGGGCGTGCGCAGCCATCACATACTTTGGCAGGGAAAAGTGCGTGAGTTCCTTGCTGAACGCGTCAACGTCGGTAGGATGGTTGAGATTTTTTGGATCGCGTTCTTCAGTGATGGTGAGCGAAGCCTTTGCCAGACGCGTTTCGAGCGCAAGCACGGATTCCGCGTCCTTGTGGGCCTGGCTTTCCGACTCACCGGCGAGCACAAACATCTTTCGGACGTGTTCTACATACTGCTGGCGTTGTTCCACCGACTTCGCATCGGTGCGTGTGTAGTAATCACGCTCGGGCAGTCCGAGGCCGCCTGCGCCATAGACGCTGATCACGCTACTCGCATTGGAAAAATCCTGATCAGAGCCTGTCTCGAAGAACGCATTCACGCCGATGGTGTGTAGGTGGCCCAGCAACACCGGCAAATCGGCAGAGGATTTGAGTGCGGCGATGTGATCGAGCTCGGGCTGCAGCGGAGCAAGGCCGGCTCTGTCGATGGCGGCCGTATCCATGCAACTCGCATATTCGTCGCCAATTTTCTGCTCATTGGGTGTGCGCGACGAGGACAGGGTCGAAGCCTGTTCGAGAATTTCCTTCAGGTGCAGACGATTTAGCTCGTAGAGCTCAGTGAATCGGCCATAGGAGGCTTGATCGGGCGGCAGTGGATTCCGTTTGAACCACCCATTACAACTGTAGCGATAGAAATTCTCACAAGGATTGACGGAAGTATCGACCAGCGAGGGATCGAAGACGCGCAGCTCGGGCGCAGTTGTTGCGTTGCTCGGCGACTGGCACAATGCCTGGGTGGAGAGCGCGCCGGACAGCAGTAAAAGAGGCAAGATCGGGAGGGGGATCGCGCGGAACATGCCGTCACTCTACCAGATTCGCCCAACGCTTGGATGGGCCTCAGAACAGTACAATAGTGCCTGGGCAATGGACCCGCAAGGAGCATATTCAAGTGGCGCAACGCACTTTCAGCATCATCAAGCCAGACGCGGCACGTAAAGGCTACGCAGGTGCAATTCTGGCGGAGATCGACAAGGCCGGTTTCAAGATCGTGGCCATCAAGAAGGCATCCATTTCAGTGGAGCAAGCTAAAGGGTTTTACCACGTGCATGCGCAAAGGCCCTTCTTCACAGACCTGTGCGAGTTCATGTCTTCGGGACCGCTGTTTCTGATGGTGCTGGAGAAGGACAATGCCATTGCGGATCTTCGCAAACTGATGGGCGCCACGAATCCCGCCAATGCCGACGAGGGAACCATTCGCAAGAAGTTTGCCGGTTCGATCCAGGAGAACGCGATTCACGGCTCCGATGCCGAAGATACGGGGGCGTTCGAAATCGGCTACTGGTTTGCGGGCTACGAACTGGTCTAACGTTCTGCGCCCTCACGCGAAAAGCGAATCGATCTTCTGGCGCAGAGCTGCGACCTCATTGCGCAGCTCGGCGACGCTCTCTTCCAACTCCGCAATGCGGTCGGGATCGGTGCTTTCTGCTCCGAGAGTGGACGTTGGAGCCGGCGCGGCAGGCATGCTGGCCACTTCTCCGCAGAGCAGATGCGCATAACGCGATTCCTTCGTCCCCGGTTGCCGCGGGAGAATAGCCACGAGCGATGGCTGCCGCTCCATCAGCTTTTGCAGTCCGGCCAGTACATCGCCGATCTCCTCAAAGCGATGCATGCGTTCGGTGCGGCCACGCAGTTCACCGGGTGTTTGCGGACCGCGCAGCAGTAGGACGCACAGCACCGCAGTTTCGGCGCGGCTGAAGTTGAAGGCCTCGCCCAGCCAGTGTTCATACTTGGCCACGCGGCTGTCTGCTCCGCGCGCAGGGCCGGCCAGCCGCTGATCCTGCAGTCCCTGCAGCGCGTGGCGCACATCTTCTTCATGCAGGTCCATCACCGGCTCACGGTTCGAGCGTTGATTGCACGCGTTCATCAGCGCGTTGAGCGAGAGGGGGTAGTAATCCGGCGTGGTAATTTCCTTTTCGATGAGAGCGCCGAGAACACGGGCTTGTGTGGAGGAGAGCAGGATGGAATCGGGCGGAAGCATAGGTCTATTTTGCCACCGCAGCGCGTCAGGCATCCTGCTCGTGCGAATCCGTGCGATTGCGCGTAAGGAAGTAATAGACGGCCGGCGTGACGATCAGGCTGAGCACCATGGAAATGGCAACGCCGCCGATGACGGCGATGGCCAGCGGCTGCAGCATCTGTGAACCCGCGCCGAGCGCGAACGCCAGTGGCAACATGCCGCAGACCGCCGCGATGGCCGTCATGGCGATGGGACGGAGGCGACGTTGTGCCGCGTGGATCATGGCATCCACCGGAGATGCGCCTTCCGCACGGAATTTTTCATCGGCGTCGAGCAGCAGAATGCCGTTTTTGGCCACAATGCCGATGACCATGATGAGGCCCATGAACGAAGCGACATTGAACGTGGTTCGCGTGACGAGGAGCGCGACAATCACGCCGGAGATCGACAACACGGATGAGGTGAGAATCGCAATCGGGGCAGGGAAGTTGCGGAACTCGATAAGGAGCACGCCGAACACCAGAGCCAGCGCCAGCAGCAGCACGCGCAGCAAATCGCGAAACGACTTCTGCTGTTCTTCGTAAGTTCCGCCGTACTCCACGCGCACGGAAGCAGGCAAGTGCAGCCCGTCAACCGTGTTACGGACCTTTGTCATGGCAGTGCCCAGGTCAGAGCCTTCGAGCTGCCCTGTGACCACGATGAGGCGTTGCAGGTTTTCGCGGCGAATCTCATTTTGTGGCGGAAGCTGCGTGATGGTTGCCAAGGAACCGAGTGTCGCGGTGTGACCTGAACTGCTGTTGAATACTGTGTTGTTGATCGCGTCGAGCGAGGCACGATGGTCGTCGCTGAGACGCACGCGGATGGTGTAGGGCCGGTCGTCGGCAATCAGAGGATCGTTCGCAGGCAAGCCATCGAGGATGGCGGTTGCGTCTTCAGAGACTTCAGTCGGTGTGAAGCCCATGCGCGCCGACACCGCTGGATTGACCTGGAAATTGGTTGCGGGTCCGCTGATTGTGTTGTCGATGCCATTTTCTACGTCAACCACTCCGGGAACTTTGCTGATGGCGTCGCCCACGCGCGGTCCGAGTTGCGTCAGCAGCGCTTCGTCATTGGAGAAAAGCTTGATCTGAACCGGCTCCGGCGCGTTCGAGAGGTCGTTGATCATGTCCTGCAGCACCTGCGTGAACTCGACATCGAGCTCCGGCTCGGTGCGCTTGATTTCTGCGCGCACATCGGAGATGACGTCATCGATGGCTCGGCTGCGTCTGGCTTTGAGCTTCACGGTAAAGTCGCCGGTATTGGCTTCGGTCACGGCGGCAAGTCCCATTTGCAGGCCGGTCCGGCGCGAAGTGGTTTCGACCTCCGGCGTGTCGCGCAGGATTTGCTCGACATGCTGCAGCACGCGATTGGTTTCAGTGAGCGAACTGCCTGCGGGCATGATGTAGTCGAGGATGAAGCCGCCTTCGTCCATCTCGGGCAGCAGATCAGAGCCCAGGAGTTTGTAGCCGAGGCCCGCCACGACGACCAGGAGCACGCATGCGCCCGCAAGCCACACCGGCTTGGCCAGCGACCAATCAAGGGCTCGGAGATGCGCGTCGAGTACGCGAGTCAACAGACGTCCGGCGGAGTGGTCGTTGTGCGCGGCATCGCGGGTCTTGTCGCGCAGCAGAACAAGGCTGAGCCCCGGCGTCCAGGTCAGTGCGAGTACAAGTGAGGTAAGCAACGACGCGGTCATGGTGATGGCCAGGGCGCGGAAAAAGCTGCCGGTAACGCCGCTGACCGCAACCAGCGGCACGAAAACAACGACAGGCGTGATGGTTGATCCGATCAGAGGTGTGGAGATCTCGCGCAGAGCTTTGCGCACAGCGTCGGCACGATTTTCGCCTGCGTCACGGTGCATCACAATGTTTTCGACAACGACGATGGCATCGTCGATGACCAGGCCTATGGCTGCTGCCAAGCCGCCGAGCGTCATCAGGTTGAAGCTCTGGCCAATGGCCCACAGAACTACAATTGTCACGGAGATGGTGACGGGAATGACCAAGCCTGCAATGAGCGACGACGTCCAATCCCGAAGAAACAGGAACAGGATGATGCATGCCAGCACAAGGCCGATGAAGATGGCATCGCGCACGCTGGAGATACTGTCGCGTACAAGTTGCGATTGATCGTAAAACGATTGGAGCTTCACGCCCGGCGGCAGTTTCTGCTTCAGTTGTTCAACTTCAGCAGATACTGCATTGGCCACGGAGACAGTGTTGCTCGCGGGCTGGCGTGCGATGTTGAGGAGGACTGCCTGCTTTCCGTTGGCGGTCACGGTGGTGTAGACCGGCATGTTCGCGGGCTGCACCTCGGCCACATCGGCCACGCGCACGGGAGCACCTGCCGTAGTGGTTTTTACCACGAGCTGGCGGAGCCCCTCGGCATTATGCACCTGCGCGCCCACGAGGCCGAGGATGAGCTGATGGTCCGCTTCATAGAGGCCAGGGGAATCCACGATATTGGACGCCTGAATGGCATTCACGAGGTCGGTGATGGTGACGCCGTTGGCAGCCAGCAGAGCGAGGTTTGGCACCACGTGAAATTCGGGCACTTGCCCGCCCTGCACGACCACCGTGCTGACGCCGGCGACGCGGTTGAGTGGCGGCTTCAAGTCGTATGTGGCGATTTCCCATAGCTGGGTCTGCGGGACCGTGTCCGATGTAAGGCTGTAGCCGAGAATGGGAAACGTTGCGAAGGTAAGGCGGTTGGTCGTGATGCGCGCGGTCGACGGCAGGGTTTGCGCCACTCTGCTAAGCGCCGCGTCGACCAGTTGCAGCGTGCGCACCATGTCCACGTTCCAGTCGAAGAATAGGCTGACCTCCGCTGAGCCGCGACTGGTGGTGGAGCGTACGGTCTGCAGGCCGGGTACCGCATTCACCGCGTCTTCAATGGGCCGCGTGATGGTCACTTCCATCTGTTCTACGGGCATCACGCCGTTGTCTATACCGACGACGACGCGCGGAAAATTTGTCTCGGGAAAGACAGAGATGGGTACTTGGACGGCGAGATAGAGGCCCGCCAGAGTAAGCACGGCTGCGAAAAAGAACACGGTGCGTGTGGACCGCACCAGCCAGAACGGTTTCTCCTGCTGCGGGGCCACGGGAGAAGCGACAGCCATCAGACATCTCCTCCGCTTTTGGCCGCTGCGGGCTTGGCCTCGTCATCGGCTGCCGCCCCGACCTTCACCTTGGTGCCGTCATCCAATCCATAGGCTCCGCCCGTGATGACCATGTCGGAGGTGGTTACGCCGCTCAGCACCTGCACGTCATCGCCATCGATGATGCCCACGGTGACGGGCTTGCGATGTGCAACGTTATCCGATCCGACAACCATGACAGCCTTCGTTCCATCCTGCCCCGTCACCACAGAGGCCGCTGGCACCTTGAGCGCCTGCGCTACGGCACTGCCAGTGATCGAAAGCTTCACCGGCGTGCCAACCTTGTAGGCGCCCTTCTTGTTTTCAATGCGCAGCCACACTTCTACCGTTGTGCTTCCGGGATCAAGGGCGGGGCTGATGAGCGAAACCTTTGCAGGAACAGGATCGACCACGCCGGGCACGGAAACAGTTGCTGCGTCGCCCACTTTCATTTGCTGTGCGAGCCGTTGCGCCACATGTGCCTTTGCGATCAAAGCAGAGGTATCCATCACAGTGATGAGTGCTGCGCCGGCTGCTGCAGTTTCTCCGGCAAAGAGCGGGCGATCGGTGACCACGCCATTGATAGGGCTGCGAATCTCTGAGTAGCCTACCTGCGCCGCGGCGCCCTTGAACTTGCCTTCGGCCGATTCCAGCTGGCCTTGCGCTGCTTTCAACGCGGCCTCATGGCTCACGTTGTGCATGGATTCGAGATGCTTCGATGCTGCATCGTAGAGCGCCTGCGCTTGCACCAGCGCAGCCTGTGCCGTGTCCAGGTCGCGTCCCGGTATGGCACCCTCGGCGAAGAGCTGCTTGCGGCTGTTCACGATGCTTTGGTTCAGGTCGAGATTGGCTTTGGCCTGCGCATAATCGAGTTCTGCTTTCTGCGCGTCTTCGGGAACCTGCGCCTTGGTCGCCGTGTCGTAGGCAGCTTGCGCGGCCAGGTAGGATCCCTTGTTGTCCAGCGCGGCTGCGCTCAAATCGCTGTTCTCGAGTGTCGCCAGCAGCTCTCCTTCTTTCACGCGCGCGCCGCGCTGCACGTAGAACTTCCGCACCGGCGCAGTGATCTTGGGTTCAATGGCAGCCTGGGCCAGCGGTGTCAGCACCGCGTCGGCTGTGAAGTGTTCAGCCATCGAGCCCTGCTCCGGGTGTTCGGCCTGTACGTTCACTTCAGGCTCGGGCGCAGCTTCTTTTTTGCAACCGGAGACAGCAAGTGCCAGAGCGCCGGCGAAGCAGAAACAAAGGCGAGCACTGCGCAATGGCTGCGATTGCTGGCCGCGCAATGAAACTGAATTTGTTGTCGAATTCGTCATTGCCTTACATCGTCCCCGTGAGAGTTTGCAAGTCTGCCAACGCCGTCTGATAGCGAACGCGGCCATCTTCGCGCGCATTCTCCGCGGCCACATTGGCGTTCTGCGCATCCACGACTTCCAGCACAGTGGCCTCACCGCCTTGGTAGCGCAGCTTGGTCAGGCGCAGCGATTCGGCAGCCGTGCTGGCGCTGGCGTCAAGCGATGCGAGCTGATCCCGTGCAGCCTCCGCTTCGCTGTAGGCTTCATCGAGCCGCGCCACCATGTGTCTTTGCGTTGCGCTCAGGGCGATCTTTGCTGCATCGCGGCGTATTTCGCTCTGCTTCACCTTGTGCTCCGTTGTCAGCCAGTCCCACACCGGAATGTCGACGGTAACAGCGGCCGAATAGCCAAGATTGTGCACCTTGTCTGGGCCGTTGACTGCAAACTGCGGCGCATCGATGCCGTAAGTCACGTTCAGTCCCAGATCGGGCAGATATGCTGCGCGGGCAGAGAGGACGTCTGCATTGGTTACGTTCAGCGCGGCCAGTGCGGCTTTCAACTCGGGATTGTTGCGCGCGGCCGCCTGGTTTACGTCGGCTCGCGCGGCCAGCGGCGGCACGCTTTGAGGTACTTCGAGCGTGTAGGGCGTATGCGGATCGGGAAAGAGCAAGACGGCCAGTTCAAGCCGGGCTTTCTCCGCGGCCAGCCTTGCATCGGAAAGGTCCCGGTCGCGCTGCTGTTGTTCAAGCTGCGCCTTTACTTCGTCGGCGTGAGCCGCTTCGCGAGCCTGTTCGCGCTGCGAAGTCAGCTTGCTAAAATCGGTCGCTTCCAGTTGTGCCCGCTGAGCAACCTCCAGTTTGGCTTCGGCCGAGACGAGCCCGAAGTAAAAGCCAGTGACCGCCGCAATCAAACCGCGCCGTGCGACTTCCAGTTCGGCTGCTGCCTGGGCAGATGCGGCATCCACGCGTCGCAGCCCTGCGACTCCGGCGAGACCGAAAGTCTCATTCACCACCGCTTGGCTGGCATACTCGCGCACGGCGTTGTTGGCGATGAAACGCGGAGCTTGCTGTGCGGATGCGCCCTGGCCGGCCTGGTTGAGTAAACCGTTGGGTTGCGTGTAAAGAAACTGGTTGTGATAATCCACGCTGGGCAGCAAGGCTGCGCGCGCGATCGAGCGATCGAGCGCTGCGATTTTGCTGTCTGCGACAGATGTGGCGTACTGCGCCTCGTTCGCTTCCGCGCGATGAATTGCCTCTTCCAGCGTGACGACGATTGGAGCAGACGTAGCGGGCTGCGCGGTTACGGAGTCGGACTGCGCCATGGCCGTCGGCACCGCCAAAGCGGAGATGACCAAAAAGGCATTCGGGCCGAACACAAGCCAGCTGGCACGCTGCAATCGGCGAATGGATGGACTGGGCGGGTACATCACGCATGCCAGCTTAAGGATCAAACCTTAATTTCCGATGAGTTTTCGGCAACCGGAAACAGATCCACAGGCATGTCTCTGCAAACAAGCGGCCCGACGGCGATAGGATGTTTGGTCATGGAAACAACAACCATCCGCAACGCTCGTGTGTCCCGGATCGGATTGGGGACGTGGGCCATTGGCGGTCTCGATTGGGGCACGGTTTCGGAGAAGGACGCCATCGCCACCTGCGTTGGCGCGCTGGAGCGCGGCATCAATTTGATCGACACCGCGCCGATTTACGGCCACGGCCATGCGGAAGAGATCGTGGGAAAGGCGATGCGGGCCCATGGCCGCCGCGAAGACTTTTATGTCGCAACCAAAGCAGGGCTCGAATGGAACGAGCGCGGGTGCTTCGCCAACTCGACGACGTCTCGATTGCGCCGGGAACTGGAAGACAGCCTGCGCCGCCTGGATACCGACTACATCGACCTCTACCAGATTCACTGGCCGGATACGCTCGTGTCGGTCGCGGAAATAGCAGGCCTGCTTGCTGCGTTTCAGCGCGAAGGCAAAGTCCGCGCGCTGGGCGTGAGCAACTTCAGCGTCGCGCAGATGAAAGAGTTTCGCAGCATCGCGACCCTGGCATCGGATCAGCCGCCCTACAACCTCTTCGAGCGCGCCATCGATGATGAAATATTGCCCTGGTGTGCCGAGAACGATGTCGCGGTGCTCACTTATAGTTCGCTGTGCCGCAGCCTGCTGGGAGGGCGTCTGAAACGCGGAATGACCTTCGCCCCCGACGACATTCGCACGGCCGATCCGAAGTTTCGCGAACCGCAATTCAGCCAATACATGACGGCCGTCGAACGGCTGACCACATTCGCCCGCGAGCGATTCGGAAAATCCCTCGTCGAGCTGGCAGTGCGCTGGGTGCTCGACCGGCCCGGGGTGACCGTCGCCTTATGGGGCGCAAGGCGGCCGGAACAACTGGACGCCGCCGCTGGCGTGATGGGCTGGACGCTCGATGTCGAGGCCATGGCAGCGATCGATCGCATTGTTGCGGAGTCGGTCACCGAACCAGTGGGCCCGGAATATTTGACGCCATTGGTCCGCGAATCCTGATCATTTTTGTAGCTGTCTGAGCGGCTCCGGTCGGGCAGGATTTTGACAGCCGACGGACCCCAGCCAGTTCTGCGATACTTAGTCCGTTATGCCGATTGCCGACCTGCAGGACGCTGCCCAGAAGATCGCCGGATTTCTCGCCAACCTGAACAAGCTGGGCGGATTACGCCTGAAATACCGGATTACCGCTGGAGACGGCGCGCGCGACCCTGAGGGTCTTGAAGCGCGTGTGATTTACGTCGAGCTGGGCGGTCCTGACGTGCCCCTTGTGACGCAGCACAACGGCGAGCTTCTGCGGGCGCTTGAGACCGTGGCTGCGCAGATGCTTCGTCTTGAACAGCGCGAGCACGACCTGATCAGTTTCGACGCCGGCAACTTCAAAGCACTCCGTGCGCAGGAACTGCGCATGGCCGCGGAAACCGCTGCGGAAAAGGTGCGTAAGACCGGCGTGCCCTTCGCGTTTCCGCCCATGAACAGCCGCGAACGCCGCTTGCTGCACCTGGCCTTCAAGACGATGGAAGGTGTGGAAACAGCGAGCTCGGGAGAAGGGCAGGATCGCTTCCTCGCGGTCTTCCCGGAGGGCAAAACCAACCTGTCGGTCGCGCCGCCGGTGCGGCCGCGGGGATTCGGCAGGCGCTAGACAGGATCAAACCCGCGCGAGGCGTATGCCACAATACCCTGCATGAGACCGTCCACTCTGCTCCTTTTGTTCAGTCTTTTCGCAGGCGTGTGTTCAGCGCAAAAGCGGCTTGTCCTCATTGACCAAGACGGATCCGGCCCCGGCGGCTCCAACCAGATGGCCATGCTGGTGCTCCTGCAATCGCCGCAGGTGCAGGTCCTTGGCATCACCATGGTCACTGGCAATGCCTGGCGCGACGAAGAGACGCTGCACACCCTGCGCATGCTGGAACTGACCGGCCACGGCGACATCCCGGTGGCCAAAGGCGCTGTGTTTCCGCTGGTCCGCACGCAAAAGGAAACCGAACTGCGAGAAGCTATCGACGGCAAAGTGACCTGGCTCGGGGCATGGGGCCAGGGGCCCACCACGCTGATGGAAACCGGCAATGGGGCGGTCAAGCCTGTAACGCCCGAAGATCTCCACGCGCATGGACCGTATGTCATTCCACCCATGCCCGAAGGCCACCCTACCCTCAAGCCTATCGACGAAGATGCGGTGCATTTCCTCATTCGCCAAGTCCACGCGCATCCACACCTGGTAACGATCTACGCAGCCGGTCCGATGACCAACATTGCGCTTGCCCTCGCCATCGATCCTGAATTTGCCGAGCTTACCCAGGGCATCGTGCTCATGGGCGGCAGCCTCAATCCGCAGACCGAGGACCCGGAGTTCGCCACCAGTCCGCGCCACGAATTTAACTTCTGGTTCGATCCTGAGGCGGCGCACATCGTGCTCCGGGCCGACTGGCCGCGTGTCGATGTGACCACCGTCGACGTCTCCATCAAGGCGCCCTTCACGCAAAAGATGCTCGACGACATTTCGAAAGCGCAAACGCCCGTCGCGCGTTACATCGCTGCCTGGAGCCAGGACCGCTATTACCTCTGGGATGAGCTTGCTGCCTGCGCGTGGCTCGATCCGACACTGATCACCCGAGAGAAGCTTGTCTACATGGACATCGACCTCAACCGCGGGGCCACTTACGGCGACACTGTCACATGGACCGAAAAACTGAAACCCGCGACGGGCGTGCGCCTCGTGCATGCGCAGACAGACCTTGATCTGCTGCGGTTTCAGAAGATGTTCGTCGACCTGATGACACGGCGCGGAGCAAACTAGCAGCGCACGCATTTGCACGTGGAGGTTCTTCGTGGAAGACAGGGTCGTTCCCGGCTGCTCAGTCCTGGGAAATTCCAGGCTGGTGGCATTCATTCCTACGCGGGGGGCGGCAAAAGCCAAGGCGTTCGATGGCGAGGTGCTTGGCCTGCGTCTTGTGTCCGACGAGTTGCCCTTCGCCCTGGTGTTCGACGCCAATGGGACAATGCTGCGCGTCACCGTCGTCCAGAATCTTAACCCCGATCCCTTTACGGTGCTTGGATGGGACGTCGCGTCCATTGAAGCGACAGTCGATGCCCGCCCTCGTTAAAGCCGGCGTCGAATTCCTGCGCTATCCAGTCATGAATGACGCCGACCCGCACGCGGTGTGGACGGCACCCAGTGGCGCGCGCGTGGCGTGGTTCGTCGATCCCGACGGCAATGTGCTAAGTCTGACGCAATTCAGCTAGCTTCAATCGGATCAGAACAAGAAGATTGGCGCAAATACAAAAGGCCGCAACGCGCGCGGCCTCTTGCATCCCCCCAGGCGTAAACCTATCCGTTCAAAAGTTCCTGCAGCTTGTTGACCGTGCGGTGCAGGTCCTTGTCGGTACGGCGCTGCTCGTCGATTTTCGAAATCGAATGCATCACCGTGGTGTGGTGCTTGTTGCCAAACTGGCGGCCGATTTCCGGCAAGCTGGCTTCGGTCATCTGCTTGGCCAGATACATGGCGATCTGGCGCGGCACCACGACGTTGCGCGAGTTGTTCTTCTGCTTCAGGTCGCTTACTTTCATGCCAAACTGCTCGGCCACGGCGCGCTGAATTGCCTCGATCGTAATCTTGCGCACCTGCATGTCGATGAACTGCTTGAGGCATTGCTGCGTGGCGACCAGCGTGATCTCCATGCGGTTGAGCTGGCACCAGGCAATCAGCCGAACCAGCGCGCCTTCGAGTTCGCGGACGTTGGTACGCACGTTCGACGCGATAAAGAGCGCTACGTCCGTCGGCAACACAACCTGCTCGGTCTCTGCTTTCTTTTGCAGAATGGCGACCTTGGTTTCGAGATCGGGCGGCTGAATGTCGGCGATCAGGCCCCACTCGAACCGCGAGCGCAGCCGGTCTTCAATTTCGGCAAGCTCTTTGGGAGGACGATCCGACGCGATCACGATCTGGCGCATGCTTTCGTGCAGCGCATTGAACGTGTGGAAGAACTCTTCCTGGGTGCGCTCTTTCTGCGCAATGAATTGAATGTCGTCGATGAGCAGAACGTCAACTGAGCGGAAGCGATCGCGGAAGCTGGTCATGCGGTCGTTGCGCAGAGAGGTGATCATCTCATTGGTGAACTTTTCCGCGGAGACGTAGCAGATGCTCGAAGAGGGATTGCGACGCTTCACTTCGTGGCCGATGGCGTGCATCAGGTGCGTCTTGCCCATTCCCACGCCGCCATACAGGAACAGCGGATTGTAGGCGCGCGAGGGCCGTTCTGCCACGGCAAGCGAAGCGGCACGGGCAAATTGGTTGCCGTTGCCGATCACGAAGTTATCGAAGGTGTATTTCGAGTTGAGCTGCGCGGCGGTGGACCAGTCGAATCGCGCCTGCTCAGGCATGCGGTGGTTCGGCGTGGAGGGGGGAGCAGTCGGCGCATGCGCCGGCAACGGGCCAAAGCCCCCGTCTTTGCGCTGCGGCGGAATCGACGGATCGTCGTTCGCCGTAACAAAGACCACATCGTCCAGCTCGAGCGACTGCAGATCAATCGCTTCCTGAATCAGGTCGCCGTACTTGTCGCCGATGTGCTGGAACTCCGCCGACGGCACGCGCACATACATCGTGCGTCCTGCGACGTGACTGAAGCGGGTGGGTTTCAGCCAAGTCTCGTAAGACTGGCGGATGACCTTCTTCTCGAGGGCTGCCAAAATTTGGAGCCAGGGATTGAGTGCCGAAGCCGGCGAAATAGCGAATACCATCGAGCGAATCCTTGCCTGCGCCGCCTGTGTACGGCCGGTCCGGTTCATTCGTCAGGTTTTGGCAATGGCTCTCGCAGCAGTGATGCCTTCGCTCACTGTTGCGTTGCTTTTTAAGCCTGCCTGGTCGCCTGTGTTGGTCCCGGAAAACATATCGGGACACGGAATGAAACTTGCACCGTGGGACGCTGGGAAACTTTCTTGAACGGACCCGATAGTAGCACATCTGAGAGTCGTTGCAATCCCCCATTCACAATAGTTCGACGAATCTTTTGCGGGTTGCACCAACGATGGTGAAAGCACCAAAAATTTTCTCGGCGGCGTCTGTTTCGCTCGCGATTCTGATGCTTGACGCATCGCTTTATTTGCTTCTTTGCGCGCATTTTTTCGAGATGACCAAAGTTGTCTGTTCGATACCCTGCCCCGACCCCCGACTGGATTCAAAACCCAACATGCGATACACTGAATACTTGCCGACAAGGCACAATTTTTGACTGGATTCAGGAGCGCATTTTCATGCCAAAGCGCACATTTCAACCCAACCGCCGCAGCCGCGTAAAAAAGCACGGCTTTCGTTCGCGGATGAAGACCAAGAGCGGCGCAGCCGTCCTCAGCCGCCGCCGTGCGGCCGGCCGTAAGCGTGTCAGCGTCAGCGCCGGATTCCGCGACTAAGCGAATCTGCAGTTGTCTTGATTCGAAGTCGATGAACCGCAGTGGTTTTTTCCTCAGGACGAAGCGGCTCACCACCAATGCAACAGAAAACGCAATGAACTGCGGAGCTGCTTGCATGCAGCCTTCCGTCGTTCAGGCCGGGGACGTGTTGGGTGTATTGCCGATCCGGCCACCCTCCGGCACTGCCACATGAGCAATCTCCCACCGACTGGCTCGCATCAGGCACAATCTGTTTCGCTCCCGCGCCGGCTCACACTGACAGGTGCACGCCTGCGGCGCCATGCCGACTATCAGCGCGTCTATGCGGCAAGCCGCAAGCGCCAATCTGCTTCCATGAGCTGGTTTCTTGCTCCACAGTCCGAACCTTCGGCCGGCCCGCGAGTCGGGCTCACCGCCGGCAAGGTGCTGGGCAAGGCTCCCGAACGCAATCGCATCAAGCGTCGGATGCGCGAAGTCTTGCGGCGCCACGTAGATCTGCTGCCGGTGGGCTTCGATCTTGTTCTGCATCCCCGCCGCTCGGTTCTCGACGTCGATTTCACGAAACTAGAAGCCGAGGTTGTGCGTATCCTTTCACAGGCCAAGTCTGAAGCAGCGCGCACGCAACAGGCTGTCGCAGCAAGGCCGGGTGTATGACCAGCATTCTTCTTGCTCTGCTCGCGCTTTACCGGCGCTGGGTTTCGCCGGCGCTGCACTCGCTCTCGCCGGGCGGGTGCAAGTTCGAGCCCACCTGTTCGGAGTATGCCCAGATCGCCATCGCCACCCATGGACCGCTGCGCGGCACAGGGCTCGCCCTTTGGCGGCTGCTGCGCTGCCATCCGTTCAGTCCCGGTGGCGTCGACCCGGTGCCCCTCATTCCTTGCAATCATGACTTTGCTCCCGGAGCGGCTGCGAACTCGCCCGCTCAGCCAACACCTTTCCCCCGCGAACCTTTACCATAGACAGAGCGGCGCTCATTGAAGCGACTCTTCTCTCAACGACAGGAAGTTCCCTTTGCCCGAATTCAAGAATCCCAACCTGGACGCCCAGGGACCTGCCGGCGGCGGCGCAAGCGGCGGTGATTTTCGCAGCATGCTCATCATGCTCGCTGTGATCATGGTGGGTCTCCTGGCCTTCCAATACTTCAAGCCCGCCGAACCGGCGCCGGTAACACCGCAGCCCGCCGTGCAGCAGAAGGCCGCGCCGCCAGTTGGTGCGCCATCGCCGGCAGCGTCTTCTAATACGTCAGTCGCAGCGGCTGCGCCCGGCACACCGGCCATCGCTGCTGCTGCCGAGACCACCACCACTGTTGAAAACGAGCTGTATCGGATCGTCTTCACCAATCGCGGCGCGCAGGTCAGGCACTGGATCCTGAAGAAGTACTTCGACACTGCCGGAAAGCCGCTCGATCTTGTGCAGCCCCAGTTGGCCGAACAATTCGGACTGCCGCTCTCGCTTTTCACGTACGAACCCGATTTGACGACGCAGTTGAACCAGGCGCTCTATGAGGCATCGACAACCGGAACTCTGCTCGCTCCGGGCTCGTTGACCTTCCACTACGCGCAGGGCGGACTCGATGTGGTGAAGACTTTCCGCTTCGATTCGAGCTACGTCATCGGGATCGATACTGAAGTGCGGCGCAATGGCGCTCCGGTGCGCGCTCTGGTGGACTGGCCCGCAGGTCTCGGTGACATGGAGGAGTTCCTTCCATCCTCCACCACGCGCAGCACGATCCTGACTCAGTCGCAGATTATTACCTCGGTTGGCGGCAAAGACGACATTACCGCTGCGGCCAAGGTGAGCGGCAACGCGACATCGGAACAGCCTTACGATTTTGCTGGTCTTTCGGACCTTTACTTCGGAGCAGCATTTCTTCCCGATGCCCCCGACCGTGCCGTGTTGGTCACGCAGCACAACAGTTTCGACGTGCCGAGCGATTTGAGCAACCCTGCCAGCCAGAAGAAACCCGACCCAGTCCTGGGCCTCGCCATGGGCGATGCAAGCGGTGTTACCCATCTGCGTCTCTTCGCCGGACCGAAGCTGACAGATCTGCTCAACAGCGTGCATGCCATTGGCACGGACGGCAAACAGGACGGGCCGACTCTCCAGCCGCTGATCCAGTATGGATGGCTCGGACTGATCGCCAAGCCCCTCTATCTGGCTCTCCGCTGGCTCCATAATCTGCTCGGCGCCGGAGCCTACACGTGGGGCTGGGCCATCATCATCTTCACCGTACTCTTCAACTTGATCTTCCTGCCGATGCGCATCACCATGACCAAGTCTTCGCTGAAGATGTCGCGCATTCAGCACAAGGTTGATGCGCTCAAGCGAAAGTATGCGCACCTGAAGATCAACGACCCCAAGCGCAACGAAATGAATACGGAAATGATGGCGCTCTACAAGCAGGAGAACATCAATCCGTATGGCAGCTGTCTACCGCTCCTGCTGCAGATGCCGCTGTTTTTCGCGTACTACCGGGTGCTCTACAGCGCGGTCGAGCTACGCCAGGCTCATTGGTTCTGGCTCACCGATCTTTCCACGCCCGACCCGATTCACGTGCTGCCCATCTTCATCATCATCACCATGTTCCTGGTGCAGTTCATCACTCCTTCGCCGGGCATGGATCCGCAGCAGCGGCGCATGATGGCCATTGTGATGCCGATCTTCATGGGCTACATTCTCTGGCACTATGCCTCAGGTCTGGCGTTGTATTGGATCACGGGCAACATCATCAACCTCGCCATCCAGATCGCCATCAACCAGTCGTCGATCGGCAAGGAACTACACGAGATCGCCGCGCGGCGAGCTGCTAAGAAAAGTGGGAACGGCAGCAATCAGCGCGTGATCGAAGGACGCCGGTAGATCGCGGAAAACTCGATAGAGCGCGGCTGCGTTCCAATGTTTCCTAAAACGTGGCCAGAGCGCGCGTCACCGTGTTGTGCGCGAACTGGAACCCGGCGCTCTCCAATCTTGCCGAGACCACCCGGGTGCTCGCCAACAGCGCTTCATCCGCCATCTGGCCATAGGCCAGCCGCAGCGCGAATGCAGGCACGGCCAGTAGTGCCGGCCGATGCAACCGCCGCGCCAAAATGCGCGTGAAATCCGCGTTTGTGATGGGATTCGGCGCAGTCACATTCACAGGCCCCGAAAGCGAACTGGTCTCGGCTGCGAAGAGCGTGATCGCGGCGGCATCTTCCAGGCTCACCCAGCTCATCCACTGCCTGCCGGAGCCGAGTTTTCCTCCAAGTCCCGCCCGGAAAATTGGCAACATCTTCTCGAGCGCGCCGCCCTCTGCGCTCAGCACTACGCCAAAGCGCAGATGGACTACGCGGATGCCGGCGTCGAGAGCCGGTTGAGTCGCAGCCTCCCATTTCTGACATAGATCAGCGAGAAACCCGGAGCCCGGTTCCGATGTCTCGTCGAGCACGGTGTCGCCGCGGTTCCCGTAGATTCCTACTGCCGACGCCACCAGCAGTACGCGCGGCGGCCGTTCCAGACTGGCCAATGCAATCGCTAGCGCACGCGTCGAGTCCACGCGGCTGGAAACCATTTCGCGCTTCCACGCCTCAGTCCATTTGTGATCGGCAAGGCTGGCGCCCGACAGATGGATCGCTACACCACAGCCTTCCAGCGCGCTCCGGTCAGGAATCGCCGGGCTTGCCGACGGGTTCCACGGCACGCGGCCCGGACGTGGCGCGGCATCCCGCACCAGCCGCACAACTTCTGCGCCGCGCGCTACGACCTGTTGCCGGATTGCAGAACCCACCAGGCCCGAAGCTCCGCTGAGCACCACGCGGTGCAAAGGTGCTGTCCCGATGACCAAATTCCCTAGAGTTGACATCCAAATACACCTGACGCTTCGTACTCACTATGAGACGGCCGCCCGTTTGCCTTCCTCATACGACTTTAGTATCATGAGAAATGATTTTGATCTGGGCAACAAAGTGAGTAGCTTTGGACCCCGGGAAGGTGGCGAATGAAGGAGACGGAGCCAGTTCGCAGCGAGAAGACGCAAAAGGCGCAAGTGGACACAGAAACCACGGAGCGCTTTATCGAAGAAAAGCATATTGGCGAGCGGATCAAGCGTCTGCGCTTGAAGAAATCTATGGGTTTGGTGGAGCTTGGACGGCATACCGGCCTCTCGGCCAGTTTCCTTTCTCAACTCGAGACCGGCCGCGTGGTGCCCACCCTTCGCAACCTGGCTCGCATCGCCATGGTTTTTTCCAAAGACCTCTCCTACTTCTTTGAGACCGAACCCCAGGCCATGTTTCGTGTCCACCGACGCAAGGAGCGGGTACGGCTGCCGCAGACCGGCGTGGAAGATCCCACATACTTTTTTGAAAGCCTCGGCTACATGGTGCCCGACCGGCACATGGACCCGTATTTTGCCGAATTCATCCCGCTGGAGAAGCACCACGAGCCGCGCGCGCATATGCACCCGGGGTTCGAGTTCTTGTACGTGCTGGAGGGCGAACTTGCTCTGCATCATGGCGAACACCATTGCACACTGGAACCAGGCGATGCCGTCTACTTCGATGCCAGCACGCCGCACTCCTACGTATGCGCAGGGAAAAAGCCGGCTGACGCGCTCATCGTCACCATGCACCAGCTTCCTCCCAACCAGCCGGTGACTCTGTTGCGACAGGCGGGCGGGCGCGCATTTCCGGGCGGAGCGGCACCCGGCGCTCCGGCCAATACCCAGGCTTCCATTCGCTAACCAGTCGATTCTTCGCCGGCCATCGCTGCGCCTTCAATGCCGCGGGCACCTTGGGCATGCTTCTGTCACCGTTCCTGCGGGAAAAAGCACTCCGCACTTCGATCTCGTTCTTAGTCCTTTCTATTCGCAAAGAAAGACGCAACATCCTGCCAATCGTTCACGCGCGTGTAGCCGATGGCAGTCACGTTATGCGGTGCCGTGTAGAGCAAACCTTGCCCTTCAAAGCGCTGCAGGTTGCGTGGCAGGTCATCAATCAGGAAGTCCGCGCGTAATATGCTCTTGTTTCCGCAGAAGACATAGTTGGTGGGCGGAATGAAGGAGAAGTGTCGCTGCAGCCAGCGGTACTTGGGACCCAACGAGTTCGGGACGGCCATGGCCTGCGTCGCGATAAAGATCTCGAAACGCACAGAGAGCTGCTTTAGAACCTCCTGCGCGCCGGGCATGATGTCGAGATCCTCAAAAAAGTCCTCGGCGTCGAGAAACGCGCGAAGTTCCTCCTGGCGGTCTGCGGGTGCAATCTCCCAGATGCCTTTGCCGGTGAGGTCATCAACCGTGACTGACTCATCAAATGCCTGGTTGTAGCGGCGGAGATGCTCTCCAAGCGTATCCGCCATTACCTCATCCATGTCCACGCAGATGCGCTGCATGTGTGCAACCTCTGTTTTTGTTTGTTCTTCGAACTTGCCGGTCCCTGCCTGAGCGCAGGTCGCGGCCGCGGCAAAATTCTGTCAGGCGCCGGCCTGGTGCGGCTTCCGTATGGCACGACCGTCACTCGTTGCAGTTTCGGTCTGCGGGGCCTTCGGCGCTGCCGCGATGGCAGGATCCCAATAGAGAAGTCGCCCGCAGCTATCGCAGTTCAGCAACTGGCCTTCGCGCAACTGATTCCAGGTCTGCGGACGCACGCCCATGCGGCAACCCGGGCACTGTTGATTCTCGGCTCTCGCAATTCCCGTGCCACGAGCCGCGGCAATGCGGTCGTAGCGTGCAAGCAGATCTTCTTCAATATTTGGCCGCAGCGCAGTGCGTTCTGCCTCGAGCGCTGTCAGCTGGCTTGCAAACTCCGCCTTGCGCAGGGCAACGCGCTCCTTCGTCTTGTCGAGTGTCGTTGCCAGCTCTTCAACCTGGGCGCGTGCGGAGGCCAGCGCAGCTTCCTGTGCTTCTGTGCGCTCCAGGCTCGCAAATTCCTCGTTCTCCAGGCGCTCGGCTTCACTCTCGGCAAAGCGGACTTCATGGTCAATTGCCTCGGCCTGCGCAGCCGTCGTGATCGTGTCCTGTTGTGCCCGGTAACGCGCAGCCTTCTGGCGATGCCCGGAAATCTCCCGTTCCAGCCGGTTCCGCAGCGACTCCTCGCGAGACAGCGCATCCGATGCTTCGGCCGCCTGCCTTTGCGCCGAAGTCAGCGCCGACTCGGCCTTTGCGATTTCAGCAGGCAGGGCACGAGCCGATTGGTTCGTTTGGGCTCGTTCCAAGTCGATGGCTTGCAGTTTTACGAGGTATTCAATCTGCGCTTGCATCTGTGCATTGAAGTCTATGCTATCTGGCGTCTAATGCGAAAATGGGCGCTCCGCTCCGGCTTCAAGAGCATCCAAGAGTGTGAGATGGGATCTGCTCAGGGAACTGCGCCCAGGAAACGTCGTCGAAGCTGGCTCTGGTGGACATCGGGACTGGCCCTTGCATTATTTGCGGCTCTTGCCGTGCTGGCCGGTCTGCTAACCGCGATCGCGCACAATGCGGAGCCCTATCTGCGCGCGCGCATCGTCGAGGGCCTCTCCCGGCATTTTCACGCGCGCGTCGAGCTCGATACATTCCACGTCTCGCTTGCCAACGGGCTGCATGGCGAATGGGGTGTCTGGGCACGCGGCGGCGGCCTGCGCATTTGGCCTCCCGTACAGGTAGGCGGTGTCCAGGTTCCAAGTCCCACGCAACCGGATCTGCCCCTCGTTCAACTTGCACAATTCGGATTCCATGCTCCGCTGCGCTATAAGTCCGGCCAGCCCATCTCCATCAGCGCTGTGCACCTTCAGGGTCTCGAGATTCACCTTCCCCCTCGCTCGCACTTCATCCACGTGAACCCTGCCCAGGGCGCCGCTCCGCCTGCTGGGTCGAAGGGTTCCGCGCTGCCGGTTCGTTTTGAGATTGGCAATCTCGATTGCTCCGGGGCGCACATCGTTCTTGAATCAAGCAAGCCGGGCAAACTTCCTATGGAGATTGCGATTGCGCAGTTGCATCTCACCCACATCATGCCCGACGAAGCCATGCGGTTTGAAGCCGAACTGACTAACCCGCGGCCCGTTGGCGCGATTCATACCAAGGGAACCTTTGGACCCTGGCAGGTGGAAGACCCAGGCGAATCGCCGCTCGCCGGAGACTACAGCTTCGATCATGCCGATCTCAGCACCTTCAGAGGCATTGCCGGCATTCTTGATTCCACCGGCAGCTATAGCGGAACTCTACGCAATATCGAAGTGGAAGGGCAGACCAACACCCCTGACTTCCGCCTCACCACCTCCGACAATGTCTCCGAGTTGAAGACGCATTTTCATGCGAACGTCGACGGCACCAACGGCGACACGTGGCTCAGTCCTGTCGATGCCACACTTGGCCACTCGCATATTCTCGCGCGCGGTCAGGTGGTGCGCGTTCTTGCCCCAGCTTCTGAAGGGCCGCCGCATAGCATCGGGCACGATATCGACCTGAAGATTTCCATCGATCACGGGCATATCGAAGACTTCGTCCGCATCGCCACGAAAGGCTCGACATCGCTGCTCACCGGGGACCTCGTACTGAACTCCACGCTCCACATTCCGCCCGCGCAGGTGCCGGTCCTCGATCGGCTCACCATGGATGGGAGCTTCACACTGAGCGGTGCCCAGTTCACCAGCCCCAAGGTGCAGGATCGCATCGCCGAATTGAGTCTGCGCGGGCAGGGCAAACCCAAAGACGTGAAGTCGACCGAAGCAGGGAGCATCGCTTCAACAATGCAAAGCGATTTCAAAGTGGCGGCCGGCAAGGTTTCGCTGCCCAATCTCGACTTTACTGTTCCCGGCGCCGACATTCAGCTCAAGGGGTCCTACGGCCTCGTCGACGGCACCATCGGCTTTGCGGGCACTGCCCGCATGGAGGCCACCGTGTCGAAGATGGTGGGGGGCTGGAAGGGCTTTCTGTTGAAGCCTGCCGATCGCTTCTTCAAGGGCGACGGCGCGGGCACCGAAGTGCCGGTGCATGTCGATGGAACGCGCGAGCATCCCGAGTTTGGCGTCGACCTCAAGCAGATGAAGCACGGCTCGGCGCAGCATCCCGACGAGCAGACACATCCGCAAAGTCCCGCCGATCAGCCGCAGCCTCCCTCGACCGACAGTCCGTCGAAACAGGCAAAGCGCACTGCGACCCAGTCTTCTGCAGATCAGCAAACTCATCCGCAATCGCCCGCGGACCAGCCTCAACCCTGATTCGCAAATTGCAATTTCCGGCGCCTGTCCTCGCCACGCTGCTGCACATCTCTGCAACGATGTTCCTGTACAATTCGCTGTTACCGAGAACATCTTTTGGAGGACAGTCATGGATCTGTTCCTTGTAATTGTGCTGGCAGCCGTTGCCATACTCGCCCTTACGCTCATTCTGGGCAGCTTTTTCACCGTCAATACCGCACAGGTCGCCATCATCACGCGCTTCGGCAAATTTCTGCGCGTCGCTGAAGCCGGGCTCAACTGGAAGACGCCCTACTTCGATTCTGTTTCCGGGCTCGTGAGCCTGCGCGTCAATCAAATCAATCTCACCATGGAGACCAAGACCAAGGACAATGTCTTCGTCACCATTCCGATTTCCGTGCAGAATCGCGTGAGGCCCGAAAAGGTCTTCGACGCGTTCTACAAGCTTTCGGATCCTGTGGCGCAGATCAAGTCCTACGTCGAACAGGTCATCCTCGGCCATGTGCCCAGCATGACGCTCGACGAGGTCTTCGCATCGCAGTCGAGCATCGCCGCGGCCGTCAAGCAGGAACTCGATGCCGACATGGCCGCCTTCGGCTACGAGATTGTCAACGTACTTGTCACCGATATTGTGCCCGACGCCAAGGTCAAGTCCGCAATGAACGACATCAACGCCGCGCAGCGCGAGCAGGTGGCCGCTACTGCCCGCGGCGAAGCCGACAAGATTCTGGTCGTGAAGAAAGCCGAAGCCGAGGCCGAGAGCAAGGCGCTCCAGGGACAGGGAATCGCCAACCAGCGCAAAGCTATCGTCGAGGGACTGCAGGTGTCCATCGAGCAATTCCAGAAAGCCGTCGAAGGCGCCACCTCGCGGGATGTCATGCAACTGGTGCTGGTGACTCAGTACTTTGACACCCTCAAATCCATTGGCGAGAACGACAAGACCAACACGCTCTTTCTCGCCCACTCCCCCGGCGCGGTAAAGGAAGTATCCGACCAGATTCTCAACTCCATGCTGGTCGCCCAGAAAGCAAACGGTTAGTTCGAATCCGTGCCGGCGGCACATCGTTGCCGGCCCGCACCGATTCGGCATCTACGTCGCGCCTGCATGTGACGAAACGTCTGCCCTTTCCCAGCGAAATGTGTTAGCTTGGCGTGTTCACACCGTTGGCCTGTTTACGAGCAGCGGAGTGAGGAACTGTTTTCCCCAGGGCGCAGGCTTGCCGGCGCTCTGGGCTTCATCCTCACGCGAGGAGCCGCCATGCACTTGAGCCGCACGTTCGCACGCTACACCCTATCCCTGTCTCTAATTTCCGCGGCACTGGGCGGTCTTGCCCAGGCCCCGTCCGCATCCGCACTGCAGGCGGCTCAGCCTGACGGACCGGAGTGGTGGCGTCACGCCGTTCTCTACGAAATCTACCCTCGCAGCTTTCAGGATTCCGACGGAGACGGAATTGGCGACATCAAGGGCATCGCGTCGCGTCTCGACTATCTCCACGACCTAGGTATCGATGGCATCTGGATCACGCCGATGTACCCTTCGCCGGGTATCGACTACGGCTACGACATCTCGGACTACACCGCCATCGATCCCGTGTATGGCTCCATGGCCGACTTCGATAACCTCGTTGCCGAGGCCAAAAAGCGCAATATCCGCGTCATCATGGACTACGTCATCAATCACACCAGCGATCAGAATCCGTGGTTCCTCGAGTCGCGTTCTTCACGCACCAATCCCAAGCGCGACTGGTATGTGTGGCATGACGGTAAAGGCGAAACGGCTGCCGACAAGGGCATGGTTCCCAACAACTGGCAGTCCTGGTTTGGAGGCTCTGCCTGGCAATGGGATGAGAAGACGCGCCAGTACTACTATCACTACTTTTATGTGCAGCAGCCCGACCTCAACTGGCGCAACCCTGAAGTCCACGCCGCCATGGACGGCGTGCTCGATTTCTGGATGAAGCGCGGCGTCGCCGGTTTCCGCATCGATGCCGTATCGCGCCTCTTCGAAGACCCGAATCTGCACGACGACCCCTACCTGCCCGGCCGCAATGCCTATGGCGATCGCAACATTCAGCACAAGTACACCGACGACTTGCCCGAAGTTCACGACGTCCTCAAGGAAGTGCGACGGGTGGTCAACAAATATCCGGGCGATCCCGTGCTGGTGACCGAAGCCGATGAGCCTAACGTCGAAGCCCTGACCAAAATGTATGGTCAGAACGACGAAGTCCAGCTTCCCATGGATTTTCAGATCGCCGATGTCAACGAGCTTTCAGCGACGCGCTTTCGCGAACTCTTCAGCCAGATCGAAAACAACTCTGCACACGGACAGCCGGAGTATTTCTTCTCGAACCACGATCAGCGCCGCCAGTGGGACCGCTATGGCGACGGCGAACACAATGACCAGATTGCAAAATTGATGGCCACGCTCGAGCTCACCACGCGCGGCACGCCGCAGATGTACTACGGCGAAGAACTCGGTATGCGCACCACCGACCCTGCCCGCATCGAAGATGTCCACGATCCCATCGGGAAACTCGGCTGGCCCAAAGACAAGGGTCGCGACGGCGAACGTACGCCCATGCAGTGGGACGTTGCCGCCGGCGCCGGCTTTACGACATCTGCCAAACCGTGGCTGCCCATTCCGCCCAGCGCGGCTGCGTACAACGTCGTCACAGAGGCCGCCGATCCCAACTCGATTTACAACGCCTACAAGCGTCTGCTCGCGCTGCGCAAGTCCGATTCCGCTCTCCGCGACGGCGCCCAGGAGAGCATCAACAACGAGGATCGCGACGTTTTCGCCTATCTTCGCCGCACCCGCGACCGCACCGTCCTGGTCGCGCTGAACATGAGCAACAGGCCTCACACCGTCAAATTCAACTGGGCAAGTTACGGTGTTCGGGGAACGAAGCTATCCACGCTCTACGATTCACCGGTCATTTCGGCCGAAAAATTCGACGCCGTCGAGTTGGCGCCCTTCGGCGTTCTGGTTGCTGCGGTCGAGTAGACATGCCACGGCCCGATGCCCAGCCAATTATGTTACTTTCACTCTCGTCACACCGCTGCCGGATCCACGAGCAGAGGGTGACAGGACCGGGTGCCCGGCTGCACCACTTCCTCGCCGGCGCTCCCGAATTAGGAGCCTGCAATGTACTGGACCAACCGCATCTCAATCTGTGTCACGGCTCTGCTCTTCGGGGTTGCGACAATCGCTGCCGGAGGGCAAGCTGTGCCCCAAAAAAACCCGACGTCTGCCCGCGCCACGACTTCCAGTGAACGCGACTGGTGGAAAAATGCCGTCATCTACGAGATATACCCGCGCAGTTTTCAGGATTCGAACGGGGACGGTATCGGCGATCTGAACGGCATTACCCAGCGTCTTGACTACCTGAAGAAACTGGGTGTCGATGCCATCTGGCTTTCGCCGATCTATCCTTCGCCGCAGGTCGACTTCGGCTACGATATCTCCGACTACGAAAACATTGATCCGCAGTACGGCACCCTGGCCGACTTCGATCGTCTCATCGCCGAAGCCGACAAGCGCCACATTCGCGTGCTCATGGATATGGTCATGAACCATACTTCCGACAAGCACAAGTGGTTCCTTGAGTCGCGCTCATCGCGCACCAATCCTTATCGCGACTGGTACATGTGGCACGACGGCAAAGGCCAGACGGCGACCGATAAGGGTGAAGTTCCCAATAACTGGCAATCCGATTTCGGCCACTCGGCCTGGGAGTGGGACGAGAAAACGCGCCAGTACTACTATCACAAGTTCTATATCCAGCAGCCCGACCTCAATTGGCACAATCCCAAGGTCCACGAGGCCTTTGATCAAATCATTGCCTTCTGGCTCAAGCGTGGGGTGGGCGGCTTCCGCTTCGATGCCATTACGACGCTCTTCGAAGACCCTGAGATGCGCGATGAGGATGTTCTCCTCGACAAGGACGGCAAAACGTTTCTGAATTCCTACGGCGACATCGCGCTCAACGACACCCGGACCAACAATCTGCCCGAAGTGCACCCCGTCATGGCCGAGTTTCGCGCCTATGCCGACAAATTCGCAACAGATAAGTTTCCCGGAACGCGCGTCTTCATTGGCGAGACCTATCTACCGAATGTCGAAGAGCTCAAGAAACAGTATGGAACCACCGAACATCCTGAATTCCACTTGCCGATGGACACGCAGATCGGCTTTATCAACAAGCTCGATGTGGCCACCTTCCGCATGCGCTTGAGCGACGCAGAAGAGAAGCTCGGCGGCCATCTGCCGCTTATCGTCTTCGACAATCACGACAATCCCCGGCTCGACACGCGCTATGGCGACGGTGTGCACGACACTGATATCCAACGCGTCATCTCCACCATCCTCTTCGCCAGTCGCGGCGCCTCACTCTTCTATTACGGCGACGAAATCGGTATGAAAACCACACCGCCCACGCGCAAGGAAGATGTGAAAGATCCCGTAGGTCTCACCGGCTGGCCAAAAGACAAGGGCCGCGACGGCGAGCGCACACCCATGCAATGGGACGACAGCGCCAACGCCGGGTTTGCATCGGCCAATGTGAAGCCATGGCTGCCTGTTCCGCCCACCTACACAACGGTCAATGTAAAGGCCGCCGAAGCTGATTCCAACTCGCTCTTTACCTGGTATCAGACGCTGATCCGGCTCAAGAAGACGGTGCCCTCGCTTGTCGATGGGCAGCAAACCATGCTCGATACCGACAATACGAGCGTGTTAAGTTGGGTGCGCCAGGCGCCCGGTGAACCATCCGTAGTTGTCGCCCTCAACTTCACTCCCGACCCGCAGACGGTCAACCTCAATGTTCCCGCTGCAGGCAGCGGGCTTAAGACACTGCTGAAGACGCCGGGAGCGGCGGATCCGGCTTCGCTTCAGTCCATCCAGCTCGGCCCCTTCGGGGCCTATGTTGGCCAGATGCAATAAGGCTCGGCATCGAGGTATCACCGCAGCGGCTCGGCACTCCCGGGCCGCTGTCGCGTTTCAGGGCGTGTGCGGACGATAGTCGCCACAAGTGCGGATTTCAACTACGTGTCGAATTCGGGGTCGGTTTCGTCGGCACGGGGCTCTGGGACATTCGCTTCCGCCTGGTGTAGCCGGTCCAGGGTCTTTCGGTAATACCAGGCAGCCGCCAACCCGCCTGCCAGGGCTGAAGCCGCCGCTACCAGCCCCACCTTGAACCATCCCGAGGGGCGTGGTTCTGTCCCTGCTTTCGTTTGTGAACCTTCAGATTCCATGTCACTTGACCTGCGGTCAGCCCTGTACTCGATAACGTAATTCTGAGCTTGTTTCGATGCGCCGAAACAAGATAAAGTTTGAAATCCCACATCGTGAGAAAATATCGAATTTTGTATTTGCAATCTCCTCAATCTATAGTAAGGTGTAGATATTCCGGTGAGGAAGGCGGTAGAGCTACCCCTTCAGCCCGGAAGTAGTTTGCGTCACTGGCCTCCCGGCACGAACAGCAAAACGTTCGTGCCGTCTTTTTTTCTGCCCAGTCGCTCACCACGCCCCGACCCTCCGGTCAGACAAATCAGGCATTCGCACGGCGCTCCCCTTCGTTCTAGAATGACCTCGAGAGCCTCTCATGAAATCAAAGACTTGGTATCGCTGGACCGTCGCCCTCTTCGTTTGTGTGATTACAGCAGCAAGCTACGCCCAGTGGTCGAACCCCGCCGACGAGGTGCCGGCTTGTCACCCCTCGGCTCCGCTCAAGGTCAGCGCCCTTGCGCCCATCCTTGCCGGTCCCAAGCTGACTGGCGACAACTTCCGCTATCCGTGGCAGGTGCACGTCTACCAGCAGGCCGGACGCATTGGCAACGTGCTCTATCAGCTGCCTTGCAACTGCCGTTGTGACCGCGCCCTCGGCCACACGAGCCTCCGCAGTTGCTACGAAGGGCTCCACGGCACGGAATGCTCCACCTGCGCCAAGGAAGCCTTCTATGCCTACCGCGAGACCAAGGCTGGCAAGACTCCCGCCCAGATCCGCGCCGGCATTGCCCGCCACGAATACGAATCCATCGATCTCGAACAGCAGTAGTCGATCGGGGCATGGCATAAGGTTGGGTTGAGCCCGCCCCTTGATTTCAGGGCGGTTTCACCATCCTGGGTCTGCCGTCCGCCAGCCGAAAGTCAATTCAGCGTAGAATAGAGACAGCAGCACGAGCCAGTTGGCCCGGCTCGCACCCGTTTCCGGCACACGTGCTGGAAGCGTCATGGGGGCGTCACGGTTTCGACGGGATCGATTGCGGCATAGGAGGCATGTCGGGGTGTGGGCACCCGTAATCGCCTGCAAAAACAAAGTTGCCAACGATAATCTGGCACTTGCAGCTTAATTAACTAAGCTGCCGTCTTTCGCGGTCTTGCCTATGGGCTGCGAGCAAGACGTCATTCAGTAGGCTGGTGGTTGCTTCTCGGTCCGTGTTGTAACCACAAGATCATCGGACTAGCTTCATGCGCATCTTGTCCGTTCTGAGCGCATGAGGCGAAAACATGCGGAACCGGACACAGCATGGACTCTCCTGGCTGACAGCGATTTCGGACGCGGGTTCGACTCCCGCCGCCTCCACCATAACTTCTCATTCATCACTGGTAATTCCCGATCAGCACAAACGGCGCCCAGTAAAACGGATGCGCCAAATTACCGGGCTTTGGCGCTGCGCCCGCCTCGGCCTGCAGTCCCCGCGCGCCGGGAGCTTTCGCCGCCGCTTCCCCAGAATGCAAAAACGCCAGCTGCGCATGACGCAACGCTTCGGCCTTTCCGGCTGCCGGCGCCTTCACCCAGCCTGCATAGAAATCACCCATCAGCCGACTGGTGCTCGCGTCGTTCACATCCCACAGTGTTGCCACTACCGCTTCGGCGTCCTTCTGTTGCGCGATCATTCCAAGGCTATCCACCTCGAGCCCATTTTGCGCCACATCGCCCTTCGCGGTGCTGCAAGCTGAGAGCGTCAGCAAATGTGTTCCGGTGAAGCGCACGGTCGAATCCTCAAGCTGCGAGAGCGTCAACTCGTAGCCGTCGGATGCTCCCGTCGTATCGCCTCCCAGCATCAGGTAAGGCTCATCGCCGCCGCCGCCCGTTTCCATCACGAAGTGGCTCGCGATATGCACCACCGGAAACCCCGCGCCCGCTCCGAGTCGGTCCTTCATTGCCGCAAAGGTGAAGCGCTCGTTGGTCAAGAGAACGCCGTCCATCGGGCCATGCGATTCGGGTACAGATGGATCATGCGCCACTGCATCCAACTCGGGCTGCACGCCGGGCAGAGCTGGTAAGCCTCCATAGCTCTTCGACAGCCCCATTGCCAGCACCCGCAATCCACCAGCGTCTTTTGCTCTGTCCATGTGCCCGTAGCTCTCCGGTGTGAAGAGCACATTGTTGAAGCGTTCCACGAGGTAGTGTTGCCCGTCGAATAACGCCCCCATCGGCACGTAGCGCATCACTCCATCGAGGGACCACAGCAGCGTGGCGGGGCTGGCACTTTGCGGCTGCCCGTGCTCCAGCGCGGCGAGCTCTGCGCTGTACGGTCCGACGACCATCGCATACAGTTCACCGAGCGCCGCCGAGGGATCGGATGTCGGAGTGCGCAAAGCTTCCCGCACCTGCAGCACTTTGTCGCGCAGGGCATTCGGCGTCACCTTCAGCTCATATTTCTTGCGCGCCTGTGCGGTCACGATCAGCGCGTACACCTGGTCGTCGCCCAGCAGCAACCGAATGCCGAGAACGTGTGGACCGAGATTCACCAGCGTCGTCTGCAGCCGACTCACTTCTGTCTTTTCGCGGCTCAGTACAGCATTCGCGTCCTGACTGCCTCCCTTTTGCGCCAGCTCCGGGTAGAGCGTCTTCCTGAAGAAATCCGACACCTCCGCCGTTCCCGCCTCAATCTTGGCTTCCAGCCCCTGCATGCGAACCTTTTCCTCTGTTGTTCTATCCATCTTCGCCTTGAGCTCCGCATACTCCGCGCTCATGGCCGCCGTGCTCTCTGCAGACTTTTCAGGATCCGCGAGCGCATGTTCGGCGGTCGCTTGGTCCTTGGTTAAAGGCAGGGGCTCTGTCTTGCTCTCTGCGGTCGGTGCTGAACCGCGCACCACTTCTTGCAGCTCCTGTTCCTTCAGCAGGTCGAGAACATGTTCCGCTTCTCCCAGCCGGTCGACTTGCAAAAGCAGTTCACCCAGCATCCGGTACGTTTCTGACTTCGACAGCGTGAAGCCCGCCTGCAAATCCTGATCAAGTCCCGCAATGTTCTTGCGGATCTTCTGATACGAATTCACCGCCTCGGTTCCAAACAAAATGGCTTCTTCCGGCCGGTGATCATTGCGGAAGCCAATCATCAGAGAGGTCTCGACGTTGCCTTCAAGATCGGGATCGCCGGCATCTTTCGCAAACGACAGGGCGGCCAGTTCGCTGGCAAGGGATTTGTCGCGCTCCTTGTGCGCGGCATAGGCCCATCCCAGGCTGTTCAATGCGAACGCCTGTCCCCGCCGATCCTGCACTTCGCGCCACATCAGAAGCGCGCGATTCAGCGTCTCGAGAGCCTTTTCCACCTGGCCCTGCGAAAGGTAAACGCGCCCCAGGTTCGTCAGAGTTGCAGCTTCGCCGCGCCGGTTACCCGTTTCCCGCCAGATGGGCATTGCCTGGTCGTAAAAGCTCTGAGCCTCTTGCACCTGTGTCATCGCCCAGTGTGCGCGGCCGATATCGTTCAGTGCGAGTGCTTCTCCATTGCGATTGCCCACCGCGCGCCAGAGCGGCAACGCCTTCTCGTAGTAGTCGAGAGCGATACGCTGCTGCCCGAGGTCGCGGTAAAGCCGGCCGATTTCATTGAGCGTGCTTGCTTCGCCCTGCCGATTGCCGACTTCCTGCCACAGTGCAAGGCTCTGCTCAAAGGCGTCGAGCGCCTGTTGCTTCTTGCCCAGATCGCCATAGGCGCGACCCAGGTTGTTCAGCGTCAGCGCCGCGCCGCCCCGCTCGCCCACTTCGCGCCACAGCGGCAATGCCTGGTTCAGGTACTCCACCGCCTGCTGATCTTGGCCCATGTAGGAGTAAGTGCGCCCCAGATTGTCGAGCGTGCTGGCCTCGCCGGCCTTGCTGCCTTCGCTCAACCCCAAACGCCAGATCTGCAGCGCCTGGTTCAGGCATTCGAGCGACTTCTCGCGCTGGCCAAGATCGTTGTACGCCCGGCCCATATTGTTCAGAGTCAGTGCCTCGCCGGGCCTATTGCCCATCTCGCGCCAAAGCGGAAGAATCTCATTGAAGAGTTCCAGCGCCTTCTCTTCCTGGCCAAGATCGGTATCAATGCGTCCGATCAGATTCTTCGTGACCGCCTGGCTGCCGCGATTGCCGCTATTCTCTTCAATCTTCAGCGCCTCACCGCATCGGTCGAGGCCCTTGTGGTAGTCCCCCGCCTGCCGATAGAGGCCGCACAGTGTATTCCCTTCGCTCGCTTCTTCGCGCTTGTTATCCGAGTTGCGTGCGTCTGCCAGTCTCTGCTCGTGCTGCGCAATCTGTTCATGAAGGGGGCCCGTCTGCGCATGCAGAGCCGCGCCCAGCAGGCAGGCGCCGAGTCCGGTAGCGACAACCGCCGTCTTTGCGGGATTCATCATGGGTCAGCCGTGTTGCTCGATTTTAGAGGCATACCCGCACCTCGCGGCAAAACAAAAGTACGAGGGCTGCGCGCAGAACCGCCGCACACAGAAACCACTTTCATCCTGGCTCTGCTGAGAATTTGAGAAGGTGACTGAATTGGAGTCTTGCGGGGTTACCCCAGACGGAAATCTATTTCTTGGGATGAATGACAGGCGTGCCGGAAAAATTGAATGCGGAAAAATGCCGGTTCTCACCGTTGATCTCGGCGCGCAACTCATGCCATAGTTCGTTCGGAATGCGCAGATAGACTTCCACCACTCCAGGGTCAAACTGCGTGCCGCTACAGCGCAGGATCTCTTCGCGCGCTGCGTCGAAGGAGCGCGCCTTGCGATAGGGACGGTCGCTGGTGATCGCGTCCATTGCATCGGCCACCGCAAAAATGCGTGCCCCAATCGGAATCTCGCTGCCCCGCAGGCGGCTCGGATAGCCGTTGCCGTCGTAATGCTCCTGGTGGGTATAGACAATCGCAGCCGCTTCGCTCAGAAACGGAATTTTGCGCAAGATGTGATAGCCGCGCGTGCAATGGTCGCGCATGATCTCTTCTTCTTCGCTGGTCAACTTCCCTGGTTTGCGCAGAATTTCATCCGGAATCGCCATCTTGCCGATGTCGTGCAGGAACGCCCCCCGCGCGATCACTTTGATTTCCATAGGGGGAATGCCCATCGCGCGGGCCAGCGCGATCGTATAGGCGGTCACTCGTTTGGAGTGGCCCTCGGTCTCAGAGTCCTTCAAGTCGAGCGCGTCGCCCAGCGCTTCCAGCGTCACGTCGTAGGAGTGCTCGAGGTCTTCCATCGCCTGGCGCAGCATCTCGGTGCGCGCCCGCACCACCTGCTCCAGGTTCTGTTGATAGTTGTGGCTCTCTTGCAGCGCCTGCCGGTGATCCAGCGCCCTTTGCACCGTAGCCACAAGATGCTCGCGCTCGAAGGGCTTCAGCAGATAGTCGTAGGCGCCACGACGCATTGAGTCGATCGCGACACTGATGTCGTGGATGGCGCTCACCATCACGACCGGCAACTGCGGTTGCTCCGCGTGAATGCGTTCCAGCAGGGCAATGCCGTTGCCGTCCTGCATCACGATGTCGGTGAGAATCAGATCGAACGGGCTGCGGAGCAGGCATTCCACCGCCTGGGTACCGCTGATGGCAAGCTCAACTTCGTATCCCTGCCGCTGCAGGGTTGCCCCAATCATCGATCGAACAGGCGCTTCGTCATCCACCACGAGAATGCGTGCCGTGCGCTGATTGGGCGCCGCGTGCGCGCGCTCGTCAAGGTTCACCGTCCTCGGCAACCCGGAGTCTTGACCGCTCACGTTGGCAATGTTCGATGCCAAGGTTCCTTCTCTCTTCTTCTATCGGCCGGCCCCCGCACTTCTTCTCTTCGGGCTCAACCCCAGCTCTTCCGTGTTGCTTCCGGCAGCTCCTGCCGCCCCCGCACCTTTGGACGATTCAAAACGCCGCGCCGACTCAGGGAATTCCGCTGAGCATGCCTGTCGCACTCCGCATTGCCATCCACAGACCCCATTTCTGCTGGATCGGCCCCCAAGTTGGACTCCAAGGCAATAGTAAGAAGAACTTACGCTCCGGGAAAGGCACCGCGCAAGCGCTTCTCTAGAAAGTATCAAAGTATTCAATACAATAGCGCAGCTATGTTGCCGTCGATATCGGGCACGAAAGTACTGTTCCAGCCTCGGCGGTTCAATTCGTTACCTGTCAAAGTTGATCGAACCTCGATCGTCCCCGACACCCGCCTTTCGTTTAGCGCTTCGAATCTTCGCGAGCGGCGGCTTCCAGCTTCCGTCGCGCCCGCCGTTCTGCTGCCCAGCCTTCCTTCACCACCTGGAGCGCCCGGGCCAGTGCCAGAGCATCCGCCGGCACTTCTTTCGTGATGCAGGAACCCGCACCCACATACGCTCCTGCGCCGATCTTCACCGGCGCCACCAGGGTCGAGTCGCTGCCGACAAATGCGCCTTCGCCAATCTGCGTAACGTGCTTCCGCACGCCGTCATAATTGCAGGTAATTACCCCTGCCCCGATGTTCACGTCTGCGCCAATCTCGGCGTCGCCCAGGTATGCCAGATGCCCCGCTTTCACCCCGCGTTGCAACTTGGCCTTTTTCAGTTCTACAAAGTTGCCGACGTGCACTTTCTCGCCCACTTCGCATCCCATGCGCATCCGCGCAAAAGGGCCGATGTCTGCACCCTCTGCGATCGAACTTTCCGTCAGCATGCAGCTTGGCCGAATCAGCACATTGTCGCCCAGGGTGCAGCTCTCCAGCACGGAGTACGAACGGATGCGGCAGGCCGCACCAATCTTCGTGTTGCCCAGCAATTGAACGAAGGGTTCGATAACCGTGTCTGCCGCCACTTCCACGTCCGCATCGATCACGCACGTTTCCGGCCGGTAGATCGTCACTCCCGCGCCCATCAAACGGCTTGCAGTCGCCGCGCGCAGTTTCGCATCCAGAGCGACAAGCTCGGGGATGGTCTTCGCCTGCAGCGCCTCTTCCCCGTCATTCATGACAACTTTCACAACTGCTTCATCTGCCGCGCGCAAAAGTACCGCCATGTCGGCCAGGCTCACTTCCCCCCGCGCCCTGTCCGCTGGTAGTTCGTCCAGATGCTTCAGCAGAGCGTCGGCCCGGAAGGCATAGATACCCGGCACCGTCTCGTCTGCAATACCCGGCGCGGTCAGAATCGTCATCGCAGCTTTTTCCGCTCGATGCGAACGCTCCAGCTTCGCGACGGTTTCTGGACGCAACAGGGGCAGATCTGCCGGCAATACCACGATGTTTTCGTAGCTGTCAATTGCCCTGCGCGCGCTCTGCAAGGCGTTGCCCCTACCCTGCCTCTCCGCCAGCTCCACGATCTTGCAGCCCGCACTCTCGGCGGCTTCCCGTACCTGCGTCTCCCCTGTAGGCACGACGACAACAATGTCCGGCGCTGCCACAAGGCATTGCGCAGCTGTCAGCGCATGTGCCAGCAATGTCTTTCCGCCCACGGCATGCAGCGCTTCTGGCCGCCGCGTCTTCAAGTGCTCTCCGTTGCCCGCCGCCAGAATCACCACGGCCAGGTTCGATGCGCTGCCCTGGCCGCTCCGTTCCTGCTCGCTCACGGTTTCTTCTCCTCTGCTGCCGGTTCCTTCGGCTGCGGAATGGTAATGTCAATCGGCTGGATCGCACCGAGCTGCAGCGTATCCAACCCCGGCTGAATCTGCGGTCCGTTGCCCACTACCAGCACAGCTAGCTTGTCGGGATGAATGTACTTCTTTGCCGCCGCCGTCACGTCAGCCAGAGTCACTTTTTCTATGCCGGCCTTGTAGGTCTCAAGATAATCCGCGGGGTAGCCATAGAATTCCAACCGTTCACGCTCCGCCAACACTTTTTCCCGTGTGTCATAGCGGAAGAGAAACGAGTTCAAAATCCCATCCTTCGCTCGCTTCAGCTCCACTTCCGTGAACGGACGCGTGGTCAGCCCTTGAATTTCATCCAGTGCCGTCTTAGTTGCGTCCACCGTCGAAGCAGACTGCGTCAACACCGCAACATCGAACATGCCCAGGTGATCGTAGTCGAAGCCCACTCCGCCGCTGACCGAATAGGCCAGGCCCTTTTCTGTGCGGATCTTCTGAAATAACCGGCTTCCGAAACCTCCGCCCAGGATCTCATTCATTACCGCCAGCGCGGGAATGTCTGCGCCATGCCGATCTGTGCCGAGCCCAACAATCTCGACATTCGACTGATTCACGTCTTCCTTGTCGATGAAGTACACGCCGGGCTTGGGATCGTGGAAAGCCTCATGCCGGGCGGGATAGGGCGTCACCTTCGGCAACGGCTCAAACGTTGCACGCAGCTTGGCCTCCATCGCAGCCGGATCGAAGTCGCCGCTGATGGTCACAATCAGCCTGCCGCGCAGCGAACGGTCGTGCCACGCATTCAGATCGGCCAGCTTCACTGTTCCAATAGTCGCCAGCTCGGCCTGGCGCGCATACGGGCTGTCCCCGCCATAAACAAGCTTCGCGGCTTCACGGCCTGCAATTTCGCCTTCATCGTCGTTGCGCCGCACAATTCCAGTGGCTAGCTGCTGTTGGGCAAGTTGCAGCTTCTCTTCGCTGAATTTGGGATGGAAAAGTAAATCCATCGCCAGCGAGTACACCGGATCGGCGTCGTTTTTCAGCGAATCCCACGACAATGCTGTCGAATCCGAATCGCCGCCGGTCTCGATATGCGCCGCCTTCGCTTCCAGCAAATCGTCCATTGCGTCGCCGCTCATCTTTTCGGTGCCGCTGGTACGCCATGCCTGTCCGTAGAGATCGATCATGCCGATCTTGGCAGGTTCCTCGTCACGGGACCCGCCCGGAATCAATACCGAGCCGGAAACAAACGGCAGTTCATGATCTTCCTGCAAAAACAGCACAATCCCATTCTTCAATTCAATGCGCGTCGGCTGGTGCGGCTTGAAATCATGCAATGGAGGAACCGGAATCTTCTCCCAAGGCTTCGCCTGCTGCGCTTGCGAACAAGTCTGCGTTGCAACAAGCCCTGCTAACGCCACTGTCAAAGCGAAGATGAAAGGTTTCCCGCTCGCAGAGCGTCTCCGGAAAAGAGAAGAATCCTCATTACACCGCAACATCATCCGATCCCAGTTCCCTGATCCCTGTACTCTGGTCATCTTCATTGCCCGCCCCCGTTCTTGCCGCCGGCAGCCGGGGCTTCTGTATCAATCTCAGCACTGGTCCGGTTCGACGCGACAAACACCTGGTTGGCCACGCGCCGGATATCCGCCTTGGTTACCTTGTCCACGCGATCGAGCTGCTTGAACAGCTCACGCCAGTCGCCATAGCGCGTCTGGTACTCGGCCAGCGCATTGGCCAAGCCCTGGTTGTCCGCCAGTCCACGCAGCAGGTCAGCACGCGCGCGCGTTTTGTACATCGCCAGCTCTGCGTCGGTCACGTCCGCCGACTTCAACTTCTCAATCTCTTTGTGAATTGCCTCGCGCATCTCTTCTGGCTTATGGCCAGGCAAGGGAACCGCTCCAAAAAAGAAGAGGCTCGGATACTTGTCGCCCGGAAATGGGCTCTCGCCGACAGCTTCGGCAGCAATCTGCTGTTGCTCCACGAGGCTGCGATACAGGCGCGACACGCGCCCGTTGGACATGATGTCCTGGATCGCGTCATACACTGCATCATCCGGATCGCGATAGCTCGCCCGGTGATAACCCTCGATGTACAACGGCTGCGTCTGCTCGCGGATGATCACCGATTTCTCCGCAAACTGCTTCGGTTCCACCGTGGTCATGTCCTCGGGCTTGGGACCGCCCGGCACCTTGCTGAAATACTTCTCCAGCATCGGCATCGCTTCTTGTGCCTTCACATCACCCACCACGACCACAACGATGTTCGATCCCACGTAATACTTCTTGTGGAACGCCATCGCCTCGGTCGCATTAATCTGGCCGACTTCGCTGGGCCAACCGATCCCACTCCGTCCGTAGTTGTGCGCTACGTACGCGGTTGCCACAAACTGCTCCAGCAACCTGCCAAACGGATTGGAGTCGGTACGCATCCGCCGCTCTTCCATCACCACACTGCGTTCCTTGTAGAACTCCCGCGGCACCACGTCGGAAAGCCTTCCGCTTTCAAGCCACGCCCAAAGTTCCAGCCGGTTCTCCGGCATCGACCAGAAGTACATCGTCTGGTCCAATCCGGTCGACGCATTCAGCCCCGTCGCGCCGTTGCGCTCGGCAACTTCAGTGAACTGGTTGGGAATGACATATTTTTGGGCTGCCGCCTGCGCCTCGGCGAACGCCTTCTTCAAATCAGCCAACTTCTTTTCGTCGCGCCCAACCGGCTTCAGATACTCGGCTTCGTAAGCGTCGTTCGCGGCTTCCACCTTCGCCAGCGCCACTTTCTCAGCTGCGTAGTCGGTGGTCCCAATCTCGCTCGTCCCCTTAAAGGCCAGGTGCTCAAACATGTGCGCCAGGCCGCTGTCACCGTCGGGATCGTTCACGTCGCCGGCGTCAATATAGGTCGTATAGCTGAAGACCGGCGCGTCAGGCCGCTCGCAAATCAGGATCGTGAGCCCGTTGGGCAGCACCTTGGTCGTTATCCTCTGCTCGAAACTCTTGAGGGTCGGGGTCCCTGCGGATGGGTCCTTGTCCGGGGGGTGTGGATCCTGGGAAAGTCCGCTTCGGGTCAGCAACGCCGCCAGCGCCACCGCCAACACGCATTGCCACCGCAATGCAAAGGGTTTACTCCACATGCCTGCTCCTTGGCGCGAAGCGCAACGCTTACTCCGCACTCTTCCAAGCTAAAGCATTCCTCTTGCCACTGCATACCGGCCGCAGTCTTGGTCTCAGGCCAAAGACCTTTCATCCCAGCAAAATTCCCCATGGCCCCCCGAAACCCCCGACGAGGCCGGCCTTCGCTACCCAGCCCACCTGCCCTCGCGAACCGCCAGCCCCATGCATGCGTATAGTTTGGAAGGATTGGTGTCTCCATGCGTATTTGGGTCCGTCGTCTTATCCTTACCGTCCTGTTCCTCGTCGTCGTTGCCAGCGCCGCGCTCTGGGTCTTGGAAATTTACCCCCGCCGTAACTCGCACCCGCCCCTGCAATTGGCTAAAGGTGTCCTGGTCATTCAACACGCACACATCTACACTGACCCGGCCACTCCTGCCATCGACGACGGCACAGTGGTCCTCCGCGACGGCTTCATCGCCGCCGTTGGCACACAGATCGAAATTCCCGCCGGCGCCAGCGTGGTCCCGTGTGATCACTGCATCGTCACCGCTGGTTTCTGGAACGCTCATGTTCACTTCACTGAACCCAAGTGGAACCTGGCCGAGTGGAAGTCCGCCTCCACGCTCAACCCCCAGCTCGCCGACATGCTCCTCAGTCGCGGCTTCACCACCGTCGTTGATACCGGGTCCAACCCCGCCGACACCTTTTCCATCCGTCGCCGCATCGAGCAAGGCCAGCTCACAGGCCCCTACATCTACACCGCCGGCACAGCGCTGTATCCACCCAATGGCGTTCCTTTCTATCTGAAAGAAAACATGCCCGGTTGGATGGCCGCCTTATTGCCCCAACCTGCCACGCCCGACGACGCCCGGCGCACCGTGCGCCGCAATCTCAACTCCGGCGCCGACATCACAAAGCTCTTCACCGGATCCTGGGTCCAGCGCGGTCACGTCCTGCCCATGCCGCTCGATATCGCCAAAGCTGCGGTCGACGAAAGTCACCTTAACGGCAAGCTTGTCTTCGCCCACCCCTCCAACCTCCAGGGTGTCCGCGTGGCCATCGACAGCGGCGTCGACGTCCTGGCGCATGCCGCAGACGACACCCGCGGCGTCGACCAGGCCTTGCTCGCCAGCGCTATCCACAAGAACATGGCCATGGTGCCCACCCTCAAAATGTTCGCCAGCACCGTCACCGCCGACCCGCACTACATGGATCCCATCTGCGCCGAGGTGCAGCAGTTTCACCAACTCGGTGGCCAGTTGATCTTTGGCACCGACGTCGGCTACATGACCGACTACACGACCGACCTCGAATTTGTGGAGCTGGGCAAAAGTGGCCTCGACTGGCACGATGTCCTTGCCATGCTCACCATCAACCCCGCCGCGCGCATGGGCGTCTCCAACGTCAAAGGCACGGTAGCTCCCGGCAAGCTCGCCGACCTCACCATCCTTTCGGCCGATCCGGCGCAGAACCTCACCAACTTTGCGCGTGTCCAGACCGTCATCCGCTCTGGGCGCATTGTGTGGCAAAAGTAAACCCGACCTTTCGTCGCATGGACATGCCCCTCTCCACCGACCGACTCATCCTCCGCCGCTGGTGCGCCGGGGACCGCGAGCCTTTCGCACGCATGAACGCCGATCCACAGGTCATGGAGTTCTATCCCGCGCGGCTTTCGCCCGCCGAAAGCAATGCCCTGATTGATCGCGCGGAAGCTCACTTTGAACGGCACGGCTTCGGGCCCTATGCCACCGAACTTCGCGCCACCGGCGAGTGCATCGGCTACGTTGCCCTCGCCGTTCCTTCGTTTGAAGCGCATTTCACTCCTTGCGTCGAAATCGGCTGGCGTCTCGCCGCTGCGCACTGGGGCAGGGGACTGGCCTCCGAAGGCGCTCGCGCCCTCGTCGATCACGCCTTTAAGAACCTCAATCTATCCGCGCTCGTCTCCTTCACTGTCCCGGCCAATCTCCGTTCGCTCCGCGTGATGGAAAAGCTCGGCATGACTCGCGATCCGCACGAAGATTTCGACCATCCGAGTCTCCCCGCCGGACATCCGATGCGGAAGCATGTCCTCTACCGGCTGCCGAATCCAGCGTCCAGGAGTCTGCGAAACTAAGGCTCTATACTGAGAACTGCGCCCTGGCGGCTTTTTCGCCTCTGGGAGCCGCAATTTTGGAGTGTTTTCTTGTCCTTGGAAAAGAGCATCGCCGCACCATCCCGTCTGCGCATCCGCTCCACCACCGTCATCTGCGTACGCCGCAATGGCCAGGTCGTCATGGCCGCCGACGGACAGGTCACGCTCGGCGATCACGTGCTTAAGCACACCGCCAAAAAGATTCGCCGCCTCTATCAGGACAAGATCCTTGCCGGCTTTGCCGGTTCCACTGCCGACGCGTTCTCGCTCTTCGCGCGCTTTGAAACAAAGCTCGAGCAGTTTGCCGGCAATCTCAATCGGTCCGCCGTCGAGCTCGCCAAGGACTGGCGTACCGACAAGATGCTGCGCAATCTTGAAGCCCTGCTGGTCGTGGCTGACGCCGGCCAGACCTTTCTCATCTCCGGCTCGGGCGACGTGATCGATCCCGACGAGCAGATCGCGGCCATCGGTTCCGGCGGAAGCTACGCGATGGCTGCCGCCCGCGCCCTCATGGAGAACACCGAACTCAACGCTCGCGAAATTGCTGAAAAAGCCATGAAGATCGCAGGCGAAATCTGCATCTACACCAACGACCGCATCACCGTCGAAGAACTGAAAGCCTGAACACCGGCACTCGCAAAGCAGGAAATCCATGGCAGGATACTCGGGTACGCCGCTCTTGCAGAAACTCGGCATCAAAGAAGGGCAGCGCGTCATGCTGCGTCGCGCCCCCGCCGATCTGCCCAAAGAGCTGAGTTCCTATGCCGGCGCGCGGCTCAAGAACGATCTCGACGTCGTGTTGCTGTTTCCAAAATCGCTCGCAGACTTCAAGACAGAATTCGCAAGCAATACCCGAACCATCAAGCCAGACGGAATGATCTGGGTCGCGTGGCCCAAAAAAGCTTCCGGAGTCGCAACCGACTTGACTGAAAATGCAATTCGCGACCTGGCCCTCAAGACCCCGTTTGTCGACGTCAAGGTCTGCGCCATCAATGAAACCTGGTCGGGCCTCAAATTCGTTGTACGCAAAGAATTCCGGACAGCTTTTGCCTCCGGGTCCGCTTAGAAAGCATCAACAGAAGACATCATGGCCATTTATCTGCCCGCATCCGCTGAAGAACAGGACCTCGCGCTCGACGAACTCACCCCGCGCGAAATCGTCTCCGAGCTCGACAAACACGTCGTCGGCCAGCGCGCCGCCAAACGCGCCGTCGCCATCGCCTTGCGCAACCGCCAGCGTCGCCAGAAACTGCCTCCTGATCTTGCCGATGACATCATGCCCAAAAACATCATTATGATTGGGCCTACTGGCGTGGGCAAAACCGAGATCGCGCGCCGCCTTGCCAAGCTCACCAATTCTCCGTTCCTCAAGGTCGAGGCGTCGAAATTTACTGAGGTGGGCTACGTCGGCCGCGACGTCGAATCCATGATCCGCGACCTCGTCGAAATCGCCATCGACATGGTCCGCGAAGAGCGCCTCGAAGAAGTGGAAGACCGGGCCGAGATGAACGCGGAAGAGCGCCTGCTCGATGTGTTGCTGCCTCCGCCGCCCGCCACTCCGGGGCAGGATGGCCAACTCGCCCTTCCCGGCGCCGATTCACATCAGCGCTCCCGCGAAAAACTCCGCCAGCAGTTCCGCGAGGGCAAACTCGACGACCGCATGATCGAAATCGATGTCCGCGAACGTGGCACACCCCAGTTCGGCATCATCTCCAACCAGAACCCTGAAGACATGGAGATGAACCTCAAAGACATGCTGCCCGGTCTCTTTGGCGGCGGCACCAAGAAGCGCAAAATGAAAGTTGCCGACGCCTTCGACTACTTTGTGCAGGAAGAAGAAGGCCGCCTCATCGACATGGACCAGGTCAACCGCGTTGCCGTCGAGCGCACCGAGTCCACCGGCATCATCTTCCTCGACGAGATCGACAAGATCGCCGGCCGCGAAGGCGGACACGGTCCCGATGTCTCGCGCGAAGGTGTGCAGCGCGACATTCTCCCCATCGTTGAAGGCACCACGGTCAATACACGCTACGGCATGGTCCGCACCGACCACATTCTCTTCATCGCCGCCGGCGCGTTCCACGTCTCCAAGCCCAGCGATCTCATTCCCGAGCTGCAGGGGCGTTTCCCCCTGCGGGTTGAGCTCAAATCCCTCACCGTCGAAGATTTTCTGCGCATCCTCACTGAGCCCAAATCGTCGCTGACCAAGCAATACATCGCTCTGCTCGAAACTGAAGGCGTCCGCCTCGAATTCAATCCCGAAGCCCTCCGCGAGATGGCCGAGTTTGCCTTCAAGGTGAATGAATCGACCGAAAACATCGGCGCCCGCCGCCTCCACACCATCATGGAAAAGGTGCTTGAAGACGTCAGCTTCCTTGCGCCGGATGTCGCCCGCCGCGCACCCGAGGGTGAGCCGTCCGGAGCCCTTTCGCAAGCCATCAGAAGCGAGTCGACCACGCCGCTGCCTTATTCCGAGCGCATGACCGCATCCGGCCCCGAAAAGGTCTTCACCATCACACCCGAATATGTGAAGGAAATGGTCGCCACTATCGTCAAGGATCAGGACCTCAGCAGATACATTTTGTGACCTCGGCAGTCCGTGCCTTGCTGTGAATCAGCGGGCTCTACCTGCACTCTCCTGCTGAGGGAATATGGATGGAGGCGTATGAGAGCACTTCAAGAAAAGTGCGTCTGCGCCTCACGCGTTTGCTGTCGCTCTCTCGCCTTCACGCATCCAAGCCCCAGGAGAGCCTTATGAATTCAACCGCAAATCACCACAAGATCAACTACATCGAGTTCTCTACCACCAACATCGAGCGCGCCAAGAGTTTCTACTCCTCAACCTTTGGCTGGAACTTCGTGGACTATGGACCCGACTACGTCAGCTTCACTGCACCCTCAGCCGGCATCGACGGCGGATTCTACCGTTCCGACGCATTCCCCGAGCAGCCGAAAACCGCGCCCCTCATCGTCCTCTACTCCGCCGATCTCAACGCCACTGAATCTGCCATCGTCGCCGCAGGCGGCAGCATCGTGGTTCCCACATTCGACTTTCCCGGCGGCCGCCGCTTTCACTTCAGCGATGGAGCCGGCAACATTCTCGCGGTTTGGTCTGAATAGAATTGCCTCAACGCGGGGGCCCATCGAAAGCGGTCCCCGAGAAGCCGTCTTTGCTTGTAGGGGTGAATGGACTGGTCTTCGTCGTTGAAGTCGTCAGAGACCAGGGAAAGCACGAAGGCCGCTTTTGCGCAGAGGGCGCGAAGCGCGTCCGCCGCACCGCAGAAGCTCAGTTCACCATCGGCGGCGGAGGCGGCAGCGATTTCCGCTTGTTCAAATCCTCGCGAACCAGTGCGAGCCCCAGAATGCACCGTTCAAACCAGTTGGATAGCCGTGCAAACAGCGGCGCTTCTTGTTCGTACTCGAACAGGTTGAACTGGCTCACGATAAAGTAACTCTCTTTGCCCGCGCGAATCAGTTCCCCTAGGCTGGGATGCATTCCGCGCCTGCGCCTTCCCGGAACAGCCGCCTCGGGATACATGCCGCTCACAAACAACGCGTAGTCTCCAATGTATTTGCGCACCGCGCGCTCGCGATCAAAAGACGTTGCTGTTCCGTTTACCGGATCGGCCGCCAGCATCAGCGTCTCCAGTTCTTCCACCGGATGGCCCAGTTCATCGCGCACTTTGTAGAGATTTTTTGCCTCAGAAAATTCGCAGAGCAGTCGCGCCACATAGCCGGTCACATCAGGATCGTTCAATCCCAGCCGACCCTCGTAGCTGTTGCGCACAACCTGCTGAAAGAATGGTTCGAGCGGATGACCCGGGCTTGCCATACACGCCTCCTGTGGCTGCGCGCGCAGCCGGCTCGCGTTATGAGGCCCTGGCCGGATGCCCATCAATCGCAGCCGTGAAAGACTCCAGCCACTGCCTGTTCATCTTGCTTTGACATTGAGCTTACTGAAATTGTTGTATTTGCCAAGAGTCCGTTCGGTATTCGCTGGCAGTCGGGAACCACGACTGCGAACAGTGCGGCCCTGATTGAAGAAATTGCTGGATTGGAAAAATCGCCCCAGCCCGCAACCCGGGCAACCGAAGAATTTCGCCGGCATCACCGTGCGCACGGACGGCGCAGCAGGGTCAACAGCTCTTCGACTGCAACCGGCTCAGTTGCAGATCGTCTTCAACTTCAGGCGTTCGCCCATCTCCTCGCGTACCAGTGCAAGTCCAAGAACGCAGCGATCAAAGCGGTCGGCCAGCCGTGCAAACAGCGCTGCCTCTCCCTCGTACTCGCACAGATTGAATTGGCTTACGATGTGGTAGCTTTCCCTGCCGATCGCAATCAATTCGTCCAGCGTAAGCCCCGCTTCCGCCGTTCCCTCATCTGAACGCAAAATCTCATGACACATGCCAGTGGCAAACAACGCGTAGTCGCCGATGTATTTCCGCGCTGCCCGCTCCGCATCAAACGAAGCCGCCGTGCCGAATACCGGATCGGAAGCCTGCACCATCGCATGCACGTCCTTGATGGGCCGGCCCTGTTCATCCCGCAAACGGAATAACCTGTCCGGCTCCGAAAACTCGCAGAGAAGCCGCGTCACATAGGTCGTGATCTCCGGATCGTGAAACGCCAGCTTGCTCTCGTAGGTGTTGCGCACTACTTCCATCAGAATCGGTTCGAGGCGATGCGTTTCCGTCGGCATAGACTCCTCCAAATTCCGCGCGCTCCGAACTTTCTCAATCGGGTGCACGGTCACCACCGCTAACGCCTTCAGCTTTCCGGCAATCCGCGTTGGTTCAAAGGCGTCTTTCCCTGCGGGAATGGCAGTCTTGAGTCAACCGGCGGATCTTCCGGTCTAGCTGGAAACGCCTGAACTCGCTTGGTGTAACCCCAAGCTAAGGTCAAATGTTGCTATAGAACGTGATCGATGTCACTCCCTAAGTTGTTGCATCAAACGTTCGTAACGTGACTCACAGGAGATTCCGATCTCCTCTTGAAAGACGTTCTCAACAACAAAAAGGCAGCCTCTTGGGCTGCCCCTCTGCTTCACCTTATCCACAACTTAGGCTACCGTTGTCGTTCGCGATTCCAGAGCGCACAACCGATTCGCCAGCAGCTTCTCCAGATTTACCAGCGCCGCCGAAAAGCCCTCAATGCCTTCCTTCAGCTTGTCGTGCGCCATGCGATCCGCTTCATGCATGCGGTCGAACGCCACCTTGTCCATCGGGATCTTCTCAATCTGCAGACCCTTCGCTTTTTCAGGATCGAGCTTGCGCGGCAAATCCGCTTGCGTCGACTCCAGCTCGGCCAGCAACTGGGGCGAAATGGTCAGCAAATCGCAACCGGCCAGCTCTTCAATCTCCCCAATGTTGCGGAAACTCGCGCCCATCACGACCGTCTTGTAACCGAATTTCTTGAAGTAGTTGTAAATCTTTGTCACCGACTGCACGCCCGGATCGTCAGCCCCCTTGAAATCCTTCCCGGTGTCTTTCTTGTACCAGTCCAGAATGCGCCCCACAAACGGCGAAATCAGCGTTACCCCGGCTTCGGCGCATGCCACCGCCTGGTGCATGCCAAACAGCAAGGTCAGGTTGCAGTGGATGCCCTCACGCTCCAGAACTTCGGCAGCGCGTATGCCCTCCCACGTCGAGGCGATCTTGATCAGCACATGGTCGCGGCCCACGCCGGCGTCGTCATATTGCTTGATGATCGCCCGCGCCTGCTCGATCGTTGCATGCGTATCGTAGGAAAGTCTCGCGTCCACTTCGGTCGACACACGCCCCGGCACAATGGCCAGGATCTTTTTGCCAAACGCCACTGCCAGCCGCTTGAATGCCAGGTTCGCCACATCCTGGTCCGTCGCGCTGTCACCCAACTCCTTGCGCGCATCCATCAAAACGCCGTCCACAATCGGCTGGTACTGCGGCATTTGCGCCGCAGTTGTAATCAGCGAGGGATTCGTGGTGGCATCCGTCGGCTTAAACTTCTCCATCGCTTCGATGTCGCCCGTATCGGCCACAACGGTTGTAAACTTCCGCAACTGCTCCAGTAAATTCTGCGGCATGATCCCTCCTGGGGAAGGCACTGTGTGCGGTACCCCGCACGCCTGGCTTCCAGTCTACCCCTCCTTTGGATGCTCCGGGTATCCCCGACGTTTTGCTTTCCCACAAAACACCCCAAGAATTCCCTGTCTTCCTCGGGTAACTACAAAAACACTCTGTTCAATCTGAAATTGAAAAAACCCAGTTAAGATTGCTCCCAGTGGCATTCCTACATGACATTGACGCTTTCACCTTTGTTTTCTTCCTCGTCACTGTCCTTCTGTGGGGTTTTCTCCTCCTGCGAAGCGCGACCGGCCAGCCCTCCCGTGTCGGCCGAATGCACTGCATCGGGCTCGGACTCGCAATTGCCTACATCTTCATTGCCTACGAAGCCTATAGCCCAGACGCGGATCAGGCGCATCTGCGAATCGCAGGCAAAACATGGTCGATTCATCGCTACGCCTATCACCGTGGCAAAAGGGCCTTTACGGGGAACGTCGTGTGTGTCAACGATTGCTCCGCCGGCGCGCCGCGGCTTGAATTGAGCCAGCGGGCTTCGCAGGCCCTCAACAATGGTCCCGCCAACCTTTCGCTCGTTTATCTCGGCCGAACCGAGGATGCCGACATCGGAAACCGTCAATTCATCGCGGCTCACCCTGTGGTGGAAATCTACGATCTGGCATCCGGAAAACAGCTCTATTACAAAGACACCCACCGTCACTGGCCGCGAGCCATCGTTTTTGGAATCGCCTCGCTCTTCAGCTTTGTTTCGTTTGGGATCTGCTTGCAACGGGCGCGCGCCAGACAGGGAACGAAGCAGGTCACTGCCCCAGGCTCTGCCAGCCTCCCAGTGCCGGTTCCGGAAGAAAAAGTCGGCCTGCGCTTCGCGGCCAAGTGTGACGAAACCTGAGATCGAACCTCGCCTCTTCGTTACTCCGGCTGAAACAAATTGCTCAGCACGCCCAGCCCGTCAATCTTCACGTCCACGCGATCCCCAGCCTTCAGCGCACCCACGCCCGCAGGCGTTCCCGTCAACAGCAGGTCGCCCGGCTCCAGAGTAATCGCTGCCGTTATGTACTTGAGCAACTCGGGAATCGCGAAGATGAAATCCTTGGTCGACCCGTGCTGCTTCAGTTCGCCATTCACGCGTGTCTCCACCGTCAATCCTTTTTCGGGATCGACCTCGTCGCTCACAAACGGTCCCACCGGGCAAAACGTGTCGAAGCCCTTGGCTCGCGTCCATTGCCCATCTTTCTTCTGCAGATCCCGCGCCGTCACGTCGTTCGCAATGGTGTAGCCGCGCACGTAGCTGCGCCAGTCCGCATCGTCTTTCAATTTGCTCGCGCGCTTGCCCATCACCAGCGCCAGCTCGCCTTCAAAGTCCACTCGCTCGGCCACCACAGGCATGCGCACCGTTCCTCCCGGCGCCAGCAGCGAAGACGCCGGTTTGAAAAACAGCAGCGGTTCCGCGGGAACTTCGTTGCCCAGCTCTTTTGCATGATCGCGATAGTTGCGGCCCACGCAGACAATCTTCGATGGCGTGACCGCAGGCAACAGTTTCGCCGCGCTCAGCGCAATTGGCTCAAAATCCAGATTCGACCAGGCCGCGCGCATGTGCATCAGCTTGTACGCCAGGTCCTCTTCGGGCGCCGGCGCAAGGTCCACAATCCACAACTCCCCGGCACGCTCTTCCACCACGCCGTAGCGCGCATGATCTTCGAAGAAAAATCTGCAATATCGCATGAACTGATCTCCAGCCGCTTGCCAATGAATCAGGAGCTCGGAACGCTCTCCTGTGCTTCTGCAGAACGCGCGCTTTCGTGCCCGCTCTGGTCCACGGCACTCACCGCATACACATAGGTGTGTCCCGGTTGCGCCGTCGTGTCATGGAAGGCCGGTCCCACCACTGGCGCCGCGGGCGAAATCCGCTGCCAAGTTCCATCCCCCTCGCGCCGGTAAACCACATATCCCGCCAGGTCAGGCTCCGTATCCGGCAACCAGCTCAGATCGATCGCCGTCTCCACGCCGGCCTCGCCCACCGTTGCCACCGCGGCCAGTCCCGACGGCACTGCCGGCGGAAACACATCCTTCGCTTCCACGCGCACCGGGTCCGACAGGTCGCTGGCAAGCTCCACCGTCTTCCCGTCCACTTCCACCCGGGAAACACGCTGTGCTCGATACGAATACACCTCGCCAAAGCGGATCGACTTGTCCAGCGCCGTGCCGTCGCGCACGTTCTCAATTAGCAGGTTCTGTTCCAGCGCTTCCCGTGGGGGTGTCAGCAATCCTTCTTTCGGTCTGTCAGTCTTCGGCGGCGTTAACAACGTCCGCTGCAACCGTACCGCGGCTTCATCGCCGCTCGCCGTCCAGTGGAGTACCACGCCTGCCTTGCGTACCTCTGCGCTCAACCCGGCCACGGGCTCCGGGGACGCACCGGCCACCACGGCTGCCGCATTCGAAAACCCCGCGGAGCGATCTTTTCGATTCTTCAACTCGACAAAGTAGCTCATTGCGCGGGCCGCACCAGCAATTTGCGCGGCAGGCAACGTATCGACAAACGTTCCGTGCGCAGCAGGAGCCAGCTTCAGCGGCGCGCCCGCATCCACGCACGGCCCCACGCCATCCTGGCGGCAAACACGAACCGTCACCGGCTCTCTCAGCAGCAACTTGTCGGTATTGCGCTTCGGCATCGTCCAGGTCAACGCCACTTGTCCACCCGCGCGCACAGCGAACAAGTCCGTTACGCGATCCGGCAGATTCAGCGATGGCGGCTGCGGTGCCGCCGGCGTTCCGCACCCCACGGCGCCCATTGCCAGCATGCATGCCAGCGCGGCCAATCCCCACGTCTCAACCGGTCTCATCGCCTCTCAGTTTACTGGAGCCTGCCGCCTCTTCGGCTCCGCGCAATGCCTCACTCTTCTGTATGCAACGCTTTGAACCGCCGCGCTTTCATCTGGTTCCCGCACAACTTCATGTCGCACCATCGCCGCGTATGGTTCTTGCTCGTGTCCACAAAAAGCCAGCGGCAATCGGGCTTGGCGCACGCCCGCAAGTCAGCTAGCGTCTCCGTTGTCAGCAACTCTTCAGCACTCTGCGCCAATTTCAGCAGCACCAGCTCGTGCTCATTCTCCGCGGCCGGCCACTCCCACCGCACTCCATCGCTGCTGCAGCGCAGATTCTGCATCGATCGCGCCTCTTTGAACACCTGCTCCAGCAAATCGATCGACGCCTGGAATGGCTTTTTCCCATCGAGCCGCGCATACAGGACATCGCTCAGCGCCTCACGCAATCCTCGCACTTCCTTCAAGGCACGCTCCGCGTCCGCTTCGTCCAGCCCCGGCTTCTCGAGCCGCTTCGCTTCCTTCGCCGTCAATAATTTCGATTGCTCTGCAAACGAAACCAGATCACCATAAGTAGCAAGCAGCTCTTCCGGCCCTTCCGCGCGAAACCGCCAATCCAGCGTATTCACCAGGTCCAGCGCCGGATGTCCGCCGAATAGCTGAAATTCCCGGCCTCTTGTCCCTACAACCATTGCTTTAACTAACCCCTCAAGCCATGTTGACAGGTTAGTGTCCCTTCCGTAAAGTGATAACCAGTCATGAGTGATTCAGTGGTTACCAATCCGGCCGCCCTCCCCGCCACGGGATCCTTCCGCCTGCGCATCATCCTGGCCTTTTTCTGTATCTACTTCCTCTGGGGCACCACGTTCCTCGCCATACGCATCGCCGTTGAGGAGCTGCCGCCGCTCTTCGCCGCGGGTTCGCGCTTTTTCATTGCAGGAGCCGCGCTCTATCTCTTCATGCGCCTCAGAGGCGCCACACCGCCCACCAGGATTCAGTGGCGCAATCTCGCTCTCACGGGCCTTGTCATGTTCGTCGCCGAATATGGCCCGCTGTTCTGGGCAGAGAAATACGTCACGTCGGGCATCGTCTCAGTGCTCGCCGCCACCATCCCCATCCTCACCCTGATCCTCGAAATCATCATCCTCCGCCAGAAGCACTTTCACGCTTCCACGATCATCTCCACGCTGCTGGGCTTCGCCGGCGTAGGCATCCTCATGCTCCACATCGAAGGCGGCTCCGTCAGCATCATCCCCTGCATCGCGGTTCTCCTGGGATCGATCTGCTGGTCCCTCGGCTCCATCTTCAACCGTTCGCTCGACATGCCCAAATCGCGTCCGGTAACCTCCGGCGCCACCATGATGCTCGGCGGAATCGGCCTGCTCGCGCTCTCCGCGGCCATCGGCGAAATACACCCGTTCCCGCACGTCTCGCTGCGCGCGGCCGGGGCCGTCCTCTATCTCATCATCTTCGGATCGCTCGTTGCCTTCACGGCCTACATCTGGCTGCTGGGCCACATGCCGGCTTCCCGCGTCTCAAGCTACGCCTACGTCAACCCCATCGTCGCCGTCGCCCTCGGACACTTCGCCGCCGCCGAGCCCGTCACCCTCCGCACCCTCGCCGGAACCGCGCTCGTCCTCATCAGCGTCTTTCTTATCCTGCGACCACAGACGCCTGCTTAGCTCGCCCAGCAGTGTTTCGCCCGCTGCATCCAATGCCGTTACTCCACTCGCAATGCCTGCATCGGGTTCAGCCGCGCCGCGCGTGCTGCCGGCAGCCAAACCGCCAGCAACGCCACCGCCGACAGAATCACCGGCACCGCGACAAACACCGCCGGATCCCAGGTCTTCACGCCAAACAAAAAGCTCGCCAGAAAACGCGTCAGCCCGAACGACGCAGCGATGCCCAACACCACGCCCACCAGTGCCAATCGCATGCCGTGCCACACCACCAGGTTGCGAATCGTCCCGCGATCCGCGCCCAGCGCCATGCGAATCCCCATCTCCTGCGTGCGCTGCTCCACGGAGTACGCCATCAATCCATAGATCCCGATCGCCGCCAGCACCAGCGCCACCGCGCCAAACGTCGTCAACAGCAGCATGTTGAAGTTCTCGCGCGAAGTCGACTCCGACACAATCTCATCCATCGTCTTTACCCGCGCCACCGGAAATCCTCCGCTCGCAATCCGCAGCTGCTCCTCGATCGCTGCCTGTGCTGCTTTCGGGTCGCCATGCATCCGCACAACCCAGCGCGTCGGGACAATGCCTGCGTTCAGCTTGCTCATCCCATCGGTCATTTGCGCATTCGGCACAATCATCAGTGGTCCCGGATCGCGCCCCAGCCCGCCTTCATGCGTATCGCCCACGACGCCCACAATCTGCCGCGCCGGTTCTTCAAAATCCGGTCCCACGCCATGCCCAATCAAAATCTGTTGACCCACAGGATTCTGATTCGGGAAGAACTTCTTCGCCAGCGTCTCGTTAATCAGCACCACCCACGGCGACGATCCCGTATCGCTCTCATTGAACTCCCGCCCACGAATCACGGGGATGCGAAACAGCTTGAAGTAGTCTGCCGACGCGTTCATCCATCCCGCGCCCGGCGTGTCTTTGGATTGCGGCGCAGGCTTGCCCACAATCGTGAACGGCAGCCCAAACTGCCCCTGGATCGGCAGGCAGCACGTCATCGCCGAAACTTCCACGCCCGGAATCGCGTTCAACCGCTCCCGCCCCGCGCGATCCAGTTGCGCAAAACCTGCCGTCTTCTCAAAGCGCTCGCTCGTCAGCGACATCTCCATCGTCAGAATGTTGTGCGCGTCAAATCCCGGATTCACAGCATGCAGCGCCAAAAACGTTCTGATCAGCAACGCCGCGCCCACCAGCAACACCAGTGCCAGCGATACTTCGCTGATTACCAGCAGCGAGCGCGCCTTGCCTTGCCTGAATCCCGTGCCCGCGCGATTGCTGCTCTCTTTCAGCGTCGAATTCAAATCGGTTCGCGAAGTCGCCAGGGCAGGGAAGAGCCCGAAAACGATTCCCGTTACAAACGACACGGCCAGCGTGAAGCCCAGTACCCGCCAGTCCAATCCCACGGCCGCGCCATCTTCGCCCACCCGCGGCAATCCCGCCGGACTCACCGCCAGCAGCGCTTTCACACCTAAAAATCCCAGCACCAGCCCCAGCACGCCGCCTGTTACTGCCAGCAGCACGCTTTCCGTCAGTAATTGTTGAATGATGCGCGTCCTGCTCGCGCCCAGCGCCGACCGGATCGCAAATTCCCGCTTGCGTCCCGTCGCCCGGACCAGCAACAGGTTCGCCACGTTCGCACACGCAATCAGCAGCACCAGCCCCACCGCTCCCAGCAGCACCAGCAGCGACTTGCGCACATCGCCCACAATCGCATCGCGCAGCGGCTCAACCTGGAATCCGCCCTGCGCATCGGCAGCCGCAGGAAATTTCCGCTTGTACTCGGCCCACGCCAGTTTCATCTGCGCATTGGCCTGCGCCACCGTGACGCCTGGCCGCAGCATCCCTGCTGCCTGAAAAAAATGCCCCTGGTTGGTGCTGTTCGGTTCGAATTGAAACGGAACCCACAAGTCCGCTTCCGGGTCCGTCCGGAAATTCTTTCCCGTCACGCCGATAATCGTGTAGGGCTCCCCGCCCAGCGGCAAGGCGCTGCCAATCACCTTCGGGCTGCCCGCATACTTCCGCTGCCACAGCCCGTAGCTCAACACCACCATCTTGCCGCCATGCGGAGCATCCTCCTGCGGCGTAAAGGTGCGCCCCAAGGCCATCGGAGCGCCATACAACCTGAAGTAGCCTTCCGTCACATGCAGCCCATGCACCTGCTCGGCATGATCGCCGGTCAAATTGAATCCCGGCCCGGCAAAATCAAATGCCGCCACTTCCTTGAACACGCTGGTCTGCTGCTGCCACACCTGGAACTTCGGAATCGACGCAATCGTCGCGTTCCCATCGGGACTCGTCAGCTCGAACGCCATAATCCGGTCGGCGTCCGGATAGCCCAGCGGCTTCAGCAACACTGCATTCACAACCGTAAAGATTGCCGTGTTCGCCCCAATGCCCAGCGCAAGCGCCGACACCGCGGCCAGCGTAAATCCAGGGCTCTTCACAAATAGGTGCAGCGCATGCTTCACGTCATTCCACAAATCGCCCACAGTTCCCACTCCCTTGCCTGGATTTTTCAACTGAATCGCGAAAACGCTGAAGCACCCGCGCGACAGGCGCTAACTAGATAACGCAAATACCGCTCAATTCGTTTACGTGTGGGGGAAAACGTGCTCTGTTTCTTGTAGACGTACCGATGTTACAGCCGGTAGCGCACGCCCTCAGTTTTTCTCAGTAAGCGTTCGGCACTCATCATATTTATCCGTTGGGGCTTCACAAAGCACGATCCAACCCCTAGTCCCTAGTCCCTGGTCCCTAGTCCCTAGTCCCCAGTTCTCAATCCCTGGCTCCTTCGCCATGGTTCCCTGTTCCTTCTTTCCCTCGTTTCCTGCCTTTCTCTCCCCTGTTCACTGTTGCCTGTTCCCTGCTTTTCTGTATTCTTCCCTACGACCCCGCACGCCGCCTTTTGAAAGGACCCGGCCCTTGCTCATCTTCGCCGCCATCCTCGCCATCTTCGTCTACGGCATGATCGCCGCCATGCTCGGCACCATCCTGCCCGACCTGTCAGACCGCTTTCACCTCTCGCCCACGCAGAACGGCACCATCGCCTTTGCCCAGGCCCTCGGCCTTATGCTCGCCTCGCTTGCCGTCGGTCCGCTCCTTGACACGCAGGGTGACAAGGTCGGCCTCCTGCTCGGCCTCGCCTGCATCGCCGTCGCTCTCTTCGCCCTGCCGCGCGCGCCGGGATACGCCACCATCGTCGCGCTTCTCTTTCTCCTCGGCGTCGGCGGTGGCATCGTGGTCACCGCCGCCAATGCGCTCTCCTCTGCTGCATCGCCCGAGCACCGCGCCACCGCACTCAACCTCGTCAACCTCTTCTTCGGCCTCGGAGGTCTCGTCACTCCCTTCATCGCTGCCAATCTCTTCAAGAAAAACTGGCAGCGCCTCTGCATCGCCATCTTCTGCTTCGCCATCGTCACGTTCATCGTGCAGGCCATCACGCCCATGCCCGCACCCGCAGGCAGCGCCGGATTCCCGCTCGCCCAGGCCGCGCCTATCCTCGCCCGCCCGCTCCTGTTTCTGCTCGGCCTCTTCTTGTTTCTCTACGTCTCCTGCGAAGTGGGCGTGTGGAACTGGCTCGCCCGCCATCTCATCGCCCAGGGAGTGCCCGAGTCCCGCGCCCTCAATATCCTTTCCCTCGGCTTTGCGCTCGGCCTCCTCGTCGGACGCGTTGCCATCTCGCCCATCCTCATCCGCGTTCCTGCCGCCCAGGTCACCCTCGCCGCTTCCATCGCCATGGCCATCACCACCTTCCTCATGCTCAGGACAAACAAACCCTCCGCCGCGGCCGCCCTCGTCTTCATCGCCGGAGTCTCCATGGCTCCCGTCTTTCCCACCACCCTTGCCATCGTCGGCTCCGCATTTCCGCGCATGACCGGCACCGCCATCGGTTTCGCCATCACCTGCGGTTGGGCCGGCCTCGCCGTAAGCTCCCGCATCATCGGAGCCATCGCAGGCCCCGACCCGACCCGCCTCAAAAAAGCTTTGCTCGTCATCCCCGGCATGGCCGTCCTCATGATCGCCGTCAACATCGCCGTCCTCGCCGTGCTGCAATAACTCGCTAAAGCCAAAAGTTCGGCGCTTGTTGGACAATAGAATCCTCCCCATGGTGCGAGGATTCACCCTTGCACTGGAGCCGCCCAAAATGTTCGAACGGTATACCGAGAAAGCGCGCCGCGTCATCTTCTTTGGCCGTTACGAGGCCAGCCAGTTCGGCTCAACGCATATCGAGACGGAACACTTGCTCCTCGGGCTGCTCCGCGAAGACAAAGCGATGACCAACCGCTTTTTTCGCTCCCATTCTTCGGTCGAATCCATGCGCCGCGAGATCGAGTCCCATACGACCATTCGCGAGAAGGTGTCTACCAGCGTGGACCTTCCGCTTTCCGATGAATCCAAGCGCGTGCTCGCTTATGCCGCTGAAGAAGCCGAAAAGCTCGATCACAAACACATCGGCACGGAGCACCTGCTTCTCGGACTCCTGCGCGAAGAAAACACGGTTGCCGCAAAACTGCTCGCATCGCGCGGACTGCAACTCGATAAGGTTCGCGAGGAATTCGCTCGGTTCACGCCCGAGCCTCCCCAGCGGCACGCACCCGGTCCCAAAGCCGTATCAGAGACGGGCATGCTCAAGGACCTGACCGCGCTGGCATTGGACGGCAAACTCCCGCCCATCGTCTCGCGCGATGCGGAAATCGATGCCATTCTCGAGGTCCTCTCCAACAGCGAGCGGAACTGTCCCGTTCTTATCGGTTCTCGCGGAGCAGGGAAGACCGCGATCGTTCATGGTGTCGCCCAGCGTATCTCCGACGACCAGGTCCCCCCTGGATTACTCAATCGCGCCCTCTTCGAAGTCGACACCGAACTCATGGCAGGTTTGGCTAGGAAGGGAAAAGGACAAGACGAGCTCCTCAACTTCCTGGTCGCGATTTCGCCCTTGAGGCGAACGATCCTTTACTTCGATTGCGTCCAACGATTGTCTTCGCAGGCCGAATCTCCCGACTTCACAGTTCTCCTCCGTTGGGCAACGTCCGTTCCTCACATCCAGTGCATCGTCAGCGCTGATGATGGCGAATTCGCTGCTGCTGCTGAGACAAAACCCTGGTTCCTTGACTCCTTCCGCGAGATTCACGTTCGTCCGCTCGACAACAACGCTTCTCTCGTTGTGCTCCAGGCACGCAAGGCATTCCTCGAGCAATTCCACGAAGTCACCTACTCCAGCGCCGCCCTCGAAGCCGCTTTCGCCGCTGCCGCCGGTCACGAGCCACGCCAGTCGCAGCTTGCCACCGCCCTTGCTTTGCTCGACGCCGCAGGCAACATGGTCAAATTGCGCCGCGGCAACCACTCGCCCGAAATCGCCGAAGTTCAAAAGCGAATCGCCTTCATCGCCCATCGTCTCGAAGAAGCAATCGCCAATCACGAGTTCGAGAAGGCGCGGTTTTACTCTGACGAAGAGCGCAAAGAGAAACAGAATCTCTCGGCGCTTCGCGAGAACCAAAATGCAGAACCCGGTGCATCTGCCGAAGTCACCCCCGAAGATGTTCAGGCGGTTCTCTCCCGCTGGTCGTCTTACCCCTACACGAAATAGCCCAAGGAACTCCCAATTCCCTGTATTTTTTCATTCTGACAGAAGCCGAAAGGCCTGCATTTGTCTTTGTTGCGCGGTAAATCCATCTCATAGTCGGAGACGCGGGAAAGCTGCACGAACCCGCACTCTCCACCCCACCTCGCAACAATTCCCATCCACCCCAATCCCGCTATGCCACAATTCCCGCATGAAGAATCTCTATCAACCGGGATGCGTCGACGAGGTCAAGGCCCGCATCGCCAGGCTCCGTCCCGACAGCCCTCGCCAATGGGGCAAAATGGACGCGGCACAGGCCCTCGCGCACTGCGCCCTCTCCCTCGGTTGGGCTTGCGGAGATACCAAGCCGGATCGCCTCGTCATCGGTCGCATCATCGGCGGCTTTATCCGCCCCAAGGTCATGGGCGACGACGAACCCTTGCGGCGCAACTCCCCCTCCGCGCCTTCGCTCATCATTACTAACGCGCGCGACCTCGCCGCCGAACAAGCCCGCGTCGCCACGCTCCTTGACCGCTTCGTCGCCGCCGGTCCCGCCGGCTGCACCACCCATCCCCACAGCTTCTTCGGCCGCCTCACTCCCAAGGAGTGGGCCATCCTCATGTACAAACACCTCGACCATCACCTGCGCCAGTTCAGCGTGTGACGAGTCGTCAGTTCTGCTGTTGCTCTTCCCGGTGGTCCACAACCTTGTAGTTATCGGGAACCAGAAAGAGAGCGGGCTCCGGTTCGCCCTGCGTCAGTTCCTTCACCGTGAACACCTGGTGGCCGCTCTCCGGCGTGTCCACCGTCGAAAGCAGGTTGATGCCCAGCTCTGGCGAGTACCAGAACTCGTGCAGGTTCACCATCGGCTGGCTGTTTCCCAGCACCCCGGGATTCACCGTCGCCGTGTCCCGGTAGCCGTGCGTCTCCACACCTTCCACCGTGCTTGTCCCCAGGTCCTCCACCAGTCGTGTGCCGCGACCGCCCGGCAGTGGCCCCGTCGTGCCCACCGGCGGAACGTACCTGTCTTCCGTGGTCAGGCGATAGGGCAAAATCTCGCAAACCTTCGTGAATACCTTGCAGTTGTACCAGGTGTGCGCCTCGGGATCGGTGATCTGAAAAACGTTCATGATCGACTTCAACGCGCCGCCCTTGGGCACCAGGATCCACCGCTCCTGGTAAATCCGTCCCCGCGCGTCCCGAACAATGCGCCGTTCGTTCACCAGCGTGAAAGTCCCGCCGCCATTCATCGGCCGCGTCCACTCCGCCGCCAGCTTCAGGCTGAACGGCGCTCCCGGCTTCGGAGGGATAAAGATGCTCTCCATCGGGCCGTTGGCCCCGCCATCCGGCACGCGAATCACTGCGGGCTTGTTCTGGTTGTCTTGAGCCGTGGCCGGCGGGATCAGCGCAACTGCGGCCAGCGGAACCAGGGCAAGAATGGAAACGACGCAGACGCGCATACCCCCACCCCCGAACACTGCAACCCTACCGCAGCTGACGCCAACTCTCAAGCACGAAGCGCCGCCGACTGGATAGCTAGCCCCGCAGGCGCGCACAGGCTTCATCCAGGTCCGCATCCTTCTTCGCAAAGCAGAACCGCAGCAGGTCTTCGCCGCGTCCCGGCCGAAAGAATGCCGTTCCTGCAACCGACGCCACTCCGGTGGTCGCCAGCAGATGTCGCGCTCGTTGCGCCGCGGTCGTACCTGGCAACCGATCGGCCTTAGCCAGCGCATAGTAGGCGCCTGCCGGAATGCTCGGTTCCATGCCGGCATCGCGCAGCGCCGCCACAATGCGCTCGCGCTTCGACTGGTGATCGGCGGCCAATTGCTTGTAAAAACTGGTCGGCAGTTTCTCCAGCCCCGCGGCTGCGCCGTGCTGCAACGCTGAAGGCGCGCACACGTAGGTAAGATCATGGAAATAGGCCATCGCGCCCATCCACTTTGCATCGGCCGTGGCATACCCCAGCCGCCATCCCGTCACAGAGAAGGTCTTCGAAAACCCCGACAGCACAATCGTCCGCTCACGCATGCCTTCCAGCGTTGCCGGACAAATATGTTCAGCGCCGTCGTAAACAAAGTATTCATAAATCTCATCCGTAAACAGAAACAGATCGTTCTGTCTGCACGCATCCGCGATTGCTTCAATCTCTGCGCGCGAAAAGACCTTGCCGCTCGGGTTCGCCGGCGTATTCAGCAGAATGGCTCGCGTCTTCGGCGTAATCGCTGCGCGCAGCGCATCGGTATCAAGCGTCCAGTCTGGCTCGGCCAGGGCCACCAGCACCGGCTTCACGCGCATCGATTTCAACGTTGCCACGTGGTAGCCATAGAACGGCTCGAAGAGGAGGACTTCGTCGCCGGGATTCAGCAGCGCCATGCAGGCCGCGTGCAATCCCGCCGTTGCCCCGCAGGCCGCCAGCACTTCGGTCTCCGGATCGTAGTTCAGCCCGTAATCTTTCTTCTGCTTCGCCGCAATCGCGTTGCGCAGCCGCGTGATCCCATCCAGGCGCGTATAAATGTTGTGCCCTGCGCGGATAGCGGCAATGGCCTCCGCCTCCACCGGTTCTGGAACCGGCGTATCGCACACGCCTTGCGCCAGGTTGATCCCGCCGATGCGGTCGCATTCGGTGGTCATCGCGCGAATCTCAGATTGCAATGCGCCGGGAGCGAGTTCGCTCAGCTGCAGGCGCGATGTCGTAGGGGAATGCGGCGAAAGAGTTTGGCTCACAGGGAAGCGTTCTCCGACCTATCCACAAATTTTACATGGAGCCACATTCGATCGCCGGTAAATCGCCCAGGTCGTGCGATGCTCGCCGATCGCCCCGTCGACTTATTCGTTGCGCAGAGCGCGCGCAGGATCAATGGTCGTTGCGCGCCGTGCAGGAACCAGTGCCGCAATCGCAGCCACCAGGCCAATCACAGTGACAGCCGCCGCATACGCGGCTGGATCGGCAACCGAAATCCCAAAAAGCTGGCTCCGAACCATACGCGTTGACAACGCAGCCAGCGGAATGGTGACGACAACGGCCACACCCGCCAGCATTAGCACCTCACGCAGAATGAGACCTGCTACGGTGCTTCGCTTCGCTCCCAGTGCCATGCGAATGCCGATCTCTCTCGTCCGCTGTGCCGTGGAATACGCCAGAATCCCGTAAAGCCCGATGCCCGCCAGCAATGCAGCCAGCAGTCCAAACACCGCGGCCAACATCGCAATTGCGCGTTCCGTCAGCAGGTTCGACTCAATGTCCTTCGACATCGTCCGCAAATCGCCAACGATCAGCTTGTTGTCGAGATTCGCAATCGCCGTGCGAATCTCCGTCGTGGCCGCTTCCGGCGGCTGCCAGGTCCTGACATAAAACGTGAGGCCCGTTTGCCGCGTCGCCTGCGAAAAGAGCGTGTAGCACGTGGCGATCGCCGGATCGCGAAGGCTCTCATGCTTCACATCCCGCACCACTCCCACAATGGTCGCTTGCGTGTTGGGTTTGTTCTCTCGATGCACATCACGCCCCAGCGCTCGCTGCGCGTTTCCAAAGTAGTGCTTCGCAAAGCTTTCATTCACAATGGCAACTCTCTGCGAAGTCGCTGTGTCTGCCGCGGTGAAATGGCGGCCGGCCACCAGCGGAATACCCAGCGTCTGCAGGTAGCCATCACTCACCCACGGTAGTTCCACATCGAAGTCTTCATCGGGCTTCGCAGCGTATCCCACGGGAACCATATCGCCTTGACGGTCGTCCCCGGTGAGATCGGCGTCATTCGTAGCACCCACGGCACGCACCCCCGGCAGTCCCGCCACCGCGTCAAGCGCGCGCTGCTCCAGGGGCGCCACGCCGGCGGGTCCATATCCCGCCAGCGAAGGATCCAAGTCAAACGCCACCAGATGGTCTGTCGTGAAACCGGGGTCCACGTTGTGCAAATTGTCGATCGTTCTCACAAATAATCCGGCCGCCACCATCAGCAGCAGGCTGAAACCGATCTGCAGCGCAACACATGTGCGCCTGAACTTCAGCGACCCACCGGCGCCCGTTCCCGCCTGCTGTTTCATCGCGCCGGCCAACTGTGGATTTCTGAATTGCAGCGCAGGCGCCAGGCTGAAGAGCAGACTGGCGAGCACTGTCAATCCGAGCGAGAACGCAAGCACACGCCCATCAAGTTTCGCCGTAAACGGCAACTGGTCGAGCGAGTTTCCTGTCAACCAGCGAATCAGCAGATGCAAGGTTCCGGGAGCAATCGCCACTCCCAACACCGCTCCGCCTAGTCCCAGCAGCATGCCTTCCGCCAGCAGTTGGCGCAGAATCTGCCCGCCCGTTGCACCCAGGGCGTAGCGGACTGAAAACTCTCTTTCCCTCGTAGCCGCGCGCACCAGCAGAAGACTCGCTACATTCACCACAGCCATTGCAATCACCAGCAGCACCATTCCCATCATGATGGTCAGCGGCATCGCTGTGCTCTCGCGCAAGGGGCTGAAGCCGTTGGCTCCGGCTTCCAGATTCAAATGAGCTGCCGACACAAAATCCTGACGCGCCTTTGCCGATTGATCGCGCAATTGCGGAAACTCCGCCGCGCGCAGCGAGGAGAAGAATGTACTCATCGAAGCTTCAGCCTGCGCCCGCGACACATCTGGCCTCAGCCGGCCGGCTAGATCGATCCAGTAGCTCTGGCGGTCCGTCAGATAAGGCCATTCCGGCTGCAAAACCTGCTCCATCGAAAGTGGAACAAAGACATCCGGCCTGTGACCCCATACCATGCTGTGAAAGCTCGGGGCAGCCACTCCCGTAATCGTGAAGGGTGTGCCATTCACCAGGATTGTCTTGCCGGCCACGGGCGCTCCGGCGAGATGCGTCTTCCAGTAGTCAAAGCTGAGCACTGCCACGGGGTTGGATCCTGGCGCAGTTTCATCGCTTGCCTCGAAGAGTCGTCCCGCGGCCGGTCGCACGCCCAGAGTTTCAAAATAATTTCCACTCACCAACTCAGCAGGAACCGATTCCGCGTGGTTGTTCCAGGTCACTCCGAGTGTCAGCGGCGATTCGGCAATTAGTCCACTGAGCACCGCGTTGTGGTCGCGCAAATCGAGGAACATGGGGTAAGAGAATTCGTGAATGTGTCCCGTGCTGTCGCCCCCCTCGGAATGGATATGCCCCGGGCGCGCACCGGCAAAACTCAACACCACCAACTGGTCCGGTTCACGCACCGGGAGCGACTGCAACAAGGCTTGATCGATAAGACTGAAAATCGTTGTATTCGCACCGATCGCCAGAGCCAGCGTCAACACCGCGACCGTTGTGAACGCGGGATTCCGCAGCAAGCCGCGCAGTCCATAGCGCAAATCGCGCCCCAGTGACTCCAATGGAAACGATGGCCGCTCTTCACGACAGGCTTCTCGCGTGCGTTCGCGGCTGCCGAAGGCGATTGCCGCGCGGCGCTTGGCTTCTTCAGCAGGCATCCCTGCCGCCAGGTTCGCCTCAATCTCGCGTTCCAGGTGATATTGGATCTCCTCGTCCACCTCCACCCGTTTCCTGCCGGCCACGAATGAACAGACCTTCGACCAAACTTCATCAAGCATCAGATCACCGCCAACACTGCCTTCTCAACCACAGTCACCAAATCGCTAAATCATTCCCAGCACCAGATTCACCGCACCCGTCAGCCGCTCCCAGTTTTCAAGCTCCGCGGCCAGTTGCTTTCGTCCCGCCGCTGTCAGCGAATAAAAACGAGCACGCCGATTGTTGTCAGACGCTCCCCATTCCGCCTTGATCCAGCCTCGATACTCCAGCCGATGCAGCGCCGGATAGAGGGATCCCTGCCCAACCTGCAATACGTCATTCGAGATTTGCTGGATACGTTGCGCAATCGCCCACCCGTGTTCCCGCCCCGGCGCCAGGGTCTTTAAAATCAGCATGTCCAGCGTGCCTTGCAACAAATCTGCAGTTTGTGCCATCTTCCCCTCGGCGTTCGACAAAACGTTTTGAGATAGAATCCGCGCTTTCTTGTCGAATGTCAAGGGGAGGACAAGTCGAGTGCGGTTCGGCACAATCGGCCCTATCACCCCGGCGTAGAATCCACTTCAGATGCACGAGCTTTCCATCGTTTCCAGCGTCGTTGACCAGGTGATCGAAACACTGAACGCGTATCCCGGCGCGCGCGTGAAAGAAGTCCGCTTGCGCCTGGGCGCCCTCTCGGCCGTCATCGAAGATTCGCTGCAGTTTTGCTACGGCATTGCCACCCAGAACACCCCTCTTGCCGGTTCGGTCCTGGTCGTCAAGGTATTGCCCATCGTGATGCGCTGCGATTCCTGCAACGCGGATGTTGAGCTGCCCGGTGTGCAGAGTTTTCGTTGCCCGCGCTGCGAAGCGCCCGTGTCCGATCTGCGCCAGGGCCGCGAGCTGGAAATCGAATCCATTGAGATTGAGAACGAAGAAGTGACGGTGAAGTCATGACCACCCGGATTGTCGAACTCCGGCAGGGAATCCTTAAGAAGAATGACGAGCTGGCGCGCGCGTTGCGCGAACGTTACACCGCCGCGGCTGTGCTCGTCCTCAATCTCGTTTCGAGCCCCGGCACTGGCAAGACCGCATTCCTTGAGCAGACCCTGCGCGAACTGCGCAAAAGCGGCGCGCGCGTCGCCGCCCTGGTTGGCGATCTCGAAACCGACAATGATGCGCGGCGTCTCGCAGCCAGCGGCGCACCCGTCCGCCAGATCAACACCCACGGCATTTGTCATCTCGAAGCTGAAATGGTCTCGAAACATCTCGATGGCTGGCAACTGTCCGAGCTCGACTACCTCTTTATCGAGAATGTCGGCAACCTGGTCTGCCCCTCGAGCTACGATCTCGGCGAAAAAATTCGCGTCGCCTTGCTGAGCGTCACCGAAGGCGAAGATAAGCCCCTCAAATATCCCACCCTTTTCAACTCTGCCGACGCCGCCATCATCACCAAGATCGATCTCGCCGAGCCCTGCGGCTTCGATCGGGAAACGGCCCTCCGCAATATCCACGAGATCCGGCCCGGCATCAAAATCTTCGAAGTCTCCGCCAAAACCGGCGCCGGCATGGCCCAGTGGCTTCAATATCTACGCGAACAGCGTCCCATCGCGAAGCCCTGACCGCATCGCTCCGCACGCGACGCGGCCTCCTTACCAACTCAAAGAAATCCCCCATTTCTTGCATCCGCCTGCCGTATACTTCGCCCCGGGAGACAACGCGCTTCTCCAGGCGTGGAATTCTGCCTCTCTGTGCCGCAGCTCATTTTGGGATCCCTCATTCTCCAAAGCCAAAGACTACACGCGCGGCTCCCGGCCGATTTCGTCCAAGCCCCGCACGAGGAAGGACATCATGAAAGCAATTGCGACTCTCTGCAGCATCGCCGCCCTGGCACTTTTCCTAACCGCATGTAACCCTGCGCCGCCCACCGCACCGCCAGACACGCACGATGCCGACGTGAAAGCAGTCGGTGATTTGGAAGCGCAGGCAAATAAGGACTGGGCCGCAAAGGATGCCGACAAGATCATCGGCTTCTATACCGACGATGCGCTTCTCATCACACCCGGCTCCGATCCTTTGCACGGCAGGGAAGCGATCCATGCGGCTCTCAAGCAGATGGTGATCGATCCCGCCCTTTCGCTCACCTTTCACTCAGATCACGTCGAAGTCGCCAAATCCGGTGATCTGGCCTATACCGAAGGACCCTACGAATTGACAGTTCACGATCCAACCACAAACACGGTCATACACGACCATGGCAACTACGTCACCACGTTCCGAAAGCAGCCCGATGGATCGTGGAAGGCTTCTGTGGACATTTCCACCTCCGCCGTCCCGCCGGCACCGCCCGCCAAAAAACACTGATGCGCGGCGGCCATCTTGGCGACAGAACTTCGTTGCGAGGAGGGCCCGCGCGCATCGCGGATTACCAGAGTCGGTGCTAACATCCGCCCGGAAGATTGGAGGTGCATCATGCAAAAGCTAAAACCCGCCAGGCCCGGCGTCGAAGGAGTCGAAAACTATCTTGCCAAGGTGCCTGAGCCCGCGCAGACCACTCTCCGCAAAATGCGGGCGCTGATCAAAGCCGCGGCGCCCAAAGATGCAACCGAGCAGCTCAGTTACGGCGTGCCTGCCTTTCGCTATAAAGGCGCGCTCGTCGCCTACGGAGCCTTCAAAAACCACTGCAGCTTCTTTCCCATGCAGGCCTCCCTTACCGACGCCATGATGGACGAACTCAAGGCCTACCGCACCGCCAAAGGCACCCTCCAGTTCGCGCTCGACGAGCCACTGCCTGCCGCACTCGTCAACAAAATGGTGAAAGCCCGCGTTGCCGAAAACGAAGAGCGTTCTCGCGAATGACCTCTCCATCCGAGGACTGCAAGTGATCTAAATCACACTCTCCGCACGTTCGTGAAGGTATAACGGAATTGCCATGTGTCTAGCCATCCCCGGCAAAGTGGAAGAGATATCCGTCGAAAACGACCTGCGCATAGGCCGCGTCAACTTTGGCGGAGTGGTTAAGCGAGTCTGTCTTGACTACGTGCCGGAAATCCAGGTCGGCGACTATGCCATTGTGCATGTTGGCTTTGCCATCTCCCAGGTTGACGAAGAATCGGCCCGGAAAACCCTCGAAGTCTTCCGCCAGATGGGCATGCTCGACGAGGAGCTGGCAGACGAAGCCGAGCAGTTTGCTCGAGCGGCCGCAGTCCGCCCATCCCACTGCCCCGACGGCAGCTGCGAGCCCCAATGAAGTACCTCACAGAATTCCGCAATGGCGAAATCGCCCAGCGCATCGCGCATGAGATTGCGCAGATTGCCACGCGTCCCTGGAAAATCATGGAAGTCTGCGGCGGCCAGACTCACTCCATCATCAAGAACGGCATCGATCAGATGCTGCCTCCCGGCATCGAAATGATTCATGGTCCCGGTTGTCCCGTCTGCGTCACGCCCCTCGAACTCATTGACAAAGCACTGGCCATCGCTGCTCAACCTGGCGTCATTTTCTGCTCCTTCGGCGATATGCTTCGGGTCCCCGGCACTCAGGGCGATCTCTTCCAGGTAAAAGGCCGCGGTGGCGATGTCCGCATCGTCTACTCGCCGCTCGATGCAGTCGAGCTCGCCCAGAAGAATCCCGACCATCAGGTGGTCTTTTTCGGCGTAGGCTTTGAAACCACTGCCCCCGCCAATGCCATGAGCGTGCACCTGGCCAAGCGCCGCGGCTTGAAGAATTTTTCGCTGCTCGTCTCGCACGTGCTCGTACCTCCGGCCATTGAGGCAATCCTTTCTTCGCCCGGTAACCAGGTGCAGGCATTTCTGCTTGCCGGCCATGTTTGCAGCGTCATGGGTTTCTGGGAGTACCCGCCTATCGCCGAAAAATTCCGCATTCCGCTCGTCGTCACAGGCTTCGAACCCCTCGACCTGCTTGAAGGCATCCGCCGCGCAGTCGTCCAGCTTGAAGCGGGCACGTACGCCGTCGACAATGCCTATGCGCGCGTCGTCAATTTTGAAGGCAACCACCCCGCGCAAAAACTCCTCGGCGAAGTGTTTGAAGTCACCGATCGCGCCTGGCGCGGCATCGGCGTCATCCCCAAAAGCGGCTGGCGTCTCAACGACAGCTATCGCGCCTTCGATGCAGAAGATCGCTTTCAGATCACGGGCATCCACACAGAAGAGTCGCCGCTCTGTCGCTCCGGTGACGTTCTGCGCGGCGCCATCAAGCCGGCCGGGTGCCCGGCATTCGGCAAAGAGTGCACGCCACGCCATCCGCTCGGCGCCACCATGGTTTCCAGCGAAGGTGCATGCGCCGCCTACTTCAACTACGGGCGCTTCCTGTCCGCAAACGAGCTCGCCGAAGCGGGATCCGCATGGACCGAGGCGGCCCATGCCTGAGAACGCTGGCGCACCGGATTTTGCCAACTGGGCCTGCCCGCTTCCGTTGAAGGATTATCCCGCCATCGTGATGGGCCACGGCGGAGGCGGCAAGCTGGGCAATGAGCTCGTCGAACATCTCTTTCTTCCAGCGTTTCGCAATCCTGAGCTCGAAAACCTCGGCGACGCCGCAGTCTTCGAAGTGGCCTCCGGAAAACTCGCCATGAGCACCGACTCCTTCGTCGTCCAGCCCTTATTTTTCCCCGGCGGATCCATCGGCGCTTTGGCTGTCAACGGCACCGTGAACGATCTCGCCGTCTCCGGTGCGGAGCCAAAATTTCTCAGTGCCGGCTTCATCCTTGAAGAAGGCTTTGCCCTCAACCAGCTGGCCGCCATCGTCGAAGCCATGGCAGAAGCGGCCAGGATCGCAGGCGTCCGCATCGTCACCGGAGACACCAAGGTCGTCGAGCGCGGCCACGGCGATGGCTGCTACATCAACACCACCGGCGTGGGGCAGCTCCGAGCTGGCATCTTGGTGGGTCCAACGCGCGCCCAACACGGGGATGCAATCCTCGTCTCCGGAACCATGGGCGATCACGGCATGGCCATCATGAGCGTCCGCGAAGGCCTCGAGTTCGAGAGCCCCATCCGCTCCGACTGCGCAGCCCTCAACCACATGATCGCCGACGTGCTCGCCGCTGCCGGCGACGCAGTCCATGTGATGCGCGATCCCACGCGTGGCGGTCTCGCATCCACTCTCAATGAGATTGCCATTTCCTCGAACGTGGGTGTTGAGATCGACGAGATGAAATTGCCCGTGCGGTTTGAAGTCCAGTCGGCCTGCGAGCTTCTCGGTCTCGATCCCGTCTACGTTGCCAACGAAGGCAAGGCTGTCTTCTTCGTTGCACCTTCAGCAGCCGACCGCGTTCTTGAAATTTTGCGCGCGCATCCACTGGGCAGGGAAGCGGCACGCATAGGCCACGTGACCGAACAGCACAAACGCCTGCTCGTCGCGCGTACCGCCATGGGCTCCAATCGCGTCATTCCTACACAGATTGGCGAACAACTGCCCCGCATCTGCTAAACGCCTTCGGTTTCCTGCAACATCCAGTGGATGCGCAATCGCGGGCGCGATCCCCCTCACGCTCAGCACTGTTCGAAAAAAAAGAAGCTTCGCGCAGCCGCGGCCCTTAAGTATAGTGCTAGCAGAAGCTTCCCACGCAAGGAATGAGGTCTCGGTCTTGGCGAGATTCTGCCGCATGGCATCGTCGGCTTTCGTAACGCTCGCGCTCTTTGTCTTCGGCGCGAGTCTGCGTGCCAATGCTTCGCGGGCAATTCCCCAACCGGCTCCGAACGCTCCTGCACAAGTCCAGTTGGGAAACTCGATCCTTCCGTTAAATGGCCCATGGAAGTTCAAGGTCGGCGACTCACCCATCGATCCCGCTACGCATCAACCTCTCTGGGCTGAGCCTGCATTCGACGATTCGGCGTGGGAGACGCTCGATCTCTCGCCCCGGTCCGGATGGTCCGACCCTTACAACGGCGATCCGCGCTACATCCGTGGTTGGACAGCGACCGGCCATCCCGGCTACCGCGGCTGGGCCTGGTACCGGCTCACCATCCCTGTCACTTCCGAAAATGGAAAGAGTCTGGCGTTGAGCGCGCCAATCTACGTTGACGACGGTTATCAGGCCTTCGCAAACGGAACTCTGGTCGGCTCATTCGGTAAATTCAACGACCCCGGCAAGCCGCCAGAAACTTCCTCCACAGGCCCCGCGGTCTTCCCAATTCCCCATGTCGCCGTTGACCCCGGCCGAGAGACAACACCGCAAACCCAGACCATCGCCTTCCGTGCCTGGATGGGGCCCATGGGCGCAACCCATTCCCCTTTCGCCGGTGGACTCCACTACGCGCCCGTGCTCGGCGAGGCAGGCGCCATCGAAGCCCAAACACGACTCGCTTGGCTCGAACTTGCATTGGAGAGCAGCTATGCGCCGCTTGAAGCTGTGCTCCTGTTTCTCCTCGGCATCGTGGCTGCCGGGCTCATCGTGTTTGATTCTTCAGATCGCGTCTATCTATGGTTGGCTGGCGTCCTTTGGTTCACCGCGATTTCTGACGTGGCCCTGACCGTCTTCACCCTCACACACATGCTCAGTCAGAGGACCTACTTCATGTTCTTTGACGTGTTCAGCAACCCACTCATCCTGTGTGGATGGATCATGGTGTGGTGGTTCTGGTTCCGCCTGCAGCGTCCCGTTTGGATCCCCAGGCTCATTGCCACGCTGATGCTCGTCTACATGGCCACTAAGGCCGTCGGCGGCGAATTTTTCTATGGCTTGATCCCGCATCCCGCCGAGATTGCTTTCAATGCAATTTCTGTCCTGGTCCGGCTTCTCTTCCTGCCCACATTCATTTACATCGTTGCGTTGGGCATCCGGAAGCAGGGAGCCGAGGGCTGGTTTGTGTTGCCTGCCGTCGTCCCGCTCATCATTTCTCAATTCGCCAGCGAGCTCATTGTTCTCAATCTCCCCGTCAAATGGGCTCCGCTCGGCATCACCATCTTCATCGGACAGGTATCCACCCTGATCTCCGCCGGGGCCATCTCGCTGCTCCTGCTGCGCCGCCTGCAGCTTACCGTTCGCCAGCAAAAGGAACGCACGCTCGATCTCAAACAGGCTCAGGAAATGCAGCGCATGCTCATTCCAGACACCATGCCGGAACTGCATGGCTTTCGCCTCACCAGCGCCTACCGGCCGGCCCTCGAAGTGGGCGGCGATTTCTTCCAGGTCATTCCGCGCCCCAATGGCGCCATGGAACTCATCCTCGGCGACGTAAGCGGCAAAGGACTCACTGCCGCCATGGCCGTCTCCATGATCATGGGAACCGTCCGCGTGCTGGCCGACGAGTCCATCGGACCGGCGGCGTTCCTCCACGCCCTCAATCGCCGCGTGCGTGGTCAGCTGCAGGGCGGCTTCGCCACCTGCCTCGCGCTCTGGATCGCGCCCGACGGCACCTGTACGATCGCCAGCGCAGGCCATCCGGCGCCGTTCCTCAACGATGTGGAGATGCGCTTGCCCGGCGACCTTCCCCTCGGCCTCGAAGTCAACGGCGTTTACGAAGAAAAGACGTTCATGCTCCACATCGGCGACTGCCTCACCCTCTACACCGATGGGCTGCCCGAAGCACGGAACGACTCCGGCGAACTCTACGGCTTCGAACGCCTCAAAACCCTCATTGCCACGCAACCCAGCGCACAGGTCGCCGCAGAAGTTGCCCACGTTTTTGGCCAGGATGACGATGTCACGGTCCTCACCCTCACGCGACTCGTCCCGCTCGCAATCCCCATCCCGCTCAGCGCTGCAGTTCCCACACTCCCATCGGCGATCTGACAATCGGAACCAGGAATCAAATCAGGTTAAGGCTGCGGCACTGAAGCAGCGGGCAATTGCGTCGCCGGTGCGTCGCGCTCAACAAAGAGAACACGCTTGATCTTGTTGCGATCAATGTGCTGGATCTCGCCGCCGACCCGAATCTCCACATCCATTCCGGAAACAGAGACCAGGTCTCCATTGAGCACACTGCCATCCCGAAGCTCGATCGAGTCGTACGACGCTGCTCCCAGCTCGAAGCTGACGTTTCCACCCGAGACATCATTTGAACTGATCTCCAATGGGAAGTTGCCGGCAGTAAATCCGTCCTTGATGAACTTAAGTGTGTGCTTTCCCGGACCAACCGAGATCAGGCGGGGCGTGTCACCCACATCGACTCCATCAAGCCTCAGCATTGCACCCTCCGGTGTTGAATGCACGGTCAGAGTGATGGTTCTTGCGGAGTGCGCGTCATCCTCAATCGCAACAGAAACTGGCGTGCCCGACACTGTGACGGTCGTTTCGAATTTGACCGTTTCGCCTGGTCCAACGTTGGTGAGACCGATGGCATCCTCCCCGATACGGTCCTTGTTCTTATCGAAGAGATAAACAGTAAACCGCGCCGACGGAATCGCTTTGGTCGACAGGTTCTCAGCGGTCGTGTCCATTACGAAGGCCCGCAGATTACTCATTCCGGGGAGCGGCTTGAGTTTGCCGAAGCTGAATCGCACCACAGGCGTGCCGGTCGAAGGCCAGTTGATGACCTGCATGGGAACATCTTTGGCGAACCCTGGAATGCTGGCCAGAACGAACACCCAAACCAAGCCCCAGAAACGCGACGAAATCCAATTTGAGAGCATGTCGGAAACATCATAGCCGGAATCGAAGACCCGGAGCTCGCGTTTTTGATGCACTCGATTTACTGCACCGTCACCGTCACCACCGCCGTCGACCGCCCAAATTGATTGGTCGCATTCAGCGTGTAAGTTGTCGTCGCCGTCGGCGTAATCGTTACAGTTCCCCCGTGGATTCCGCCCAGCTTGTCGATAAAGTCGTAGGAGTCGTTGGTCGTCGTCCACGTCAGCGTCACCGGAGTTCCTGCAGGGACCATGTCCGCCGATGCAGTGAAGCTGTCAATCGTTGGCGGGTTTCCCGTCGGCGCCGTCGCATCGTCATAACCCGGATACGTTGGCGTCATCTGTACCACTTCGAAGTTCGACGACTGAATCGAATCCAGATTCACCAGGTCGTCGTCATCCCAGCGCGAATCGGGAACGCCCTGGAAGTAGAAATAGCTGCCGTTGTCCGCCAGGATCATGCCGTATTTCTTCATCGCCGTCAGAATCACCTGGTTAGTCTGCGAATAGCTCGAAATATCGAAGTTCGCCTTCAACCGGATGCGCATGCCCATCACATTGTCCACGCCATAGTCCGTTCCAGCAGCATGGCTCGCCGGTTCCACAAAGTAACCGCCATTGGCATCGTTCTTCGTGTGCGGCAAGGTAAAGCGGATCGCATGGTTGATCGCGCCGCTTGCCACTTCGTCGTAGCGAACCAAACCTGGGAAAATCGGCAGCCCTGCCGCATCGGCCGACGTCCATCCCCACGGCCGCTCATCGTAGCTGGTCAGGTCCCAGATCGTCTCCGACGAACTGCTCCACTGCCCCTTGCAGCGATGCGTATTGAAGGTCTCATACAGCATGCAGGCATGACGATCCAGTACCAGCACATGCGAGTCACCCACATAGGTGTCTGGCCATCCATCGCAATCGGCCGGCGCCCCTTCAATCGGCGCAGTAATCGGATACGGCGCCATCGCTACATCGCTCTCGCTCGCATAGTCGATCACATCAATCGGAACCAGCGGCGTCACGCTTGAATCCACAACCGTGTAGGGAATGCCATAATTTCCGCCGGCCACAGACGACCAGTCGTGATGCAGATGCTCACCCGCAAAACCTGAAGCCGTGGTGATCGTCGTATTGTTCGGATCGAGCGGCGCATTCGAAATGTCGGTGTTCCATGCATTCGTCGCCGGGAAGGGAACATACCCGTTGAGATTCGCATTATCGCCGGTGCTCATCTGCCCACAGGCCGATGCGCCGGTTGCCGTGTTGATCGTCAATCCCAGCGTCACCGATTCCGTCTGCTTCGGTGAGGACGCATCGGTCACAGTGAATTTCACTTGCGCGGTCCCCACTGCACTTTGCGCCGGAGTTCCACTGATCGCGCCGGTCGAACTGTTAATCGACAACCCGCTGGGTAGTCCGCTCGCACTGAATGCATAAGGAATCGAGCCCCCACTCGCGGCAACGCTCGCCGTGTAAGCATCGCCCACCGTCCCGGACGGCAGGGAACTCGTCGAAATCATCAGGGCGCTAGCGGCCACAACAATGTTGAGTTTCTTGCTCGCACTCTGCGGCGTTGTGGACGAGTCCGTCACCGTAAAAGTTACGCTCTTCGTGCCCGCTGTACCCTGCGCCGGCTTACCGGTGACTGCGCCTGTTGAAGCATTGATGGACAGACCGCTCGGCAAACCGCTTGCACTGAACTTGTAAGGAGTCGCTCCGCCCGAAGCAGCAACAGTCCCGCTATATGCTGATCCAACCGTCCCGCTCGGTAACGACGAAGTCAGAATCGAAAGCTGCGTAGTGTTGATCGTCAATCCCAGCGTCACAGATGCGCTCTGCTTGGGCGTGGACGCATCGGTCACCGTGAACTTCACCTGTGCGGTGCCGGCAGTATTCTGTGCTGGCGTCCCGCTGATCGCACCTGTAGCAGCGTTGATCGCAAGGCCGCTTGGCAGACCGCTTGCGCTGAATGCGTAGGGAGTGGTCCCGCCGTTCACCGCAAGACTGGCCGTGTAGGCCTTGCCCACCGTTCCTGCCGGCAAAGTATCCGTCGAAATCACCAGCCCGCTTGCGACCACCACAATGTTGATCTTCGCGCTTGCACTCTGTGGCGATGCGGCCGAGTCCATCACCGTCACAGCGACGTTCGCTGTTCCCACCGAGCTTTGCGCCGGCGTTCCCTTAATTGCGCCGGTCGACGCATTCATCGAAAGCCCAGCCGGCAAACCGCTGGCGCTGAATTTGTAAGGGGTCACGCCGCCTGAAGCTGCTACCAAACTGCTGTATGCCGATCCCACAACTCCATTCGGCAGCGATGACGTCACCAGCACGAGCTTTGCCGGATCGATCGTTACACTCATTTTCGCCGTCGCTGTCTGCTGCGGACTCGAGCTGTCCGTCACCGTCAACGTCACTTCTGCGGCGCCAATCGCATTCTGTGCGGGCGTACCCGCAATCGTGCCGGATGCCGTTGCAATCGACAGCGAGGACGGCAATCCACTCGCGACATAGGTATAAGGCGCTTTCCCACCCATCGCACTTACGCTCGCCGAATACGCCGTTCCCACCACCCCATCCGGCAGCGAAGTCGTCTCAATCTCCAGCTTGGGACCCGGCTTCGGCAAGGGAGATATGCAGCCGGTCAGAAATACGAAGAGTAGAAACAGACAATGGAAAAAACGGAGAGTCTGAAATCGGTCGCGCATGCGTTCTCTTTCCAATTCCGGCGGAGACGTGCCAAAAATTCGATGGGTCCGGAAGCGCCGATTGTGCTCATCGGCTTGGGGGGCATGAGCAGACTGGGTGAACGATGCAGGTTGAGCATACAGCCCGGAGTCAGGCCTCTGGCCCCATTTCAGGCCGCGCCTGGTGACTGAGGTCATGTACACGCAAATTGTTGAAAATGCGCCCTTTTGTAAACTAAGTGATCCGCTCGAATGCGCGCTGAATCTTCGCGGGAAGTTCCCCCGTTGCATCTCCCAGCGTGTAGTGGATTTCCAGCACTGCGGCCGGCGGCGCCGTCAGGGCGTGCAACGCCTTCCTTGCCTCGATCCAGTCGATGGTGCCGTCTCCTGGGAGAAGATGCTCGTCCTTCATGCCATGGTTGTCATGCACATGCACCGAAGCGATTCGATCTCCCAGCGTGACGATTGCAGCGGGAACGCCCGTCGTAATGTGCGCATGACCAAGGTCGAGACAGATCCCGACACTCGCCAAATGCCCCTGCTCGAGAATCGTCAGCAGCCGTTCTGGTGTCGTCGCTTCACTCAGCAGATTCTCCACCAGCAAGCGCACACCAAGCGGATGTGCAAAGGCTCCCAGGTGTTCCAGCGCCGTCTCGGCATATTCCATCGTGCGTTGCGACCATTGGTCGTCCCGCTCGCCAAGATGCAGAACGATGTTCTTGAACGGAATGTGCTCCGCCGCTTCCAGCGCCCGCTTGATTTCATCCATTGCGTCAATGCGCCGCGACTTTTCCGGGTGCAGCACGTTCACTGCAGGAGCTCCGGCCCGGCCCATTTCGCGATCGGGGAACAGAGGCGCATGCATCGAGAATGGTTTGATCGGATTGGACGCAAACCACGCACCCAATTCGCTCATGTGCTCGCGGCTCGTGTAGTCGAAGTGCTGCCGCGCAGCAAAAAGTTCCACACCTTCGGCGCCGGCTCGGGCAGCCTGATCCAGCAGCCCTGGATGGAGCCGCTGATTCAAAAACACGTGCGTAGATAAGACGCGCTGCATATTGAATCCGGATCCTCGTCGCTCGTTCTCACCATCTACGCAGCGACCGCTTTCACCATTGTCGCATCTTTCCAACAAGTTACGGCCCGCGCCTGTTGCGGCAAATGGTGCACTCACGCGGAGAACGCCCGCCAAAAACCTGCTCGCCTCTGCCGGCCTTGGGCGTCTCCCCGGCGTTGAGCACTGCTTTTTGGCCCACTCAGTCCGTTTGTCTTCGGATACTCACAGGCCTTTAGTGCCGGTTCATTACATTCGATCCTCGCCAGCAGGCCTCTCCTGCGGTGTAATGATGGAAGAACCAGCGAACGCCTCCCCAAGATCTACGTCCTGTATCGAATGGAGTTCAGTCTTCCCAATTCGTCCATCACCGAGAAGCTGCCCTGGCAGTTCCGGACCCTGCTCGGCTGCCTGATCGCCGTCCTCTCG
>DATHMP010000086.1:0-41791 GCA_035487015.1 Occallatibacter sp. | reverse complement strand
TTCGAAGCTGGTGCGTGTGCGGGTCGACGACTCATAGAAGAGCAGCGCAAGGCGGCGTTTGAGCAGGATGTGATCGCGGACAAGAGGGTCCATCGATTCGAGCACCGACGCACGGGCGAGGAGACGACGGACGGCCTCCAGACTCAGGTCCTGGATCGAAAGGAGCGAACCGGGGTTGTAGGGAAATGGCGAGGCGGGTACGGGCGGCGGATGAATCGGTCGGCGGACGGGTGCTGTGGCTGCGGTCATCTGAATTTGCTCTCGGCCTTAGCTTTCTGCCGGGAGCCTCGAGCGAACAAGCTGAGTGCCAGGGCTGAAAGCAGTTTGATCAATCCACCCGTTCAACGAGAAGCACCTGCTCGTCGTTGTCGACTTCGTGGAATTTGACTTCGATAATCTCGCGGCTGCTGGTAGGCACCACTTTGCCTACATAAGTTGCTTCAATCGGAAGTTCGCGGTGGCCACGGTCGATGAGAACGGCAAGTTGCACGCGGCGGGGACGCCCGTGATCAAAGAGAGCGTCAAGCGCGGCGCGGATGGTGCGCCCAGTGTAGAGAACGTCGTCGCAGAGAATCACGTCGCGGCCCTCGACGTCGAAACCGATGGAGCCGGGCGTGACGACAGGACGAACGCCGGCGGTGGTGAGGTCATCACGATAAAACTGAATGTCGAGCACTCCGGTATCGACCGGGCGCTTTTCAATACCGGCAATGAGTTTGCCCAGACGCTCGGCCAGCGGAACGCCGCGGCGCTTGATGCCGATCAGAGCGAGATCCGCGCTTCCATTGCTTTTCTCAACGATCTGATGGGCGAGGCGCACCAGGGTGCGTTCAATCTCCGAGGCAGACATCAGCCTGCCCTTAATGCGCAGACCAGGGTGGTTTGACTCTTCGCTCATGAATTCTCTCTTGCCGGATGATACGAGGCCAGCCCGGTTGGGGCAAGTTGTGGAGAACAGGGCGCAAGGCGCGACTGAACCTGCTTGAGACGGACGGAGTTCAGTTTCCGGGAAAAGTGACTAGAGTTGCGGACGACGCAGCCGTGCGAGGAGGCGGGCGCCGAGCGCTCCGCCACTGACAGCGAAAAACAAAAGGAAAACGGAGTATCCGGCCAGTCCCAGAGCGAGATCCCCGGCATGTCCCCAGGGCGAGAGCATCCACGCGCGTCGTGCCTGCACCTGCGCAGGATCGGTCATACCGGTTTGCGCGAAGATCTGTGCGGTGAGCTTCTCGCTATCATCGACGCTGGTGCGCCAGTCGCTGTCAATTTGCGCCGATCGGTGCAGAAAGTAGCGTTCAACAAACATGGCCGAACCGCTGAGAGTGAAAGCGAGCCAGACCGCCATGATGCCGGTCACGAGGCCGATGCGAGCTCCCGCGCCGATGGTGATCCAGGCGGGACTCTGGCCACGCACATAGAGCACAACGGCCCACGCTGCGGCGGCCGCCATCCAAAAGAGGCCAAAGAGGCTGAGAGGGGAGATGCCGCTGGAGAGAAGACCGGCGGGAACGGCGAAGACGATCGCGGCACGAATCGCAGGTTTCCAATCGACCATGCTCGCGTCGCGCACTGCTTCGTTCCAGCGATCAGGCTGGCCCGGAGTGGTGGCGGTTTCGGCGGTGTAAACCAGTTGCGGCAGGCCGCAGGACGGACAGAAGGTATTGTCGGCCTGAACGGTCTGATGGCAGCGCTGGCAGGAAATCTCCATAGTCAATAGACCTGACCCGATTCTATCGTCCCGGGGCGGCGGTCTTACTGCAATTGGCCGCAGGAATCTTATTCAAACGATTCAGTTTGAGGATGGACGGCTGGCTCGGCGTCCGCTAGAGCCGCCTCCGCTGCTGCATGCTCACGTACGGCTTGAGGCGAAACGGCTGCGCCGGTATCGCAAGGCGAGAAAGATGGAAAGATGACTGCGATGTTTGCAGACAAAGCAGCGGACCGGAAGCTGGAACGCCACAAGATGACGCAGATCGGAGAGGTGGAAACGGGATCGGCGGAAATTGGACGAACCGCAACTGCGGCAAAGAACGGTCAAATGGAAACTCCTTGAGTCAGGAAACCCCGGAGCAGTATGAAGAGCAGATGGTTGAAATCGCGGGCGAGTCCACCCAATGGGGGCGAGCCTGTGAGCATCCGGCTCTGCAGCGTTAGATGCAGACAGTGATACGACTGGAAGGCTATCTATTGGACAGAATGATGCAGCCTTGAGGAGCGTTGAACTATCGGGATGCTTCTTCGAGCGCAGGAATCTTTGCCAGACGGGCTGCGACGATGTCTTCCGCTGCCTTGACGGCTTCGTCGAGTGTCATGTTGGTTGAATCGAGAAGTACGGCGTCGGATGCAGGTTTAAGTGGCGAGTCAGCGCGGTTTCGGTCGCGCTCGTCGCGGGCATGGAGATCGCGAATGACTTCTGCAGGTTGCACGGCGGGAGCCGGGCCAAGTTGCTCAAAACGGCGCATGCCGCGGACTTCGGGCGCGGCGTCGAGAAAGATTTTGGCCTCGGCATTGGGGAAAACGACGGTGCCAATGTCGCGGCCTTCCATGACCACGCCGCCATCCGCTCCCATCTGCTGCTGCAGGCTCACCATCCACGCGCGGATGGGGGGAAATGTGCTCACACGCGAGGCGGCATCGGTAACGGTCTGGTTGCGAATGAGGCCGGTGACGTCCTCTTCGTCGAGAACGACGCGGTTCTCGTCGGCGCCGGATTCAAGCCGAATGCTGGTCTCGCCCGCCAGCGTCTGCAATGCTTCACTGTCGTCGAGCAGAACGTGGGTGCGGAGCGCTTTGAGGGCAAAAGCGCGGTACATGGCCCCCGTCTCGAGATTGAGCAGGCCAAAATGCCGGGCGAGATGCTTGGCTATGGTGCTTTTGCCGGCGCCGGCGGGACCATCGATTGCGACGATGATTTTCCGCGCCGGCCGGGTGGTTGGGACTGGATGATCCGCTGAACTCATCCGCGCTTCTTGGTCCCCTTCGCAGTTCGCGCGGTAAAGCCGTACTTCTTGCTGTTGCCGGCCTTGGCGCTTGCCGTGAGTGTGGGTTTATGGCTGTCTTTGCGCGCGACTGAGTTTTTGCGCGAAGACGCTGGCGCGGGCTTGCCTTTGAAGGGCTTGGAATGTCCGTTGTGCTTGGCTGCCGCGGGCTTGCCCCAAGCGGGGGCAGCAGATTTCCGGCTCCGCAGTGAGCCGTTGCCATTGGAAGAGTGTGCCGGCTTGCCATTGGCATGCGCACCGTTCTTGTGCGGATGCAAGCCATTGCCGTTGGTATGCGCGCCGTTCTTGTGGGTGCGCAGGCTATTGCCGTTGGAACTCTTCGCCGTGGTTTTGCCAAAGGCCGTGGTTTTGCCAAAGCGCGCGGGAGTCGCAGGCCGTGCGCCATTTGCAGGGCGCGCCGACGAAGTGCGCGTATCTGCAGGGCGCCGGGCAAAGCGGCTGCCGTTGGACGATTGACCGGTCCGGCTTGCACTCGAAGGCTTGCGGTCGCGGTTATGCGGAGCGGGCCGGCTGAAATGGGTCCGGCTTGCCGCAGGCCGCGTGGCGGAGTTGGAAGCATGCGCCGCAACGCGTGGTGCTTGCGGCTCCTGGGGCTTCGGCGCAACAGGAGCGGGCGTGACGGAGGCAGCGGGCTGCTGGGGCGCGGGCGCAGCTGGACGTGAGTAGAGCTGGACAGCCGGATGTTCGTTGAAGTCCGATCCGTGCAGATAAAAGGATGCCGACAGCGTCGGGTTTGCGTAGAGATTGGCGACCGGCGAGAACTCAGGCAGCGTGCCCGCAACATAGAAGTGAGGCGCGTGACCGAGTGAGATGGTGTGTACCTGGCGCGTGGCAACCAGGCCACGCAGCACTTCACGCACTTTGCTGCGCGCGGTGAGTGACGACAGGAAGATCTCGACCTCTTCCATGCTGGCTGCGATGACGGCCTGCAGGTAAATGGAGGCGAGAACAGAGATGGCCGTGACCTGCGACGTGGAAGCGCCCTCGGCGATGGCTTTTTGGAAGCGGTGACGGAGCAATTGCCACTTGGCTGCCTGGCCGGGAGCCGCGATGACAGGAATGATACGCAGCTGCTGCCAGAGTTCCGTGATGGCGCGAACGACTGCGGATTCGGTGACTTCGCGGCCTAGTGCCTGCTTGAGATGGGAGACATTCGTGTCGCCGGCTTCGAGCAGCTTGTAAGCCTGGACGGCCAACGGAGAAACAGCGCGCGAGCCGGTGAGCTGGGGGTTACGGCGCCAGTCGCGATCCCCGCGCAAGGCGTAGACGTAGGGCAGAACCCAGCTGGCAACGACGAAGTCCGGGTGCTCACCGGGCTGGCCGAGAAGATTCAGGCGGACGGCGACGTTATCGAGCTCAAGCCGCACCAGCATCTCTTCTGCGATTGCGATATGCCGTGGATCCGGAGTCTCATTCCGCTGCCCAACGATCGCCTCAACAAAAGAAGGCGCAACGGAGGTAGCAAATTGCCTCCGGGGCAGAAACAGACAAAGTCCAGTTTCTTCAATCCACGTCTTGGCGTCCTCCAGAGTGAGGGTGCCATGTCCGTTTTGGCGCATCCGTTCGGCGCGCGCAGCTTCCAGTTGTTCCGATGTCAAAGAAAAACCTCGCTTCCAGGCTGGTGCTTCGGCATTTCAGAGGATGGGCGGACCCATCACAGACGTATGCAAGGCTGCCACACCATTTAAATCGTTTCAACTTGTGGGTGGTGGCATTCGGGGGTTCAGAAATCCTGGAGATTCTTTAATCCCGGGAGCTGCCCTCTCTCCTGAGAGGAGAACAACCGCCTCATCCATACTAAATCCGAACTAGATACGATGGAAGGCCCGCTGAATGTCCTTCCACGAATAGAGCAGGGCAATCGGGCGCCCATGGGGGCAACTTGTTGGATGCTCAGTCTTTGCAAGCTCCTGCAAAAGCCACTCCATGCGGGCGGAGTCGAGAGGGGTGTTGATCTTGATGGCTGAATGGCATGCGATGGAGGCTGCGATGCGGCTCCGCAAGGTGCTAAGATTCTGATTTTGCGTAGGTTGATCGGAATCGCCACCCGACTGCTCAATGATCTCGGCCAAGGTTCGCTCGAGTTCGGCACCCTCGAGCCCCACGGGTGCAGCTTTCACGGCAAGTGTTTGAGGACCAAAGGGTTCCACCTCGAAACCGTTCCGTTCCAGCTCCTCCGCGATGCGGGCGAAGACGACCATCTGCCACGGCTTCAATTCGACGAGAAGCGGCATCAAGAGCCGCTGGCGCTGCATACGTTCCACCTGTCGATCGCGCAAGATTTTCTCAAAAAGGACGCGTTCGTGGGCCACATGCTGGTCGATAATCCACAGGCCACCTTCGCCCGTGGCAAGAATAAAGGACTCTCGAAGCTGGCCCAGGGGGATGAGTGAGCCGAGGTGGTTCAAGTTGGAGGCAGCCTGTTCGGCTTCAACCTGCGCGGTCTGGCCAGCGGCGTAAGCGCCGTGAAGATCGGGATTTAGCGAGCAGGAGCTATTCTCCCCCGCACCGGGCTCGAGAAGCGTCGCGGCAATTTGACCGATGCCCTGGGTGTCGAGCGCGCGGCCATCGAAAGGCAGTTTGCCGGGAATGGGTGGAAGAGCCTGCGGCGTGAGCTGAAACGCCATGCTTCCTAGGGAGGCGTCCTTTTGCGCGTTGGCTTCCATGCCGGCGGGCTCCTCCGGCGAACCGGGCAACGGCGAAGTTGCCGGCGGCATGAGCGACGGGCTGGCAGCGGGCGAAGAATCGAGCGCCGCAAGAAACCCGGCCGCGGGACGCGCCTTGATCAGGGCGGTACGCAGACTGTCGCGCACAAAATCGTGAATCATCGACTGCTGGCGGAAACGGACTTCTGTTTTGGCCGGGTGCACGTTGACATCGACTTCTTCGGGCGGCATCTCGAGGAAGAGAAGCACGACGGGGAAGCTGGTGGGAGGAATGACATTGCGATAGGCCTCGGTGATGGCGTGCATCAGGAGGCGATCGCGAATGAGGCGCTTGTTCACAAAAATGTAGATCGAGTTGCGATTCAGCTTCTGCAACTCCGGCTTGGAATAGAAGCCGCTGAGGCGCAGTGTTCCGGGATCGCGTACGGGCTCGTCGGGATCCTTCTTCCATGGCGGCGGCTCGGGAAGACCGGCGTGCGCGAGAGGGGTTTCCGCGGCGACGGGCAGAAGTTGAGCGAGGGTTTCTTTTCCGAAGATCTGGTAGATGCGTTCCGCCGTGCGCGCAACGGGCGGCGCCGAGACCAGCGTGTGGGATGCGGAGAGGAGTTCGAAATGTTTTTCAGGGTGCGCGAGTGCGTAGTGGGTGACGAGCGCTGTCACGTGAGCGAGTTCGGTGGATTCGGCGCGGAGAAATTTGCGGCGCGCGGGCGTATTGAAGAAAAGATCGGCAACGGCGATAGTGGTGCCGCGTGGAAGCGCTGCGTCGTCGACGTGATGGATCCTTCCCTCGGCAATTTCCATGTGTGTACCGGTGGGGTCTTCGCGGGTTGCCGTATCGAGCGTGACGCGTGCCACGGAAGCAATGGATGGTAAAGCTTCGCCGCGAAATCCCAGGGTAGCGATAGAAAGAAGGTCTTTGGCCGTGCGCAGTTTCGAGGTGGCGTGGCGCTCGAAGGCCAGCAACGCATCGTCGCGATTCATGCCGTGGCCATCGTCGGCGATGCGGATGAGCTTGCGGCCACCGGCTTCGACTTCGACGCGGATGCGCGAAGCGCCCGCATCGAGCGCGTTCTCGAGCAGCTCTTTGACCACCGACGCAGGACGGTCGACAACTTCGCCGGCCGCGATCTGATTAGCTACCTGGTCGGAGAGAACACGGATGCGGCCCATAAGGGACAAGGGTATCGCAGCGCAGGCTGAGGGGTTTTGAGACGGATGTGGAATTCAGGATGCACAGCGGACTGCAAAGAGGAGCGGTAACGGCGGGTCAACGTGTCACATCGAGGGCAAAGATGCGCGAGGGGCGCGCAGAGATGGGTGCAGACAACAAAGCCCGCCCCGTTGGGCAGGCTCATTTTGCTGAAGCGTGAAAGAAAGTTGCCTAAACGCCCATGCCGTATTCAGCGGACTGAGGCTCGGCTGCGTTCGAATAGAAGTCGTAAGGGGTGCGCTGGTTGAACTTGTAGCGATTGCGCAGTTCGCGGCCAACCCAGAAGCTGAGCGCGGCCACTGCCATGCCGACCGAGAACCAACCGAGAACCTTGAGCGTGTTGGTCTCGCTGGGCTCTTCAGCGGTCATAAGGGTGATCGTATCGGGGGACATGGTCGGCAAAGCCTCCTACTTGTATCTTAGCTTACTTTTGATTCGACTCATCTCGCGGGTAAAACGTGAGACTACAACTTTCGTAGCACAAATCTGCGACGCGTTAATGAATGGATGCTATTTGGTCGAGGAATGTTTGTTTTTCTGGCTCAGGTAAGAAGCTCACGCGGATGGAATTCGCAGCGAGGAGGCGAAGTTCGTCGCGGCTGAAGCCCTGCTGTGTGTGGGCGAGCAGATATTCATTGGCCACATCGGATCCGAAAAATGCGGGGTCGTCGGAATTGATGGTGACCAGCAGGCCCGCATCGAACATGCGGCGCAATGGATGATCCGCGAACGAGGGACAGACACCAGTGCGGACATTCGAAGTTGGATTCAATTCGAGCCCGGTGTTGCGCACTCTTAACTCTCGGATGAGAGATTCATCCTGGCATGCCGACAGGACGTGGCCGAGGCGCTCGGAGCCGATGGAGAGCGCTTCCCAGATGGCCTCGGGTCCGGTGGTCTCGCCAGCATGGTTTGTGAGGCGCAAACCAGCGGCGTGAGCTTCGGCATAGAGTTCGCGGAAGGGCTCGGAGCCTGTGCGGCGTTCATCACCGCCCAGCCCAATGCCAATGATGGAGGGGTAGTCAGGGCGCATTTCAGCGGCTTTGCGGAAAACGCGCTCGGCTTCGGGAACCGTAAAGTGTCGGACGGCGTCGAATATCCAATAGAGCGAGACTCCGAGTTCGCGCTGTGCGCGGAGGCGGGCACGTTCCAGCCCTTCAAAAATTGGCTCAAAGCAGACTGGGTCATGATTGCGCCACATGTAGATGACGCCAACCGAAATATAGACCTCGGCATGGACGACGCCCTGGGAGGCAAGCTGCTCGAGCATGCGCCAGGCGACGAGCTCGTAATCCTCTGGGCCGATGAGCTGGCGGGTGACGGCTTTGAAGGCTTCAATGAAGCCCGTGAAGTCAGTGAATTGATAAAGTGCTTCGGCCTCGGGCAAAGTGATGGGTCGCACGTCGTGGCGGGCGCTGAGTTCGACGAGGGTCGCGGGGCGCACGGTGCCTTCGAGGTGGAGATGGAGTTCGGCCTTGGGAAGCCGGCGGATGAACGCAGAGATATCGTCCATCTAAAGAGTGTAGCGGGTGGACGGTGACGGGTCACAGTGAGAGCGGCTGCACTTGAGAGCACGGCGCGTGAGAGTGGTTCGTGCCGGGTGCGAGATGTGATTTGGCATAAACCGAGCCCCGATTTCAAGACTGGATCCCGAGGGTCTTCGTACAGGGCTTCTATTCCGACCGCAGTGCTTGCATGGGATCGATAGAGGCCGCGCGGCGTGCAGGAATGATCGCCGCAATCAATCCGGAGACCTCAAGCAGAGCACAAACGGAGAGGATTGTGATCGGGTCGTGCCGGTCGACCCCAAAGAGAAACGCCTGAATGGCGCGCGTGGCGAACCACGACGCAATCAGTCCCGAGGCGAGACCCAGCCCAAGCAGCAACGCGGCCTTTCCGAGAATGAGCGCGAGCACATCGGATCGTTGCGCGCCGAGAGCCATGCGGATGCCCACTTCGCGCGAACGGCGGCTGACCGAATAGGCCATGAGGCCGTAGAGACCCACCAGCGCGAGAAACAAAGCGATGGCAGCAAAGACTGTGAGCAACGAAGTTTGAAAGCGGCGCTGCGCGGTGGCTGCGGATTCAAGATCCCCCATGGTTCGCACGTCGCCGGCTGCGAGGCTGGCATCGAGAGAGTGAAGGACAGCGCGGATGGTGGCCGCGAGCGAGCTCGCCGGAAGCGAGGAGAGAATGGCGATGTTTCCTCCTGCAAACTCCATGTCGGGCTCGTAGATCTGCGGTTCGGCAGGCTCTTCAAGGCTGTTGTTGCGCACGTCACCGATAACACCCACAACCGTGTTCCATTGCGCGTGGTCATCTTGCCGGGTGACGCGGCCACCTATGGCGTTGCGGCCTGCAAAATACTTTTTGGCGAAACTCTGGTTGATGAGGATGGTGTGCGCCCCGGGTTTCTCGTCGGCGGCAAACAATCTCCCGGCGATCAGTGGAATCCTCATTGCGGAAAAGTAGTTAGGAGTAACCCAGCGTGCCTCGGCCAATTGGGTTTTTTGGTTGGGATAACCTTCGACGGCGAACATGCGCAGGTCGTCGGAGTTGCTGAGCGGCAGGTTGCTGACGGCACCAACCGCTTCTACGCCGGGCAAGGCTTGCAGCCTTGCGAAGAAATTCCGGAAGAACGCAACCGCCTGCGGGTGGCCATAGCGCGGATCAAGCCCAATATTCACCGTGACGGTGGATTGAGAGAAACCAGTGTCTACCGATTCGACATTGATGTAGCTGCGAATGAAGAGGCCCGCAGAGGCCAGCAGGACCACAACGAGCGCGGATTCAGCGACGATAAGAGCACCTTGGACGCGGGTATGCGCGCCGGCCACGCTACGGCTGCTGGTGGTGGCGAGGAAGTCAGTCAGGTTGATGCGTGATACAGCCAGCGCGGGCAGGATCCCCGTGAGCAGACTTGTGAGCAGAGACACGCCCACGGTGAAAAGGAGCACGTGCGTATCCAGAGACGCTTCATTGAGGCGTGGGATGTTGCCGGGATTGAACAACGGAAGGATACGCAAGAAGAGGTATGCGAACGCGACGCCGATGGCTCCGCCCGTGAGGCCGATCAAGAGAGACTCGGTGATGAGCTGGCGAATGATGCGGCTGCGTCCGGCGCCGAGCGCCACGCGGACACCCAGTTCGCGCATGCGGCCGGCAGCGCGGGCCAGCAGCAGGTTGGCCGCATTGCCGCAGGCAATCAACAGTACGATCGCAACTGCGCCGAGAAGAAGCCAAAGCAACCGGCGGACGTGGCCGACGGTGCTGTCGACAAAGCTCTCGATCAGCGCGCCCCATCCCCGCATCTGCGGATCGTGGAGCTTATCGAGGCGCGCCATCGTGGCGGCCATCTCTGCCTGCGCCTGGGCAAGGGAGACGCCGAGCTTGAGGCGCGCCACCACACTTGCGTTCGCGTTGTCCCGGTCGGCCATCTGCTTCGGCGTAAGAGCTAACGGCACCCAGACCTGCGTTGTCTTGTATTGAGATTCTCCATAGGCCAAATCGGTATTGTGCGGATACTCAAGGCCCGGCGGCATGACGCCGACAATTTGATAGCTCTTGCCGTCGAGGACGAGCGAGCGGCGCAGGATGTCAGAAGCCGAGCCAAACATGGACTGCCAGAGCGCATGGCTGATGACAGCGACTCGATCGTGGCCGAGTTGGTTGTCGTCCGCAGAGATAGTCCGGCCAAGTTCAGGAGTGGCTTGAAAGGTCTGAAAGAAATCACCATCGACACGTGCCGTGCTGACCCGCTCCGCGGTGCCCTGCCATGCCAGGCTGAAGACCGACTGGCCAAACATGGTCATGTCCTCGAAGGAATGACAGTCTTTCTTCAAGTCGTAGAAGTCGGCGTAGGTAGGGCTGAATACTTCGGGTGGCAGGTGGAACTGCGGAAGGGGCGTATAGAGATAAACGAGCCGGCCTGGATCGCCGTACGGCAGGGAACGGATGAGCACTGCATTGACCAGGCTGAAGATGGCCGTGCACGCGCCGATGCCGAGAGCGAGAGTGAACACTGCGGTAATGGTGAAGCCGGGGCTCATTCGCAGGGTGCGCAGGCCATAGCGCAGGTCCTGCACGGTTTGCTCGATCCACAAGACGGAGCGCTCGTCGCGATGTGCCTGTTTTGCCTGCTCCACGCCGCCGTAAGCGCGTCGCGCAGCAAGCTGTGCTTCCTCGCGGGCCATGCCCTCACGTTCGAAATCGTCTGCGAGAAGGGCGAGGTGCGACGCGACTTCGCGCGCAAGCTCCTGCTCAACGCGCTCGTTGGTGAGGAGATTGCGAAGCCTGGCAATGAACCTTCTCCCATGCGCCATCGTTACTGCTCCTTCGCGAGAAGCTTTTCTACCACGCCGGCCATCTGGCGCCAGCGTTCGGTCTCCTCATCCAGTGCCAGTAAGCCCGCCTTGGTGATTCCGTAGTACTTCGCCTCGCGATTGTTTTCCGTCTTGCCCCAAGAACCGCGCGTCCATCCGTGCTGCTCAATCCGAACGAGCGCTGGATAGATTGTGCCCTGGTTCAGATTTAAGGCGTCTCCCGAGACCTGTTGGAGCCTGCTGGCGATGCCGTAGGCATGCTGTGGACCCATGGTGGCAAGGGTGCGGAGGATCATGAGGTCGAGAGTGCCTTGCAGGATTTGGATGGGTGTTTTCTTCACTTGGCATTCAAGTGAACATGTTTATCACTTGGTTGTCAAGTGGAGCCGCAGAGGCGCCTGCGATCGGTGGAGAAATACGTCAGTGCCCGTCGGCAGCATTCGCCTGATAGACAATCTTGCCTCCGACCACGGTCAGGACCGAAGCGGTTTTTGGCAGCTGTTCCGCGGGCACAGTGAAAATATCCTGAGACAACACCGCAAGATCCGCGAGCTTGCCCGGCTCGATGGAGCCTTTCTCCTTCTCTTGGAACTCGGCGTACGCCGATGTGAGGGTATAGCCGATCACGGCTTGTTCCCGCGTAAGCCCCTCCGATGTTCGATTGCCGGGGTTGATGGCGAACATCAGGTCGAGATACGGGTTGATGGGCCCGTCCGAGCCGAAGGCGACAGGGATGCCCGCTGCCAACAAGGACTTCAGAGGCTGGGCCTTCTGAAACACGACAACGCCCGGCGGTGCAATGGGAGCGAGGTGGGTAGGATTCTGAACCACGATAATGCCGTCCTGCTGGATGCGTGCAAACTGGTCGGCAAAGATTCCGTCGCCATGTTCGAAGCGCAAACGGCGACCTTGCCAGACAGCTTTTCCGCCGGTGGCGTCGATGGCGTTCAAGACTGTTTGTACAGAGAGATTGCCGGAGACGTGAAGCAGCAGCTGGTCGTTGTTCCTGATCGATTCCTGCAGCATGGCCGGGTATTCGCGCTCAGGGAACTCGAGGGGCAAGGCAGTGAAGAGCGCGTCCAAGGGTGGCTGGGAGGGTATTTCCCATTTGCCCCTTGGTGTCATGGTGCCTTCGACGCCCACTCCATCTGCCAGCCACTTCGTTCCAGTAACGGTGATAAGGGAGGCAGGGTGCTGAGCCACGCCGTCGCCTTCTTTCGTGTCACGACCCGTAGGGGTGGTCCCCGGCATGCGCACTACGCGCACGCGAATCGGAGTGCCCAACGCCTGAAGCAGCGCGATAGCACGGGCCGGCGCCATGGTGATGGCCAGCTCCTGGATAGTTGTGACACCGAACTTCGCTTCTTCCTCAAGCTGTCGGCGAAGCTGCACAATCGCTTCACTGTCCGGAACGCGATCAGCCACAGCGCGCGCGGTGTTCATGACGGCATATTCGCGGAGCACGCCGGTGAGCCTGCCCTTCGCATCGCGCTCGAACCGGCCACCCATCGGGTCCGGCTGGTCCTCGGAAATCTTGTAAAGGCGCAGGGCGGCTGTGTTCAGGACCAGGGCGTGGCCGGTGAACGTCTGCAAGGACACAGGAGTATCGGGTGCAATGCGATCAAGCACATCCCGGTCGATGGACGGATCTCCGAAGACTTTGAAGCCGATGGTCGCCGTGATCAGGCCATGTGCAGGGTTCCTGGAGAGGGCTCCTGCGAGTCCATCCTTCAATTGCGCCCATGACGGATCTCTGGTTGGCAAGTCAACTTCGACCTCCGGCGGTCCCAGGTCGAAATGATGATGCGCATCATTCAAACCGGGAATCACTGTGCTGCCATGCAAGTCGAAGACATTGGTTTTGGGGCCCGCCGTCGCCTGAATGGTTTTGCTGTTGCCGATTGCAACAATGCGATCGCCCCGAATGGCCAGCGCCTCCACATAGGGATGGGACGCTACGCTGGTAAAAATCTTGCCGTTGAAGAGAATGAGGTCCGGTGCGGCTTCCTGCCCCGGCGCGAACGTTCCCAAACAGACCAGCCCAAAGTACAGAAGGATCTTTCTCATCGTTCGCTCCAGGTCGGCAGATGATCTCCCGGAGACCGCGCAACCTCGGCGCATGCCCTTGGGGTCCAGCAATTCTACAGGAGCAACGGCGGAAGGCTGCTGGAAGGTCGGGCACGCTGGAGCGCATTGGCCGGGAAGCGACAACTGGGGTGATGAATTCATTCAGAAGGAACTCAAGGATTCTCCCGCGTTCCTCTTTTGGAGCTAGTGTGCCGGCGCGAACTCGCTGCGGTGGCGGCTATAGAAGAAGTAGATGAGCAAGCCGACGAAGAGCCAGATGAAGAATGCGGTCCAGGTGAGGACTTCGAGGCCCATCATGAGAACGATGCAGAAAATGATGCTCAGCAGCGGGAAGACGGGGCCGAAGGGGGCGCGGAAGGCGCGATGTCTCTCAGGCTCGCGGTAGCGCAGGATGAGGACGGCGATCGATACGAGCACGAAGGCAAAAAGCGTGCCGATGTTGGAAAGATTCGACACAGTGCCGATGTCGAGAAGGCCGGCGGGTACACCTACGACGAATCCTGCAACCCAAGTGGCGACGGCTGGGGTGCGATAGCGCGAGTGAATCCTTCCGAAGACCTTGGGGAGCAGACCATCGCGCGACATGGCAAACCAGACGCGCGCTTGGCCCAATTGGAAGACCAGGATCGACGAGATCATGCCGAGCATAGCGCCGATGAGAACGACCAGCTCAACCCAATGGAGATTGCTGCCACCGGGCTGCAGCGAAAGGCGCTTGAGGGCGTTCACTACGGGCGCGCCGTCGCCCATGATGGAATTCCAGGGAACGATGCCGCTGAGCGTGATGGCTACGCCGCCATAGAGCAGCGTGCAGGCTACGAGTGTGGCGAGAATGCCGAAGGGCAGGTCGCGCTGCGGGTGCTTGCATTCCTCGGCAGCGGTAGAGACTGAGTCGAAGCCGATGTAGGTGAAGAAAATGATGGATCCGCCGGAGAGCATACCGGTCCAGCCGTTGGGCATGAAGGGATGCCAGTAGACAGGCTTGATGAAACTGGCAGCCGCGATGATGAATGCGAGGATGGCAACAATCTTCACGAGGACGAGGATGTTGTTGGTACGAGCCGACTCGCGAATGCCGCGCACGAGGACCACGGTGAGCACCATGACAACGAGAAAGGCTGGAATGTTGAAGCCGAAGTGCCAGCCGGGGGCGTAGAGATCGTTGCCGGCAAGATCCTGCAGGCCAGTGGGCAGATACGCGGGCGAAATCCACTTGAGCGCGGGATGCAGGCCGAACCACTCGAGCAGCGCCTCGATGTGCGCGGCGAAGCCGACGCTGACGCTCATGTTGCTGAAGGCGTATTCGAGAATCAGGTCCCAGCCGATGATCCAGGCGACCAGTTCTCCGAGCGTGGCGTAGGTGTAGGTGTAGGCCGAACCGGCAATGGGAATCATGGAAGCCAGTTCGGCGTAGCAAAGCCCGGTAAAGACACAAACGACGGCGACGAGGACCAGGGAGATTGCAAGAGCCGGGCCGGCGCCGGGGCGTCCTGCCATGGCCGTGTGGGTCAACAGATAGTGGATGAGGGGGGTATTGCTGACTTCTGGAGTATCGAACTTTTGGCCGGCCATGGCTGTGCCGATGACGGTAAAGATGCCGGAGCCAATCACGGCGCCGATGCCGAGCGCGGTAAGCGACCAGGGGCCAAGCGACTTCTTGAGCGCGTTCTCTGGTTCTTCCGATTCGCGGATCAACTTGTCGATGGATTTACAGGCAAGCAGTTGGCTTGGCAGGGCAGATCTCCTCGTCTGATTCGGGGCGCGGCACTTGGAATGCAGGCGTTTCCGAGAGCATATGGGAAGCCTTATGCGGCAGTGTACATGATGTGGATGAAGGAGATGGGATGGAGCGAGGCCTGGAGGGACAAGCGAGAAGAGAAAGGGATGGATTGGGCGGGAGGTCAAAAAAGGAATCCGGGCCGGCTTGAAGGAGCCGACCCGAAGGATGCTGCGGAACGTGCCGGGCGAACTACCGTTTCGACTGGCCGCGGACCAATTTCTTGACTTTCTTTTTGTTGGAGCCGCGCGGCGTGGTTCGCTTGGCCTTGGGCGCGGCCTTCTTGCGCGCGGCGCGCTTCACTTTTTTGCGTTCTGCCTTGTCTTCAATCTTCTTGGTATCTGCCACTGAAAAAACCTTCTTTCGCTCAAGTCGCTTCCCGCTGCGGCCTGTGCCGGATCAACGGACGATGCGAACTTCATGGTAACAGGAAGAAGCAGCGCCGAAAAACGCGGTGAGGGTTAAGGACCGAGTGGAAAGGGGCACGGCCGCCCGTGTGATCCGACGGATTTGCCTGGGAGTCGCGGCTTAGAACGTTGAACCCGCAACCTCCCGCCGCCGGCAGCAGCGAGCCGGACACGGTTTATTTGGCAGAGCAGCGGTTCAAGGCAGGTGAGAGAGCGGACGGAAAGGGAAGAGGAGGCGGTGATTCCGGCGTGGCCCGAAAAGTTGGAAGGGTTGGCTTCCCCACATGGTCACCGCATGTGGGATCAACATTGCTTCTATTTGCTCAGCCTTTTGGCGATGATGAAAGTGATGTCATCAAACTGTTCCCCCACGCTGAATTGGACTACTTCATCGACGACCGCCTCGGCCAATTTCTGTGCAGGCAAGTCGCGATGTCGCCGCAGCGCATCCACCAGGCGTCGCTCACCAAACTCCTCTTCTTCTGCGTTGAAAGATTCCGTCACTCCGTCCGTGTACAGGGCAAGAATGTCCCCTTCCTCCAGCCGAAACTCTGCCATGGAAGATTGCCAGTCGCCAAATAGCCCAACGACCGTGCAAGTCGCATCCAGTCGCTCCACGTTGCCATTCTTGCTTAGCACCAGAGCGGGAAGATGTCCGCAGTTGGCGTAGTGTAAGAGACCGCTGCGACTGTCATACTCCGAGAAGAAGAGAGTCGCGTAGGCGCTTTCGGTTGTGCTCTCGAAGAGTTGCCGGTTGACTGCAGTGAGGAACTGCTCCGGATGGTCGACGGCACTGACAAATTGGCTGCGTATATTTGCCTGGAGGTTCGCCATCAACAGGGCGCCCGCGATCCCTTTGCCGGCGATGTCGCCGACGGCGAGCGCGATGTGTTCCGAGCCAAGATCGAGGAAATCGTAGTAGTCGCCGCCTACCGACCGGGCCTGAATGCATATCCCGGCGTAGTCGAGATGAGAAACGGGGGGCAGCCGCTGAGGAAAGAGCCGTGCCTGGAATTTCTTGGCAATCTCCAGTTCCTGAGCGGCGCGACGCTCCGCGTCCATCTTTGCCGCAAGGGTACGGCGCCGATCTTCAATTGCCAGGGCGAACCGGTCGAAGCTCTCAAGCTCAAAGGTGTTTCCATCCGGGTCTTCAAATCGGCAAGAGACGCGTCCCCATGCTTGCGTTTGCGGTGGAATTGTAAATTTCACGCCGCGCTCTGACCATTCCTTGTACTTCGCCTCAACATCTTCAGTGATGAAGGTGATCATGCCCACAAGACCAACAAGACGCTCTTCCGCAGAACCCGGTTTTGCCAGCCTAAGCAATAAGTTGCCGGTTCCATCGGGCGGAGAAACCAAAACCCAGCGGTCTCCCGATGCAAAATGTATGTCTGCGAATAAGGCGAACCCTAGTTGGTCGAGATAAAACCGAAGGCTTCGGTTCTGGTCGCGCACATAAACGTTTGCATACTCCAGGCGAAGGTGCGGGTCCTTCCGATCCGGCCGAAGATCGAAGTCATCGTTCCTGAAGCGGACATTGGGGCCGCGTGTTACGGACACGACACGATCCTGCATCACTGGAGTATCGGACACAGAGTTGGCCTCATCGGGCAAAGGGAAGTCCTCTGCCTCCAATGTACAGTTGATCTTCGACAATGTGCCCCGAATCTGATTTCGCCAGGCGCGCCGTTGTTTTCTGGCGGCAAGCCTCAGGTCAGTGAAGTTGCATTCGCTTTTCGAGCGCTCGAAAACCGGGACGCTCGGAGGTTCAAAGGCAGACCCATCGCGGGCTGGGGACATGCGTTGAAACCAGAAGGAAGTGCTGTGAGGCTTCGCGAATTCTCGCGGGACGGGTTGTTTGTCGCGTAGAATGAAGGAAAGACGCGACCTGGAAGAATCCAGCCTGCTCGGCTTTGGCCCCTGCCTTCGCTTCCGACGAGCTCCGAACCCCACGCAACATCCACACGTCTCAAGGCCACCCGTTAACGCTTTCATTGTTAACCGGCTCTTGCCGAACGGAGTCCGTTATGCGCTCTGATCAAGTCCACCGCGCGATTGCGCAGGGAATTAATAGATTTGAAGTTTGCCAGGTTGTTTCAAAGGTTGTGAAGGCCACGCACAAAACAGGCGGCCGCTTTGAAGACACCATCAATGAGGCCCTGGATTATCTGGGCGACAACAACTCAGATTACGAATCGATGCATCCGGGTTCTTCGAGGAAGAGCGCCAAGACACTGGTTCCTGCTGCCTGAAGCAACGCAGAGATTTTCTAAGTACAAAAACAAGAAGGGACGGCATGTTCGCCGTCCCTCTTTCTTTGAAGCTGTACTGGTGTCTAAGGTTTAGACAACCTGGACGTTCTCAGCTTGCCAGCCCTTGGGGCCCTTGGTCACGTTGAACTGGACCTTCTGGCCCTCCTGAAGCGAACGGAAGCCGTTCGACTGGATGGCGGTGTGATGGACGAAAACGTCCTCGCCGTTTTCACGGCTCAAAAATCCAAAACCCTTGGCGTCATTGAACCACTTGACTGTGCCTGTTTCCATTGTGTGTTGTTCCTTATGGTGCGAATTACCGCGAACGCAATGTGGAAGTGTTTGCGTGTAGAGCGGTAACTCGGAACAGGCAAGTACTTCTATATCGAATCCTACGATTAGTTTGAGTGTAGCACAGAACTGCTTTCAGGGCTGGGGTTTATGCGCCGGGGCGGGTGCAGGGGCAAACTAGCGTGCATACCGGCGCCCCAATTCAGAAAGCTTCGAATCCGCCCTGAACGATGCGAGTCCCGGTCGCCACATTGGGGTGGACCCGACCCCTGCCGGCGGGTATCGTGCTGTATTGCGGCACTCTGCGCGGCAACGGATCGGACCAGTTGCACCTGGTCTGCAGCAAAAGGTCAAGGCATACCGGGGCTGAACCGAGTCGCTTTCGGGGTGGATACACTCGAGTATGCGGAGTCTTTGCCGCCCGGGCGCAGGTCAGAGAGTCCGAGAAGCGCGGCAGGTTTAAATACGCCGTCAAGTGAGTTGAATCTGTGGTTGCATCCAGCGCACAATCCGCCCGATGGCTGGGCGCCTCATCGGCAGGCGAGCGCAGGTTCGGTCGTGTTCTCCAAATACGCCGGCGACTGGTGCGCGCTCTCCTGGCTGCCGTCGGTTGGACGGCGGTGGGTTGCATCTTTGCATTGCCCAGCATGTCCACCAAGGGATTCCACGACGAGTTGCGCATCTATCTGGCGCAATTCTGGGCCTGGGGATTGCTCGCCCCGGTAATTCTGGCCATCGACAGGCGCTTGCCCTTTTCGGGCAAGCAGTTGGAGCGCCGGCTTCTTGTTCACCTGGCACTGAGCCTGGCTTTCACCGAGATCTACTTCTACATCTTCACGGCTATGCGGGCCACGATGGGCGTGACGCCATGGAGTTCGCTGCATTTCTCACAGCTCTTCAGTCCAATGGTGCTGGGCTGGCAGATCTGGAGCTGGCTGGTCTATTGGGTGATTGCCGGCGGCGTGCAGGCGTATGGCTATTACGAGCGGTACATGAACAGCGAGTTGCGGCTGGAACGGCTGGAACATAGCTTTGCGGAAGCGCGACTGAATTCACTGCGCATGCAACTCGATCCGCACTTCCTGTTCAATGCGCTGAACACGATTTCGTCGCATGTGGAACGCGACCCCAAACTCACGCGGCGCATGATCGAGCACCTGGGCGATCTGCTGCGCCTTTCTCTTGAATCGAAGGACAAGCAGGAGGTACCGCTTTTCGAGGAGATGGCATTTCTGGAGCACTATCTGGCCATCCAGAAGATTCGCTTCGGCGAGCAGCTCAAGGTGGAGATGCAGATAGAGCCCGACGTGCGGCGTGCCCTGGTACCCGCGTTCCTGATACAGCCGCTCGTGGAAAACGCAATTCGCCATGGCGTATCGCGGCGTTCCAGCGGCGGTACGGTGCTGGTGAAAGCGACTTCGCTGGATGATCGGCTGGAGATTCGTGTACTGGATGACGGCGTAGGTCTGCCGGCAAACTGGGCCATGGAGAGGGCGGCGGGGCACGGTTTATCCATCACGCGGGAACGGATTGCCGGGCTGCATCCGAATGGAGCGAGCCGGTTTGTGGTGCGCAACCGGAGAAACGGCGGAACGGTGGCAGAGGTGACGTTGCCCTTACGCGTGGTGGGAGAAAACGGAAATGGACGCCCAAATGCCTGAACCGATCCGCGTATTGGTAGCAGACGATGAAGCTCCGGCACGGCAAAGGCTGATTGATCTGTTGCGCCGCGACGCGCAGGTGGGAACGCTCAGTGAAGCGGCGGATGGCGAAGCTGCGGTGGAGACGATCCAGAAGCAGAAGCCCGACCTGGTGTTTCTCGACGTGCAGATGCCTGAGTTGGACGGGCTGGGAGTCGTGGACGCAATTGGCGCGGCAGAGATGCCGTTGACCGTCTTTGTGACGGCCTACGACCAGCATGCGATTCGCGCTTTTGAGGCGAATGCGCTCGACTACCTGCTGAAGCCCTTCAGCGACGAACGGTTTGAAGCGACGATGACGCGTGTGAAAGGGCGGCTCGACGAGCGAAGTCGAGGAGACTTTGGCCAGCGCGTGATGAAGATGGTGGCCGGCGCGCAGCCCGGCGCCGACCGCAGGCTGGATCGACTCGTGGTGAAGTCGGCAGGGACAACGCGCTTTATCCGCGTTGTGGATATCGACTGGATTGAAGCAGCAGGTGTCTATGTGACCCTGCATGTAGGCGGCAAAGAGTTGCTGTATCGCGCGGCGCTGAATGACCTTGCCGAGAAGCTCGATCAGCGGCGCTTTGTGCGCATTCACCGTTCGGCGTTGGTGAATATCGAAAGCATCCTGCAACTGGAACCGATGTCGCACGGTGAGTTCGAAGCGGTTATTCGGAATGGCTCGCGGGCGCGTGTCAGCCGAACCTATCGTACGCTGTTGGAAAAACGCCTGGGGCAACCGCTTTAAGCTGTTTCCGGAAAATCTCAGTATTCAAGGGGTCCGTGCCCTGGAACAGGGGAGTGCGCACTGCATCTGCGCTCCTTCGCGCGCCTAAGACCACCGCGAAAACCTGTGCAAGCTGAACGAGATCGGCAAGCCGATGAGGATCATGTGCACGAGCAGACCCTGAACCAGGCCGCGATATTCGTAAGGTCCCATGTAGTGAAAGGCGCAGAGGGGCAGGACGACGAGATTCATTACAAGGTGGACGGCGATGCCGAAGAACATGCCGCAGACGAGCCAGTTGGAAGCAAGAAAGGGAAGTCTGCGGCTCGCCAGGCAATAGACGGTCGCGGCGCCGAACGCGATGGTGAAGTGCAACAGGACGCCCAGAATCCAGGTGAAGGCGCCGCCACTTACAGCACTCGCACCGAGCAGGCCGGCCGCGACGGTGAGCGGGACTTTCCAGCCAAACGTGAGGAAGGCTGATGTCAGGTCGAACGCACCGGCGATGGCGCCACCTATGAGGATGGGCCGCAAGAAATGGATGGGCTGCACGTTCTCTGGGTAAGTTGCATCGCTCATCGAAGTTAGCTCCACGGCGGAATTCTAGGGCCGAGTAAGGTCACGAAGTGCAGGGAGTTATGGGCTTTGGTGCGATGTGGACGCGCGGCCTGCCAATCGGTCCGCAACGCAGTCAGAGCGGAGGCGCAGCGAAGCAAATCACCGTAATCAATGCTCCTGCAGATGGGTTCGGGGCGCGGCCGGACTGCCGCGCTAACACATCCGTAACGTCCAGCCGACAAAAAGCCGAGCCTCATTTTGCAGACCCGGCTGTAAGATGTCCGCATGAATCTCCTCCCCTTGGTCTTTATTTACCTGGGCGTGGTCCTGGTGTTTTGGATTGCGTCAAGGATGGTCATAAGTTCTGCCGACGAGGGCAGGACCGCGAAGTTGGCGGGAGGAAATTTGGAATTCTTCCCCAATCGCCGCGCTTACTGGGGCGTTTACCTCATGGTGGCAATCATGCTCTATCCCATCGGGGCGGTGGCGATGTTAGGCATGAACGTATCGTCTGAGACATGGCCGGTTCTGTTCTGCGTGGGTTTCATCCTTTTCCTGCTGACTGCCTATCCAGGCACCATTTATCTCGGCAGCGAGGGACTGAAGCAGACCTACTGGGTTGGCCCGGGCAAACACATCCTCTGGAAAGAAGTCCGGGAAATCCGGATCGAAGAAAAGCGGAATCGCATCACCATCGTTGGCAGCAACGGCAAGAAGATTGTCCACACGCGCCAGTTGCCTGACAAGGCGCGCTATCTCGCAGAACTTGAGTCGCATTGTCCTGCGAAGATGCCCGGGGCCGCAGCGAAGCGGGTCGAAGCGCCGGTCGCCGTCGGATCGCTCGATCGCGCCAGCTAGATCTTCTGCAGGTTCGCGAACTTCTCCATCAGCTTTTTCATACCGTGCCGTTGGAACATGACGGTAAGCTTCGCATCTTCGCCTTCGCCCTCGCGCATGAGCACGGTGCCTTCGCCATATTTGGCGTGGCGGACGCGCTGGCCTTTTCTCAATCCTGCGGCGCCGGTCGGCTCGGGAAGATCCATCGACGGACGCTCGATCTTGCCATTGCCAAATTTGCCTGCGCCCGCTTTGCCGCCAAAGAAGCGCGCGATATTGTCAATTGATCCCGCATCCGGAACCTTGCTCTTTGAGCCGGAACCCTGACGTTCCGCCATGTGAGGGCGCTCCTGACTTTCGTCTTCGTAGTTGTAGTGCCGGCTCTCTGACTCTCCCGTGGATGCTGCGCGCCGATTGGATCCATACGCTGAACCGTAGCCGCCACGCGCGCCCGCCCCGTAGCTGTAAGCCGGCGTGGACCAGGCAGGCGCACGGCCGCCAAGATTCTCGACGAGCTGGTTGGGCACTTCTTCAAGGAAACGCGATGGCACAGTGGGCTCGGGTGCATCGTTGCCATAACGGCGGCGATAGTGCGCGCGTGTGAGGACCAGCGTATTCATGGCGCGCGTCATGCCGACGTAGCAGAGGCGGCGCTCCTCTTCGAGTTCCTCGGGATTCATGAGAGTGCGGGAGTGCGGGAACAGACCTTCTTCGAGACCGGCAAGGAAAACAAGCGGAAACTCCAGTCCTTTGGCGGCATGCAGAGTCATCAGCGTGACACGAGCATCTGGGTCGTACTGGTCGGTGTCTGAGGCGAGCGCAGCGTGATCGAGGAATTCGGCCAGCGTTTCTCCGCGCTCCTCGGCATCGTGCGCGGCGTTGGCCAGCTCCTTCAGGTTTTCAATGCGGCTGAACGATTCAGGCGAGGCTTCCGTTTCGAGCGCCTTGATGTAGCCCGTGCGGTCAATGAGGAAGCGGATGAGCTCAGGCAGCGTCGCGGCATCCCCGGGTTTTCGAAACCCTTCGGGTCGTTCTTGTTTCGGAGTGGGTTCTTCGAGGAAGGAAGATCCATCCTCCGCGCCCGGTTGAACAGTTTCTTTCGCTTGCTTCGGCATCTTGAGGAAGGGACGCTTTTCACTCGCCGCGAAGGGGGAGAAGTGGCTTGCGTCAAGCAGCGGAATCTGATTTTCGTTATCGCCGAAATTGAAATCTGCTGTGGCATCGGCCTCGCTTGACTGCCGGCTCTGCTCCGCGCCTGGTTCGGGGGAGCCAAAGCTGAAATCGGTGTCCGCTGCGTCGGCTCCTGCTTCGGCAACGTCAGCGGAGAGCTTGCCGGCAAAGTCCGGATCCATCATGGCCTGCGCATCGAGAATGAGCTGGCGGAAGGACTCGAGGGCCATGAGCGCGCGGGTGGGGATGAGGCGCTTGCTGAGGGCTGCAGAAACGGCTTCCCACGTAGAGATGCCGGTTTCAAGCGCGAGGCGCTCCAGCGTAGCCAGAGTGGTGGCGCCGATGCCGCGTGCCGGCGTGTTGATGATGCGCTGCAGCGCCATCGAGTCGTGAGGGTTGCGAACGAGACGCAGATAGCTGAGCAGGTCCTTGATTTCGGCCCGCTCGTAAAAGCTGAAGCCGCCAACCATGGAGTAGCTGATGCCGTAGCGGCGGAGTGCTTCTTCCACCAGGCGCGACTGCGAATTGGTGCGATAGAGGACGGCAACATGCGCCTCCGAGCCGTTCTCGACCGATTCGCGCAAGAACTTTTGAATGCGGTCGGCGATGAAGAGCGCTTCGTTTTCGCCGTCGGGGGCTTCGTAGTAACCAATGAGCGAACCGCCCTGGCGCTCGGTCCAAAGCTTTTTGCCTTTGCGGCGCAGATTGTTGGCGACCACTGCACCGGCGGCTTCAAGGATGACCTGTGTGGAACGGTAGTTCTGCTCCAGACGGATAATCTGCGCGTTGGGAAAATCCTGCTCGAATTCGAGGATGTTGCGAATATCCGCGCCGCGCCAGGAATAAATGCTCTGATCTTCGTCGCCCACAGCGCATACATTCTTGTGTTCACCTGCAAGCATTTTCATCAGCTCGTATTGCGGACGGTTGGTGTCCTGGTATTCGTCGACGAGCAAATAGCGATAGCGGCGCTGGTAGCGCTCGCGAACTTCGGCGGAAACCTTGAGAAGACGTACGGCTTCAAGCAGCAGGTCGTCGAAGTCGAGCGCGTTGTTCTTCTTGAGGTCGGCCTTGTAGCCCTGGAAGATGTGCGCAATGCGTTCGCTGTTGGGATCCTTGGAGCCCAGGTAATACTCCTGCGGATCGATCATGTGATTCTTGGCCCAGCTGATGCGGCCGAGCACGGTGCGCGGCGTGAGCTGTTTGGTGTCGAGACCCATGCGCCGCATGATCTGCTTGACGATGGCCTGCTGGTCATTCTCGTCATAGATGGCGAAGGCCCGCGTGAGGCCGTCGTTGCCCACTTTCAGTGCTTCGATGTCGCGGCGCAGAATCCGCACGCACAGTGAGTGAAACGTGGCGATCAGCGGTTTGGCTAGGGTGGAATGCCCCAGCAGTTTCTCCACACGCTCACCCATTTCTGCGGAGGCCTTATTGGTAAAGGTCACTGCCAGAATCGAGTCGGGGGCAACACCTTTTTGCTGAATGAGCCAGGCGATGCGGCTGGTGATGACGCGTGTTTTTCCTGAACCGGCCCCGGCCAGGATGAGCAGTGGGCCCTCGGCTGCTTCAACGGCAGCGCGTTGTTCGGGATTCAGATTGGAAATGAGCGACTGCACATCGGGCGTCCAGGAAGGAAGGGTCCTCTTCCAGTTTACCTTCCGCAGGCATGACCTTCCGTTATGCCGCGGGAGCGCATGTCTCAAAACTACGGGGGCTATTCTGTAGACCTTATGGCTTCATTGAAAAGGTTGCGAAGGGTAGCGGTTTATTGCGGTTCGACGGACGGGAGCGATCCGGTGTTCTTGTCGGAAGCAACGGCTCTGGGTTCGGCGCTCGCCGCGGCTGGGTTGAGCATGGTGTACGGCGGCGCGCGCGTTGGATTGATGGGCGCTGCGGCAGATGCCGCGCTTGCCGGTGGTGCGGAAGTAATTGGCGTGCTGCCGGAAGTGTTGGCGGGAAGCGAGATTGCGCACCAGGGGTTGACGCGCCTGGAATTGGTGAAGACCATGCACGAGCGAAAGGCGCGGATGGTTCACCTGGCGGACGCGTTTCTGATTTTGCCGGGCGGCTACGGCACCCTCGACGAGTTGATGGAAATTTTGACTTGGAAGCAACTGCGGATGCACACCAAGCCCTGCATCCTCATCAATACCCGGAACTATTGGGGTGGGCTGCTTGCGTTTCTTGATACGACGGTGGCGGCAGGCTTTCTGCGGCCGGAGAACCGGATGCTGCTCGAGGTGGCGATGGATTCTGACGAGGCAGTGGAGAAAGTGAGATAACAGCCACGAGGGACGGGTGAATAGGAAACTGGGACCAGGTATCCACCTCCCTTAATGCGCTAAATCTGCATGCAAACTATTCCATTCATTTAGGTTAAGGGTCGTTCTGGGCGGGAAATCCATCGGAACCAAAATCTCTCTTTGTTCGTACCCCTTGACATCCGACAGGAATGCGCGCGATCATCTTGTCGAATATCGAGGGGAGACGATGCCGACTTCGACCGACCTGCTGCAGGGCACGCTCGATCTTCTGATTTTGCAGACGCTTTCGCTTGAGCCCATGCATGGTTGGGGAGTGGCCCAGCGTATCCAGGCAGTTTCAAAAGACGCCTTGCAGATTGGGCAGGGCTCGCTTTATCCGGCACTTTACCGGCTGGAATACAAGGGCTGGGTTAAAGCGGAGTGGGGAAACTCAGAAAACAATCGAAGGGCAAAGTTTTATCGGCTAACGGACGCAGGCCGGAGACAGCTGGAGAGTGAACTGGAGACCTGGGACCGGCTGAGTGCGGCGATCGGACTGGTTCTGGGCCGCACTGTGGAGGTTTCGCGATGATTTCTGAGTTGTTGACGCGTATCCGATTCCTGGTCTTTCGGAAGAAGCGCAGCGAATTTGACGAGGAGCTGCGGTTCCACCTGGAGCAGTCGATTGCAGCGAAGGTTGCGGAGGGTCTGCCCGCGGCAGAGGCGCGCCGGCAATCAATGGTCGAGTTTGGCGGTGTGGAGAGCGCACGCGATGAGTGCGAACGGCAGAGGCCGGGCTGGTGGCTGGGGACTGTGGCACAAGATGTGCGTTATGCGCTGCGCGGGATTCGGGCGCACCGCTGGTTCTCGGCGGCGATCATCGTGACCCTGGCGCTGGGGATTGGCCTCAACACGATGGTCTTCACGCTGGTGAACGCAGTGCTGTACAAGCCGGTGCCGGTTCCGGGAGGGGACAGGCTTGTCTCGATTCAGAACCGACTTGCGTCAAGAGGCGACACCGGCATTCCTGTTTCGTACCCCGATTTTGAGGATTTCCGCGCGCAGACGACCCAGTTTGAGTGGTTTGAGGCTACACAAGATGAAGGCGTGGTCCTGAGCGAGAATGGAAACCCGCCGCACGAGTATCACGTGGCATACGCAACAGCAGGCCTGTTTGGGATGGTGCAAACGAAAGCTCTGCTGGGACGGCCCTTTGCGCCGGCGGACGATCATGCGGGCGCTCCGCCGGTGGTCGTGCTCAGCTACAAGGTCTGGCGGGACCGCTATGCAGGGTTGCAGAGCGTGATCGGCCACCAAGTGCGCGTGAACGGGCAGCCGGCGACGGTGATCGGCGTCATGCCTGAGGGTTTCAGCTTCCCCAGTGGCGTGGAACTGTGGATGCCCCTGGTTCCGACCCCGGACCTGGCCAAGCGCGACAACCGGCAACTGCGGATCTACGCGATTCGAAAGCCGGGAGTGACGCTGCGCCAGGCAAATGTGGAACTGAATGGCATTGCCGCACGGCTTGCGAGCCAATTTTCCGCAGATAAGGATCTTGGTGTCAGCGTGTTGACCTTTCAGCAGCGTTTCAACGGCGGCAGTATTCGCACTGCGTTTCTGCTGATGCTGGCGGCCGTGGGTTTCGTTTTGCTGATTGCGTGCGCCGATGTGGCGAACATGATGCTGAGCCGTTCACTCGTCCGGCAGCGCGAGATGTCGATCCGCACTGCGCTTGGGGCAACACGCTGGCGTCTGATCCGGCAGTTGTTGATCGAGAGTGTTCTGTTGAGCACCGCAGGGGGTGTTCTGGGCGTGGGCCTGGCGGAGAGCGGCGTTCACTGGTTCGACTTTTCGACGCAGACGATCAGGCCTTCGTGGATTGAGTTCACAATGGACTTCACGGTCTTTGGCTACTTTGCCGCGCTCTGTATCCTGTGCGGATTGCTGTTCGGCATCGCGCCCGCGCTGCGCTCATCGAAGCTGGACGTGGCCTCGGTGTTGAAAGACGGCGCGCACAGTGCAGGACGTCGCCGGGGTGGGTGGCTCTCGGCATGCCTGGTGGTATTTCAGTTTGCGCTGACGCTTGTATTGCTGACGGGAGCGGGTATTTTTGTGAGGGCGCTCCTGACCAGCCTGTCAATCAATCCATTTATTCCTTCGACCCAGGTGACGACCGCGAGAGTACAGCTGCCGGCGACACGCTACAAGGATGACGATTCACGCGAGCGATTCTTTGACGAACTGTTGCCTCGGCTAAGGGAACTGCCCGGGGTTTCCAGTGCGGGAATTGCTTCGGATCCGCCGGGACTGGGCACGGTGGGGCAACAGATTGAGCTGGAGCACGCGCCGATTGCGAACCCGGCTCAGCGTCCGTGGATCTCGTTTGTGGCACAGACACCGGGATATCTCGAGACGATTCATCTGCCGCTGTTGCAGGGCCGCGATTTTAATGACACGGACGGCAGTGCACATCATGAAGCGGCGATGGTGACGCGCGACGCTGCAGCACACCTGTGGCCCGGGCAGAACCCGATGGGCAAGCGCTTCCGCACCTTTGACGATAAGAACAAGGCGAGCGACTGGATCACGGTTGTGGGCATCACGGCCGATCTTGTGCAGGAGATTCAGGAGAATGATCCGAAGCCCCTGTTCTTTGTTCCCTACCGCCAGAAGAAGTGGGACAACATGGCGCTGGTGGTGGAGTCGAGCGGGGATCCGCTGCAGTCGATGCGTAAGGCCGTGCAGAGTCTCGATCCGGAGCTTCCCATCATCGATCCGTTTCGGCTGAACGACGCAATTGAGCACCAGACCTGGTTCCTGAGGGTGTTTGGAAGGATCTTCACGGGATTCGCGCTGATTGCCATGATGATGGCGTCGGTTGGGATTTACGCTGTGATCGCGCATGCGACGAGCAGCCGCACCCAGGAGATTGGCGTGCGCCTTGCGCTGGGCGCGACGATGCGCAACATCCTGCTGCTGGTGATGAAGCGGGGCCTGTGGCAGATCGGGGTGGGACTGGCGGTGGGCCTGGCTGCAGCCTTTCCTTTCACGCGCGCGATGAAGTCGCTTCCTTTCGGGATTGCGGGATCGGATCCGACGGTGTTCGTGGTCGTTGCCGTTGCCCTCGCGCTGGTAGGCATGTTTGCGTGCTGGCTGCCGGCGCGGCGTGCCGCAGGTCTCGATCCGGTGAAGGCGATTCGCTACGAATAGAGGTAGGGTGAAGAAGCCAGCGCTGAGAATTCTCGCCGGGAGCTGGGGGATTATTTGCGTTTGGCGCGTTCGCGCTGGAGTTCGCGGTAGACCTCGCTCTTCGATTGGCTGAGCTCGCGCGCTATGCGCTTGAGGGCTTCTTTCTCGTCGATGCCGGCTTCGGCCTGGAGGCGGGCGATGCGGCTTCCCAGGGACTCGCGGAGATTCGAAGATCGCGCCCCGGTCTCGACGTGCGAGAGACCCGGGGCACCCACTTCAATGAGCAGCACGAATTCGCCGCGGATGCGATCGCGGGCGGCCAGGTCGTTGCGCAGATCCGCGAGGGTGCCGCGCAGAAATTCCTCGTGAATCTTGGTAAGTTCGCGGGCAAGCACAACGTGCAGCGCGGGACCCCAGACGGATTCGAGATCCGAAAGAGTTTCGAGAATGCGATGGGGTGCTTCGTAAAAGATGAGCGTGTGCGCGGATTTGCGGGGCTCGGCGGCGAGGTCTTCGAGACGCGTGCGGCGCGCGCCTGTCTTTTCGGGAAGGAATCCGAGAAAGGTGAACGATTCTGTGGGCAAACCGGAAGCGATGAGCGCGCTGAGTGCCGCGTTGGCGCCGGGGATGGGGATGACGGCCAGGCCGGCAGCAATGGCCGCGGCGGCGAGGTGGGAGCCGGGGTCGCTGATGCCGGGCACGCCTGCATCAGATACGACGGCGACAGCGCTTCCGCTCTTAATGGCTTCGACAAATTCGGCGGCGCGTTCGCGCTCGTTGTGTTCGTGGCAACTGATGGTGGGCGTTTTGATTTCGTAGTGATTGAGGAGTTTCTGGGTCTGGCGGGTGTCTTCGCAGGCGATGCGGTCGCATTGACGGAGGATGTCGAGGGCGCGGAGAGTGATGTCGCCAAGGTTGCCGATGGGCGTGGCAACGAGGTAGAGGCCGGGGGCGAGTTGCTTGGCTTGATCGTCCATGGAAGGGCTGTGTGGCATTTGGAACGTGGCCTCCCAGGTCTCCAAATGCGAGAGACCTGTGCGCCCTCATTCTTCGGAATCTTCGCGTTCGAGGCGGCGCTGTTCGGCGAGCAGGGACATGGAGCTCATCAGGTTCTGTACGCTGACGATGCCCACGACGCGACCGCTTTCGGTGACGGGAATGAGCGAGAGGCCGCGGCCGGCGGTGAGGCGGCGGATAGTTGCGCCGAGTGTGTCTTCTGGCCGGGCGATCTGGAAAGCGCGCGACATGACGGACTGCACGTAGCCGTTGCCGTCGTTGCGCAGAGCGTCGACAATACGCTGGCGGGAGACGATGCCGACCAGTTCGGGGCCGCGGACGACGGGGAAGTCTTCCTGCAGAGAGTGAACGCAGCGGAAGAGCGCATCGGCGAGGGTGTCAGACGGCGAGAGGGTGGCGAAGTCGGTGAGCATGACTTCTCGCATGCGCACGGTATCGACGACAGACTGGAAGAAGACGCCCTGGTCTTCGATTTGCGCGCCGATCATGATGAAGAAGCCGGCGATGATGAGCCAGTAGGCATGGAAGAGCATGCCGGCGAGCATGACGGAGAGGGCGATGAGCTGGCCCAGTCCGGTGGCGGCGCGACCGGCGGGTGCAAAGCCATGCGTGCGCGCAAAGTTGCCGCGGAGCAGGCGGCCCGCATCGAGAGGATAGGCGGGGAGCAGATGCAGGACACCGAGGCCGGCCTGCATCCACACCATGCTGCGCAGCAAATAAGCGGCGGTGATCCAGGGTTGGTCGAAGAGGCGGATATCTCCACCGGCACCCATGAAAGTGACGCCGAGCGCGACAGCAGTGGCCAGGTTGGCAAGTGGTCCGGCAAAAGCGATCAGGAACTGGCCCGCGCCCAGGTTAGCGTTTTCCTGGCTTTCGGGGTTGGCGTAGGCAAAGAGCCCGCCGATGGGGAGCAGCAGGACAGCGCGGAGGCGCAGGCCGAGCCATGCAGCGACGATGAGGCGCGCGGCTTCTCGAACGATCACGGCGATGACGAGGACGAAGAAGAGCCCGAGGCCGCGGCCAACACCCTCGGGGCCGCTGAGTCCAAGGCACACGACGGCGAGCAGCGGAAAGAAAGCGTGCATCCGCAGCTCCACACCCATCCATCGGCCTAAGGGAATCGTCCAACCGCGCATAGAGGAATTGTAGAAGGTGCGGCCCGGCAGACGAGCGAATTGTTGCATGTGTCGGCAATCCGGCGGTACCGAAGCGCTCAATTATTCTTGAAGGCTGGAGAAGAGCACGAAATTGCGCGTGATTGCAGGAACCTATCGCAGACGCACGCTGGAGGCGCCGCCGGGAATGGCAACGCGGCCCACGAGCGACCGCCTGCGCGAGACCTTGTTCAATGTTCTGGCGCCGCGGATGCAGGGCGCGGCGTTTCTGGACCTGTATGCGGGGTCGGGCGCGGTGGGCATTGAGGCGTCGAGCCGCGGTGCGGCGCAAGTGGTGTTTGTGGAGCGGGGACCGGCAGCGTTAAAAGTGCTGCGCGCAAATCTGGCGCGGCTGGGAATCTCGACGGCGATTGAAGTCCATGCGAGCTCGGTGCCAGTGTTTCTGCGCAAGAGAAAGATCCTGGACATGTCGTTCGATGTCGTGTTTCTGGATCCGCCCTACGAGGAGGAAGACGAGTATGAGGCGACGCTGGGGTTGTTGGGTGGCGCGGCGTCCGATGCGTTAACGGCTCGCGGTGTGGTGATTGCGGAGCATCGGCGGAAGTGCAGGCTCGACGAGAATTTTGGCGCTCTCAAACGTACGCGGCTTCTGGAGCAGGGCGATGCGGCGTTGAGCTTTTATGAGGCAGCTGTCAGCTAGTTTGGAGGGTAACTGTGAGGACGTTTGGACGCTTGCTACCCTTGGTCCTGCTTTGGGCGGTCCTGGCGGGAGGAGAGACGGCTGCAACCGTGCAGAAGGCCAAATTTGCCGATAGGGTCACCGTAGCCGTGATCAAGGGTCGCGCATTCGCGGAGGGCTATCCCAAGATCGTGTTGTTTCGCAACGTCCGAACGGGGCTGGATCTGAGCGCAAGATTTAACGCAGTGGAGGGATCGGAAGACATTCTGGGATTGGCAGCAAAGCATGTGCCGTTTGGCAGCTACGAGTGCCAGGTTTCTGTTGACCCGCACGAGCCGAAGATTTCCCGCCGTATCCAGGTGGATGACCGGCACGGTACGACGGCGTATTTTGAGTCGCGCTTCAGCAATGCGCATGTCCTCATTCTCGATGCGCTGGGCAAGAAGGTTGAGGGGGCTGCTGTCTCTCATGCAATTGACGAATTTGGAGAGGACGTTGCCTCGGCTTTCAAGAAGGAGGTCATAGCACGTGTGCCGTTCGGGATCTATACGGTCAAAGTCAGGCAGCAGGAAATCGATCCTGAGGAGGAAGTGAAAGTATGCTTCTGCCAGGAAGAGAGCTGGGCCGTTTTTGGCGAGGAAGTTCCTTCGCTTGGAGATACCTTGTACCCAGGCCCGAGCATGGTCGTGAAGGGAAAAGTCGAAGTGCCTGGCGGTGCGAACGAACCTATGGTTCTGCGACTGACTCCAGCGTATATGGAGTCTTCCGCCTACACACTGATTCCTCCGGAGGCAGGCGGGAAATTTGAGCTTTCTACTGCTCTTCCGCTCACCGTGGACTACATCGTTTCGTTAACCTTGGGGAGCAAGCTTTTGGGGGCGGCAACCGTTCGCCTCACATTTGGTCAGACGGTAACGGCGAGTCTGCCATCGGGTGCGAAGATCGATTTGACCGCAAGCCCATAGCACCCAGGAGATTGGATCTTGGCAAGAACCGGCTACAAAACAGGGGTTTTCCTGTTTCTTCTTCTCGCTGCACTCGTAGTAAGTGCGCAGAACGCTGCGCCGTGGGTGATTGCGCCGTTCACGCGGCCGGTATTGGGAAATCCGGTCATTGCGCCTAAGACGGATTCGACCTTCATCGATCCCATTTTGAGTCTGCCCGTGCATTGGGAGGCGCTGCACACCTTCAATCCAGCGGCGGTTGTGCGGGACGGCAAAGTGTTCGTGTTGTATCGCGCAGAAGATAACTCGGGCGCAATGGAGATTGGCGGGCACACGTCGCGGCTGGGACTGGCCGAGAGCAAAGACGGCATCCACTTTACGCGGACGGCGACACCGGTCTTCTATCCGGGGAACGACGACCAGAAGGCGCGCGAGTGGGCGGGCGGCGTAGAAGATCCACGCATTGTGGAGAGGGATGACGGCACCTATGTGCTGACCTATACGCAGTGGAACCGGCAGACGTATTCGGTGGGCGTTGCGACTTCGCGTGACCTGGTGCACTGGACCAAGCAAGGACCGGCTTTTCTGGCAGCGGCCGGCGGCAAGTACGCAAACCTCAAGTACAAGTCGGCAGGAATTGTGACGCGGCTGGAGAAGGACAAGCTGTTGGCCGCGCGGATCAACGGAATGTACTGGATGTATTGGGGCGAGGGCGCGATCCACATTGCCACATCGTTGGACCTGATTCACTGGACGCCGGTGGAGGGGCCGGATGGTCAGCCGCAGAGCCTGCTCCAGGCGCGGCCGGGGCACTTCGACAGCACCTTTCCTGAGACAGGTCCGCCGCCGGTGGTCACGAAGGCCGGAATCGTCCTGCTCTACAACGGAAAGAATGCGGAGCAGGGCGGCGACAGGAGCCTGGGGCCGAATGCCTATGCCGCGGGCGAAGCGCTTTTCGATGCGACCAATCCGATGCACATGCTGACGCAGACGGCAGGGCCGGTGCTGTGGCCCAAGTTGCCTTATGAGAAAACGGGTCAATATGCGGCAGGGACGACATTCGCCGAAGGGCTTGTCTGGTTCAAAAAGCAGTGGTTTCTCTATTACGGATGCGCGGATTCGCTGGTGGCCGTTGCAACGGCACCCGGAGAAGCGTTACCCGAGACCACGCTGCCGGCAAGTATTGGGTCGCCCGCGGGATCGGGGACGGATTCGACCTCGACCCAGGCCTCCGTCGCGAAGGCAGGGCCACAGTTTTATCTGCAGGATGGCGACACAGTGGTTTTTTACGGCGACAGTATTACGGAGCAGAACTACTACAACCAGTTTGTTGAGCTGTACACGGCGACGCGGTTTCCCGCGATGAAGGTGCAGTTTTACGGCGCGGGAGTGGGCGGCGATCGCGTGACGGGCGGCAGTGGCGGATCGGCGGACGAACGCCTGGGACGCGACGTGTATCAGGAGAATCCGACCGTTGTGGCCATCATGCTGGGTATGAATGACGCCGGCTATCAGGACACGAACAACGACATGGAGACGAAGTATGTGCTGGGGTACGCGCACATTCTCGACTCGATTCACGCGCATGCGCAGGATGCGCGCATCACGATGCTCGGGCCTTCGCCGTTTGACGATGTGACGCGGCCGGTATGGTTCCCCAAGGGATACAACTCGGTAATGGAGCGTTATGCCACGCTCGATGCCGCGCTGGCCAAAAAGTGGGGTGCGACATTTATCAACCTCAATCCGCCGGTGGTTGCGGCGCTGACCAAGGCGAATGCGATGGATCCGAAAATGGCCCAGTTGCTGCTACCCGATCGCGTGCATCCCGAGCCGGTGACGCACTGGGTGATGGCGGAGGCACTGCTGAAGGGGTGGAACGCGCCTGCACTCGTCAGTTCCGTGACGATTGATGCGCGGAGCGGAGAAGTGGAAGCGCAAAACGCGACGGTGGACCACTTTCTGAACGTAGGCGGTGTGCTGCGATGGGCGGAGCTCGAAAATGGGCTGCCTCTGCCGCTGACCAAGGCAAATGCATCGCAGGCGCTGGTGTTTGAGTTGAGCGATATCGAGAAGGAACTGGATTGGGAGCCGCTGAAGATTACCGGACTCGGTCCGGGGAAATACGCACTAAGCATTGATGGCGCGGCGGTGTGGACATTTACTGAGGAAGAGTTGGCGACCGGAGTGAACCTGGCCATTTATCTGACGCCGATGGTGCAGCAGGCACAGCGCGTGAGCTGGCTCGTACGCGATCGCGACGAGGCGCACTACATTCACCTGCGGATGCGGGTGCGCAAGGCGGAGACGGGCGTTCCCGATGTGATGCAGGAATTTGAAGATTCGCTGGAGAGCTCGATCCACCAGGAGGCAACGCCGCAGACACACTTGTTTGCGTTGACTCCGGTGCCGGCGCAGCCGCAAACGCAAGCGCAACCCGCAAAGTAGCGGCGAAGGATGGCCAGGCGTCCCGCCTATACTCATGCGAAGGAGAGTGGGCCATCGCACCAATATCTCTGGCATCGGTTCTGGAAACGCCTCATGACGCGTTGGGCGGCGTGGCGACGCATGCCGCGGGACCGTCCGGCGCGCTGCCGTTGTCTGCGGAGATGCTGCTCAATGAGCCATCTGGAAATTTGTTCGGTCTGAGTCAGAATGCGGGCATGGGCTGGGATCCGGCGCGGCTTCTCGATCCAGAATTTTTGATTCTGAGCACGCACGGCGGATTGCGCGCGGAAAACGGGCAGCCGATAGCGCTTGGCTTTCACACCGGGCATTGGGAAGTGGGTCTGCTGGTTGCCGAGGCGGCGCGGGAATTGAAGGCGCAGCGCGCGATTCCTTTTGCGGGAGCGTGCACCGATCCGTGCGACGGAAGAACGCAGGGCACGACGGGCATGATGGATTCGCTGCCGTACCGCAACGATGCGGCCATGGTGCTTCGTCGGCTGATGCGGTCGCTGCCGACAGGCAAAGGCGTGCTGGGCGTGGCGACGTGCGACAAGGGCCTTCCCGCAATGATGATGGCGCTGGCTTCGGCGAAGGCGTTGCCGGCGGTGCTCGTGCCTGGCGGCGTAACGCTCCTGCCGGAGCAGGGCGAGGACGCGGGCCGGGTACAGACGATCGGCGCGCGATTTGCGCAGCAGCAGATCACACTGGAGTACGCGGCGGAGGTGGGTTGCAGAACGTGTGCATCGCCCGGCGGAGGATGCCAGTTTCTCGGGACGGCGGCGACGTCGCAGGTGGTAGGCGAGGCGCTGGGACTTTCGCTGCCGCATACGGCGCTGGCGCCTTCAGGACAGCCGATCTGGCTGGATGCGGCGAAGCGCTCGGCCCGGGCTCTGCTGCGCATGCACCAGTCGAAACTGGGCGTGGCCGATGTGCTGACGGCGGGAGCACTGCGCAACGCCATGGTGTTGCATGCGGCCTTTGGCGGCTCGACGAACCTGCTGATTCATGTGCCGGCGATTGCATTTTCTGCGGGATTGCGGCGGCCGACGGTCGACGATTGGGCCGAGGTGAATCGCGAAGTTCCGCGGCTTGTGGACGCGTTGCCCAACGGACCGCGAGGGTTTGCGACGGTGCAGGTGTTTCTGGCCGGGGGTGTGCCGGAGGTGATGTTGGCACTGCATGCAGCCGGGCTTTTGGACGAAAGTGTGAAAACTGTCAGCGGCGAGACACTGGGCGTATCGCTGGATTGGTGGCGTGACAGCGAGCGTCGGCATACGGTGCGCAACCGGCTGAAGGAACTGGATGGCATTGATCCGGATGATGTGATCATGACGCCGGACCGGGCTCGTTCCCGGGGGCTTGCATCGACCGTGTGCTTTCCGATGGGGAATCTTGCTCCGGAAGGATCGGTGATCAAAAGCACGGCAATTGATCCGTCGCTGATCGACGAGGACGGAACGTATCGGCATCGTGGACCAGCGCGGGTGTTTGTCTCGGAGGAAGCCGCGATCAAAGCCATCAAAAGCGGGTCGATTGGGCACGGCGATGTGGTGGTGCTGATTTGCGGAGGACCGAAGGGTGCTGGGATGCAGGAGATTTACCAGGTGACTTCGGCACTGAAGGCGTTGCCCCACTGCAAGCACGTTGCCGTGCTCACCGATGCGCGATTCAGCGGCGTTTCGACGGGCGCGTGCGTAGGGCATATTTCGCCAGAAGCGCTGGCTGGCGGCCCGATCGGGAAGATTCTGGAAGGCGATGAGATTGAGATTGCGGTCGACCGGTCACGGATGATTGGCTCAGTGCATTTCGTGGGCGATGCGCAGAGCGAATTCACTGCCGAAGAAGGTGCGCGACGGCTTGAGCAACGCGAACCACGCGCTGATTTGAAGCCGCATCCAAAATTGCCGGACGATACAAAGTTGTGGGCGGCACTTGTGCAGGCCAGTGGCGGCGTGTGGGGCGGGTGCGTGTATGACGCGGAGCAGATTGTAGCGCGGCTGGAGGGAAACTAGCTATCAGCTCCTGGCCTGACCCGACCCTTGGTGTTCGCGCAATGCGTCGATGCGGGGAATCGAATTAGAGTGGTTGGCATGAAGATCCACCGCTCCCTGCCTGCTCTCCTCGTCGGATTCGCGCTTTGTGTTGGTTTGCAACGGAACGCGCTGACTCAAGCTCCTGCAACACCCCAACTCGTCATTCTCGATACGGATATTGGCGATGACATCGACGATGCGTTTGCCCTGGCGCTGGCGCTGCAATCGCCGGAGTTGAAGATTCTGGGCGTGACCACAACGTTTGGGAACACCGAGCTGCGGGCGCGCCTGGTGGACCGGTATCTCACCGCTGTGGGGCGTGGTGATCTTCCGATAGCTGCCGGACCGGCGACGCCGGCGACAAACAATTTTACGCAGGCGGCGTATGCAAAGAGAGTTCCGGAATCAGTGCACGCCGATGCCATCGAGTTTCTCTTCAGCCAGATTCGCAAGCATCCGGGCGAAATCACGCTTATTGCCATCGGACCGCTGAGCAATGTGCATGCGGCGATTGAACGCGATCCAGAGACATTTAAGAAGTTGAAGCGGGTGGTGCTGATGGGCGGCAGCGTCAACCGCGGCTACGACGGGAGCGATGGTGCGCGGCGGCCTGCGGAGCCGGAGTGGAATTTTCTATGCGACCCGGCGGGAGCGAAGGCCCTGTTTGGGTCGGGCGTGCCGGTATTCATGATGCCGCTCGATTCAACGCAAGTGCATCTGCCGCGGGAAGAACGGGAAAAGATATTTGCGCATGGTTCGCCGCTGACGGATCAGCTGACGTTGCTCTATCACCAATGGGCGGCCGGGAGCGACAACCCCTCGCCCTCTCCTACGCTCTTCGATCCCGTGGCTGTGACCTACACGTTTCGGCCGGATTTGTGTCCGGCAACGCCAATGCGCATCGAAATCGACGACTCGGGACTATCGCGGCAAGTGAACGGCACTCCAAATGCGCAGGTATGCCTGCAGTCGGATGAGAAGGGATTTCTCCAGTTCCTATTGGATCGCGTGACGGCGAAGTAGTGCCTGGCAGAGCACTCACTTCCGAGCGACGGGCAGCTTCCCACAGATAAGAGCTTTATGTGTGCGCTTTATCACTTTCAACTCCATTGACAGCAGTGGAAAGTAGGAGAAAAATGGCGGGTCGAAAGGATTCGAACCGTTGAAAGCGGTCCAGGAGGAAACGTGAGAAGCAAAATGCCGTTGCAGATTTTGGGCGCTGCAGCTCTTTTGAGCGTGGGTTTGTTCGTGGCGGGGTGCAAGTCGGCCCCCGAACTTACGCAGGCGCAGGCGCAGTCTCTGATTCAAGCGAAATATGACGCCACGCCGCCCGTGGGAGCCACAGTGGTAGTGAACGACCTTGGCATGCGCCAGGGAGCGGTGGCCAAGTTGTGGGATCGGACCACGATTTATCCGAACAAGTACTGGGCTGACTTCAAACTGACGGATGCGGGGAAAAAGGCGGTCAAGCTGGCGAATGGCGGCGACAAAATCGAATGGCGTCCGGAAAGTCTGTCTGACACAAGCTTCACGATAACCGTGACCACGGTCGCCGCGAACCACCTGAAAGCACATAACGTAGGAGATCCGACAGACGAGATGCTGCCGGGTTCAGACGCGGCGAAAGGTGCTTCTTTCAATGAGGCGGTCGACATGACGGGAGTGCCCGATGCGGTGCAGCAGATCGCGCGCAATCCCGGCAACACTCTCAGCACCAAGCGCCATGCCGATTTCGTGCTGACCAACGGAACGTGGACCCTGCAGGGGATTAATTAGCGGGATTTTTCCGTAAGGCCGGCCCAGCAAGCCCGGGCCGAGCCGGCCCTGGATTTGAGATGAACTCGTGAACCGCGGGGCTATGGGAACTGCGGGGAGCGAGGCACGCGTGGCTGTACAAGCGGCCCCGGGTGAGAACCCGGGGCCGCTTGTGTCAGTGTCAAAAGTGAGCGAAAGTCCGCAGCAGCCGCGTCGACTGCGGGCTAAAAAGCAAGAAGACGCAGCGCCAAATCCGCGAAGTCTTCCGGCGAGGACTGGTGCGCGAAAGGGAGACAGCAAATGTTACGGAAATGCCTTGAAGGGATCGCGGCGATTTCAGTTCTTGGGTTAGTGACGGGTTGCGGAGGCGGATCGAGCGGTGGGGGGACTGGTGGCGGCGGAACGGGCGGCGGGAACCCAACCACGGTGACGTTTGCCGTCGGGACTCCGGCTCCCACAGTGATCGCTACGCAAGCGGGGACGGGGCAGTTTACGACGGCAACGGTAAATTCAGGCAAGGTGGCACTGGCAATTCCTTCCGGTACGACGAAATTTGCTGTTGCCTATGCTTGCCCTTCGCAGACCTTATTTGCAGTCACTTTGAGCACTCAGATGACGCTGGAGGCAACCACTCTCGACGGGAATAACTTCTCTCTTTTCTGTCCATCTGCGAACGGTCCAACGGCGATTCTTACTGGGACCGTCGATGCGAGCGCGTTCAATTCGCCAAACGAGTCGTTGGAAATCATTGCTTCAAACGGAAGCTGGGTCTACGGACCCGGTCCGCTCAACACGCCGAACTTTAGCGCCGCTCTGCCCTCGGGGACGGATCGCGTTGCCCTGGTGATCTACGATTTTTCCAATCCGAATAACGGGACGAACATTTTGGCGGTGAAGAACTTCGACAATCAGACAGTTCCTGGCGTTTTCAACGGCGGTAGCACGGCTGTCATTGGCTCTGGGGATCAGGTGACGCAACAGTTAATCAGCCTTGAGAACATTCCTTCAGGTTTCAGCAGCCCAAGCGTGACTTCTTTCTATGAATGGAGCAATGGCGGAAGTTTTGTAACCTCGCAGTCCACAACCCAATATCCAGTCCTGCCTGCGGGAGCGACCGAAGCCGGCGATCGTTATTTGACCTGGGCGGTTTCTATTAACGGAACAAATCCAGCTCAACAGGTGGATGTCTGGTCCGCAAACAGTACTCCAAGCCCATTGACGATCAGTTTTCCTTCGCCATGGCCATACGCCGGTCCAACTCCTGCGGCGAGTCCTTCCTTTGATCTGAATTATTCAGGTTTTGGGGGGACCTCAGGTACATACCGCGAGGTGCTCCTGGACTGGAATTCTTCATCAACTTCCGAAAATCAGTCACAGGTCTTCGTCTCGGGAAACTACTTGGGAGATTCTACGACGGTGACTTTCCCGGATCTTTCTGGGTTGACTGGGTTTGCGCAGGCGCCGATCTCTGGAACTTCGGTGAACTGGGGCGCGGAAATTCTTCAATCAACCTTTCCGGCATGGCAGCTGGTTCCCGCGAACCAGACGTTGACCGCAGTGTCGAATGGCGGTACATATACGGTCCCGTAGGCAAGTGGGGTTGCGATGCGGGTCGTCGGCTGCGTTCGCAGAGCCCGGCGACCGGCGCAAATCGTGCGGGAAAACGGGGTGCAAAGGCGTTGACCCTGCCCAGGTTTCTTGTTATTGTAGAAAGGTTCCGTAAGAACGCTTCTTTCCGTGTGTCTTAAGGGAGGCGAGCGTTAGGGCAGCCCGGCCAGCTTGAAACGGCAGAGGCTGGATCCCAAAGCCGAGTGAAGTGCTTTCGGCTCTTTGGTCCCCGGATTCGCTCCTATCTTGCGAGGGGCAGGGGAACTACATCGCATCGGTGCTCGCGCGTTTCTCCACCTTGGAGGGCTATGCGAGCCGGAACCGGCGAAACGGAGCGGGCCTCTCCTTAAGGGAAAGCGACCGGCCACCGTCCTGGTTCTCGTCTGGAAGTGGAACGAAGGCAGACGCGAAGCATCAACGTGGATTCTGTGCGTTTGTGCGCCCGAAGGGCAGCCCAAATCCAGAACGCCACGATGGGGTGCGCGTGGCTGAAGGTTTGGGTTTGACAGGGTTTAGGGGTAAGGAGTTTCAGTTTGCCAACATTTAATCAGCTTGTTCGCAAGGGCCGCACGGCCCCCCGCTACAAGACGGCATCGCCTGCGCTGCAGGCATCGCCACAGCGTCGCGGTGTGTGCACCCGCGTGTACACCCAGACGCCCAAGAAGCCGAACTCGGCGCTGCGCAAGGTAGCTCGCGTGCGTCTGACCAACGGCATCGAGGTGACAACGTATATTCCCGGCATCGGCCACAACCTGCAGGAGCACTCGATTGTGCTCATCCGCGGCGGCCGTGTGAAGGATCTGCCGGGCGTTCGCTATCACGTGGTGCGCGGCACGCTGGATTCCGTCGGCGTGGCCAACCGCAAGCAGAGCCGGTCGAAGTATGGTGCCAAGCGCGCCAAGGGCGGCGCGGCAGCGGGCAAGAAATAGGTACTTCGTACCGTTTTTGTCTTGGACGGAAGCGGTGGCGGGGCTAGCAAGTCAAGGTACGGTTCCGGGACGGAGTTTGGAGCCCGGACTGGGGAAGTTAAGCGAGCGTCGGCGACGACGCTGAAGGAAAAAGGAAACAATGCCGAGAAAAGGGCACATTGGTAAGCGCGAAGTGGCGTCGGATCCGGTTTACGGATCCACGCTGGTGACCAAGTTTGTGAACTCGATGATGTGGGGCGGCAAGAAGTCGACCGCGCAGGGCATCTTCTACAAGGCGATGAAGAACCTTGAAGAAAAGGGCGGGGGCGAAGACGCTCTCAAGCTTTTCAAGAAGGCCGTCGAGAACTGCAAGCCTCTGCTCGAGGTGAAGACCCGCCGTGTGGGTGGCGCTAACTACCAGGTGCCGATCGAAGTGAACGCCGACCGTCGCACCTCGCTGGCCATTCGCTGGCTTATCACCTACGGGCGTGCCCGTGGCGAAAAGGGCATGGTCGACAAGCTGGGCAATGAGTTGCTGGATGCGGCCAATGGTCGCGGCGCGGCGATGAAGAAGAAGGAAGACGTGCACCGCATGGCCGAAGCCAACAAGGCTTTCGCGCACTATCGCTGGTAAGCCGGAATTTCCGGAGAGATGAATCCCGGCGCAAGCGGATCGGGAGTTTGTTGTAAGGCAGTACGAATAACCGCGGGTTTGACGACCTGCAAGGAAGAATAGCCGTGGCTCGCACCATACCTCTGAACCGTTGCCGGAACATCGGAATCATGGCGCACATCGACGCCGGGAAGACGACAGCGACAGAGCGCATCCTGTTTTATACGGGCATCACGCACCGCATCGGCGA
>DATHMP010000085.1:0-8252 GCA_035487015.1 Occallatibacter sp. | reverse complement strand
TCATATGCCAAGCTTTCCCATAGGTTCAGGAACGGCGGAGGATTCCATGCCCAGCACATCACCTGCTTCCCCATCCACCATCATGCCCACATTCCGCTATCGCAACGCTCCGGCAGCCATCGATTGGCTCTGTTCGGTTCTCGGTTTTACCCGTCACGCGGTCTATCCCGGCCCTGACAACACCATCGGCCACGCCGAACTCACTCTCGGCGGCGGCATGATCATGCTCGGCTCAGAAAAAGACGACGCCTACGGAAACCGCTTCAAATCGCCAGAAGCCGCCGGCGGTTGCGAAACCGCGAGCGCTTATGTCGTCGTCGAAGATGCCGATGCGGTGTACGCGCGCGCGCAAGCCGGCGGCGGCAAGATCATTCGCGAAATTCAGAACACGGACTATGGCAGCCGTGAATTTAGTGTGCTCGATCCCGAAGGCCACTCTTGGAGCGTCGGTACTTACAACCCGTGGAACGCTCAATCCTGAGCCGGTGCAGACGCCGGTCAGCTATATTCGTGTGCGTAGCTCCTCGGAGGTTCCCTGTGCGTCTGTCGTGTTCGCCGCCTGCGCTCATCTGTCTGTTTGCCTGTAGCCTTTTCGTTCTCTCCACATCTGCCCAGCAAGGCCGGCTCCTCGTCGCCGAGAAGGGCCAGCAAAGCTTGGCCATCGTGGATCCTGTCTCGGGCAGCGTGCTCGCTTCGGTGCCCGAAGGCGGCATCACTGGACATGAGGTGATCGCATCGCCCGACGGCAAACTCGCCTTCGTGCCCATCTATGGCAATTCCGGGGTGGGCAAGCCCGGCACCGACGGCCGCACCATTGCCGTCATTGATATCGCTTCGCGCAAAGTTGTCGGCGCCATTAACTTCGACCACGGCATTCGTCCACATTGCCCGGTCATCGGTCCAAAAGACGGAAAGCTTTACGTCACAACCGAGCTCGACAAAACCATTACCATCATCGACCCGAAAACTCTCAAGATCGTTGGAACTGTTCCAACCGGTTCGGAGCAGAGCCACATGTTTGCCATCGCGCACAACGGTCTTCGCGGCTACACGGCAAATGTCGGCCCCGGCACCGTTTCCGTCCTCGACATGAAGGCCCACAAAGTGCTGAAGATCGTTCCCATCTCGGGGGAAACACAACGCATCGCGATTTCTCCGAATGACAAGTGGGTCTTCACAGCGGACCAGAAGCAGCCGCGCATTGCCGTCATCGACACCGCGAGCGACACGATCGCGCACTGGATTCCCATTGATGCCATTGGCTACGGAAGTGCGGCAACACCCGACAATCATTGGCTGATCATGACCGTTCCCGACAAAGATGAGGTCGCCATCGTCGACCTCACGACCATGAAGGTCGTGCGCACTGTGCCGGTCGGCAAATATCCGCAAGAAGTCCTGGTGCGGCCCGATGGGAAGATTGCATATGTGAGTTGCGAGAAATCAAACCAGGTGGCGGAAATTGATCTGTCAACTTGGAAGACCACGCGCCTGATTGCAACCGGTAAGTCGACAGACGGCGTGGCGTGGGCTGGACAATGAGTAGCAGAATTACTAGCCGATCGGCTGATTCCAGTTTTCCAGCGTGTTCTTGAACTCCGTCATGAACTTGCCGGCATCAGCCCCGTCGATCAGTCGATGATCGAAACCGAGGCAGAAATATTGCACGGACCGGATGGCAATCGTGTCGTTGCCGTCGCTGTCGCTGAGAACCACAGGCTCTTTGCGCAGTCCGCCGATGGCCAGAATCGCGGACTCCGGCGGATTGATCACCGGCAATCCGAACTCGCCGCCGAATACGCCCGCGTTGGTCAGGGTAAACGTTGATCCCCCGACTTCGTCAGGACGCAATTTCTTGCTGCGGGCGCGACTGCCCAGATCGTTGATGGCATTCGCCAGCGCGGCAAAGCTTTCCTGTTCTGCTTGCCGGATGACCGGCACAATCAAACCCCATTCCAAGGCCACCGCAATGCCAAGCTGGATGTTTGCGTGATATTGAATGTTGCTCTCAACGAGCGAGGCATTCAGAATGGGAAACTTGCGCAACGCATCCATCGCCGCGGCGGCAATGAACGGCATGTAGGTGAGCTTCACTCCGTTACGCTGCTCAAAGCCGGCACGCTCTCGGTCGCGCAGGCGCACAATGCGCGTCATGTCCACCTTGTAGACGTTGTGTGCGTGCGGAATCGTGCGCATGCTTTCGGTCATGCGTTGCGCGATGAGAACGCGCATCCGCGACATGGGCACGAGATCTCCTGTCATCGCCTGAACCGGGACCTGAAGAGGGGTTGCGCCTGAACGAGTCTCCGCCGGTTGGCTCAGATGACGCAGGATGTCTTCCTTACTGATACGTCCGGCTGAGCCGGTGCCGCGAATCTGCGAAAGATCGATGTTGTGCTCTTTCGCCATCTTTCTTACCAGTGGTGACGAGCGAATTCCTTTGCCGGATGCGGAAACTTCGACGTTCGATGGCGCTGCGACGGGCGCAGAGGCCGGCGCTGCAGCAGCTGTTTGCTTTTCCGGCACAGCCGAACTCTTCGCAGGCGAAGGACCAGACCCACCAATCACAGCGACGACAGTGTTGATCTGCACGGTTGCGCCTTCGGCAACTTTGATTTCGGTGAGAACGCCATCGAGCGGCGAAGGAATCTCCGCGTCCACTTTGTCCGTCGAAATCTCGAAAAGCGGCTCATCCTTGGCAACCCCATCACCCAGCTTCTTGAGCCACTTGGTGATTGTGCCTTCAAAAATGGATTCGCCCATCTGCGGCATCACAACCTCAGTGCCGCCGTCTTTTGGCGCGGTCGCAGGTTGCGCAGCCGCAGGCTTTGTCTCTTGTTCTTTGGGCACAGGTGGCTTAGCCGAGCTCTGCACCGCAGGACCATTCGAGGCCTTGGCGTTCGATCCAGCTTCGTTCAAAACTGCCACCACAGCATTGATCTGAACCGTCGCGCCTTCGGCGAACTTGATTTCGCCCAGAACGCCCGCTGCCGGGGACGGAATCTCCGCGTCCACCTTGTCGGTTGAGATCTCGAACAACGGCTCGTCCTTCTCCACCGCGTCGCCGGGCTTCTTGAGCCACTTCGTGATGGTGCCTTCGAAGATGGATTCGCCCATCTGGGGCATGATGACGTCGGTCGGCATGTGTCGTTCTCTCCGCGGTGCGAGACCTGAAACGTAGCGTCAGTTCCTGCCGGATTATAAATCGCGGCACGCAATGCCTGGATATGCAGTGCCTTACGCGTTCAAGCGCGGCGGAGGAGCACCATGCAGCCGTTCGACTTCGGGCGGCGCTTTCATCGGCCTGTCCTCCGGCTGCGGGAAGGCGGCTGTTGTGCCTGAGGCCGTGAACGATCGCAGAGTTTCCAGGCTCTCCACTGCGAGTACTTGCTGGCCGAATACCCGGCCGAATTGTCTCGCTGCCTGATGAGCGATCGTTTCCAGATTGGGCAACGCCGTTTGCCCTGTGACTTCACGCTCCAAGCTGGTGACCGGCTTGTCGGTAATACCGCAGGGATGGATGAGTTGAAAATCGCGCAAGTCCGTCGTCACGTTGAAAGCAAAGCCATGGGATGTAATGCCGCGCGACACATGAATACCGATCGCGCCAATCTTGCGACTCTCGGTCGTGTCGCTCCGGTCCACATCTTCGCCAGGGCACCAGACACCTGTCAGCCCGACGATGCGCCCAGCGCGTATGCCATACACTCCGCAAAGTCGGATAAGGGCTTCTTCCATCCGGCGTACAAAATCAACGGGACCGAGGCGCCCTCCGCGATCATTGGTTAAGCTGCGCAAATCGAAGATCGGGTATCCAACCAGCTGTCCGGGGCCGTGATAGGTCACGTCCCCGCCGCGATTGATCTCGTGCAATGTCACGCCGCGGCGAGCCAGCAGTTCATCGGACGCGAGAACATTGGAGCGATTCGCGTTTCGCCCCAACGTCAACACGGGCGGATGCTCAAGCAACAGAAGTACGTTGTCGACACGACCTGCCAGGCGCATCGCTGCAACTTCAGCCTGCAATCGCAACCCGTCGTCGTACGCAACTCGCCCGAGGTAGAGGTACTGAATCATTGCTGGCTTCATTGTAGGACGCTACGCTGTGCCGTCCTTTTGATGCTTCCCATGCATCGGTAAACTTACCGCCGGGCTGCTTCGTCTAATCGACAGTGACCGCTCCGCGAACATGCTGGCGGGCGTCGCTCGAGCTGTTCGTTCCTTCCCTGGTCTGGGTCCTTATCACTGGTACGGTGTTCTCGGGATTTCCCCTGCCCTGGTCGGTATTCGCTGCGACGAAGCCGAATCCACAGAAGAATGCCGTGGCCGAGCGTAGCACTGCGCGGGTCGCGTCGGACAACTACGTCGGTTCATCCCCATGCGCCCAGTGTCACGCCGATATTTACGAAAGCTTCCAGCGCACCCGCATGGGGCGATCCATTGTCGTGGCGACACCCGCGCTTCTCGGGAATCTGAAAGTGCCGGCAAGTCTGTTTAACCAAGGCCTTGATCGGCACTTCGCGGTCTTCGAGCGGCAAGGCAGTCTCTTCGAGAGTGAGTTCCAGATCGCGCCCAACGGCGAAGATGTTTTTCGCAATTCACAGGAAGTGAAATGGGTGGTTGGTGCTGGAGCGAACGGCTACAGCGCACTCATACAGCGCGGCCAATACCTCTTTGAAGCGCCCCTCTCCTACTTCACGAAGCTAGGTGAATGGCAGCCCTCGCCGGGGTATGAGACAAGTGACAACGGATTCAACCGTCCGGTGCTGGCGGGTTGTATTTCCTGTCACAGTGGCAGGGCAAACCCCGCAGACGAGATGACAGGCAAGTTTGAGGCAGCTCCCTTCAGCCAAATGGCGATCGGCTGCGAAAACTGCCATGGACCCGGCGGCTCGCATGTGCGTGCCATGACGGCCAACGACACACGGCACGGCACGCGCATTGTGAACCCGAGGAAGCTGAGTTCGGATCTTGAAAATGACATCTGCATGTCGTGTCACGAAGCAGGAAATGCGCGAGTGCTGCGACCGGGCAAGACTTACCAGGACTTCCGTCCGGGAACGCCGCTCGACAACACTTGGTCCATTCTCTCTGTCCCACTTCAGCGCAGCGACCCCGATAACAAGGATCATGTGCAGCATTATCTTGAGATGTCGATGAGCAGGTGCTTCCGCGCCAGCTCAGGGCAACTGCGCTGCGCGACGTGTCACGACCCGCACGAAGAGCCGACGCTCGAAGAGGCGCCAGCCTACTTCAATGGCAAGTGCGTGAGCTGCCACGCGAGCCGCGCATGCAAGCTGCCGATCGAATCGCGGCGCAAAACATCGCCTGCGGACAACTGCATTGGATGCCACATGCCGCAGCGTGCTGCAACCGAGACCGCGCATACCAGTCTCACCAACCATCGCATATTGGCGCAGCCTGGCGAGCCTTGGCCCGATGAAGCCTTTGAACAGACAACGCGCGCATTACCTGACCTCGTCCACATCAATCGCGTGGCCGGCACCGAAGACGAACTTCCGTCGCTGACCTTGCTTGAAGCGTATCGCGAAATTGCAGAACGTCGGCCAGAGTACAAGGAAGCCTACGAGAAGACACTCGCAGGGCTGGAGCAGAGCGATCCCGATGTCTTTCCGGTCCAGCTGGCGCTCGGTAAAAGAGATCTTGCGAATGGCGAAACGCAGAACGCAATCCATCATCTGCAGCGCGCCACGGCGCTCGACCCGAAACAAGCGTCGGGCTACGCAGCTCTTGCACAGGCGCTCGCTCAGGCCGATCAGATTGATCAAGCGATCGCGGCCAGTCAAAAGGCCGTGAGTCTCGAGCCCTACAACGCCCTGTCACAAAAAGCGCTCATCGACCAGCTGATTGCTGCGAAGCGGTACGACAAGGCGACGGCGGCAATGGAGCACTACCTTGAGCTCTTCCCTGAAGACGGGTTCATGCGCAGGATGCTCGAGATTGCCAAGCAATAGCGATGGGGCCCGCGTCGCGTTCCGTTTTGCGCGATGAGCCGTTCGACCGGATCCCATCTGCCGGTCAACTCTGACTGCGAGCTTCGAAGATCCCTGCAAATGCGGAGCGGACGCGCCAGAACACCACGAACCAGAGCAGGGTGACGACGAGACCCGGCACAATGCCGCGATGATCCATCAGCAATCCCGACAACAGGATGTTGACGATGACGGGCCCGAGGATCGTGAGGCCAAGGGGCACAAAGCGGTTGACGATGAGCAGAATTCCACCCACGGTCTCGCACAATCCAACGAACATCAGGTACTTCGTGGATGTGAGCGCTCCTACAAACTCGCCGGCAGCACCGGGAGGCAGCGGCTGTGCAGGAAAGAAATGGAAAAGCTTGTCGAGGCCGGAGACCAGGAAGAGCAGGGCCAGCAAAATGCGGGCGATGATGGTCACAATCTTCATTGCTTTCAGTCCTTCACTCGATGGAGTAGCTTGCGTGGTGGGTTTTGAAAAGGCCGTGGAATTCGATTCTCATAGTAGATTGCGGCAGCGGAACATCCGATGCGAAATGTTGTGTGCCGCACGGTGAAATCGGCTCACACCCGGACTCGGGTAAACTGGGAACTGGCAGGAGGACCGGGCGGTCGCTGCCGGGACCTGGGCAACCGGGTTTCCGGGGGAGGAAAGTCCGAACTCCGCAGGGCAGTGTGCCGGATAACGTCCGGGATGTGAGCGTAAAAACTCATAGACGGCCAGTGCCACAGAAAAGATACCGCCTCGAGGATTGGCCGCAAGGCAGATCCTTAGGGTAAGGGTGAAAAGGTGCGGTAAGAGCGCACCGCTTCGACCGTAAGGCCGAAGGCAGGGTAAACCCCACACGGAGCAAGACCAAATAGGGAGGGAAATGCGGGTGAAGAGCTGGACTCGCATTGCGTATCGGCCCGATGCGCCCAGGCGGCTCGAGCAATTGCCGAAACTTCCGGGTAGGTCGCTGATGAGTGTCCGCGGTGACGCGGCGCCTAGAGGAATGACCGCATAGAACAGAATTCGGCTTATGGGTCCTTTTGCCGAATTTGAAATCCCGACGACAGTGTTTCGTCGTTGGGGCCAACAATGACAGCCCCGCTCGAGAGATCCTCGGGCGGGGTTGACCATTTTGTGCGCCGCGCAGCTCGGTTCGGTACCATCGACACATGTTGCGAGTGAAATTGCTGGAGCCGGGAGCGCGTCTGCCGGTGGTGGCGCATCCGGGCGAGGACTTGGGTTACGACTTGTTTGCGCTGGAAGACGTCGAGTTGTGGGGAGGTACGACGGTGCGCGTGCGGACGGGCATTGCCGTTGAAGCGCGGCACCCGGAATCGGGCGCTCCGCTGGGGTGTCTGGTGCGCGACCGCTCGTCGATGGCTGCGCGCGGCATCGCCACCACAGGAGGCGTGATTGACGCAGGCTATCGTGGCGAAGTTCTGGTATTGATGACTAATTTGAGCGATACAGCCGTCTCGTTAAAGGCCGGTGACAAGATCGCGCAGATGATTCCAGTGCCGGTGTTGACGGGCGCAGTGGTGCACGTGGAGAGCCTCGAAGAATCGCAACGTGCCGGGAAAGGCTTTGGCAGCTCCGGCGCTTAGCGCCAGCGGCCGCTTCGCAACATTCGGGTTCGCCTGATTCGCCATCAACATCGAAACTGTATTCACACCTGGGTTGGGAGGTTTATGCCTTTCATATCACTCACGCGCCTGAGGCTTCGTTCGTGGACGATCGTTCCTGCCTTCTTTCTGTCGGCAATTCCGATCAATACCCAGGCCAAAAAGTCACCGGGAAATCTTGGCGTGCGGTTGTTGAACGATCGCAAGCTGACGTTCTGGACCTGCACCTGCTGGGAAAACGAAGCCGCCATGCGCGCCTTTATGCATGCAAGACCGCACGGACCGGCCATGCGGAAGCTACTGGAGTGGTGCGATGAAGCTGCGGTTGCGCACTGGACGCAGGAGAGCGCGGAGTTGCCGACGTGGGCAGAAGCGCACCGACGGATGCAGAGCGAAGGGCGTGCCTCGAAGGTGAATCATCCGTCGGAAGCGCACAAAGCGTTCCGGATCGATCCGCCGAAGGGTTAGGGCAAACTCAGTGCTGGCCGTCCAGGCAGCCGCGCTGCGGTGCTGGCCGCACGGGGGACTGGCCGTCCAGGCAGCCGCGCTGCGCGCCATTGACCTGGCCTCAGGTTCGCGCGCCGGAAAGCGGGGCTGGCGGGGTTTGCTAGGCTGTGGGAGCCGTTGATCCGGTGAAATTTT
>DATHMP010000084.1:0-281626 GCA_035487015.1 Occallatibacter sp. | reverse complement strand
AGACTAGGCCCATTCGAAGATGCGATCGAGCGGGATTAATAGAGCCCAGGAAACAACGACGGCAAGCAGTACGGGGATTCCGGTGATCATCTGGATCGCCGGGGCAGAACCGGGCCAAAGTTCCAAAGCGAGGAAGTGGATACCAAACATCAACACAATTCCGCAAGCAAGGAGGATGGTGAAGAGAGCGAGCGCATTGATGAAGAGAGGGGCGTCGGCGTTCCCTTTCACCGCAAAGAAATGCGGGAGCCGAACCTTCCGTGAAAGGTCTTTGAAGAAGGGACCGAATGCATACGAAAGCACGATGACCGGCTCGAGCCAATTTGACTTTGAACCGGGCCACAAATACTCACTCAAGTCTTGTCCGAGAAATGCTGCTGCAATGGACAGAAATACGAGAGAGACGATTGGCAAAAGAACCCCTCGGCGCAGGCGGCCATTCCTTACCGGAGTGCGAGGGACCTTGGTCTGCTTGAGCTTCACTTCCCAGATTTGGAGGAACAGTCCAAGAAAAACGAGGCCCAACATGGCCAGGAATTCGGCAATCGAAATCCGCGCATCGTGGAAGCGAAGAGCAAGGCTGGGTTGTGAATGGAGGGAAGAGACACCGTGGTAATAAGGCCAAAGAAGGAGAAGAAAGCCTGCCAAGCAAAACGCCTGAGCAAATCGGATTCTGTGGATACGCTCCTCGATCGGTAATTTTGCGTCGGTGTTCAGGTCGAGGGTAATCAAGGTCAAGGCCTAGGGGTCAAAGAGCGGTCACTGAGTTAGGTAAGGATAGCTCGATTTTGGATACGAAGCTAGTGACAAGGTGAGATGAAGACGAACCCAGGGAAGCGGTCAGAGGAAACCGCTTCCCTATCCGGCAGAAGGACCGGGGAATGCATATGAGCAACACGGCTGTACTGATTACCGATATGAGCATCCTGGTGGGGATCTTCCTGCTGGGACTGTTGGCGAAGTTATTTCCCCGGCGGGGCCGGAACGCCGGCCACAAGCAGTAAAACCATCAACCACTCAACCTCCCGGGGGAAGGGACCGGGATTGCCATGAAGGAAACGATTGTGATTGCGGGACTCGCAGCATTAGCGCTGATTGTGCTTCTGGGGATTTTGGCCAGGATGTATCGCAAGGCAGGGCCGAATGAAGCCTTGATTGTGTATGGATTCCGGGGACCGCGTGTAATCAAGGGTCACGGTACGGTGATCTTTCCCATGGTGGAGAACTGCCGCGAACTGAGCCTGGAGCTGATGAGCTTCGACGTGGCTCCGCAGCAGGATCTCTACACCAAGCAGGGCGTTGCGGTGACGGTGGAAGCCGTTGCGCAGATCAAGGTACGGAGCGACCAGGCCTCGATTTTGACGGCGGCCGAGCAGTTCCTGACCAAGGCGCCGCAGCAGCGCGAAGGGCTGATCCGCCTGGTGATGGAAGGCCACCTGCGCGGCATCATCGGCCAGTTGACGGTGGAGCAAATCGTCAAGGAGCCGGAGATGGTGGGCGAGCGCATGCGGTCGACGTGCGCCGAAGACATGAGCAAGATGGGCCTGGAAGTCATTTCGTTCACCATCAAGGAGGTGCGCGACAAGAACGAGTACATCGCGAACATGGGCCGTCCGGATGTGGCGCGCATCAAGCGCGATGCCGATGTGGCCACTGCGGAAGCGGAACGCGATACCGCCATTCAACGCGCGAATGCACTGCGTGCGGCGGCAATTGCCAAGGCGCAGGCAGACCAGGACAGGGTGATTGCCGAGACGGCTTCGCAGACGCGGCAAGCCGAAGCGCAGAGAGACCTGGACATCAAGAAGGCGGAGTACTCGGAACAGAGCCGCAGGCAGCAGGCGTCGGCCGATAAGGCCTATGAGTTGCAGACCAACGTGATGCTGCAGCAAGTGACGGCTGAGCAGGTGAAGGTGCAGCAGGTGGAGAAGGAAGGCCAGATCAAGGTGCAGGAAGCAGAAATTCTGCGCCACGAGAAGGAACTGATCGCGACCGTGTTGAAAGAAGCGGAGATCAATCGCCAGAGGATTGAGACGCTCGCGGCAGCAGAAAAAGCGCGCCTGACGGCAGAAGCGGAAGGCCGTGCATCGGCGATCCGGACACAGGGTGAAGCTGAAGCCAGCATCATCTTCCAGAAAGGCGAGGCCGAAGCGAAGGCCATGAACGTGAAGGCCGAGGCTTACCAGGAATGGAACCAGGCCGCGGTGGTCGACAAACTGCTGACCAACATGGCCGATGTGGTACGCGCGATGTCCGAACCGTTATCCAAAGTGGACAAGATCACGATCGTGTCCACGGGCAACGACGGCGCCGCCGGTGTGAACAAGATTACCGGCGACATGACCAAGATCGCGGCGCAGGTTCCGGCATTGTTTGAGGCGCTGAGCGGCATGGACATCAAGCAATTGATGGCCAACGTGCAGGGCATGAAGCAGAAGCCGGAGAACGGCGCGGCGAAGGAAAAGTAAGCTGCGCCCCGGAGATTCCATCCGGAAGTGATTTGCGGAACCTCATCCTGCTGCGCACCTGAGCAGGATGAGGCAGCCGCAGAGCAGGATTTGCTGAAAGGAAGAGGGCATGCAACGGAAAATATCCATCGCTATTTTGGCTTTGGTGTTGTGCGCGGTCGTGTTTGCACAAGACCAGGCAGAGAAACAGAAGACCGCACAACAAAACGCGCAAAGCTGGCTTGCACTGGTCGACGGCGGCAGCTACGGGCAGAGTTGGCAAGAAGCTTCGTCTTTCTTCCAATCGAAGATCTCGAGGACCGATTGGGAAAAGGCTTTGCAGCAAGTGCGTTCGCCGCTGGGGGCGGCCAGCAACCGCACTGCGATTGGATCGAGCTATCAGACGGATGTGCCCAATGCGCCCAAGGGAGAATACGTGGTGCTGCAATACAAGACCGACTTTGCGGGCATGGGAGCGGGTGTCGAGACCATCAGCCTGATGTTGGACCACGATGGGAAATGGCGCATCGCGGGGTATTTCGTGAAACCGGCACAGTAGGCGGCACGGGTCTCTGGTTGCTGAACGGAGCGAGAGTTCGGAAGGAAAAACGGATATGAAAACAGTGGGAGGAGCTGGCGTGAGCGGGTTAGCTAGATTTTCGGGTGCATTAATCTTGGTTGGCGCACTGGCAATTGGATTGGCGATGTGGGGCGTGCCTGTCTATGACCGTTACCAGACGCGGGCCAATGAGGCGAACAAGATTCAGGTGAATGAGCTGCAGATCCGGCAGACGGAACAGCTGGTGCAGGTGGAGAAGCAGAAAGCCCAGATCCGCATCGTGGATGCCGAGGGGATTGCCGAGTCGCAGCGAATTATCAATGCGACGCTGACGGACCGCTATTTGCAGCATGAGGCGATCCAGGCGCAACTGCAGATGGCGAACAGTCCGAATCACACGACGATTTACATTCCGAGCGGGAACAACGGGATTCCACTGGTGAAGACGGTGGATGACACTTCCGCTCCAACCGAGAAAAGCAAGTAAGCGAAGGAGGATGGTATGTCGCTATTGGATAGAGTGAGCACGTTGCTTCGCGCGAACCTGAACGACCTGGTGGAGAAGGCGGAAGATCCGGAGCGGATGCTGAAGCAAATCGTTCTGGACATGGAAAACCAGCTGCTGCAGGTGAAGACGCAGGTGGCGATTGCGATTGCCGACCAGCACTTGCTGGAAAAGAAACGTGTAGAACACGAGCAGGAATCGGCTGAATGGAAGCGCAAGGCCGAGCTTGCCGTGCAGAAAAGCCAGGACGATCTGGCACGTGGAGCGCTGGAGCGCGTGTTGAGCCAGGAGCAGCTTGCGAAAGGGTTCGCCCTGCAGGCCGAGGAACAGAAGCACGAAGCAGACGACCTGCGCAACGCACTGCGCAAGCTGGAGCAAAAGCTGAGCGAGACACGGGCACACTGCGAAATGCTTGTGGCCGAACATCGCAGGGCGAAGGTCGTGGGCCGCGCAACCAAGGCACGCCAGGTGGTAGGCACCGATCAGGAGCAGGCTCTGAACCGGATGAAGAGCAAAGTTCGGGTACAGTCGGCGGAAAACGCGGCAGCGACCGAGATTCTTTCGCCAGAGACTCTTGAGGACAAGTTCAAGGCTTTGGAGAGCGAGGACAAGGTCGAGATGATGCTGAACGAAATCAAGGGGCGGCAGGCCGTGCAGTAACTGGACAAAAGAGCGAGTGCCGGCCGGTCCTGGCTCCGGGTTTTGTATCCGAAGAGGGTGGTACTTCGTCTAACGAAGAGGTGACGACACAAGCAAGGGAAGCTGTTGCACGCCGCAAGTGGAGAACGCGGACAAGTGTTTCCGAATCGGACGGATTCGGAGCCACGGGAAAGGCCAAAGCCGCACTCCAAATCTGACGACAGGTGGATCGATGCATCTCCTCCCCCGCTTTTCCCCTGCCAGCGTCCTCGCGCTTGCATGCATTCTGACTGCCGGCGAAATTGGCTGGTGCCAGGACGCGAGCAACTCAAAGTGGCCGGCCGCAGAGCCGCGTCAATCTGGAACGACTACGGCGAACGGGGCGGAAGCCTACGTCCCCGACGCGCCTGAGCCAACGGCCAAAGACGCTTCGGAGACGGGCGTGCTGAGCGGAACGGTCACTGACAGTTACGGAGACATTGTTCCGGGTGCAACGGTCGCAGTGGATGACGGCATACCTTCGGATCGCCGGACTACAGGCGCGGGAGACAACGGGCAATTTCAATTTGGCGGTCTGGCTCCGGGAAACGCGTATCGCGTAACGGTCAGCGCTCCGGGATTTGTGAGCTGGACATCGAGCAAGGTTTCGATCGCAGCAGGCCACTACCAGGAAGTGACGGGCATTCGGCTTGCGCTGGCAAAGGCTGTATCGTCGGTGACTGTTTTTTCATCGACGGAGCAGATTGCGACCCAGCAGGTTCACATCGAAGAGCAGCAGCGTGTGCTTGGGTTCATCCCGAACTTTTACGTGGTGTACGACGCGAAGAACGCCGTTCCCATGACGACGAAGCTGAAGTTCGAAATGGCGGTACGCGTCTCAATCGATCCGATTACGTTCCTAGGTACTGGATTTCTGGCGGGGATCAACCAGGCAGCCGATACGCCGGATTATCCCGAAGGCGCAAAGGGGTACGGCGAGCGATTTGGGGCAGTGTATACCGACGGACTAACGGACACGATGTTTGGCGGCGCGATTCTACCGTCGCTGCTTCACCAAGATCCGCGGTACTTTTACCAAGGCACGGGCAGCATTCGTTCGCGAATCCTCCACGCGCTGGCCAATCCGTTTGTTTGCAGGGGAGATGATGGCGAACGGCAGCCAAATTACTCGAGCATTGGAGGCGATCTGATCGCGAGCTCGCTCTCGAACCTGTATTATCCGGCGCGTGACCGTGGGGCGGCATTTGTGTTTGAAGGCGTGGCCAGCAGCACAGCACAGCGCGCGGTCAGCAGTATTTTCCAGGAATTCGTGGTTCGCAAATTTACTCCTCGTGCAAAGCGCCAGAATTGACGATGGAATGAGCAGTGAGATTGCGCTGGTTATGATTTAACCTTGTTGTTCCAGGGATTTTGAAGATTGCAGGTTGTGGTCATCTCAGAGCCGAGCGGCAAAGGCGGCCAAGTTCAAGGTACGTCATTCAAAGGGAAAAGAGCCCAGCAAGAGCGGGTGGGTGCATGGATGTTCTTGCCAAAGCGATGGATGCTGGGTTGGGCTCTTGCGTTGGGTTGGCTGGTGCGAGCGGGACTGTGCGAACCGCGGACCGACTGGAATCTGCCGATGACGGCCAGTTCTGCATCAGAACATGTGTTGACCACACTGCCTGACGCGCCGGAACCGCAACAATCCGCTCCGTTGTCGAATGCTGACGCGACGGCGGCATCTACCGCGAAAGACAAGCCTACTCCAAAGCAACAGCCCAAGCGCATTCTGGGCGTGATTCCGAATTACAGGGCAGTGAGTGAAGGAGCTGTCCCGCCGCCGCCAACGCCGAAGCAGGCATTCAAGCTTGCGACACAGACCAGTTTTGACTATTCAGCATTCGCCTTTGTCGGGATCACTTCGTTGCTTGCGGAAGGCACCGCATCGCACTCGGATCTCGGGAAGGGTGTCGGCGGATTCTGGGCCTACTATTGGCGCGGCTTCCTTGACAAAACCGATGGTAACTACCTGGTGATTGCCGCTTTACCCTCTGTATTTCACGAGGACGAGCGCTATTACACGCGGGGCGAGGGCAGTGTTGTGGGCCGCGGATTCTATGCGGCCTCGCGAGTTTTGATCACCCCGGACTATCATGGGAGTCAGACATTCAATGCATCTGAAGTGGTGGGGCGCGGCATTGCGCAGGCCGTGTCGATTGCGTATTACCCCAAGAACGATCGGACGATCGGCGCACTCTCAGAAAAATACGGCTACTCGATAGGCCGCGATGCAGCGACGGAAGTCTTTCGCGAGTTCTGGCCCGACATAGCTACTCATGTTCTGCACCGCCATCCTTGAATAGAGAAAGCAGAGAACGGTCCTTTATGAATTGGAAGCTGACGGAGAATCAACAGCGCATTGCGATGTTCGCTGCCGGTCTGGTGCTGTTGGTCTCAACGGCGACATGTGCTGCGCAGATGCAGGATGCTGCATCGAGTGGCAGCGGGGCCGCTGTGGCATCGGCTGCGGATCTGCCGGAAGCGCCAATTCCGCTGGTTGGGGTGGTCAAGGACGATCCGCAAACACAACAGCCTTCGAGCAGCCAGCAGCAGGCTCCACAATCAAGCTCGAGCGCGCAGGGAACGGCCAGCCAGACAGACGCCGACAAGAGCGCGCATGACAAAGCCGAGGAGCAACTAAAACAGCAGGAAAAGCAGCGCGTGATGGGCGTAATGGCAACGTTCAACACCACCTCGAATCGCGATGCGCTGCCGTTGTCGCCGGGGCAGAAGTTCCGGTTGTTTTTCAAGAGCGAAACCGATCCGTGGCCATTTCTGCTTTCGTCTGTGGTTGCCGGCATTGGCCAGGCGGACGATAGTTATCCCGAATGGGGCCAGGGCATGCAGGGCTACGCGAAACGATTTGGCGCGGCCTACTCGGATGCTTTCATCGGCAATTTTTTCGGCAATGCGATCTTCCCGATCGTTTTGAAAGAAGACCCGCGCTATTTCCAAAAAGGAACGGGCAAGCCCTGGAAGCGCTTTTTGTGGGCGGCTTCGAGCACGGTGTGGTGCCGGCGCGACAACGGCAAATGGGGACCCAACTATGCCAACGTAGGCGGCAACTTGGTTGGAGCGGCGATTGCGCGCGCCTATTACCCGGCGTCCGATCGAACAGTGTCGGATACGATCACCGACGGCTTGACGGTATCAGCCGAAGGAGTGGTGGGCGCCGAGGTCATTGAGTTTTGGCCGGACCTGGTGCGCCGCCACAAGCGCAAGCAAGCGGAGAAGCAGGCGCGCGAAGAGGCAGAGCAGGTGGCAAAGGAATCGAAGAAGCCTGCGGATGCTCCAGCAGGCCCACCCGCCACGCCGCAGCCTTGATTTCCAGTCGAGCAAAACGTAGTCCTGGATTCGTTTTCCCTTGGGACCGCTGCACATCCCGTGTGGAGGCGGTTTGCGTTGCGCCGGGGATAAGGGCGATACTGCGAAGCGCTGAGTAAATCGATTCATTCAAGGCGCATCCGATGAGAATAGCCGTGTTCGCGTTCAAGCAAATCTGCCGCGCTTTCATTCCAGCGCTGATTGTCTTCTCTGCCATGGCGAGCGCAAGAGCGGTGAGCGCCCAAGGTGGGAACGGTTCCGGCGCGTTTGCTTCCGGCAAGTATCGCAACCTGTTTGCCGAAGATGGGCACGCGTCCCTCGAGATCAAAGCAAAAGTTGACGCCGCTTACCAGCAACTCTTCCATGGCGACCCGCAGACGCAGGCGATTGCTTTTAAGGCGGGGAGCAACGCGGACGGGCCATTGATGTATGTGACCGATTGGGCCAACCACGATGTGCGAACAGAAGGCATGTCGTACGGGATGATGATCACGGTGCAACTGGGCAAGAAGTCCGAGTTCGATGCGATCTGGAACTGGGCAAAGACCTACATGTACATCAACGATTCGAAGCATCCTTCTTATGGATACTTCTCCTGGTCGTGCAAGACGGATGGAACGGCGAATGAAGAAACGCCGGCGCCGGATGGCGAAGAGTATTTTGTCATGGCGCTGCTGTTCGCGGGGAATCGCTGGCCAGGCGGCAAAGGCATCTACGACTATCACGCGGAAGCCGAAAGGCTGCTGACGGCGATGCGCCATCGAGCTGTGATCAGCGGGACAACGAAATTCGGGCCGCGGACGGTGGGGCCGGAGGCCAGCGAACAATCCGCAATGATTTTGTTTGTGCCGGGAGTGATGCCGCAACCCTTCACGGATCCTTCCTATCATCTGCCGGCGTTTTATGAGCTGTGGTCGCGCTGGGGGCCGGAAGAAGATCGCGCGTTCTGGGCGCGGGCAGCGGAGACGAGCCGGGTTTTTTTTGAGAAGACAACGAATCCTGAAACCGGTCTGGCCCCGAGCTATGCGAACTTCGATGGAACGCCGCACCAGAATCGCTTTCCGCAATCGGGCGAGTTCGGCTATGACGCATGGCGAACCGCAAGCAACTGGTCTGTGGATTGGTCGTGGTGGCACAAGGCTCCGGCCGAGCAGGAGTTGAGCGACCACATCCAGAAGTTCTTTGAAAGCCAAGGCATCGACACGTATGGCCCGGTTTACACTCTCGACGGGAGGGATCAGGGCGCGACGCCGGGGCTGACGCACGAAGATCATCCCGCGGGACTGGTGGGTACAAATGCAGTCGCAGGTCTGGCGGCCAAGGACCGGGCTCGGGCGAGAAAGTTTACGGAAGCTTTATGGAGCACGCCGATCCCGTCAGGCCAGAACCGCTATTACGACGGCATGCTTTACCTGATGAGCCTGATGCACCTGAGCGGCGAGTTCCGGATCTGGGGTCCGCGGTAGATGCGGCGGGGCCGAGTCACTGCTACAATCGAAAAAGCGTCGCGTCCCACGCGAGTGGCCGGGATGGCGGAACTGGCAGACGCAGCGGACTCAAAATCCGCCGACCGCAAGGTCGTGGGGGTTCGACCCCCCCTCCCGGCACCAAACCTATTCGATCTGCAGACAACAATTTGCAATGGGCGCGGAGTGTGCGTTCAGGCTGAGTGTGCTTCCCGCGCAATGCTCCGCTCGGGTTGGCCCGCTCGCGTTGGCCCATCCTGGGAGGCGACTGGCGGATCCCGAGATTGGAACGACCAGAAGGTCATCCATCTCGATCACTGCACCTGGATGGCATTGAGAATTGCTGTGCCCTATCATCAAACGGAAGAATTCATCGTGTCTGTCCGACCTCGATTCCCCCAGAGGGACCAATGAAAATTTTGGCAAAGCTCGTGTTCGTCGGCTTGTGCGCTTTTGTTTTATTGCAGTTGGTTCGTCCAGGAATTTCGGCTGGACCCTCGACGGCAGAGATACAAGCTCCGCTGCAGGTTCGACAGATTCTGCGAAAGGATTGCTATGCCTGCCACTCGGATGAGCGGCGTCTCGCATGGTTTGACGAAGTTGTCCCGGCCTATTGGCTCGTTCGCCACGACATCGTGCGAGCTCGAAAGCATCTCGACTTTTCAACGCTCGGATCAAAACCTGCAGCTGTCCAGAAGGCGACACTCTTCGAAGCAGTAAATATGATCCAACTTGGCGCCATGCCCTTGCCGCAGTTTGTTGCACTGCATCCGGATGCAAAGGTGACTCCCAGGGAGCTTGCAACTCTCAAGGCTTATCTCGCTCCCTGGACACTGCCCTCGATACAAGGGTCGCCTGCGCGTCAGAACGGGAAGGCAAAAACGTCTCCAAGCACGGTTGCCGCGGAAGTCTCGGCTCCCATGGATCTGGCTGCGGTGCGGCAGGAGTTCAACGGACTTGCGTTTGAATCCGGCTTCGAATCGTGGAAGCCGATCAGCTTTACCGACCGCGGCGATAACAATACGTTCCGGTTCATTCTCGGCAACGATGTGGCGGTGCAGGCTGCGCAGACGGGCAACATTTTTCCATGGCCTGATGGCGCACGTTTTGCCAAGATTGCCTGGCAGCAAGAGCCTGGGACCGACGGGCTCATTTACCCAGGCAAATTTGTGCAGGTGGAATTGATGGTGAAGGATGCAGGTCGATACAAGCGGACGGACGGATGGGGCTGGGGACGCTGGCGCGGAATGGACTTGAAGCCGTATGGAAGCAATGGCCACTTCGCGAGTGAATGCACAAGTTGTCATGAGCCAGTGCGCGGCGATGACTTTGTTTATACGCTGCCGATTTCGCAGGCGCATGTGACCCGACCTGAAGCCGTAAACACGCGGGCTGCTGCTTTCCCGCTGGGCCTGCCGTACCAGCCACTTGAGTGGGGCGCGATTACGATGTTCGTCGATCCAGCTTCGCGAAGCATGGCAACCGTGTATGGAAACGCTGTGGCCATGCATGGTGTGCGCGCGCGCGGCACAGCTTTCGCGCAACGGCCGGCCTACGCTCCCGGTGCGGTACTGGCACTTGTCACCTGGGCCCAACGAGAAGATCCACACTGGTTCGGTGGGCGCATTTCCGACACACCGCGTTCCATTGAATTCGTGGTGACGGGCGCAGAAGGCAAAGACAGCAGCTATCGATGTTTTGAAGGACCGAAACTTCTCGAGGTCACGAGTTCCCCGGAAATTGCGGCGCGACGGAGCAAATTCATCCTGGGCCTGCATCCAGCTGCATTGCCATGAGCCAGGATGCAAAAGATTTGGCCTCGACGCCCCTGGGAGGCGAAATCATTGGCAGTTTGTTCCTTTTAAGAATCAATCACTTAGCATAGCTCCGGCTTTTTGTGAAGGTTGGGTTGGCTCTTCTGTGAGAAGACGCATCCAAGGCTGCTGGAGGGAAGAATCCATGAGCAATTTGAGCCAGAAAGACAAGCACAGCCCCGTCGTCCAGACCGGTCAGCCCAACCTGGAACAAACTGTTCCGCCCCAAACCGCTCCGACTCAACACATCCAGAATCCGTTGAAGAAGGAAGTTCACAACCTGAAGCCTGAAGAGCAGAAGAAGACGGGAACGAAATAATTAGAGCGACGCGAGAGGCGGCGGGCGCTTGGGGCGCTGCCGCCTTTTGTCTTTTACATTACTGTTGAGCGCTATGGAGCGATTTACAAGCCGTGACGGCTTTGGCCGAAGTGGCGCGTGAGGCCCACGGTGTACATCATTTCATCGATGCCTGGATTGTTGGGCACAACAAATCCGTTGGAGAAATGGAAATCACTGACACCCGTGCGGAGATCCCAGCGATCCGTGAGCTTGAATTGAATTCCGACGCTTTGCTGCAGGGTGAAGTCTTCATAGGAAGCGTAGTTGGAGAGAGATTTGTGAGTGAAGCCGATCAGTCCGCCTTTTACCAGGTAATACGGCTTCAACCTCTTGCCGTCTCTCCAGAGCAAGCGCACGCCGATGGGCGAGAAGCCAAAGCCGGGGAAGGTTGTGAATTGCGACGATTCCTTGTTGCCCCAAATGTCTGTCTTGCTCGGCTGCTTGAGGATGACGACCGGCAAAATCTCCGCCACATAATCGGATCGAGCGCCGATGAATTTACCCCATGAGTGACGATCGTATTCCACCCCGGCGACGTTGAGATAACTCCACCATGTCACGCCGAAGACGTGATAGTGGCCGAACGAGTTTGACGACTCGACGGTGAGATCGCTTTCGACAGGCTCATGCGTATACACCGTTGCTGCGCCTGATGCAAAAGAGGGTGACCCAAGCCGCGGTGTCCACACCAAGCCTGCCGAGTAGCGGCCGAAAAAATTCGGCATGTCGGGAATCCGATAGGGGATTGGAATTTTGACGCTCTGGACGAGATAGAAATTGGTGTGTTCCGCGTCCGCTTCGACACGAACCGCAAAGTGGGGACTGATGGGCGTATCGACACCGCCGCCCAGTAGAACGGTGAACGAGGCCGTACTTCCGGGAAGGCCGTTGGGGCCCCAATAGCGATTCATACCGGTCTCACCAAAGAGCGCCTGGCCAAAGATTCTTTCGCGGCCGAGGGAATGTTCGTATTCGCCGCCTCCCAGGATGGAGTAGCCGGTTTGCGAGGCGCCCAGATTGGTTCCAGAAAAGCCTGAACCCTCAAGCTTGAAACGAATGTTGTGCCAGGCGGGGAACGCAACGGATGCTTCGCCACCCATCATGGGATTGCGCGAGCCCGGAACTCCATTGAAGGAGTTGGAATCATACGCAAAACCTGCCGACAGCTCGTAGGGCGGCAACGAGGATTGCGCGGCCATCGCAATTGGCATGGCCAGGAGCGTGATGAGGGGGAAAAGACGCAGGGGCATACACTCCATCGGCGTACCGAATTTGTTCATTCTATTGAAGAACCGTGCTCGAAGAGAATCAAGAAGACGTAAGGAAAGTACCAGAGCACCAGAAAAGGTAACTTGACTTCATGGCTCTGGCAACATTGCCAAGATTGACGTAAGCAATCCTTGTAAAGCGTTGGATGCGAGGACAATGAATCGAGGGCTTGTGCATCCAGAAGATATTCAGCGGATGAACAGTGCGGCGAAACCCAGACGAACGACTTCCCTTGAAATTGTCCAATCCTTGAAATTCAAGATCCGGACAGACTGCCCGCGGCCAAGCCCCTCGGCGGAACCCTGCAGCCCCAGAACGCATAATAGCCCACGCAGAGATAGCAAACCAGCGGCACGGTCATGGCTGTGGCCATGCTGTGTGTGGACTGGAAGACGAGACCCATAAGGGGCGTGAATGCCGCGCCTCCAATGATAGACATGACGAGAATGGATGCCGCGGGCTTGGTGTGCGGGCCAAGTCCGCGAATGCCCAAAGCAAAGATGGTGGGGAACATGAGGGACATGAAAAAGCTGGTGAGAAAGATGGCCCATGTGCCCACCCATCCTGGAAAGAAGATGCCCACGCAGACGAGTGCGATGTTGGCAAGGGCGAAGAATCCCATCAAGGTTCCGGCATGCATGGTCTTCATGAGTTGACTGGAGCTGAACCGCCCCACACCGAAACCCGCCAGCGTTCCCGTGAGAAAGTAGCCTGCGGCTTTCTCCGGTAGATGCGTATAGTCCTGTACGTACTGAATGAAGTAGCTCCACGTTCCGACCTGCGCGCCAACGTAACAGAACTGCGCGAACACAGCCAGCATGAAATGCGGGTAGCGTAGCAGAGTCCGATAGTTTCCATGCGCTTCTTCGCCGGCAGCCAGAGGGGCTTCAGCAATAGACGGAAACTTTGTGCGAAAGATAAGGAACGCCCAGAGCAGAACCACTGCCCCGATGATGAGATAGGGCGGCACGACGCGCATGGTTTCTTGATGCAGATAATTCGCGTAGTTGCCGGCCAGCTTGAGGCTCGCGATCTGCGCCGGTTTGAGTTCGACTCCGGAGAAGATAAAAAGCGTCCCTATCAGTACGCCAGTGATGGCGCCGATGGGATTGAATGCCTGGGCGAAGTTGAGGCGCCGCACCGCGGTGCCGGGATCGCCCAATTGAGCCACCAGTGGATTGGCTCCCGTCTCGAGGAATCCAAGTCCGCTGGCGATAACGAACAGCGCCAGTAGAAAGAGACCGTAGCTGCCTGCTGCTGCCGCGGGCAGGAAGAGAAAAGTGCCGATTCCGTAGAGAAGCAGACCAGTGATGAGCCCCGTCTTGTATCCGCGTCGCCGCATGACAAAAGCCGCGGGAATGGAGAAAGTGAAATAGCCAATGTAAAAAGCGGACTGCACGAGTCCAGCCTGGAGCCGGGTCAGCTCAAACGATTTCATGAACTGGCGGATGAGAACGTCGTTGAGATTGTTGGCAATGCCCCACAAAAAGAACAGGCCTGTGACGAGCAGAAAGGCAAGTTTGCCATCCGGGGGGAAGAGTGCGCCGTGGTCTACCTGTTCCTGATCTGTCGGCGTCATTGCAAATGCCATAGCTTCCTCGTCTCTTGTGAGCCGCTCTTGATCCTCGCTCGCAGCCGCTTGGCTGAAGTGCCGGTTGCAGTTCAGCACGGCGTATCCATTGCGAAAAGAATCCCATTCTTTATACCGACCGTCAGGGCGTGCCGGTCAACCGGCGATTTGGCAGGGGCGGAAAGAGCGGGATGCGGCGGTAGACTTCGAAGGTCACCAAAATTGAAAGGCTGAGCCGATCGAATGCCCATCAAGACCATCATTGAGCCGTTCCGCATCAAGAGTGTAGAGCCTATCCGCTGGACGACACGCGCCCAGCGCGAGGAACTATTGAAAGCCGCGCATCACAATCTGTTTCTTCTTCCGGCGGATGATGTGCTGATCGATCTGTTGACGGATTCGGGGACGGGTGCGATGTCGACGCACCAGTGGGCAGCGATGATGGAGGGCGATGAGAGCTACGCAGGCAGCCGAAGCTTTGAGCGATTCAGAAAGTCAATCCAGGACATCTGCAGCTACAAGCACGTGATTCCGACGCACCAGGGTCGCGCGGCGGAGCGGATTCTGTTCGGCGTGGCTTGCAGAAAGGGCGACGTTGTCCCGAACAACACGCACTTTGACACTACGCGAGCAAATGTGGAATTCGTCGGCGCTGAAGCGATCGACCTTGTGATCGCGGAAGGACGGCAGCCGGCGATGGACTATCCGTTCAAGGGCAACATGGACGTGTCCGCGCTGGAAGCCCTGATTGAGCGCGTGGGGCGCGCGCGCGTGCCGCTGGTGATGCTGACCGTGACAAACAACTCCGGCGGCGGCCAGCCGGTATCGATGGAAAACGTGCGCGAGGTGAGGGCAGTCTGCAAACGACACGGGATTCCGCTCTACTTTGATGCGTGCCGCTTTGCTGAAAATGCCTGGTTCATCAAGCTGCGCGAGCCGGGATATGCAGACAAGACGCCGAAAGAGATTGCGCAGGAGATGTTCCGTTATGGCGATGGCTGCACCATGTCTGCAAAGAAGGACGGCATGGCAAACATCGGCGGGTTCCTGTGTACCAATGACGATCTGCTTGCGCAGCAGGAGAAGGACCTGCTGATTCTGACGGAAGGCTACCCGACCTATGGGGGACTTGCCGGACGCGATCTTGAAGCGATCGCCGTGGGTATTCAAGAAGCGTTGGAGGAGGATTATCTGCGCTATCGAATTGCTTCAACGGCGTACCTAGGGAACGCAATCGCGGCAGCGGGCGTTCCTATCGTGCAGCCGCCGGGGGGCCACGCGATCTATCTTGATGCGCGGGCATTCCTGGAACATGTGCCAGCAGAGCAGTTTCCGGGTGTCGCGCTGGCTTGCGAGCTTTATCTCGAGGGTGGCGTAAGATCCGTGGAAATTGGAACTTTGATGTTTGCCGGCGCGGCGCAGATGGATCTGGTGCGGCTGGCGATGCCCCGCAGGGTTTACACGCAGAGCCACGTCGACTATTTGATCGAAGTCATTTTGGAAGTCTGGGAAAAGCGCAAAGATCTTCGCGGAATGCGGCTGACCTACGAAGCGCCTTTTCTGCGACATTTCACTGCACACCTGGAAACAATCCGATAAGGCAGCAAAGTCAAATACTGCGGGACGATGAACTCGCCCCGCAGCGGAAGTGCGTACCTAGAAGGTGTAGCGCGCGCCGAATTGGAACTGTCGCGGCGAATTCACAGTGGAAGTAATCTGGCCGAAGATTGCGGCCTGCGAAGGATCTGACTGGACGGCTGTGATGGTGGGAACATTGGGCATGCCAAACTGCGCGCGATTGGCGATGTTGTAGGCAGAGATATCGAAGCGCAGGTCCCTCTCCTTTCCAAGCGAGAAGTTCTTGTAGAGAGAGAGATCGAAGTCCTTTGCGCCCATGGTGCGCACGTGGTCGAGGTAGGCTGGGGCATTTCCGGCCACAAAGGGTGAGGAAGGCAGCGCGAAGCAGCTGTATCCGAACCAGGTAGCTGTATTGTGGGGCGCGCCGCTGCCCGGGTTGCAGGTGAGGTCGGGGCGTTGGTTGAAGTAGGAGACGCCGGCACCGACCGTGGGCGAGGCGATGGGCACGCCGGTGCTGAAATAGGAGATGGCGTTGAAGGTCCAGCCGCCCAGCACGGCATTGCCGATACCGCTCATGTTGACAGCGCGTCCCTGACCGACAGGCAGGTCATACGACACGTCGCCGGTGAACTGATACTTCACGTCCTGTGGACTGATGGAGTGTTCGTACTGGAGATTCTTTTCGTCCTGGGCGCCACCAAGATGCGTGCCCACGAATCCCAGAGGGGGGTTGCCGTCGTCTGTCATCAACTTGGCCCAGGTGAAGGAAGCGAGTGCGGTGAAGTGCTGAGTCAGACGCTTCTGGACCTTGGTCTGCAGGGAGCTGTATTCAGAATCGCCACCCGGATAGCCGTGGACGACAACGCCGTTGCCGGCGCCGTAATTGCCGTTGCCGAACTGCGGGTACTCCTGCAGCGAGACCCAGAGAGGAACAGTAGGCGCTCCGTAGTTTGCATTGGTTGCCGGATCAATGGGCTCCCATTGATTGGTCACGGAGCTGTTCAGCAACGCATCCTGATTGGAAGCAATGGTACCGAGATCGAGCTGATTCAAATCGAGAGTTCCGAGCGGCAGGAAGAGTCCGCGACTGCCGACGTAACCCAGGCTGAAGACAACCTGACTGGGGAATTCATATTCGAGGCCGAAGTTGTAGTTGTAGGTGGCCGAGGTGCGCTGTTTGCGGAGCATGGTGCTGAGCGAGTTGCCAAGATTGTTGGCGGTGCCTGTGGGTGACGTAATGAGCGGCACGACGCCATTGGGAAAGGGATTGCTGATGGTGCTGACGATGGTGGTATTGCCCTGGTCGCCGCTGCAGACGTTGGCATTGGCGCAGTCCCATGCGATGGTGTTGGGATCTTCATTCCAGGCTGTCGCATTCCATGTGGACTGAGACGAGTAGCCGTCACTATCGAGACCTACACCGCCGACCATGTGCGCGCTGGGACCGTAGTAGATTCCACCGCCGCCACGGACGACGAGATGTGTGATTGGCTGCCAGGAGAATCCGAGCCGCGGGCCAAAGTCTTTGAGGTTGGTACTGAAAGGCGAGCGGTCGCCGCCGGTCGCATAGATTTCAGCTCCGGTAAAGGAGACGCCGCTGGCGGAACCGGTGGCCGTGGGGCTGAAATACTCAAGCCGGTTGTGACGTTCTGTTTTGCCGCCAAAGATGTCCCAGCGAAGTCCTGCTGTGATCGTGAAGTTTTTGTTGGGGCGGTAGGTGTCTTCGACAAATGCTGCGTAATAGGGGCTGGATTCAGCGGCGAAGAGGTCCTTGGTGAAGTTGGGATAATCGCTCGACTCGGACCCGGGCGTGGTGCCCATACCAACAAGGAACGAAGCGAAGTCGCTGCCGCCGGTGGCGGAGCTGACAGTTTGATCGGTGGCAGAAATGTCGAAGAGATAAGAGCCGGAGGGAGCAGGGGGCTGACCGACGTTGAGGAAGCGCTTCATGTACTCGAAGCCTGTCGAGAGTTCGTGCTTGCCGAAAACCTTGGTGATTGTGGCATTGGCGTCGTTGTTTTCGCTGGCGTACTTGAAGGTGTTGTAATCCGCCGTGCCGCCGATACCGCTGCCATTGTCGTTAAAAATGACGAACGGAAGAAGCTTGTAAACCTCCTCGGAGGCGAGCGAGGCCGGAAAGCCGAGCGTGGTGATGTCGAACCCATCCTGACGCGGATCGCCGCCCTGATTTTCGTAGTGGCGCGTGAACGAGTAGCGGAGTGCCAGCACGGTTGTAGAGTTGAGCGTCAGATCGTCGGCGAGAAGGAAGTTGCGCCCGTTGGTGACGTTCTGGGCATAGTTCAGATCCCACATATTGCCGAAGGCGTTGTAGGTCGACGTGAAGAGGCGGTCAAAGGAGAAGCGGCCGTAGATGCGCTGTTTTTCGCTCTGCGCCCAGTCCATACGAACATCGAAACGCTGGGCCGTCGTGGGATCGAGGCCCGGCTTGAAGAAGTTGTAGGAAACATCGTCGGAGCTTGTGTCGCAGGTGGCGGCGCTGGGATAGTTGCACTTGGGAAATTCTGAAAGAAACTTCAGTGCGATTGGATTTGGATTGGTGACGGTGTTGTTGTTGAAGGGCTGGCGAGTTCCAGCCAGTGCTCCGGAAGCGATGTCGGGCTGCGTCGGATCGTAAATGGTGAAGGCGTCGGCTGAGAAGTCGCCCGCGCGCTCCGCGGTTGTCGGCACCGAGAAGTAGTTGGAACCATCGAACTGCTGCTGTTGCGTTGCCTCGTAATCTCCAAAGAAGAAGAGCTTGCTATGGAGGATGGGTCCGCCGATGGCGCCGCCTTCCTGATAACGGTGGAACGAAGGCGGCGTGTTTGGAGCGGCGTTGCTGACCTGACTCTGCTTATTGAAATATTCGTTGGAGGCGAGAATGTCGGGGCGGAAAACGCCGAAGACGTCGCCATGGTAATTGTTGGTGCCGGACTTGGTGACGAGGCTGATCACGCCCGCGCCACCGCTCTGGTAAGAAGCCGGGGTGTTCTGGGTTTCAACGCGCGTCTCCTGCACTCCATCTTCAGGGATATCGAGCGCGGGAATGATGGCGGCGACGTTGTTCTCGGCGATGCCCAGCGGGCTGCCATCGACCATGTAGTAGACCGAACCGACAATGGCGCCGTTGATGGTGTAGGAGGAGACGTCGACACCCGGGCGGCCGCTGGAGATGTTCTCAATCGCAAACGAGCTGGAAGAATTGGGTGCGCCGTTGGCGGGAGTTACGCCGGCGCTGAGCTGGATGAGGTCAAAGACGTTGCGCGTGAGCAACGGGACGCGGTCAATGGTTTCTGATGTGAGGAGCTGGCCGACGGTCGAGTTGCTGCTGTCGACCAGAGCGGCGGTGTCAGTGACTGTGACAACCTCGCTGACACTGCCGACCGGCAACGTGAGATTGAGGTTTGACACTTGATCGACGGTGACGTGGATTCCCTTTTGAACGACGGTCTCGAAGCCCTTGGCTGTGACGGTGATCTGATAAGTATCTGGCGGGAGCGAAACGAAGGTATACAGGCCGGAGGCGGTGGCGACCGTGTTCATTTTAAGTCCGGTGGCAACGTCGAGAAGCGCGACCTTCGCACCGGGAACGATGGCTCCGGTTGGATCGCTGACAAGACCGCTGATGCCGCCACGTCCTGCTTGCGCCAAACCGGAAACAGCACAACACAGGAGAAGAAGGAGGGGAAGAAACAAACGAACGGATGAAGTACCGGCACTCCGAATAGTCATGGCAGCTCCTGGCTTGCGGCGAACCCCGAACAGCAGTGCAATCTCCAAACGCTCCCAGGCTGACCTTTTCCCTTGAAGAAGCCGCGGGAGGTACGAGCAATCGGATACACCTGCGCGAAATTCCGTCGCATTGCCTTATTCAAACGTTTGAACCTCTTGACAAGTGAATGTATGATTGATTTTTTTCAGTGTCAAGGGAAAAAGCTTCGCAACGCCCTTGAACTTTCCCCAACGACGAATTGCTGTCGACTTAGGCGCAATAAACCGATTCAGGCCGCTCGCAAAGGTAGACTTGCCCGTATTCTGAGTCGGCGCGACAAGTGGAGGAGGCAACCGGTGGTTCAAAGAAAGTCCGGCCATGTCACGCTGCTCGACGTTGCCCGCGCCTGCGGTTACTCGGTCTCCACCGTGTCGATTGTGTTGAGCGAAGCGCCTCTTTCACAGAATGTGGCGGAGAAGACCCGTACCCGGATTCGCGAGATGGCCAAGCAACTGGGCTATCATCCCGATGCCTTCGCACGCTCGTTACGGCGGCGGCGGAGCCAGACCATCGGCGTGCTGGCTTACGACTTATCGGACCCATTTTGCATACCCATCGTTCAGGGTATTCAGTCGGGACTCAAGCCAGTGGATTATCTGCCGCTTCTGATGGACGCACAGACTGAGCGCAAACTCTTCGACAATTACCTGAAGATGATTCTCGAGCGGCGCGCCGAGGGCGTGATCGTCATAGCCAGTTGGGTGTTCGAAGAAACCAACTTGATGGCCGACATCGAGAAAAACAAAGTACCCATCGTGATTCTTGGGCGCGATCTTACGCGGCGAAAAATCAGCTCGCTGTGCATCGACAACCGGACTGGCGGCGCTCTCGCCATGCGCCACCTGCACTCGCTTGGCCATCGCCAGATCGCCTTCATTCGCGGACCAGAAGAGCTGTTTGACAGCGAGCCGCGCTGGGCGGGCGTGACCGCTGCGGCCTCCGATGCCGGCATCGAAATCGACCCACGCATGGTTTTTGAGTTGCCCAGCCTGGTCGATCCGAAATCAGGATTTGAGAATGGCCAGAAACTGGCGCGGCAGATGCTGGCTTCGGGACGAAGCTTTACGGCCGTGCTCGCGTTCGACGATCTCACCGCCCTCGGAGTGGTACGAGGATTGAATGAGGCCGGTCTGCGCGTTCCGCAAGACTGTTCTGTGATTGGCTTCGATGATGTATTGCCCGCAAATGTGGCCACGCCGGGTATCACTACCATCCACCAGCCGCTGAAGCAGATGGGATTGTTGGCGGCCCAGTGGGTACTGCAAGCCATAGAAGCGCGCGAAGAGGCCAAGCCCGCGCCGGTTGAGTTTCAACGTGCAGCGCCGGAGTTGGTGGTTCGCGGATCGACAGCGGCCTTGCAAACAAATCAGGGCAAGCGGAAGTCTCAACGGGCTTGACAGCGAGAAAAGTTTGGAGGATAGTCCCCTTATTCAAACGATTGAATCCCGCCTTTTCCCCGGCGGCTCGATCTCGCACAGGTGACCGCTCCACCTGTGCGCACTTCTTTACCCGATTCTGAAAGCGAGTTGCTGGTGCACATGAACTGGAAGACTTTGCCGTGCTTTGTACTCTTCGCGTTGGCGCTTCATGCATCCCATGCTGAAACCGTGACCCATCTTCACGACGGATGGCAACTGCAGTCTGCCTGCAAGCTGCAGGCCGGCGGCGAGTCGATCGCCAGCGGGAGCGTTAACGCCGATGGCTGGGTTAAGACGAACGTGCCGAACACGGTGTTGGCAGCACAAACGGCTGCGGGCGTGTTTCCCGATCCCTATTTCGGCGACAACCTGCGCAAGCTTCCAGGCATGGACTATCCGGTAGGGCACATCTTTGCCAACATGCCCATGCACCCAGACAGCCCCTACGCCTGCGGCTGGTGGTACCGCACCGTGTTCAACGCGGCAGCGTCTCCTACGCGCGATGGCCGGTATTGGCTTCACTTCGGCGGCATCAACTATCGCGGTGAGATTTGGCTGAACGGGAAAAAGATCGCCGACCGTACGATGGTGGCCGGCGCGTATCGCACCTATGACTTCGATGTGACGGACGCGATCAAGCCGGGCAAGGAAAACGTGCTGGCAGTTGAGACTTTCGCGCCAACGGAGAAAGATCTGGGCATCAACTGGGTCGACTGGAATCCCTGCCCGCCCGACAAGGATATGGGGTTGTGGGGCGTAGTCGATCTGGTCACCAGCGGTCCTGTCACGCTGCGTTCGCCGATGGCAGTCACGCATTTTGCCGATGGTTCGCTGGAGACGGCCGATCTGACCGTCTACGCAGAACTGCATAATGCGCTCGATCGATCCGTAAGCGGCGTGGTCGCAGGCACCGTTGCCGGCGTGCGTATCGAGCAGCCTGTCGAACTCGCAGCACACGAAGATCGCACGGTGGTCTTTTCCCCGGAGAAGTTCGCGCAGCTTCGCATCCACAATCCAAAACTCTGGTGGCCTCACCAGATGGGCGAACCGCATCTCGAGCGGCTGAGCCTGAGTTTCGCCAGCGGCGGCACGGTGAGCGATGAACAGAGTATCGATTTCGGCATCCGCGAGATCACATCGGAATATACGCCGAATGGAAGCCGCCTATTCCGCATCAACGGCAAACCGATCCTGATTCGCGGGGCGGGTTGGTCGCAGGATATGCTGCTGCGCAGCGACGAGCATCGCCTCCGCGATCAGTTTCGCCTGGTACGCGACATGCACCTGAACACCATCCGGCTTGAGGGCAAGCTTGAAGTCGAAGACTTCTTTCATCTGGCCGACGAACAGGGCATCCTGGTGATGCTGGGCTGGTGCTGCTGCGACCACTGGGAGCATTGGAAGGACTGGACGCCCGAGGATTTAACCATTGCCACGGCCTCGCTGCACGCGCAAATGCTGCGCCTTCGGCATCACGCGAGCCTTTTGGTCTGGCTGAACGGCAGCGACAATCCGCCACCGGCCAATGTGGAGCAGGCGTATCTCAACGTCGAAGCGGAAACACACTGGCCCAACCCGACCTTGTCGTCTGCGTCGGGCACGCCCACCACGGTGACCGGCGACAGCGGCGTGAAGATGACTGGGCCTTACGATTACGTTGCGCCCAGCTATTGGTATGTGGATCGCAACAATGGCGGCGCCTACGGATTCAACACCGAAACCAGCCCCGGTCCGGCAATTCCTTCTCTGGCGAGCCGTCAGAAATTCTTACCCGATCCGCAGGCGTGGCCTCCGTCTGCCGACTGGAGCCTGCACTACGGCGGCGGCGAATTTGTCAATCTGAAAGTATTCGACGAGGCGATGGAAGCTGTCTATGCCAAGCCCAATTCTGCTGCCGACTATGAACGCATGGCGCAAACGATGGAGTATGACTCGGAACGCGCCATGTACGAAGCCTATTCCAGAAATAAATACGCATCGACCGGAGTGATCCAGTGGATGCTGAACAATGCTTGGCCTTCGATGATCTGGCATCTCTACGACTATTACCTCGATGCCGGCGCGGGCTACTTTGCCACGAAGAAGGCATGCGAACCGCTGCATATCCAGTACTCGTACGATGACCAGACCATCGACGTGGTCAACAGCACGTATGGGCCTGCGCCCGGTCTGCGCGCCAGCGTGGTGGTGCACGATGTCGATTGGAAGGAGCTGTACAAGTCAGACAACGTGGTGGATTCCGGTCCCGACAGCACACAGCGCGTCTTCTCGCTGCCCGACAGCCTGTTCACCGGAGCCGCACGCGTTTTCTTCATCGATCTCACGCTGAAGGACGCGGCCGGCGAGACCGTCAGCCGCAACTTCTACTGGGTTCCGGGAACGCTCACGAATTTCAACTGGGCGAGGACCGACTACACCCACACGCCGGCTTTCCGTCATGAGGATTTGTCTGCACTGACGAAGTTGCCGCAGGCCAAGGTAGATGCTCACATGGAGTTGACGAGCACGGCACAGGGACGCGAAGTGAAGCTGCATCTGGACAACTCGTCGGCAGCGCTGGCCTTCCAGTTGCATGCTGCCGTGCGCACCGCCGATGGCGGCTTGATTGCTCCGGTGATCTGGTCAGACAACTGGATCGAATTGGCTCCGGGAGAATCGACAACGCTGACGGCCTTGCTGCCCGAAGGTGCCAGCGGTTCGCCCACCGTACAGATCGAAGGTTGGAATGTGGCAGCCCAGACCTTAACCTCGAGCGTGGCTGTGTCCGGCACCCGGTAACAGGCAGAGATGGCGACAGCGGACAACGCACAATCCGGCGGAATTGGCCTGAGGCGCAGTTTGCGCTTCAGAGATCTGGTGCTGTATGGCATCATCCTGATTCAGCCAACGGCGCCCATGCCGAGCTTCGGCGTGATCTATGCTGAAGCGCGAGGGCACGTTGTCACGGCGATTCTGCTGGCGATGGTGGCCATGCTGTTCACGTCTGTGAGCTACGGCCGCATGGCGCGCGTGTATCCTCACGGCGGTTCGGCATTCCTCTATGTAGGCAAGGAGATTCATCCCAGCCTTGGCTACCTGACCGGCTGGTGCCTGGTGATGGACTACGTTCTGAATCCACTGATCTGCACCATCTGGTGCAGCCGTGCCGCCATCAATTTTCTGCCCGCAGTTCCTTACGTGGTCTGGGTCATCTTCTTCGCAGTTCTTTTCACTGCGCTGAATTGCAATGGCGTTGAGACCTCTGCCCGCATCAACACAGGCATGGCGGTCGCGCTGGGCGTAGTGATCCTGCTGGTGCTTGCTGCGGCAGTCAATTTCCTGCTGCATCTTTCGCATCCCGATGCAACGTTCTTTGTCCGTCCGTTCTACGATCCGGCCACATTCAATACCGGTGGCCTGTTGCGCGGGACTTCGATCGCGGTTCTTACCTACATCGGATTTGACGGCATTTCGACCTTGACCGACGAAGCGAAAGATCCGGCAAACAGCGTTCCCCGTGCCATTGTGCTGACATGCTTGATCACGGGTGTGCTGGCGAGTATTGAATGCTACGTGGCCCAGTTGGTCTGGCCGCGCGGGCTCGCCTTCCCTGACATCGACACGGCCTATGTGCACGTCTCCGGACGCATGGGCGGCCCGATTTTGTTTGCCATCGTCAATGCCGCATTGCTGCTTGCCAATATCGGGTCCGGGATGGCTTCGCAACTCGGCGCCGCACGCTTGCTCTATGCCATGGGACAAGATGGCGCGCTGCCCCGCAAATTCTTTGGCGCCGTGCATCCGAAAAATCGCATTCCGCGCAACAATGTCCTTTTGATCGGTGCAATTTGCCTGGCAGGCGCACTGGTCTTCAGCTATCAACTTGGCACAGAGTTGCTGAACTACGGCGCTTTGCTCGCATTTATGGGCGTCAATGTCGCTTCCATGATTCGAGGATGGCGCCACGGGCGCCGGGCACAGGCAGGCCCAATGCTGCTGGGACTTGGTGGCCTGCTGACCTGCGCGCTGCTCTGGTGGAATCTTGGTCCACTGGCAAAATATGTCGGGACTTCGTGGGCATTCATTGGCGTCCTGCTCTGGCTGGTGCGCCGGAGGTCGACTGTACTGCCAGGTGAAGCGGCATGAGGGACGGCGACCAAAAAGGACAGAACCGCGAGGCGCGACGTTTCGATGTGACGCTTGCGGGCGACGCCGATCTGGATTTGCTGTTCTACGGCTTGCCGGAAGAGTTGCCGCTCGAACAGGAGTTGCTGGCCAGCGGAATGGCGATTCGTATTGGCGGCTCCGGGGCCATCACCGCGCACAACCTTGCCGCGCTCGGCAACGCCGTCGGATTCGTCACTGCGGAAACGGGTGACGACGTTGGCAAGCTGTGCCATGCAGAATTGGCACATGCCGGCGTCGATCTCTCGCGTTGCGTTCCAACTCCGGGGATACAAACGGGCGTCACAGTGCACCTGCAGCATGCACAGCAACGGCACATGCTGACGTATGCGGGAGCGACCGCGAACCTTGCTTTTGACGACCTGGATCTCGGCTACCTGTCGGACGCGCGGCACTTTCACATGTCTTCTTATTACCTGCAGCGCGCACTTACACCGAGAATTCCTGAATTGTTTGCAAAGTTGAAGGCCGCCGGCCTCACGCTCTCGCTCGATCCCAACGACGACCCAACTCAAGAATGGGATCGAGGCGTTCTGGATGCAATCCGGCATGTCGATGTCCTCATGCCGAATGAGAGGGAAGCGTGCCTGCTGGCCGGCGAGAAGAATCTTGACGCCGCGATCAACGCTCTGCGGGCAGTTGTTCCGCTCTTGATCGTCAAGCGCGGATTGCAAGGCGCCTCGGCCTTCGCAGGTGACCAGTGCTGGCACGTGCCGGCGCACACTGTGAAGTCAGTGGATGCGATTGGCGCCGGGGACAGCTTCAATGCCGGATTTCTGCACGCGTGGCTGCGAGGCTGGCCTCAAGAAAAGGTACTGGCCTTCGCCAACCTGACGGCCGCCTGGTCGACCACCGAGCCGGGTGGCACATCGGCTTTTCGTGCGCCCGAATCGATCTGCAATCTTCTTGCGCAATGGGCCGAACTGGAGCGTGCCGGGTCTCCTGCGGCTCCTGCCTATTCCTGAGACAGATTTTTTGACTGCGAGCCACGCCAAACCGCGTGAGCATTTGAAAGCGATTTGCTCAATGTAAAATGGGCGGTATCCGTTTCCTTGCGGACGAATGGCAGGCAGCCGAAGGCAACAAACTGTGCCGGGCATCCCATGCTTCGCAGGTTCGACGGAATGGAACAGAAAATGAGACGGCCACAATGAATCAACCCGCGGACATCACGTGTACGCTCCCACCGTATGAAGAAGAGCATCGCGGCTACAACCTTTTCCTTTTGCTCGTGGCCGGCCTCGGCGGCCTGTTGTATGGCATCGATGTGGGCATCATCGGCGGCGCGCTGCCCTATCTCGAGGCGACTTCTCATCTCACGGTCGCCCAGCTTTCCGTCATCGTGGCGGCGGTGCTGCTGGGCAGCGTCATCTCTACGCTGTTCGCGGGCCTGCTGGCCGACTGGATGGGCCGCAAAAATTTGATGATTCTCAGCGGCGCCTCTTTTGCGCTCAGCATTCCCGTCATTGCATTGTCCCAGGGATACACACCGCTCTTTCTCGGTCGCCTTTTACAGGGCATCAGCGGCGGTCTCATCGGCATCGTCGTTCCGCTGTATCTCGCGGAGTGCCTCTCCGCTTCAAAACGAGGGAAAGGCACCGGCATTTTCCAGTGGCTTCTGACGCTGGGAATCGTAGCCGCCGCGCTGGTCGGGATCTATTACAGCTACCGGGTAGCAGACGTCACCAGGGGAGGCGACGCAGCGGCACTGTTCGAGTTGAAAAATCAGGCGTGGCGACGCATCTTCTGGGTCTCTCTGCCGCCCGGACTCATGTTTGTCATCGGCAGCTTCTTCGTCACCGAGTCCCCTCGCTGGCTGTTTCGCCGCGGGAAACAGGATCAAGCACTCAAGGCGCTGTTGCGCTCGCGCAGCCGGCAACAGGCCGAGCTCGAATTGCAGGAGATGCGGAATACCGCAAATGAGACCGTCGCAAGCACGACCGGCGCAAAGGCGCGCGAATCGCTACTTCGTCGCAAGTATGTGATCCCCTTCCTGCTGACCTGCACCATTCTTTCCTGCAACACGGCTACTGGCGTGAACTCGGTGATCCCCTACAACGTGGGCATTCTACTGCAGAGCGGACTCTCTGATTTGAGCGCGCACTGGGGCTACGTGCTGTTGACATGCGTCAACTTCTTCAGCACGCTGGTCGGCATGATGCTTGTCGATCGCAAGGGTCGCCGCTTCCTGTTCATTCTCGGCATCAGCGGCATCATCCTCTCGCAGGTTTGCGTCGGCTCGCTCTTCCTCAAAACAGAACACCAGAGCGTGGATGCAGGCAGCCAGATTCAGCCCCTCGTCTCGTCTGACCAGACCCTGTCCCTGAAATTCGATCGCGCCCAGGCGCAGCAGTTGCTTGCCGCAGCTGGACCTGCCGGGCAGCAGGTCGACAGCAACCGCGCTTCACTGGCCGTCATTTACTCGTATGGCGACTTCACTTCATCCACCAGCTTCGTGCGTTCGGACGATGCCGCCGCAGCGCCCATCGAGATCAAGCGCGAAAACAGCATCCCCACCAGCAAGGTCGACGCCTTCTTCAAGAATCCCTTTGCCGATTACCAGGCCGCGCAGACCGCGCCGCTCAAGATCCAACATGCCCTCGTCGGCAGTGTGCCCGACGCGAATCACGGCTGGCTTGTGGCGCTTGGCCTTTACGGTTTCATGGCTTTCTATGGAGTCGGTCCGGGCGTATGCGTGTGGCTCGCGCTCTCAGAGTTGATGCCCACCCGCATCCGCTCTAATGGGATGAGTATTGCGCTGGTGCTGAACCAGCTCGTCTCAACCATGCTCGCGGGCATCTTTCTGCCATTCGTCGGCAAGCACGGCTATTCGTCGATGTTCTATCTCTTCGCGGCTTTTGCCGCGGTCTACTTCGTTGTCGTCGTGTTTTTCTTCCCGGAGACGAAGGGCAAGACACTGGAAGAAATTGAAGCGCACTTTGAGGGACGCGCCGCTTAAGACAGAACGAGTTGCTTTCTGATCGCAAGGCGAACGTGCTGATCAGGCAACCGAAGTCTTCTCCACCACAGCCTTGGACAGGTTGCGCGGTCGATCGACGTCGACACCGTGTTCGAGCGCCATGAAGTAAGAGAACAGCTGCAACGGAATTACCTCAGGAATGGGAAGCAAGTGCTCGGGCACCGGCTGGACAAAGATGCAGTCCGCGACAAGTTCACCAACTTCGCGATCTCCCGCGTTGGCAATCGCAATCACCTTTGCTCCCTGCGTCTTCATATCCTGCAGCAGTTGCAGCGTCTTTTCATAGCGCACAACGGATGCGTCCAGGGTCCGGTCGACGGTGGCAAGCGCCACCAAGGGGACGCGATCGCTGACCAGCGCGTTGGGGCCATGCTTCAACTCGCCTGTGGGATAGCCTTCTGCGTGAACGTACGACGCCTCTTTCAGCTTCAAGGCACCTTCGCGGGCGATGGCATAGTGAATGCCGCGGCCCAGATACAGGAAACTCGCGGCGGATTTGTATTTGCGCGCCAGCGACGAAGTTTGCTCACGCCATCCATCGAGCTGCGCCTCAATGCTTGCAGGCAGCGCCTGAAGGTGCTGGATGTGTGCCGCCCGTGCGTTCGCATCGATCTGCTCGAGACGCGCACCTTCGTACAGCGCAAGCAGATACAGCACGGCAAGTTGGCAGGTGAAACTCTTCGTGGCCGGCACCGCCTTTTCCACGCCTGCGGCCAGGGGCATGGAAACATCGGCTTCCTGCGCCATGGTGGAATGAGTCGCGTTGGTGATGGCGAGTGTCTTGTGATTCCGGCGGCGCGCCTCGCGCAGCGCAGCTAAAGTGTCAGAAGTCTCTCCCGACTGCGACAACACGACAACGCTGGGATGGCGTCGCTCCGACCCTCCCCGGACGCTATATTCGCTGGCATATTCCACGTCGACCGCCAGCCCGCAAAGGTCCTCCAGGGCAATTTCGGCCGCCAGTCCGCTGTGGCGGCTTGAGCCGCTCGCGGCAATCAGGATTTCGCCTTCCGGATTGGCCCATCCGGCCAGGGACCGGGCAACATCTTCTTTCAGCCCATCTGCATTCAAATACGAGGTAATCGTCCGCCGGAGAGCCGTCGGCTGTTCGTAGATTTCGCGCAGCATTTCGTGGGTAAAGTCGGTCATAGTCTCTCTTGCGCCTGCAGTCGGCGCTGGTTCCCAATTCTTTCCTTGATCATACAACGTCGATTTGTTCACTAACTTGGAAAATAACGCCGAAAAAATCGCCGATTTGACAATATTTTGTGGTCAGTTCGAGAAAATCGCTTGACCCGCCGTGTAGAATCATTCCGACATGTCGGACACATTGAACCGCCGCTCCGAACAAATTATCAAGCTCCTGCTTCGCGCAGGTACCGCGACTATTGAAGAGATTCTTGCCGAAGCAGGTTCTTCGGCCCCCAGCATTCGCCGCGACTTGGCACGGCTTGAAAATCGCGGGCTCATTCGCAGAACGCATGGCGGCGCAACGCTGGTTGAGCCTCTCCTCTATGAACCATTCCGCTATGACAGCTCTTTCCTGGCTCGCGAACAGCGCTTTGCTGTGGAGAAGCGGCGCATCGGATTGGCCGCAGCGGAGCTGATCCAACCGAATGAAACGGTTGGACTCACGGCGGGCACCACGACGACGCACATCGGGCGCAGTTTGCGTCATCGCGAGAAGATCCAAGTCATCACCAATGCAATCAATATCGGCATGGAACTCTGCAATCAGCCCGGCATTCGCACGTATTTGACGGGCGGTGTGATTCCTTGGGCCTGGTCGTTTTCTCTCACCGGCAACGCAGCGCTCGAATTCCTCGATGACGTGTATATGGACAAGGTGTTCTTGAGCGTGACGGGACTCGATGCGGAGCGCGGCGCAACCTCTCTGGAAACCGACGAAGCGCTGGTTTATCGCAAGATGCTGAAGCAGGCGAAGCAGGTGATCGTGGTAACCGATTCGAGCAAGCTGGGCAATGTGAGCCCGGCATTCATCTGCCCGGTCAACGAGATTCATACCCTCATCACGAATGCCGGGGCCTCCAATGAGGCGCTTGCCCCATTCGAACGTCAGGGAATCCGTGTCATTCGTGCTTGAGGCCGGTTTGCGGCCTTTTTGGCAAGGAAAATCCACGTATCTCTATAAAAATAAAAGAAATAGCATCAAAATCCATCCGAGTATATAATCCAGAGAAGCGCTCTAAGTGAATGATCATTCTCCACTTAGCTCAGCCCAATTTGCTCACGGTTTTAGTGAAAATACGAGCTCTTCGGCCTTCCTCACTCGGAGAAATGATCATTTCAGCCACATTTGTTCAATTTTCCTCTTGAATTTTTATCGCAAGCACCTTATTGTTCCTTACAACGAAGCGCGCAAGATTTACTACGAATTCACGAAGCACGACAAAAGTGCCTAGCGCGGCCAAGTTTTGAAAGTGCGAGCGAATCCAGCACTGTTAGGGTTCGTTGGCCGCATCTGCACCACCTTGGGAGACAGTCATGCAACAGCAGAAATGTCCAGGGCAGAAGCCTCATTTTCAGGGTGACTGCATTAACGGACAGCGGTGTTGGGCGGGAACGACTGCCCCGGTTCCGCAGCTTTCTGAGAATTCCCGGGTGGACCTGTTCAGGACGAATCTGTTTTTCGAAATCGCCTGAACACTCCCGTCGTTACGCTCCCCGCGTAAGGACCTCACAGGATTCCAAAGAAAGGTGCGATGGCAATGATTGATGCTGAGCGGGTTTTCAATCAAACGCTGTTATCCAAACGATTCAACCCGGTCCTCGAAGGCTCTCACCGATTGAAGAGCTTCATCAATGGGCCTCTAACCCTCATCTGTTTGTTGACGATGCTTGTCCTGTGCAGCCCTATCATGCTTCGTGCGCAGGAACTCTCGGCAACACTGAATGGCTCCATCACCGACACCACGGGCGCGGCGATTCCCAATGCTGCGGTCACGATTACCCTGAACGGCGTGAATGGTACGGCTCGTCTGGTGCAATCGGACGGTGCCGGCAATTTCGTCGCGACCAACCTGACGGCGGGCACGTATTCCCTGACGGTCGTCGCTTCGGGCTTTGAAACCTACAAGGCCACCGGAATTGTCCTCAACGTTGCCGAAAAGCACGCAGTGAATGTGCAGTTGAAGGCCGGCGCGGTGGCGACGACCGTAACTGTCGAAGACAACCCGGTGTCCATCGATACCGACACCAGCGCCGAAGCCGGCACGATCTCCGGAACCCAGGTCCGGGAACTCGAACTCAGCAACCGTAACTTCGAACAGCTTGTTACTTTGCAGCCCGGCGTCGTCAATCAGCTCGGCGATGAAGTGGGCTTTGGACTTGCCGACGGAACAGCACTCGCGGTGAATGGCGCGCGCGAAACCGCAAACAACTGGACGGTGGACGGCGCCGACATCAACGATAGCGGCTCCAACGCAACCCTCACCAACGTGCCCAGCGTCGATGCAATTCAGGAGTTCACCCTGCAGCGCGGCTCCTACGACGCAGGTTACGGGCGTTCGGGCGGCGGCCAGGTCCTGGTTGCCACCAAGAACGGCACCAGCTCGTTCCATGGCGACGCGTATGAATTTGTCCGCAACAACGTGCTCAACGCGAACAGCTACTTCAACAACCTGACAGATCAGCCCCGCACGATCGAGCGCTACAACAACTTCGGATTTACCGTTGGCGGTCCGATCTTCATTCCCAAGGCCTACAACACGGACAGGAAGAAGACGTTCTTCTTCTGGTCGGAAGAATGGCGCAAGACGAGCACGCCTGATCCCATCACGGTGACGCCTCCCAGCACGGCTCAACTCGGCGGAACGATCGCCGGAGACTTCGTGCCTTCGGGCCCGAATGGCTTGGCGGGTTGCACCACCTATGATGCGTCGACCAACACCACGCAGATCAACTCTGGCTGCTACAGCGCGAACGCGCAGGTCTACCTGACCAACGTGTTCAGCAAGTTCCCTCCCAACGACGGCAACTTGTTCTACCAGTCCTATTCGCAGAAGAACAACTTCCGCCAGGACATCGTGCGCGTCGACCACTACTTCAGCGAAAAGGTCCATTTCTACGCACGCGGCATGCAGGACGATACACCGATCGCGTATCCGACCGGTCTGTGGGCCGGAAACAACTACCCTGGAATGATGTCGACTTCTGTCGACGCACCCGGCAAGAACGTTGTCGGCAACCTGACCTGGGCCATCTCTCCCAAGCTCGTGAACGAAGTTGAGTTCGTCTGGGCACAGGGATCGATCGCAGCAACTCTCGACAGCGGCGACGTCTCCGACTCTTCGACGGTGCGCTCCGCTTTGACCAACAACTGGACCTACGCGGATCCCTACGGACGTATTCCGTCCATCAGCTTCCTGAACGGCGGCATCCAGGGCTTCGGCGAAGGCAGCGCACCTTACAAAGAGCGCAACCTCGACAGAACCTACTTCGACAACCTTGCCATTACCCTTGGCAAGCACACCATCCGCACCGGTTTCCAGTTCCAGCAGATGCTGAAGACCGAGAATGCATCCAGCGGCGCAGCAAGCTTCGTCTTCAATACCTGGGGCGACTTCCTACTCGGCAACGTCTACTCGTACTCGCAGGCAAGCCGCGATACGATTCCCGACCTCCACTACATCAACAGCGAAGCGTATGTGCAGGATGACTGGAAGATCTCCAAGAAGTTCACGCTGAACCTTGGCGTGCGCTGGAGCCGTTTCCCCTCCCCCACCGACGTGAACGACACTCTGAACAACTTCGACTCGAATCTTTACAGCGCAAGCAATGCGCCGGCGATCGATCCTTTGTCTGGCAACTTTGTTCCCGGACAGACCCTGAATGGATATCCTCTTGAGCCGGCAACCTATGCCAACGGGCTGATCTTCCCCAAGGGTGCAGCGTGCTCCGCGGCGCAAGCCATTGGGCCGCTCGTTTCGTGCTCGCCCTACGGCGCCTACGTCAACCCGAACCACAACGCCAACTTCGGGCCGCGCGTCGGATTTGCGTATAACCCGGATGGGCGCGGAGTCACTTCGATTCGCGGCGGTTTCGGCGTCTTCTACGATCGCGTCCTCAACGGCATGTGGGAACAGAACGCGTTTGGCGATCCGCCGTTGGTGCAATACTCGACCATTCGTAATACGTCGTTCGACTCACCCGCAGGCGCAAACGTCGTCTCCTACGGACCGAACCTCCTTACCACTTCCGGAACACCGGAATTCAAAGTTCCGGCCTACTCCAACTTCAACGTTTCGGTGGAACGGCAGCTTCTGCCCACAACCACAGTGGAACTGGCCTACGTGGGCAACCAGGCACGTCACCTGCTGGGTGAACTCGACCTGAATCAACCGACGTTGGCCGATCGGACAAACGCCGGCGAAAATGTCGACGTCAACGCGATCCGGCCTTACCTTGGCTATGGACCGTTCCACACCAGGGCGCCTATCTTCACCAACAACTACAACTCGTTCCAGGTATCACTCCAGCACCGGTCTTCAAAAGGTCTGACCGTGGGCCTCGCGTATACCTGGTCCAAGGACCTCACAACCAACTCCAACGACCGTGGCACGGCCAATCAGGACACCTACAACCTGAAGATGGATTACGGTCCGTCTGCATCGAATACGCCTCAGGTCTTCGAAGCCAACTACGTCTACGACCTGCCCTGGTTCAAGGCGCAGCGTGGGCTTGAAGGACACCTGCTCGGCGGCTGGGAACTCTCCGGCATCACCTCCATGGTTTCCGGATCTTCGTTCCAAGCTACGCAGCCAGGTGATCCCTTTGCCTGCCCTGTTAACGGTGGAACCGGCCTTTGTGCTGCTGGTACTTCTGCGGGAATGGGCCTGAATGGGCTCGGCCTCTCAGAAAACGGCGACATCGCAATCCGGCCGGATCAGATTTCCGCAGTGCACAAGACGAAGAGCCTGAGCCAGTGGTTCACTACCTCGTCCTATGCGCAGGCAGTCGGTCACTTTGGCTCGGAGGGTTCTAACTCTCTGCTTGGCCCCGGCATGCAGCGCTGGGATCTGGCATCGATCAAGAACCTGAACCTTGGAGAGCGGGTCAAGCTCCAGATCCGCGGTGAATACTTCAATGCATTCAACCACACCAGCTGGGATGGCGTAGACAACGGAATCTCTGACTCGACCTTTGGTCAGGTCACGAGTGCGCACATCCCACGTGAAATCCAGATCGGCACCAAGCTGATCTTCTAGATTTCACCAACTTCTGTTGGCAAATAGCCAAAGGCCGAAGCTTTCGCTCCGGCCTTATTTTTTTGCATTCCGTTTTCTTAACGTCTGTTATTGGTTTGCAGGATTGGATCCGTCAGCCGGCGCGGAAGGCTTGCTCGTTGGAATCGTGGACATGATGTTGAGGAGCTTTTCGTCCGCAGCCTGGTTCAGTGTCTTGGCCTTGTCAAACTCGATCTTCGCTTCGGCTGTCCGGCCCATGGTGCGGTAGAGTCGGGCCATTCTCCAGCGCACGTTCACATCGTTTGGCGCAAGCTTTGCCGCCTTTTCAAACTCCGCAAGCGCTGCCTGATTCTTACCCTGGTCAGCAAGGACAATGCCAAGATCGAGATGTTCCTTGGAGCTATTGGTATTGATCTTTTCCAGCTTTTCCAACAGGATGCGCGCGTTGTCCAAGTCATTATTCTGCAGATCGGAATCGGCCAGGTAAAGCATCGCCTGAAAATGCTGGGGGTCATTGTCGACTTCGGCCTGGAACTCTTTGGCAGCTTCCGTGTACTCATTCTTGGTCCACAAAAGATAGCCCAATCCAAAGTGGACATTCGGCTCCTTCGGATTTGCCGCCTCGGCAGCGCGGAACTCGCGAATTGCACCTTCAGTGTCTTTCATCTCGTCCAGCGCTTCGCCCACCAGCATGTCTGCCTCTGCCGACTCGGCATCCAGCGAAATGATCTTGTGATACGCATCGACCACGCAGGGATATTGCTTCGAGAGAAGGCAGCTGTGCGCCAGCGTCAAGAGCAAATTCAAATTCTGAGGATCCCGATCAGAGGCCTGCTTCAAAAATGGCGATGCGGCTGCAAATTGTCCCAGACCGTAGTGCGACATGCCCACCAGAATGTCCAGGCGCTGGTCGTCAGGCTGCGCTTTCAGGAGGGGAGCGAGCGTTGGAATGGTTTGCTGATAATCGCCCGATTTGAAATACGCAAGGCCGAGATTCAGGCGCAGGCCCGGCATCGCAGGATTCAACACCATGGCGCGTTTGTAATAGTCAATCGCCTTCGCATAGTGCTCCTGCCTGGCCTCCAGCAGACCGAGATGCGCCAGCGGATCTGGACTGCGTGGATGCTGGCGCGCCAGTGCCTCCCAAGCCGATTCGGCCTCAACAATGCGGCCCTGCTGCTCGAGAGCAAAAGCCTGCGCGCCCGGGTCTGCCTGCGCAGTCGCCATCGCCGCGGCAGCCGCAAGGAGCAAAACTGCCGAAACCGACCTGCTGCCGTTGGTGCGGAGACTCATGCCTGCCTCATGCAATGGCTCACGATATTGATTTGCGCCGAAATTTCAAGTCCTCTAGAAAAAGGTCTGCACGACTTCGACGACCTGAAACTCCGCGTTGATAATCGGGATCGCGCGCCACTTGTCGAACGTAAGGCATGGATGGCAAATGTCAAATCCGATCATGTCGCCCACGCGCACATTGTCTCCCATGGCGATTTCCATGAATGCATGCTGGTCCATCATTTTCGTCAGCGACCAGTGCGACGGCGCTTCAACAGGCTCTGCGGTACCGGGCCTGTAGAAACGTGCCGGCACGGGCAGTCCCGAATCAAATGCTGCATCGCGCTTGCCCATTCCGATAATTGCCTTCTCGGGCTCCGGTATCGACTGCACATAGGCCCAGATCTGCAACGCAGGTTTCAGGCCCGATTGCATTTTGCGCGCAATGGGATTGTGCTCGCTGATGCGCGTTTGCGCCTTGCGATACGAGCCCACATCGTGCGTGAGATAACATCCCGGCCGCAACACAATTTCAACGGCGTCTCCGAAACCGGCGGCCGAGAATTCCTCCGCCACCACGTCGTACCAGGCGGAGCCTGCGCCCGTAAGCAACGCGGGCGAACGCTGCACGCGTTTTTCCTCGATCAATTTGCGCAAGGTCGCCACTGCATGTCGCAGGAAGCCGCGAATGCTCTCCTCGTTATCGAGCACGCCTTCGTAAATCTCGACTCCGCAAAGTTGCAGGCTTCCATCCCACCGCGCAAGGGCCTGCAAGACTTCCTGCTGCTGCTGTTCGTTTCTTACGCCGGCACGCCCGCCCATTACGCCGAGTTCGACGAGGACCTGGAGCTTTTGTCCCGCAGACGAAAAGTACGATCCCAGTTGTTCGACTAAATCCGCCGAATCGACCAGGCAATAGAAATCCAACGACGGATCTTCGAGCAACCTGGAGATGATCGACATATTTTCTTTGCCGACCAGTTCGTTGGCCATGAGCACGCGACGTACGCCATGCGCATGCGCCACCAGGGCCTGGTGTGCCGTTGCCACGGTGATGCCCCACGCGCCCGACTTGAACTGCATTTCAAAAAGGGCTGGAGCCATGGTCGTCTTGCCATGCGGAGCAAGCTTCACTCCATATTCCTCGATAAACCGCCGCATCCACTCGAGATTGTGCTCCAAGCGGTCCCTGTAGAGAACGGCGGCTGGAAGACTCAAGTCTTCGCGCAGCAAATTCCACCCGAGCCCTGCGACATCCGCGCCTTCGGAAGTAAGGCTGAGCGAACCGAGTCCCTTGTTAAGCGAAGAAACCGCGTAACCGTTCGCCTCCGCTCCGATATTTTCGCCAGGTGCCAAGGGTTTCTCCTTCCGTGCCGCATTTTGATCATTTGCGGCGCAAATGCGCACTTCCCATAGTCTATATTTTGAATCAGCGACATGCTCAGCTGCGACACATTAATTCGCAACGCCACTGTGGTGGACGGAAGCGGCGCAGCCGGAGAGCCACTCGATGTCGCGCTGCAGGATGGTCAGATCTGTGCAGTCGGAACTTCCCTTCCTTGTAAGGGCGAGATCAACATCGACGGCGATGGGTTGACCCTCGCACCGGGCTTCATTGACGTACACACGCACGACGACACGGCCGTAATTCGAACCCCCGGAATGCTCCCCAAACTATCGCAGGGAGTGACGACGGTGATTGTCGGCAATTGCGGCATCTGTGCTGCGCCTGTCACTCTCAAGAGCGAAGTACCAGATCCGATGAATCTGCTTGGCAACGCCGACGTTTTTCTCTTTCCGACCTTCGCGTCTTACATTTCGGCAGTGAATGCGGCCCGTCCAGCGGTCAACGTGGCCGCATTGGTAGGCCATAGCGCCTTGCGCAACAACCATATGGATCGCCTGGACCGCGCCGCCACCTCCGGAGAGATTGCAGCCATGCGCGCGCAGCTTGAGGAATCGCTCGACGGCGGCGCACTGGGCCTGAGTTCAGGTCTCGCCTATCCGTCGGCGCGTGCTGCCTCTACAAACGAAGTGATCGCGCTGGCCGAGCCGCTTGCTGCAGCAGGAGCCGTTTACGTGACGCACATGCGGACGGAGGCCGACGCGATCCTGGATGCGATGAGTGAAGCGTTCACCATTGGCCGCGCCAGCCGCGTTCCGGTGATCGTTTCGCATCTTAAGTGTGCGGGAATCGCCAACTGGGGACGCAGCGAAGAAGTTCTGCACACGCTCGACTCCGCACGTTGCAACCAGGAGATTGGCTGCGATTGTTATCCCTACGACGCCGGGTCCAGCACATTGGATATCCGCCAGGTGGATCCGCGCGTGAAGATCACCATCACCTGGAGCACGCCGCACCCCGAGGTCGCCGGCAAGACACTTGCGCAGATTGCCGAAGACTGGAATCTGCCGCAGCCGGATGCTGCGCGCAAACTGCAACCGGCCGGTGCAATCTATCACAGCATCTCTGAGGCCGACATGCGCCGTATTCTTGCGCATCCCGCGACAATGATTGGCTCCGACGGTTTGCCGCTCGATCCGCGCCCCCATCCCCGGCTCTGGGGAACGTTTCCGCGCGTACTGGGCCGCTATTGCCGCGACGAAAACCTGTTCACCTTGCCCGCTGCCATCCATAAAATGACCGGGATGCCTGCGCAGCGCTTTGGTCTCGCAAAACGTGGCTTCATTCGCGAGGGCTTTCATGCGGATTTGGTTCTCTTCGATGCGCAGACCATCATCGACCGAGCAACCTTCAGCGAGTCGACATTGCCGGCCGAGGGGATTGCCAAGGTTTGGGTGAACGGTGTGATCTCCTATACAGCCGAAGGCGCCACGGGAAAGCGGTCCGGCAGATTTATCCCTCGCGCGAAAACAACTTGGGTTCAGTAAAGAGATTCGAAAGGGCCGAGATGAGCATCAAGCGGTACGGAGTGGAAGGCGGAAAAGGAACAGGCGGTCAGAACCTGCCCTTTGCGCGCGCAGTCGAGGCCGATGGATGGCTTTACGTCTCGGGCCAGGTTCCCATGGTCAACGGCGAATTGGTGACTGGCAACATTACTGTGCAGGCGCAACAGGCAATTCGCAACGTACTTGCGATTCTGACGGAAGCCGGCTACGGACCCGAACATGTGGTGCGCTGCGGGGTCTGGCTTGAAGACCCGCGCGACTTCCAGTCGTTCAACGCCGTGTTCCGCGAATATTTTGGCGAGCATCCTCCAGCCCGCGCGTGTGTAGTCTCGAGCATGGTGGTCGATTGCAAAGTTGAGATCGACTGCATCGCCTACAAATCCCCAGCCGCCTGACGTCAGGGCCATTCTTCCCCTTAGCAAAGAGAGACAATGATCGATCCGCACAGCATCTTTCTGCTCACCGCAACGCTCGTCGCGGTCATCTGCCTGATTGTGCTGATCGCGATCTTCAAGCTGAATCCCTTCATCACCCTGTTTGTCATTTCGCTGGCGCTGGCGCTCACCGCCGGCATGCCGCTCACGTCCGTCGTTCATTCCTTTGAGATGGGGCTGGGCTCGACGCTGGGCCACATCGCTGTCGTCGTGGCGCTGGGCACCATGCTTGGCAAAATGATGGCCGAGTCCGGCGGCGCCGACCAGATCGCGCACACGCTCATTCGCGTCTTCGGCGAGAAGCGCGTGCACTGGGCCATGATGGTCATCGGCCTCATCGTGGGTCTGCCGGCGTTTTTTGAAGTCGGTTTCGTCCTGCTTATCCCCATCGCGTTCACCGTTGCGCGCCGTACAAAAACCTCGCTCATCCTCGTGGGCCTGCCCATGGTTGCCGGTCTGTCCGTCGTTCACGGACTTGTCCCCCCCCACCCGGCGGCGCTGCTGGCGGTGTCGATTTATCACGCGGACGTGGGCCGCACCATCTTCTTTGCGCTACTTGTTGGCTTGCCGACCGCCGTTCTCGCCGGTCCGCTCTATGCCAAGTTCATTGCTCCCCATGTGCAGCTCGAGGCCGACAACCCCATGGCCGCTGAGTTCGTCGATCACGGTAAAGAACGCACGCTTCCCGGCTTCGGACTCACGCTTTTCACGATTCTGCTGCCGGTTTTGCTCATGCTCATGGGCAGTTGGGCCGACGGCTTCTCCGCGCCGCGCAGCAGGTTCAATCAGGTGGTGCACTTCATCGGCAGTGACGACATGGCGCTGCTCATCGGCGTGCTCTTCAGCTTCTTCAGCCTGGGCAGGCTCAGCGGATTTGGGCGCGACACCATTCTGCGCTTCTCCAACGAATGCCTCGCCCCGACAGCAACCATCACCCTGCTTGTCGGCGCCGGCGGAGGTTTTGGCCGTGTGTTGCAGGATTCCGGCGTCGCCCAATCCATGATCAAAGTTGCGATGGTGACCCATGTGCCCATTCTGCTGCTCGCGTGGCTTCTCGCCGCGCTCATGCGGCTCGCGACAGGCTCATCCACGGTTGCCATGACGACCGCGGCCGGCATTGTTGCGCCCATCGCGCTTCACGCGGCAAACGTCCGCCCGGAGTTGCTGGCCATCGCCACCGGCGCGGGTTCACTGATTTTTTCGCATGTGAACGACGGCGGCTTCTGGCTTGTAAAGGAGTACTTCCACATGACCGTGCCGCAAACCATCAAGACATGGTCTATCTGCGAGACGATCATCTCCGTCACGGCCCTGCTCCTCACCTTGGGCCTTTCATTTGCTCTTTAGAACCGCAGGCGTAGCGGCTTGATCGGCCCAAGATTCAATCTGAGGACAAATATTCATGACTTCTCCATTCGAAGTGAATTTGGTCTCCCGCCGTCGATTCATCGCCGGTGCAGCCGCTCTCGTCGCCGCTTCCGGCCTGCGCGGAGTCGCGTCGCAATCCGGCATTTTGCGCGCTTATGTCGGAACCTATACAGAGACCAGTGGCAACGGCGAAGGCATTTACCTCTTCACGATGGACCGTGCCACGGGCGAACTAAGGGACCGCAAGCTGGTGGCCAAGTCGCCCAGCCCATCGTGGATCGTCATTCACCCAAACCACCGATTTTTGTACGCGGCCAACGAAGTCAACGACTACGAAGGAAACTCCGGCTCCATCAGCGCGTTTTCCGTCGACGCGGCCAGCGGAGATCTGACCCTGCTGAATGTCGTCAGCTCCGAGGGCGCCGGTCCTGCCTACCTGAGTCTCGACGGAACCGGTAAATTCGCCTTCGTTGCCAACTATGCCGGCGGAACGCTCGCTGCGTTGCCAATTCTCGAGTCGGGCGCACTGGGACCGGCTGTCTTCAAGCACCAGGATGAAGGCGCACTGGGCGCTGCACAAGCCAATACGGCGCCTGCCGGCAGCTTTGCCATCAGCGGCCACGACGCGCCCCATGTCCACATGATTGCCGCCAGCCCCGACAACCGGTTCGTGCTTGCCACCGACCTGGGCCAGGATCGCATCTATATTTATTCCTTCGACGCCAAATCCGGAAAGCTCACGCCGAACGGCACCACGCCCTTCGTAGCATTGCCTTCCGGCGACGGCCCCCGCCATTTCGCTTTTCATCCCAGCGGCCGATACCTCTTTGCCATGCAGGAAGAATCGTCGACCGTCGTGTCGTTTCGCTATGACGCCGCAACAGGCAACCTCACACCGCAGCAAACCATCTCCGCGCTGCCGGATGGCTTCGCCGGTACCAGCTTCGCGTCAGAAATCCTCGTCTCCCCAGACGGCAAATCGCTCTATGCGGCCAATCGCCTGCACGATACCATCGCTGTCTATGCCATCAACAGGGAAGGCCACCTCAGTCGGATCGGCGAAACACCCACGGGTGGCGACTACCCCGTACAGTGCCGCATCGATCCCACGGGCAACTTCTTCTATGCCTGCAATCGCAAGAGCGACAGCATCACGTCATTTCGCATCGATCGCGCAACCGGCCGGCTGACTTCTACCGGCAGGTTCACAGTCGTCGGCAGCGCTGCGAGCATCACATTTCTCGAGTAAGCGGGCCGGAATCCGTGCCGGAGTCTTCTGGCGTCTACGCCGATTACGCGCGCGCTTTCCACACCAGAAGGTGGGCGCTCGAGAACGTCTCCCGTGCGACAATGAAGGCAATCGTGATGACACCTGCCTCCTCTGCAGTGGTTCCCGAGCCGGTTCAGATCACCCCGGAGCTGCTCAAGCAGCACAGCATCACTCCGGATGAATACGACCGCATTTTCAAGGCTCTGGGACGCGTTCCATCTCTCACAGAGCTGGGCATTTACAGCGTGATGTGGAGCGAGCACTGCTCCTACAAGTCCAGCCGCGTACACCTCAGGCGGCTGCCCACGCGCAGCGCGCTCGTTGTGCAGGGACCGGGCGAAAACGCCGGCATCATCGACGTGGGCGATGGCTGGGCCTGCGCCTTCAAGATCGAAAGCCATAACCACCCCAGCTATATCGAGCCGTTTCAAGGTGCGGCCACGGGCGTGGGTGGCATCCTGCGTGACATCTTCACCATGGGTGCGCGGCCGCTTGCGGTGATGGATTCGCTGCGTTTCGGCCCCATCACCGACGAACAAAGCCAGGATGCAGAAGATCGAAAGCTCGTCCAGAAAAATCACTCCGTTGTTGAAGGCGTGGTGAGCGGCATCGCCGGCTACGGAAACTGTTTCGGCGTTCCCAACCTCGGCGGCGAAACCAAGTTTGAGCGCTGCTACAGCGGTAACCCGCTAGTGAACGCCTTCGCCCTCGGCCTGGTCCGCAAAGACGAAATCTTCTACGGCAAAGCCGCCGGCGCCGGCAATCCCGTCATCTACGTTGGCGCAAAAACAGGTCGCGACGGCATCCACGGCGCCACCATGGCCAGCGAAGAGTTCCATGAAGGTTCTGAAGAAAAGCGTCCCAATGTGCAGTGCGGGGACCCCTTCATGGAGAAGCTGCTGCTGGAAGCCTGCCTTGAAGCCATGCAAACCGGCGCAATCGTCGGTATCCAGGATATGGGCGCAGCGGGCCTGACCTGCTCGACCTGCGAAATGGGCGCGCGCGGCGGCGTCGGACTCGATGTCGAACTGGATAACGTGCCCCAGCGCGAAACCGGCATGAGCGCCTACGAGATCATGCTCTCCGAAAGCCAGGAGCGCATGCTTCTTGTTGCCGAAAAAGGCCGCGAGCACGAAGTGCTGAGCGTCTTTAGCAAGTGGGGTCTGGACGCGAACATTGTGGGTATCGTCAAGCCCGAACCGCGTTTGCGGATCCGCCATCACGGCGAACTTGTCGCAGATATTCCCAATCAGTCGCTCACCGACGATGCTCCGCTCTATCATCGTCCGGTCGGCACCTGGAAAGCGCCCGTGCCAGCCGAGCCGACAGAAGCCGTGCTGGCCGAACTCGAAAAAGATCGCGACTACACTGCAGACTTCAAGAAACTGCTCGCCTCGTCAAATATCTGCTCCAAGCGCTGGGTCCACGAGCAATACGACACCATGGTGCAAACCAACACCGTGCTCGGACCGGGCGGCGAAGCCGGTGTCATGCGCATCAAGGGAACCGGAACACCGGGACACGAGCGAGGCCTGGCGATGGCGCTCGACGGCAATGGAAGCTGGTGCTATCTCGACCCCAGGCTCGGCGCCATGCATGCCGTGGCCGAGGCTGCGCGCAAAGTCGCCATGAGCGGGGCAACACCCGTCGCCGCGACCAACTGTCTCAACTTCGGCAATCCTGAGAAGCCGGAGATCATGGCGCAGCTTTCTGCCGCGATTGACGGCATTGCTGAAGCCTGCACTGCCCTCGGCACTCCCATCACCGGAGGCAACGTGTCCTTATATAACGAGACAAAAGGCGAAGGCATCTATCCCACCCCGGTTCTCGGCATCGTGGGCATTCTCGAAGACACAACCAAGGCCGTGCCCGCGAGTCTTCAAAAGGCGGGTGAAGCGATCATCGTCATTGGTTCTGAATCTCGGCGCAACGCCGATTGGAAGTCCGAGTTCGGCTCTTCACAGTTTGCCAAGGTTGTGCTGGGGAGTTATTGGGGCAAGCCGCCTGCATTGGATTTGGAAGTCGAGGCTCGCTTGCAAAAGCTTTTACAGAAGCTTGCTGAAAAAGAACTCGTTACAAGTGCGTTCGACGTCAGTGAGGGCGGGTTGTCGGTGGCAATCGCCGAAGCTGGATTTGCGCACAATCTCGGCGCGGCGATTGATGTCAGCCAAATATCGTGGCAAAGTGCGCAGCAGGCCTTTTTCTCTGAAGATGCTTCGCAAATTGTAGTCACGGCCGGATCCACGGCAGGCGAAGTCCTGAAGATGGCCGAAGAATTTGGGTTGGTTGCCGATATCGTTGGAATGACTGCATTGGATTATTTGACGATCTTCTGGAGCGATAAGGAATGCATCCAGTCGCACGTCGCCGAGCTGCGCAAGCCCTGGTCCACTGCCCTGGAATCTGCACTTCACAACGAGGTAACCGCATGACCCTCCGCAGTTCCCGTGGTGCATCCAACGCCCGCCGTGCGCGCAGCACCATGAGCAGGCTGCTTTTCCAGGGCGTCGCAGGCGTCGCCGATCTGTCCGAACAGATCAAGGCAGAAAGCCTGTTCCCTGTTCCCTGTTCCCTGTTCGCTGTCCCTGTCGCCGAAGATGACAAGCTGCACGAAGAGTGCGGCGTCACCGCCATTCACGGCCATCCGGACGCGGCGCGGCAAGCCTATCTTGGCCTGTATGCCCTGCAGCATCGCGGACAGGAATCGGCGGGCATTGCCTCGGCAGACGGACACCACCTGGCCAACATCAAGGGCATGGGCCTCGTCTCCGAAATATTTACCGATGACGTGTTGCAGAAGTTGCCGGGGCACATGGCCATCGGCCACACACGCTATTCGACAACCGGCGACTCGGCGCTGCTGAACGCGCAGCCCATTCGCGTGGACTCGACCAAGGGACTCATCGCCATTGCGCACAACGGCAACCTGGTCAACCTCGGCACGGTGCGTGCCCGTCTCGAACGAGCAGGCGCCTACTTCCAGACCACATCCGACTCTGAAATCATCGTCCAACTCATTGCGCACTCCCGCGCCGGCACTCTTGTCGACGCCATTGCCGACTCGCTGGCACAGGTTGAGGGCGCGTTCTCTATCGTGATGATGACGCGCGACCGCATCTTTGCCGCCCGCGATCCACGCGGCTTCCGCCCGCTTTCGATGGGCCGCATCAAGAATCCAGATGGCCCCGACACCATCGTTTTTGCCTCAGAGACTTGCGCCTTCGATCTGCTGCGCGCCGAATATGAGCGCGATGTGCTGCCAGGCGAACTCGTCATGGTCACGGAAGACGGCGTGACCAGCCGCCAGTATGCGAGCGGAGTGCCGCGCACGAGTTGCATCTTCGAGCATGTCTACTTTGCTCGCCCCGACTCGCGCATCTTCGGCCGTTGGGTACAGGAGAGCCGCGACCAGATGGGCCGCCAACTCGCGCGCGAGTCCGGCGTTGCCGCGGATGTCATCGTTCCCGTGCCCGACTCCGGGGTGACGGCTGCGCTGGGCTATGCGGAGCAAGCGGGCATCCCCTTTCGCCTCGGGCTCATCCGCAATCACTACGTGGGCCGCACATTTATCGAACCCGAGCAGCGCGTCCGCGATTTCGGTGTCCGGCTCAAGCTCAATCCCGTGCGCAATCTGCTCGAAGGTAAACGCGTCGTCCTGATTGACGACTCCATTATTCGTGGCACCACGAGCCGCAAGATCGTCCGCATGGTGCGCGGCGCCGGCGCCAAAGAAGTGCATCTGCGCATCAGCTGTCCGCCCACCATTTCTCCATGCTTCTATGGTGTGGATACACCGCGCAAACGCGACCTGATCGCTGCCAATCAATCCATCGAAGAGATTCGCCGCTACATTGAGGCCGATTCGCTCGCATATCTCTCGCTCGACGGTCTGCTCAAGTGCTGCGACAGCAGCGAGAGCCACGGATTCTGCACCGCCTGCTATACCGGCAACTACCCCACGCAATGGGTCGACGTGGACGAGATTCTGCCCGCAACGGCAAACGCCTAGCCGTTACGCTGTTTCTTCCGCCAGCCGCGCAGTGGCCGCCGGCCTCGCGCTCCGCGCCAGGTTGCGCGTGAGCACAAACATCATCGCCGCTGCCAAGAGGCTGGGCAGAATCAACCCCCGCAATCCGGCCGCATAAGTTCCCGTCAGGTCTTTCATCCGGCCCATCCAATAGGGCCCCACAAATCCGCTGAACATGGTGATCGTATTCATCGCCGCAATGCCTGCGGCGCACGACCTCCCCGCGAGAAACTGCGTGGGAAGCGCCAGCGCCGGGCCGAGGATCGACGTAAAAGCCGCAAAGCTGATGCCCAGCCCGACAATAACGAGCCATGGCTGCTGTGCATAGCTCACCGTCAAATAAGCCACGGCCATCACCAGGCATGGCACGATGCAGTGCAACGATCGCTCGCGGGTTCGGTCCGAATGCGCGCTGTTCGCGAGCATGCTGATCGCGCCCGCAACCCCAAAAATCGCGATCATATAGCCGACCTGTGCGACACTCCAGCCTGTCGCGTCCTGCAGAATGGCCGGAACAGAAAAACTGTACGAATACGAAGCCGTGAGCGCGAAAAAGAAGAACAGGCCAATCATCCAAACTTTGAGCGAGAACAGCGCCTTGAGCACTCCGGCTTCATGTCCCAGATGAGCTCGCTGACTGTCCGCATCCAGGCGGCTTTGCAGCCACCTCTTTTCGTCGGACGAAAGCCAGTGGGCATCGGGAATGCCGTCCGGCAGCAACTTGAGAATCACAAAACTAAATAGAACCGCAGGAAGTCCTTCCAGCAGGAACAGCCACTGCCATCCGGACATTCCCGCCCGTCCGTTGAGTCCCATCAGCGAGCCCGCTACCCCGCCCATTACCGTGGAGCACAGCGGAAAAGCAATATAAAAGCGGCTCACAGCGCGCGCTCGCATGGTTGCCGGAAACCAGAGCGTGAGGTAGTAGATCACACCTGGGAAAAAACCTGCTTCTGCAACTCCAAGCAAAAGCCTCACCGCATAAAACTCAAGAGGAGTTCGGACGAACATCATGCTTGCAGCGAGTAGACCCCAGGTGAACATGATGCGAGCAAGCCAGCGCCGCGCGCCAAAGCGCAGCATTAGCAGGTTCGACGGCACCTCGCACAGCGCGTATCCGATAAAGAACAGCCCGGCTCCAAATCCATAGACTGTCGCACTGAAGTGCAGATCGGCATTCATGCGCAGGGACGCAAAGCTGATGTTCACCCTGTCCATGAACGCCAGTCCATAGCCGACGCCGATGATGGGTAACAGGTGCCACGCGGCTTTGCTCTGTGCCGACGCGCCAATCGCACTGTCCCTCGACGGATCAGGGACTTGTCCCGCAGCATCGAACTTCGCTTCGCCGAGTGCAGACATTGCGGTGGACCTCGCGCTTGAAATCTGAGAAAGCGCCGGGCAGCAGAAAGGGTAAGGCGAATGTACCACAGCACTCGCACGATCCGGCATTGGCGACATCCCGGAGCCTCCATCGTCGTGGTAGCATTCGGTCTTTACGTCTTCTCTGCACCGCGTGGCCTGAGGTTGACATGAACCGTTCGCGCGCACTCTTCGCCTGCGCAGTTTTTCTCGGCGCCTTTTTGCTCTTCCTTGTTGAGCCCATGGCCGCCAAACAGTTGCTGCCCACGCTGGGCGGTTCGGCAGCCGTGTGGATCACCTGTCTCGTCTTCTTTCAAACGGCGCTCCTCTGCGGATATCTCTATGCCCATTGGCTGGCCCGCAGCGCGCACTGGCTTGTGCATCCTCTCTTGCTTGCCGCTGCCACCGCATCCGCAGCCACATGGGCCACCGGAAGCCTGAAGGTCTCCGTCAGTTCCGATCACCCCGTCACAGCCGTGTTCGCCGCACTCGGTCTCTGGATCGGACTTCCCTTCCTGGTTCTCGCTTCAAGCAGCCCACTCCTTCAAGTCTGGTGGGCCCGTCTCGAAACCACCGGCATTCCCTACAAGCTCTTCGCGCTCTCCAACCTCGCATCCCTCCTGGCCCTGGGAATCTATCCGTCCTTGATTGAGCCGCATTGGACACTCGGAACGCAGCGAACCGTATGGGCCTGCGGCTTCGCCGTTTTCGCCATCATCACAGCCGCTCTCACTTGGCAGACGCGCACAGCCGCAACCTCCGCAGTTGCGATTTCCACCGAAAATGACTCCGTCCCGCCGGCCCCGCTATCGCACAAGCTGCTATGGGTCCTGCTGCCCATGGGCGCAGGCATGCAGTTGAGCGCGGTCACCAGCTATATCACTGCGAACATCGCCGCCATCCCGCTTCTCTGGATCCTCCCCCTCGGCGTCTACCTGCTCACCCTCATCCTTGCATTTCAGTTTCCGCAATTCATTCCCAGAGCCATCCTCTCGCGGCTCATGATCGTCATGCTTGGCGGCCTGGCCTACATGCTCGCCCACACCGATGTCACCGTGCCGATGCGCATCAGTATTCTGTTTTTTCTCGTCGAAGTTTTCGCCTCCTGTCTTTTCTGCCACAGCGAAGCCTATGCCCTGCGTCCAAAACGCGATGCCGAATCCACGCTCTTCTACCTGCTTTTCGCAGCGGGCGGAGCACTCGGATCTTTTCTCATCGGCATCGCCGCTCCCCTCGTGTTTCGCTTCAATTACGACATCGCCATCGCCTTCTTCGTCACGTCTCTGCTCGCGCTCGCAGTCAGTTGGAGCCGTCCCTGGTCTGAGCGGCTGCTTTGGGCCGTCGCCAGCGCTTTACTAGCAGTCCTTGTTGTCTGGATCCACATTGCCAGCCAGCACGACACCATTGCCGCGGTCCGCAACTTCTACGGCACGCTGCGCGTCAGGCAGGACGTCGCCTACCCCGGCTCGACCCGTCGCACGCTCCTCAACGGGACCATCCAGCATGGCAACCAGTACTTCGCCACAGAAGAATTGCGCCGGACTCCCACCACGTACTACGCCAGGGATTCAGGCATCGGCCTTGCGTTGCGTTTCTGCTGCCCCGGCCAGGCAAACAAAGGAGCAACCAACATCGGCGTCATCGGCCTTGGCACTGGAACCATTGCAGTCTATGGCCGCCCCGGCGACCGCATCCGCTTCTACGAAATCAATCCTGCCGTCGATCCCATCGCGCGCAATGTCTTCGCCTACATCCGCGACTCCGCTGCACAAGTCCAGGTCATCGGCGGGGACGCACGCACGTCTCTGGCTCGCGAAGTGCCCATGGGCTTCAACGTTCTCGTCGTCGACGCGTTCTCGGGCGACGCGATTCCTCTCCACCTGCTCACCACGCAGACCATGGCGCTCTATCGCAAACATCTGGCGCCGAGCGGCATCCTCGCCTTCCATATCTCCAATCAACATGTCGACCTGGAACCGCCCATCGCTTTGCTGGCTCAATCGGCAGGCATGACCGCCATGCGTGTCACCAATGGCCCCAACGACGATCGCGGCGAATTCGCTTCGACCTGGATGCTCGTCTCTGACGATGCCGCCTTCTTTGCTCAGCCCGAAGTCGATCTCCGCGCTCATCCGCCAAAACTGATGCCTGGACTCCACGTCTGGACTGACGACTACTCAAGTCTTTTGCCGCTTGTGCACTGGTAATTGTGCAGATCTTACGACCCGCGGCGGCCTCCCCGTCCACCGCCTTCTCTCCTCGTCCTTCGTTGTCTCCACCATGTGCGGCAAGTCACAGGACGTTCACGCTCCGCGTGTGATAGCATCCCTTTTCTTAAAGCAAGACGTCCGGAAATGCGCTTCTGCAAGAGTGCTCCGGGCGCCTGCCGGAGACTCTCCGCATGGACGAGGAAGACGGCAGACCGGGCCCTCGAACCCGGCAATTCGGACGCATTGACGCCCCATCGGGCGCCGCCACGAAGTCCCTGCGCTCCCCGCAATTCTCAAAGCTGAATTCAACCGTCCGGGCCGCAACGCCTTCCGCGTGCACACGCCCGCGCCCGAGTTCGCAACCCATAGGAGAAGCCGTATGAAAACGTACCAGGGAAGTGAGATCCGCAACGTAGCTGTAGTGGGGCATGCGCACAGCGGCAAAACAACATTGATTGCCGCTCTGCTGCATGCCGCAAAAGCCACACCAACCCAGGGCCGCGTGGCAGATGGCACTGCCGTCACCGCGTATGACGAAGAAGAAGTCGCTCGCGGCATTACCATGCAAAACGCGGTAGCCTTCGCCGAATGGCAAGGCACCAAGATCAATTTTGTCGATACTCCGGGCTTTCATATGTTTACCCACGAGGCGCGCGCCGCGCTGCTGCCCGTGGAAGCGGTTGCCGTGGTTGTGAATGCCCAGAACGGCGTCGAACCAGTGACGGAGCGCGTGTGGAAATATGCCGAAGAAGCCAACGTTCCCCGCTTCGTCGTTGTGAACCAGATGGATCATCCCAAGGCTGGAGGCGGCGGTGGCCTCAGTGCCCTCATTGACGATCTGCACGAGCGCTGGGGCCGGAATTGTGTGCCGATTCAACTGCCCATCAGCGATGCCGGGGGCTTCCACGGCGTGGTGGACCTGGTGACGATGGAAGCCTTCTACTACACCACTGGCGGCGACGGCCGCGGCAAGATCGGCGAAATTCCCGCCACCCTGCACGCTTCCGCCAAGGCCGCCCACGAGGCGCTGGTGGAGCTTGTTGCCGAGGGCAAAGACGAGCTCATGGAAGAGTTCTTCGCCGAGGGCACGATTCCCGAGCAGCATCTCATTACGGCCCTGCATGAGGCGATTCGCGAAGACCGCATCTTCCCGGTGCTCTTTGCCAGCGGCCTCGGCAACGTGGCCACCGATCATCTGCTTGACTTCATCAAGGTCTACGCGCCAACGCCCGCCGAGCGCGCGCCCATCGCTGTGAAATCGCCGGCTCTGCAAGCCGTGGCAGTCAATGGGGGCGGTTCAGGCGATTCAGGCAGCGGTGCCGTTTCATTCCGCAAAGTCGACGACAGTGAACCCACGGGAGTCATCGTCTACAAGACCATGACCGACCCCTTCGCCGGCCGCATCACCTTCTTCAAAGTCGTCAGCGGCGTGGTCAAAAACGATGCCACGCTCGAGAACTACACACGGCGCGAACAAGAGCGCTTCAGTCATCTCAGCGTTATGCAAGGGCGCAAGGCCGTCGAAGTCACCGAGCTGCACGCAGGCGACCTGGGCGCTGTCGCCAAACTGCGCGCCACCTTTACCGGCGACACGCTTGGCCAAAAGGGTGCGGAAATCCAGGTCGAACTCGCCGCTCTGCCCGAGCCCGCCATGACTTATGCCATTGAGCCCAAGAGCCGTGCCGACGAAGACAAGCTCGCGCCCGCCATCCACAAGCTCATGGAAGAGGATCTGCTCATCCGCTTCTTCCGCGACCCGCAGACCAACGAATTCTTGATTGCCGGCGCAGGCCAGCCGCACATCGAAACCATCGTGTCGCGCCTCAAAAAGCGCTACCACGCTGAAGTCACGCTCAAGGCGCCCAAAGTGCCCTATCGCGAAAGCATCCGCGGCAAGGCCGAAGGACACGGCCGCCACAAGAAACAGAGCGGTGGCCACGGCCAGTTCGGCGACTGCAAAATCCGCATGGAGCCGATGCCGCGCGGCGGCGGGTTCGAGTTCGCCAACGAGATCTTCGGCGGCGCAATTCCGCGGCAGTTTGTCCCGGCCGTTGAGAAAGGCATCGTCGAGTCGGCTGCGCGCGGCTATCTCGCGGGCTATCCCGTCGTCGACTTCAAAGTCACGGTCTTCGACGGCAGCTATCACGATGTCGACTCCAACGAAATGTCGTTCAAGATGGCCGGCCGCCTAGCCTTCCGCAAGTGCATGGAGCAGGCCAAGCCCTGCCTGCTCGAACCAGTGATGAAGGTCGAAATCGAAGCGCCCGACGAGTTCGCCGGCACGCTGATGGGCGACCTGAACAGCCGGCGCGGCCGCGTCCAGGGCATGGAGTCCAAGGGCCGCACAACCGTCATCAACGCCGAAGTTCCCATGGCCGAGATGCTCACCTACGGAACGCTGCTCACTTCGATGACACAGGGCAAAGGCACGTACCACATGGAGCTCGATCACTACGACGTAGTGCCGCAACTGGTCGCAGACAAGATCCTCGCCAACGCCAAACGCCCCGTCGAAGAAGAGGAAGAATAAACCCGGGTCCAATGAGAACAAGAGGAGCTGGAGCAATCCGGCTCCTTTCGTTTTTTTGGCCACTCATCACGGACGAACCCATGTTCGCGCAAAAATCCCGATGCCCCGCCTGACACATCCGTCCGCTGCACAGCCTGTACTAAATCCGTGCTAGTCTGCCGTACATGGCACGCCCGCCCGATCGCCGGTTGCTCGACTCTCTGGCCCGGTACAGTCCCCAAATCGCTCACCTCGCTTTGGCTCTGCGCGAAATCGTGCTTGAGCAAGCGCCCGAAGCGATGGAATCGCTGGTCGACGGCTATGCGGTTGCCATTGGATTTTCGTTTACCGGCAAGCCTCTCAAGGATGGCTTTTGCCACGTCGTGGCGTATAAGCATTGCGTGAATCTTGGTTTCAATCGCGGAGCTTTGCTCGCCGATCCTGAAGGGGCGTTGGAAGGAACTGGGAAACTGATGCGGCATCTCAGAATCCACAACCACGACGAACTCGACCGACCTCTCGTGCGCCGCTTTCTTGCGGCGGCAATCGGCCAGGTTGCTGGTCCGGCCGCGCCTCGCAAAAAGACCAGGCCCGCGGAAAAACGAATTAAGCGATCTTGACCATTTCCGTTCTCGCACTGTGCTTCGGTAGAGCCGCTCGCCCCGCTGGAACCCCGCGGCCCAATTTCTGGCGTGAAGCAGCATTACCTCGAAGGCCACGCCACCGCCAAACCCAACTTCGTCAGCGAGACTGCGGAAATCGTGTTAGAAATCGTCCCCGCGAGTGTTCACTAGATCGCCCCCTGGATGCATCCCGGGACCGCCGAGTTTCTGTCAATACCCTTGGATCGCATTTTGCCTTCAACCCACACATTCCATGCGCACGATTCTTCCCGCGGAATTGCAGTCTAATTCGCGGAAAGGAGGACAATGGAAGGAGTGCTTCGGACCAGACGCCTTTTCTCAGAGATGTGACGAAGTTGCTCCGCTCATTCCGCCAACTCAGCGAAGATCGCGAACCCCGCTGCTCCGGGCTACGAAGCTGTGATCCTGTGCCGGGCGGGAACCCATGAACTCCGCCAGCTGCGGCGAAATCCGCCAATTTCACTGAATAGACCCTAACCCCTTTGTTTAGAAGACTCTGCGGCTAAGTTATTTTACTGGACGACTTTGCAGCTATACCCCGGCCGTACAGGTAATTATCCCTCCGGGACAAGTTAGAGATGACGAAATTAGAACTGTCCCTTCAAGGTTTTCTCTAGCCCTTCGATCAATCTACGAATCGTTGGTTGTGAGTTCGCCTCCGCATGTTCAAGATCAGATACGGGCTGCTGTTGCTGAGAATGATCGTGAGATCGAACGGCTGCTTCAAGAACAGAAATCTTCTTCTCAATCGCCTTCAATACCTTAATCAAATCTTCTTTTTCGAGTTGGGTCATTTGAGCCTTTCATGAGAGGAGTCTAGCTAATGGCAGAGACGGTCAAAAACGAAGAGTTCCCTCCGGGACAAGGGGGAACTACTGTCCCACGTTCGAGCTTCCCGGACCTAACGAATAAATTAAAGCGATTAGCGTGGATTCCTCTGTGGCGTCGTCAAGTTCGCGTTGAAATTCAGCAAGGGATTGGACGTATGATGGTCGAGCGCGGTCACGCGCCAATTGATTCTCAACATCGTTGTGAAGAGTTTGTAGATGTGGATGACCTAATTTCTGGTCGATTACTTTAATCCAGGCGTTGAGGCGTTCGTCTCTGTCTCTCATCCACGTTACGATATTCTCTACTGCGTTTCTTGAGTCCATTTGTTCCTCTTTTCGGAATCAGATTTAGGCAAGCATCCCACCGTCAGAAGTGAATGCTTGCCTTCTTTATTGCACCAATAGACAGCGCGTTATTGCAAACGCGATTGCTTGCCAACTGTAAAACATGAATAGGGTTATGATGTGGGAGTGAAGAAAAAGCCATCTGACCCAACGCCGCAAGCGTTTCACGATCTGCTAGACAAAGCCTGCACTACTCAGGTCGAGCCAAAAGCTTCTGTTCCCGAGCGCAAGGGCAAACCTGTTGTGTCGTCCGTTCCGCCAAAAGAGAAAACATCGGACGCATAACCTTACGGCGGTTGTAACGGAAGCTGTATTCATTTAAATACGACTGTAGATATTCCAAACCCACTTGGTAGTAGACCCCTTTAATTCCTCTCTTCACTAGGCTCCAGAATCCATCAATCGTATTCGTGTGTGCGTAGCCGTCCACGTACTTCTCTGAGTGGTTCACTGTCTTGTGCTTGTGGCTCATGCCCATCCAGCGAACCTGTTCCAAGGTTGCCGACTGGTCAGAATAGATCATGGTTTGCGGGGGCAGGATTTCACCTACAACGGGCAGGATTGAATCCTTGGTTGCATCGGGCAGGACTCGCGCTACGACTCTCCCCTTGCGCTCGACAATGCCAAAGACAGTCGTTTTCCCGCGCTGGCGGATTAAGCCGCGATGCTTATTTATGTCAGGTGCTCCAAAATACGATTCATCCATTTCGACTGGGCCCCGGAGCTTAATCTGTTCTTCCATCAATTGCCGAATCTGTTTCATCATGCGCCATGCGGTTTTGTAGGTAACGCCAGTTTCGCGCTGGATCTGCTTTGCCGATACCCCAACGCGCGTGGAAGCCATGAGGCGAATGACATAAAACCACGTCCGGAGAGACGTAGTTGACTTGTGGAAGATGGTTCCTGCTAGGGGAAAGATGTGGTTTCCGCATCCTTGACAGGCATAGGCTGTGCGGCCTGTCACCCGGTAATGCTTGCGCTCGACTCCACACTCAGTGCAAAGGGCCATACCTCTAGGCCAGCGCTTTTCCATGACGTATTCAAGGCAGGCGTCATCTGTAGGGAACTCCACGTCAAACTGCTTTGCCGTATACCTCTGAGCCTTCGGGACTACCTGCCATTTGTTCATCGGTACAATTCCTTTCATGGACATTCAAAAACAAAACGAGTTCTTGCTTAGCCTTCTGAATCGTCTGTTTCTGGAATTGGTGGCGTATCGGGTTCTTGTGGACTCTGTAAAGAGTGCAGCGGGTGGTCCGCAGATAGAAGCTGCTCTTCAGCGGTCCCGTTTGGACCCTGTGACCCGTTCTCAAGTTGATTCTTACTGTCAAATACTCGCCGCAGGGCTTCCGCTAGCCGCTCACGAGTCTGCGGATCGAGTGTTGAGTCAATTCTTAGGGCAATGGAACGGGCAATCGGCTCAAGACTAGCAATCATCGCCTCGGCGGTTTGCTCGGCTGCTAACTTTTTGCTCATACGATCAGGCTCCTATCCCACTTGGTGTGATGGGATAATTACCGCCGTACAGTGCTGCAAACAAGCACTTTCTTTGCAGAGTCCGGGAGGGGGGCGTCACCGGGAATGCGCCGACGCAGGTGCATACGCTACGATGCCAAAACGCGCTCATCTCAGAAGCGCTCCCTTGGAGGCACGATCCAGTGACGAAGGAAGAAGCTCGGATTTTGGCGGATGATTGGGTTGCGGCTTGGAACGCGCACGATCTGGAAGCAATCCTGAAACATTATGACGATGGAGTGGAGTTGACCTCGCCGGTCGCTCTTCAACTGCTCGGCCTGCCCGGCGGCAAAGTTTTGGGCAAATCCAACCTGCGCGCCTATTTTCAACGCGGACTCGAAGCGTTTCCGGAACTGCGTTTTGACCTTGAAGCTGTGCTCGCCGGGCTCAACAGCCTGGTGCTGTATTACGCGAATCAAAGGGGCACGCGCACGGCGGAGTTTATGGAAGTGAACGCAGCAGGCAAAGTCACACGCGTGATCGCGCACTACAGCTTGTAAAGTGCAACGTCTGAACAGGCCTCGAAATCGAAAATTCGTCGCGCGTTTATTCAAAATCGGGTTAACATAGGAAATCCTGCCGGGCCACCGGCACCAACGGAGGAGAACAATGTTCATGCCTGTCGCCGTACGACCGTCGCGCTGAACATTGCCTCGGGACTCTCCCTGCTTCATCCCCGAGGTTCAATTCGGCCTCCGGGGTAATTCTGCACAACGAATCTGGATTGCAGCATGCCCCTTCGCATGCGTTGCGTGTTGATCGCGCGGCGCGAGTGGAGCTTTTTTCATGTCGTTCATTGATACGAATCTGACAACTACAGAACAACGTCCGCGTGGGATCTGGGCAGCGGTGCGCGAAGCTTTGCGCGGCTCGCACCAGGACTACACCATTGGAAGCCTGAACCGCTCCATCTTTCTGCTCGCGATTCCCATGGTGCTTGAGATGGTGCTGGAGTCGCTGTTTGCCGTGACAGACGTGTTCTGGGTGGGCCGCCTGGGCGCGAATGCCGTTGCTACGGTGGGCATTACCGAGTCGATGCTGGCGCTGGTCATGGCGATTGGCATGGGCGTTGCCATGTCGACGACGGCGATGGTCGCGCGCCGCATCGGCGAGAAAGACCCTGAAGACGCGGCAATTGCCGCTGTGCAGTCAATTGGCCTGGGCCTGACCATCAGCCTTGTGCTCGGGCTGCCCGCGGGAATCTTTGCGCCGGATCTGCTGCGGCTGATGGGCGCATCTCCAGAAATTGTGGCGACGGGCGGCGGCTATGCGCGCATTGCGCTCGGCGGTTGCGGCGCAATCGTCATGCTCTTCCTGAATAACGCCATCTTTCGCGGAGCGGGCGATGCAGCCATCGCGATGCGGCTGCTGTGGGTGTCGAACATCATCAATCTCATCCTTGACCCGTGCCTGATCTTCGGCCTTGGGCCGTTTCATCGGATGGGTGTCACGGGCGCGGCGCTGGCCACGCTCACGGGGCGAAGCATCGGCGTGCTCTACCAGTTCTATCGACTGCTCAAAGGCACGGAGCGGATTCATGTGCTGGCGCGGCATTTGCGCTTGAATGTGCGGGTGATGTCGCGGCTGCTGCGCGTATCGCTTGCGGGCATTCTCCAGTTTGCGATTGGCAATGCAAGCTGGATTGGACTGGTGCGCATTATTGCGCAGTTCGGCGGTGCAGCTGTCGCGGGCTATACAGTCGCAATCCGCATCGTGATCTTTTTCATCCTGCCTTCGTGGGGGCTGAGCAACGCGGCGGCAACTCTCGTGGGGCAAAACCTCGGTGCGAAGCGGCCTGATCGCGCGGCGCTGGCTGTGTGGCGGACGGGCTTCTACAACATGCTGTTTCTGGGAGTGATCGGCATCTTCTTCATCGTGTTTGCCACGCCGGTGGTGCGGCTGTTTGTCAACGATCCGGCGGTCGTGCCGATTGCGGCCGCAGCCCTGCGCACGCTGAGCTGCGGCAACATTGGCTACGCCTATGGAATGGTGATGTTGCAGGCCTTCAACGGAGCCGGCGACACGCTGACGCCGACGATCGTGAACTTCTTCGGCTTCTGGGTGCTGGAGATCCCGCTGGCGTGGTTTCTGGCGGTAAATCTGCACCTGCGGTCGCAGGGGGCATTCCTGTCGATTGTGATTGCGGAATGCGCAATGGCAGCGGCAGGCATGGTGCTGTTCAAACGCGGCAAGTGGGCAGGTAAGAAAATCTGAGGGAGGATTGCTGTGAGTACGTCGAGCACTAGGGTCCGGGTGAAATTCGAAACAAAGATCTCGAAGGCCCTTCACCTGGCGAACCAGGAGTTGGCACCGGTCGCCGCATTCATGGTGCGCGGCAAACGCGACTCCGGAAAGCGCGAATACATCCGCTTCGTCGTTGACTGGAAAGATGAAGATAGCGGTGTTGAACAAGGAATCTTCCAAGCCGCTTATCGAGCGCAGGAGTGGGGAAATGTCACGGGAACCGACGCAGAAGAGATAGAAATCTTGCGCGAATGGTTTTCAGAGAATTTGAAGAAGCCAAACTCTTTCGGACGGAGCAGATTCAACCTAGGCATTTGCTGGTTCAAGCCCTGCGCAAACGAGCACATCAACCGCATCTGGCAGATGATTCGCATTCTCGAGCGCAATGGCGTTTATGTGAAGAAAATCCGCACAGACAAGCCCGGCTACGTGGTGTACGAGGACGAATGGCAGCTGGTAGCCGAGCCGTTTCGAGAAGGCACGATACCACGGAGATGAAAGCTGGCGCCCAGGGGTAGCCGAGCGTGAAAGCCCACAGACCGCTCATCATGCCCTGCAGTCCCCGAAACGACTCAATGGACGCAGAGTTCTCGTCGAATCGTTTCGGGGACCGAAGCGATTCGGGGACTGCAGGAGCTGCTTTTCTTTGGGCGCTCGAAGCTTATGCGGAGAAGCGGGACTCGGGCGTCGAGAACGGAACGACGGTTGGTACGCTGCGGATGGGGGAGCTTTCGATTTCGCCGATGCGGCGGAGCAGAATGGTTTTGATCCTGTTCGCGGAATTGCTGTCCAGTCCGAGGTGCGACTTCTCTTCCATCACGTTCAGAGCGAAATGCAGATCTTCAAGCAGTGCAGTCTTTGTGGGGTTTGTCATCACGAGTTCAATTTTACGCTTGCGAGCCCGTGGATTTCCCATTTTGGAACTATGGGGGGCGTAAGTGCTTGGGTCGATTGGAGCAATAATTCCGTTCTGTCCTCCTCGGACCGGATACAGACGAAGAGGGGGCGAAGGCCGGGATTTGGCCCGATTCTGGGCGGAAATTGCCTGTGACAAGGAATCCTTGGGGCTGCTGGAACATCTGAGACAATGATGGCTGTGAAGGGTTTAGGACAGGTTGGCCGGCTGCAGGCGGGCCTCGAGATTGTGTGCGTGGTGCTGGTGCTTGGTGCTGGCTTAAATGCGCGCGGCCAAGCTGCCAATCCCAGCTCTCTTCAGAATGCGTTTTATGGAAGCATTACGACCAGTCATGCCACCGACGAAACAATCCATCTTTCGTTGGACGATGCGATTGCGCGGGGACTCAAGAACAACCTAGGCCTGAAGGAAGCAGAAAACAGCGAGAAAGTGCTGCTCGGCGAGAAGCACCAGGCACTGCAGGAGTTTTTACCCACGATCGCGTTGACTGGCGGCACAGGCATCTATCAGCACAACCTGGCGGCGCAGGGTTTTGGGCCTGGCGAGGTGAGCAAGTTCAGTTCGATTTTCCCTGGCGGAAAGATTCCTACAGGAATCTCAGAAATTACCAAGGATGACCTGACCCAGGGACAGATCACCTTTAGCCAGATCCTGTTTTCGGGGCCCGTGATCGCCGGCTGGCGTGCTGCCGGCGCCGCTACGCGAGCGGCGCATTTTGCCAAGATGAGCGCGCGCGGCGAAGTGGTGCAGCAAGTTGCAACCGCCTATCTGCATGTGATTGCGGCGCAGGGCGAGGTGGACAATGCCACGGCGCTCGAGAAGACAGACCGCCTGGGTTTGAACCAGGCCCATGAGGCGCACGAGGCGGGCACAGCGGCCAATTTGGACGAGCTGCGGGCGCGGGTGCAACTGCAATCGCAGGAGCAGCAGGTCATCGCAGCACAGAACGCCCTCGATAAGGACCTGATCCTGCTAAAACGCGAGATTGGGATTGACCCCGGACAGAATGTTCAATTATCTGATCCCGCGCCGTACAGCGACCTGGCAGCACAAACGCCGGAAGAAGTGCGCGCGATTGCTTACAGGAACCGACAGGACTACCAGAATCTCCAGAATCAGCTCGTCGAGGTGAAGGCGATTCACGCTGCCTATCGGAGCCAACGTTTGCCAACGCTGACCTTCGGCGGCAACTGGGGCACAGATACAGTGAACGGAGCGGGCACACATGGAACCTTCATGCTCGGAGGAACGCTGAGTGTGCCGATTTTCCGCGAGGCGAGCCTCCGCGGTGACGAAGAAACTTCGCGCGCCCAAATGGATGCAGTAGAAAATGACCTCGCCGATACCCGCAGCCATATCGACCAGCAGGTGCGCGATGCACTGCTGGATGTGGACGCAGCGCGCAAGCTGGTGGAAGTGTCGCGGTCCAATGTGGACCTGGCAAAGCACGAGCTGAGCGACGAGACGGACCGCGTCAACGCCGGGGTGGACGACAATCTTCCGCTTGTGACTGCGGAGTCATCGGTAGCGACGGCCGAGAGCAACCTGGTGGAAAGCCTTTACCAGTACAACGTGGCGAAGCTTGGGCTGGCGCGTGCCGCGGGTGTGCTGGAGACGCAGTATCGCGATTACATCGGGCGATAAAAGCCGGCACGACGAGCCGCTTATCTGTTAAAAATCAGACCCAATTGATGCCTTAGCCAGTCGTTGGCGTGCATCCTTGTAAGGTAGAGGATGGAGGAGCCTGGCGCATGGCGGGTAGACTAAAGGTTGAATATCACGTAGAGGCAGATGCTGCGGTGCTGGCTGCGTCTGCAGCGGAGCGGTTTACCCAGGCGGCCGAACAGGCCGCTGCGGCCCGTGGACGGGCGCGGATTGCCATCAGCGGCGGTTCGACGCCGAAGGCGGCCTTTGCCCTGCTGGCCGACGAGATGCGGCCTTGGCGGGCACGGATGCCCTGGGACAAGCTGGATCTTTTCTGGGTGGACGAGCGCTGCGTTCCGCCGGATCACCCGGAGAGCAACTACCGCATGACGAACGAGGTTCTTCTGAGCCATGTGCCGGTGAAGCCGGAGCAAGTGCACCGCATGGAAGGCGAGCTTGATCCCCAGGTGGGCGCGGCACGGTACGAGTCTCTGCTGCGCAACGTTTTCAGGCTGGAAGGCGCTGAGACCCCGCGGTTTGATCTGGTGGCGCTGGGAATGGGGCCGGACGGGCACACCGCTTCTTTGTTTCCCCACACAGAGGCGGTACATGAAATGAGCCGCCTGGTGACGGCGAATTTTGTAGAGAAATTGAACATGTGGCGGATCACGTTGACTTGGCCGGTAATCAATCAGGCCGACTCGGTGTTCTTCCTGATTGGCGGCGCAGACAAGGCCGCGGTGCTGCGCGAGGTGATGCTGGGACCGAATGATCCGGAGCGGCTTCCCAGTCAACTGATATGGCCCTCAAGCGGTATACTCACTCTGATTCTGGATCAGGCTGCTGCTGCGCTATTGCCCGCACCCGACGGGGAGGGCTGCGGGGCTCTCGAGAGGGAAAGATGATTTTGGCAGGTGACGTAGGTGGGACCAAGGTCCACCTGGCGCTGTACGACTTTTCTGACGGAAAACTGAAGCACACGCGAGACGAGAAGTATCCGGCTAAGGAATACAACGGCCTGGAAGAGATCGTGAAGGAGTTTCTGGCCGCGGATAAAGTGACTTCAGCATGCTTCGGCGTGCCGGGTCCGGTGCGTGATGGGCGGCTGCGGTTGACGAATCTGCCGTGGACCCTGGATAGCCGTGAACTCGCCACACATCTTGGGATCCAGCATGTTTTTCTGATTAACGATCTTGAAGCGAACGGCTATGGCATTGCCGAGTTGACTGCGGACCAGATCTACACGCTCAGCGAAGGCGATCCAAGCCAGATAGGTAATCGCGCGTTGGTTGCCGCCGGGACCGGGCTGGGCGAAGGAATTCTGGCATGGAACGGGCGCATCCACGTGCCGTATCCCTCCGAGGGCGGGCACGCCGATTATGCACCGCGCAATGAAGACGAGATCGAGCTGCTGCGTTTTTTGCAGAGAAAGTACAACGGGCGAATCAGCTTTGAACGCGTAGTAAGCGGCATGGGTATGACCAGCATTTACGAGTTTCTGCGCGAAGTGAAGGACGTGGAAGAACCGCGCTGGCTCGCCGAGAAGATTGCGGCGGCGGATGATCCGAATTCAGTGATCACAGAGATGGGACTGGCAGCGAAGAGCGAACTTTGCGCGAAGACGTTAGACATGTTTGTTTCGGCGTATGGCGCAGAAGCAGGAAACCTGGCGTTGAAGGTGCTGTCGGTGGGCGGCCTGTATGTGGGCGGAGGCATTGCGCCGCGCATCCTGGAAAAGCTGAAGGATGGTACGTTCTTGAAGGCCTTTACCGATAAAGGACGGTTGAGCCAGTTGCTGATCAATATGCCAGTGCGTGTGATTCTGGAAAGCCGAGCGGCTCTGATGGGAGCGGCAGCATTTGCCGAAGCGCGTGCAGCAGAACTGAGCGGAGTGTCGCCGAGGGCGGCGAGCGTGAATCACTAGAACAGTGGTTCAGCTGCGGGGACCGGTGGTCAGTGTGGAACTGAGGGCCGCCCTGCGGACCGGCTCTTGGCGTCGATTGCTGGACTGATCCTGCAAGCACTTTGTCAGTGGCCCAACGAAAACACCACGCTGATGATGGTTTCGACTTCAACGGGATTTCCGTTGAACAGAGAGGGTTTGTATTGCCAGCCCTTCACACACTCCATCGCAGCAATGGTCAGCGAGGGCGCGGGTGAGACAAGCGGCTCAACGTCTTTGACTTTTCCGTCCGTGCCAATCACGGCCGCGAGACGGACTGTGCCTTGAATTTGGGCTGCCTTCGCGAATTCAGGGTAAAAAGGCTGTATTTTCTTGACTAGAGCGCCTGCAACTACGCCCGTCTTCACACTAGCTTCGTCTGCGGGCACGACAACGCCATGCACCAGAGCCGCGTCCGCAGGCGGCTGCATTTCAACCTGCGCTGGATCGAATCCCTCGAGCACGTCGACAGAGGCGCTGAAAAGTTTCGCATCAGCCATGGACACGGCGACTTGCCGAGCAATATAGCGGCCTTGCGCCTTCACGATGTTGTCGTACTTAGTGGTCATCTGATTCGAAGATTTGAGGCGCAGCACCGGGTGGTCCGGGCCAAAACAGTAGTAGTCGGGCATGCTGAAGGTTGGCGTCACAAGTTTTCCTCCAATCTGCACCTGATGCGTTGCACCAACGCACGCCAGCTGTTTCGATCCCGCGGGGACCATTTTCAGGTCGAGCTTTGTGCGGTTGGAATCGAGCAGACCGCGGTCCGGAAACGGATTCACCCAAAGCTCACCGATTAACCGCTCGAAATAGCGAGCCTGCAGGCCACCATCCTTGCGATAGAAGGAACCATCCGGTTTAAGCCACTCACTGCGCGTAGCCCCGGAACGAGTCCAGGTTCGGTGCGAGTTCCCGGGTGAAGCCCACCAGAACTCGTAGGTTCCCTGACCGGCGGGTTGGCCCTTCTCATCGTAGAGCTGGTAGGTTGCCTTCAAATGCCAAGGCTTCAGCGTGGCGTCGCCGAAGTCGTAAAAAGGGCCTGCGGCCTCCAGAATGGCGCGCGGATCTTTCGGGAGAAGATCGGCGGGCTTTGGAGGCGTTTGCGCTGCTGAGAGGAACAACGCCGAAAACATGAGGGCCACGACGAGACATTTGGGCATGGGCCAACAGCGTAACACGCACTGAGTTTGGTGAGAAACAAGGTGTCGGACTGGTCAGTATTACGAATCCGTACCTTCATGAAAGCTGAAGACCTGAAGCATCCGGCGCCCTGGAATGGACTTTCGATACGAGGCGCCGGTTCTCCGAATTCCAGCTTCGTGCCGAGAAGCGACTTCAGATAGGCTAGAGGCACCGGAATGACGTTTGCGCACACGATCGGAAGCAGGCGGTATGTCTTCGGCAGCCTGCGCGATCTGCTGGCCAAAGCGACACCTTTGCGCAGTGGCGATGTGCTGGCTGGTCTCGCTGCGGAGAGTGCGCAAGAGCGAGTGGCTGCGCAGTATGCGCTTGCCGATACTCCGTTAAGGCATTTTCTTGAAGAACACGTTGTTCCCTACGAAGCCGACGAAGTTACCCGTCTGATTTTGGACAAATTCGATCGGGCAGCATTTGCGCCGGTACGGTCTTTGACGGTCGGCGAACTGCGTAACTGGATCCTTTCAGACGATGCGACACCAGAACGACTGTCATCTCTGGCAATGGGGTTGACTCCAGAGATGGCCGCGGGCGTGAGCAAGCTCATGCGTGTGCAGGATCTGATAGTGGCGGCGGCGAAAATCCGGGTCACGACGCGGTTTCGAACGACGGTCGGTTTACCGGGACGGTTGAGTACACGGTTGCAGCCAAATCATCCGACAGATGACGCGATGGGAATTGCTGCATCGATTTTGGACGGATTGTTGCTTGGATCTGGCGATGCGGTCATCGGAATTAATCCAGCGGGCGATAACGTGGCGACGACTACGAGGCTTTTGCAACTGATTGAAGTGCTACGCGAGCGGTTCCGAATTCCGGTGCAAAGCTGCGTGCTGGCGCATGTAACGACGCAGATGGAAGCGCTGCGCGCGGGTGCGCCGGTGGACTTGATCTTCCAATCGATTGCTGGAACAGAGGCAGCGAACCGCAGCTTTGGCGTGAGTCTTTCTCTGCTGCAAGAAGCCTATGAAGCGGGACAGGCCTTGCAACGAGGTGCTGTTGGCGCGGACGGAACCAAAGGGACGAACTTGATGTATTTTGAGACAGGCCAAGGATCGGCGCTCTCAGCCAATGCGCACCATGGCGTGGACCAGCAGACGCTGGAAGCGCGAGCTTATGGTGTTGCGCGGTACTACAAGCCGATGCTCGTGAACACCGTGGTGGGTTTTATTGGTCCTGAATATTTGTATGACGGGAAGCAGATTCTGCGCGCCGGCCTGGAGGATCACTTCTGCGGCAAGCTTCTCGGTCTGCCGATGGGATGCGATGTCTGTTACACGAATCACGCAGAGGCCGACCAGGACGATATGGATTCGCTTCTGACGCTGCTTGGCGCAGCCGGCGTGAGCTACATTATGGGTGTTCCTGGTGCGGACGACGTGATGCTGAATTATCAGAGCACAAGCTTCCACGACGCGCTGTATGTGCGCAAAGTGCTGGGGCTGAAGCCGGCTCCGGAATTTGAAGCGTGGCTGGCAAGTGTCGAGTTTGAACGGCTAGGCGCGGAGGCGAATAACTTGGATAGACACTTGAGCGCATGAGCGAGATCATTACAAACTCGCTGTCCGCGAAGCTCCGCGGACTTACGCCAGCACGTGTTGGGTTGGGGCGTACAGGTGTCAGCCAGGCGACAAGCGATCTGCTGGATTTTCAAATGTCGCATGGGCGGGCACGCGACGCGGTCCATGCGCGAATGGATGCGGGTAGCCTCGCGGCCGGGATCGCCGCGATCACTCGCGGGCCGGTGTTGACGGTGCATTCACGGTGCGCAGATCGTGTGCAGTATCTGCAGCGGCCGGATCTGGGACGAGAGCTGGATGATGCCAGCTGGAACGTGCTCGCGGATAAGCAAACCGGTGAAAGCGCGGACCTGGCTCTTGTTGTGGCGGACGGACTCTCGGCGCTGGCGGTGGAAAGGCATGTTGTGCCTCTGTTACAAGAGTGGTGGCCACGACTGAAAGGATGGCTCGTTGCACCGATCTGCGTGGTGGAGCAGGGGCGCGTGGCAGTTGGCGATGCAATTGGCGAGAGATTGGGAGCCATGCTCAGTGTTGTGTTGATAGGCGAGCGGCCGGGATTGAGTTCCCCCGACTCGTTAGGGGCCTATATAACCTGGGAGCCGCGCGTGGGTCGAACCGACGCGGAAAGGAATTGCATCTCGAACATTCGCACAGAGGGATTGAGCTACGCGCAAGCCGCGGCGCAACTCAGCTTTTTTGTAATGGAAGCGCGGCAACGAAGGCTGACAGGCGTGAGCCTGAAAGAGGCTGCGCCAATGCTGGAGAGAGGTTAACGTTTGCTGCGAATTTTGATTCGATGGGCTCTGCTTGGCGCGCTGATGCTGGCGGGTGCGTTTGTGGTGGTGTATATGGGCGATCTGCTCGTCTACAAGGTGCGTGGCTCGCCGCAATCAAAAGTGACCGTCAATCAATACTTGTCCATTCCCCTAAAGGGAAACAAGATGGAATACGACTACGAAGGCACGTTCGATGAGCCGTGCGCCTCAGCGGTGTTTGCTCAGGGCGGTTTGAGCCCTTGCTGGCAGTTGCGTCGCCACCCAAACCAGGGCATTTCGAATTAAGAGTCATCCCAAGCGCAATTCCGAGTGTGCTTTGGTCACAAGCGGGAGTGACATGGTTCACGCCACGGAATTTGAGCAATTCGTAATATCGACAAACGCGCCAAGGACCGTGCGACTCGATGTACAAGCGAACTCAAAAAAATGGACCGTTTAACACACGTTGCCTGCACTGCTTCTTCACCGTTGCATCAGCGGTGAATTGCGAGCCAGAACTGGACTGCTTGGAGGCTCTTCATTTATGCCCCGAGAAGGCGCTCGAGGAGTTGAACGCACAAAAGCCGGAAGCGGTTCCGGCACTGCGGCAGTGACACGGATATCACTTCTGCTCAGGTGATGGCGAGGCTGACTGGCCTTGCGGCGGATGCGCATTGCCATTGGCGATTCTCTTGAAGAGATCGTCATCGGCCTTTTTGTTGAGCTTCCCTGCCTTTCCGAATTCATCCATAGACAGTTCTTTCCTGCCCATCGCGCGATAGAGCCGGCCGAGGCGCCAATGCACGTTTACGTCGTTGGGATTGAGTTTTTCAGCTTCCGTGAGCTCGTGGAGCGCTTCGACGTTGCTGCCGGCGTCAGAAAGAATTACTCCCAGATCAAGATGGGCCAGTCCGTAGGAGGGATTGAGCCGGATGACTTTGCGCAGCAGGGCTTCAATGCCTTCGGGGTGATTCATCTGAATTTCAGAGTCAGCGAGGTAAAGCATGGACTGCGTATGATCGGGGTCGTTGGCCAATTCGGCTTGAAACTCTTTGGCGGCCTCCGGGTACTGCTTTTGTGTCCAGAGGAGATAGCCGAGACCGAAGTGCACATTGGGTTGCTTCGGATCGGCCTGAACTGCGGCGCGAAACATCTTGGTTGAACCTTCGTTGTCTTTCATCCCGTCGAGAGCCTCGCCGGCCAACATGTCAGCTTCTGCTGAGTTGGGATCAAGAACAAGGATCTGATGATAGACGTCAAGCACACTTTGGAGTTGTCCCGTCCAAAGATAGCTATGCGCAAGCGCGAGGAGCAGCGGCAGACTGTTGGGGTTTTGCACAGCGGCCTCTTTGAGGTAAGGCGCGGCCTTGGCATAGTCAGCCAGGCCGTAATAGGACATGCCGATGAGGATGGTGCAACGCTGAGCATCGGGTGAGTTCGCAGGTGCATCTTTGCGCAGGATTTCGAACTCCGGGATGGCGGATGCAAACTGGCTGGACTTGAAGAGCGCCAGCGCAAGATTCAGACGCACTCCCGGCACACGAGGATTGATGGCGAGAGCCTTCCGGTCGTAGGCGATTGCCTCCTTGAAGTGCTCCTCGCGCGCAGCAAGCAGGCCGAGATGCGCCAAGGGCTCGGGGTTGCCCGGGTGTGCGTTGAGGACTTGTTGCCACGCGGCATCGGCTTCGGCAAGCTTGCCTTGCTGCTCCAAAGCAAGAGCCTTTTGCTTTGCGGCATCGGGAGTGGAAGGCAACTGGCCGAAGGACTGAAAGGTGAATACGGACGCAAGCAGCGCACACCAGAGGAGGGCCCGTTTTGGATCCCTCCCCTTCAGGATCCGGGAAATGCGCGAAATTGAATGGGCATGCATGTGATTCAGGTGTCGTTTTGATTTTCGCGCGCGACCGGAGGGGCGGGCAAATTGCTATGTTCAAGAAAAAGGCGCGGCGGGAATCCCCGCCGCGCCCTGTTTGACGGTTGAAGTTAGAACACGAACTTACCGCCAAGTTCCAACGTACGTGGATCCCACGTGTTGGTAACCTGACCGTAGTTGCCGTCTGTGTTCTTTACATCGATTGAGTTGAACTGCGTGTGGTTGAAGGTGTTGAACGATTCAAAACGCAGCTCGAAGTGAGCCCGCTCAGTGAAGGCGAACGACTTGTAGAGCGAGGTTGTGAAGTTGACACGACCGGGTCCGACAACCGCGTCTTTACCCGCGCTGCCGAAGCCCTGATTCTGGCCGCCCAACCATGCCGCCGTTGGAACCGAGAGGATCGAAGTATCGAACCACTGGTTAACCTTCTTGGGATAGGACATTTTGCCGCTGGCATTCATACGGTTGCTGTAGCCGCCACCCAAGCCGATGGTGTCGTTGCCGCCGTATTGCGAAGCCGTCGGCACGCCGCTTTCATCGGTTACGGTACCTGCAAGTTCCCAGCCACCTGCGATGGAGTGAACCAGACCGTTCGACTTAGCGAAGAACGGCAGGTTGTAGATGTAGTTCGCGCTGACAATATTGCGGCGATCGAGGAATCCCGAGCCTTTGTCGTACTTGTAGTACCAAGGATTGCTGACGCAGCAGGTGTTGTCGTAGGTCTGAATGTCGATTTCGTGCGAATACGTGTAATCGAGTTCGCCACTCAGGCCCCAGCGGTTTTGGACGCGCAGGCCGGTTTGGAAGCCGCTGTACGTGCCGTTGGTGTCATTTTCCTGCGAGGTAATGCCGCTGTAGCCGGCATAGGTCCTGAAGGAGTTGGAGTTGTTTGCCACCGGTCCCTGACCTGCGGTCGGGAGCGGAGTGCCTGTTGGTGTGCCGTCCGCAGTCGTGACGTTGCCGCCCGCAGAACGAACGCCCATGGGGGTGTTCAACGGGAAGTTGTCAACGTGAACCTGCGCGTTCTGGTGCCAGGCCAAGTTGCCGACGTACTGCACAACCCAGATCAGCGACGGAGACAACTCATGCTGGATGCCGAGGCTATATTGCGCCACGGCTGGGGCGGGGTACTTCAGAGCCAGTGTGGTCAAGCCGCTGGCAAAGAAGGGCGTGGATGCGACCTCGCCGGTCTGAGTGCTGACGTGCGGATCGCTGACGTTGACAAACGAGGCACTGGGATCATTCACGAACGGCGCATTGGTTGCGGCGTTGTAAATATCGTTGCCCTGCATGCGTTCAAAGAAGGTTCCGAAGCCGCCACGGAGAACGGTTTTGCCGTTGCCGAAGAGATCTTCAGAGAACCCGAAGCGCGGCTGCCAAGTGTTGTAGTCATTGGTGACTAAACCTCTCGGGAAGCCAGCTTGTCCAGCGATCTTGAGGCCGTTGGTGTAATAAGGAGCGGTGACTCCAGCGATGGTGTACGTCGCGAAGCCGGGACCGGTTGAATCCATTGAACCATTCGATTCCCAGTAGGGTGTTGCGCTGGAAAGGAAGCTGCCTGGATCAAAGTTTGCAACCTGATTATTGCGTTCCCATGCGTGCGGCAGCGCATCGTAACGAATGCCCAGCTGCAGGGTGAGACGAGGCGAGACGTGCCAGTTGTCGTTGATATAGGCGGACGGCGTCTGGTTGACGTAATGGTTGATCGGCGCCGAGGCCTGCTGGTCATAGTTGGATGCCATGCCAAGCAGCATGTCCATCAAACCGTCGCCCTGTACGCAAGCCGGCAATGTGCCGGTGCCGCAGGATGCCAGGTTGCCTGTGAACTGCCCCTTCGAGGTGCCATTGAATGCGAATTGGCCTTGCGTGTCACCGTTGACCTGCTGGTTCTTGGTGTAACGGTTGTAGCTAAAGCCATACTTCATGGCATGCTTGCCGCGTGTGTAGGAAACATCGAGCTTGGGCTCGTAGTCTTCTGCTGCGTTGTGCCAGGGAGCATTTCCCATCTGTTCAGCTGTTCCGTAGGGGTTGCCGAAGCCATTGAAGCTGGGCAGGCTCTTCTGTCCAACCTGTTTTCCTTCGAGAACGGTGCTGAGGTTGTAGAACGTGTTGACGCTCCAGCCTGAAGGGATAAAGGAATTCGGGCTGTTGGTGATGTTGATGATATTGCCGTCGTAGTTGATGCTCGCCTCAACCAGCAGGTTGGGGTTGATGGTGCCGCTCAACTTGAGGGCTGCGCTGTTGGATGGGTTGGACAGCACGCTGGTGATGGTGTTGTAGCTGGCCCAATCCCAACCGAGTTCTGGCTGGCCATAAGACTGAGTAACCGAGTCGTGCATGTAGTGACCGAGAATCTGCCACTTGGAGTTGATGGTGTGATCGACACGGAGCACGTCATCGCGGACATTGATCGGTGTCTGGGCCTCAGAAACTGCCTTGCCTTGCGACGTGGTCGGCTTGGGCAGAATTCCCGAGTTAAGGAAGAGCACAGCATTTGGATCAAACAGCTGTGCAGGAATCACGTTGCCCGGGAAAGGCTGTCCGGGAATCATGGGTCCTACGCCGTTGCCAGCCGCATTGATGCTTGCCTGGCAGGTATCTTTTGCCGCGGTGGTCGGATAGGCAGTTGCATTGAGGCAGGGCTCATAGTAGACGTTCTGCACGCCTGCCGCTGTTGCTGCCGCACCCGAAAATGGAACTGCGATGCCGGGTGTATACGGCACACCGTTGTTGGTTCCACCCGTGGCAAACAGGGGCGACGAGTAGGTAAGGTCCGTGCCCAATGTCGGAATATCCGATGTGGGCAGGGTGGCAAGCTGGCTGGGCGTGTTGCCCTGGTTAATCTTGCGCCACTCTTCGTTCCAGAAGAAGAAGGTCTTGTTCTTGTTCTGGTTGTATACCTTGGGAATAAACAGCGGACCGCCAATGTTGAAGCCGTAGATGTTGTAGTTCAATACCTGGCGAGCCGTTGGTGTGGTGGTGTTGTACTTGTTGAAGAAGTTGTTCGCGTCGTAGTCGGTATTGCGGTTGAACTCGAAGGCCGTGCCGTGGAATTTCTGGGTGCCGCTCTTGAGCGAAAGGCTCATGGTGGCACCGGAAGAAATACCATAGTCCGGAGGATAGTTCGAGGTCATCATCGTGAACTCAGCGATAGCGTCCTGAGAGGGCATGATGTCCATGCCGCCGGCGCCGCCGCGGTCATCGGCTTCGCCACCGTCTATGAGCCAGATATTGTGGCTCTGCCGCAGACCGTTGACGCTGATGGTGAAGTTGGATGCCACTGAGGTAGGCGTGTTGCTGTCAGGCAGAGCAGAGCTAACGCCAAGCCCCAAAGACGCCAGAGCGGCGAAGTTGCGGTTTTCAGTAGCGATCTGGCTGATTTGCTCTGAGCTGATCAGCGAACTGACCACGTTGGAGTCCGCCTGGACAGCAAGCGCGTCAGCTTCGACGGTTACGGTTTGCGACTCGGCGCCAACCGTGAGTTTGATATCGGCACGGGCGGTGGTCGAAACGTTGACCACGATGCCGTTTTGCGCAAAGGACTGGAAGCCCTTGGCAGTTACTTTCATGTTGTATGTGGCGGGATTCAAACCGGCGATATCGTAAAGCCCGGTGGCTCCGCTCACAGTGGTCTTCGTTGTACCAGTCCCTGGATCAGTGAGGACGATTGTTGCGTCCGGAACCACTGCGCCCGTCTGGTCAGTCACGATGCCGGTGAGATCCGAGTTAGCCTGCGCAAAAGCCCCGACGCATGCCAACACGAACAACAACGGCAACAGGAAGAACCTGTAGCTTGCTTGTCTCATGTGACCTTCCTTTTCAAGTTTTTGCTTCTGTTGATTCATTTGTCTTTCGCTTCCCCGTCTCGCAGGAATAAAGCCGGACCACACATTAAGAGTCCGAATCGTATTTGTGCCGCTGGAACTCGAATCCGCGTTTTGCAGTTTCGCCGTTTTGTTCAGACAACAGCGAGCACAGAAAAAGCCGCCCGGTGCAGTGCCATCTCTGACAGTGCGCCGCGACAGCCGCGGAGTACATGTGCAACGAAAAAGCGCCAGTACATCGATTTTCCAGCTGGCCTCAAAGAACGACCGAGCAATTTAACGTGTGAGCAATCAGGAATGTCAAGAAGAAAATCCATTTACCTCTCGGTTTCCCGGTTGCTTGTTAGCCCGTCTTCATAGAGATCCTTAACTTGCTCAGATCTTCCACCGGCTTAGTACCGTGCCGGTTTGCGGGGTTTGGTTCGCGTTTGTACTTTGCCGATTTCGCTCCTCAGCAAACCGGCAAGCCCTGAGCTCTCGCCACCTTAGTTCTGGAGAATTCCTCTCGTAAACACGGGCTTAGGGAGCCACATTTTCTCCATGACATGGAAGGAGTAAATTCCAAAAATACAGCTTTTGGAATTAGTGCGCTCAAACGTTTAACTACGTTGAGCAAGCGATCCTTGTCTTGAAGCCGGGGGACATTAAAAGCCTAGCGAACAAGCGTTGTCAAGTACTCGAAGCACTGTCGGGAGCTGCATTCGCCTGGGAGGCAAAGCGAGCGGCGAGGAGATGTTTGCTAAATCGTTTAATCGTCAGGAATTTGGGGGAAAAGAGGGGGTGAGTACACCTTTTGGGGCAGTGTGAAAATTTTCTAAATTTAAGAGGTGATGCGGCGAGCATTTTGGGAGATACGCTCGCGGGTGTGCGTCGTAGACCGAGAGCTGAGACGAGCCGGTTAGCGCAAGCGAGCCGAGTCGCGCAATTGGCGTGCAACTGCCTCGAGAAAGGTCTCAATGCTGAATCCCTCAGGAGCGTCCAACCCCGATTTTGCCTGGATGGCCATGGCAATTCGCCGTGCCAGTGCTTCCCGGGTGGGCAGGGGAAGGTCAAGGCGGCGGGCAAAGAAGTTTTCGAGCACTTCGAGATCGGAATTGGACAGGCGGGCAATGCCTTGGGTGGGCAGTGTGAGGGCCAAATGCGGTTCGGGCACGGGAACAATTTGCGTGAATACAGGGCCAGTGAAGGTGCGCGCGCTCTCAGCCCACAGGGGCGCTTCGTCCTCTCTATCGCGAACAACGAGCGTGCCTGCTGCGAGGTCGCCGAGGCGCTGGTGCTGCCGCGTGACGAACATGGTGATGACGCCCACGGCATAAAAGAAGGGAATTTGGTCTATATAGCGGACGAAATTGCGGGCCATGGATTCAAAGAGCCCGATGGCGCGGCCGGATTGCTGAATCACGCGTATGCGTGCAATGCGCTTGCCCGGCGTCCGCCCGTTGTTGAAGGCCTCGAAAAGCGTAAAGTATCCCCAGTTGAGCAAAAAGAACGCAAACGTTACGATGGCGACGGCCCACTGGTAGGAGAGATTGGAGAAGGCCTCGAGTGCAGGCCGGAAGGCCCAGAGCAGAAGACCGAGAACGAGAAGGCCGGCAGCCCAGATCAGCGTGTCTACCAATAAAGCCACGAAGCGGCTGCCAATGCCGGCGAGGGGCATCTCGATTGACACCAGTTCGGGAGTGTCGATGTTAAGCTGATCTGAATTCTGGTCCATGGCGCAGATTCTATCCAATCAGTGGCTCGCAAAGCGCAGACCTCACTGGGAGCGGCTGGCGGCGTTGCTGGCGCAGTCGGATCAAAATGGAGTGGGGCAGCTGTCTCGCACGGAGCTACGGGAGTTGGCGTTACTGTATCGGCAGGTGGCGGCTGACCTTTCTGTGCTGCGGCAGGACGCGACGGCTCGGACCTATACAGAATATGTGAATTCCCTTCTGGCAAGAGCTCACCACATTGTTTACTCGCGGCGCAAAGCGAGCGTGAAGTCCCTGTTCCGGTTTCTGAAGGATGAGTATCCGGCAATCTTTCAGCGGAACCTGCGATTTGTGATCGCGTCGGTTTTGATCTCGGTCGCATGGGGTGCGCTGGGTATCGTCCTGACGACCGCGCGGCCAGAATTCATGCGGCATTTTGTGGGCCCTCAGATGATCGCGACGATGGAACGGCACCAGATGTGGACAGAGTCGATTGTGAGCGTGGCGCCGCAGGAGACCAGCCACATCATGACCAACAACTTGACGGTGAGCTTTGAAGCATTTGCGGGAGGGATCACCTTCGGACTGATGACTTTCTATTGCCTTTTTTCGAATGGAATGATGCTGGGGGTGATTGGTACCGCCTGCCACCAATACGGAATGTCGCTTGCGCTCTGGAGTTTTGTTGCGCCGCATGGTTCGCTGGAGCTGCCGGCGATCTTGATTGCGGGTGGCGCAGGATTTCGACTGGGCTACTCCATGCTTTTCCCCGGCTCATTGCGGTGGAAGGATTCACTGGCGAAGGGCGGCATTGAGGCGACGCGCTTGGTCTCGGGCGTGATTCCCATGCTGGTGATTGCGGGAACGCTGGAGGGATTCTTCTCGCCCTCTCATGCGCCTGTAGCGTTGAAGTTCACGGTAGGCGGCGTGCTGTTCACATTGCTCCTGCTGTGGCTCTTCCGACCCGTGAAGCCGATGCCCGCGGTCTGATCAGACGACCACTTTGATCAACTTCGGCGCCTAGACACGCTACGAGCGTTGGAACCGGTGTCAGCAATGCTGCTACTTGCCGCGTTCGCTCTTAAACGCTCGGCGCGACGGCAAGCTGAATGGCGTGTATCTTTCGGATTTCACTTCTGGCTCGGAACAACTTTCCCTTGTATGGCACATGGACAAGGAAGGTCGCGCGGAAGAGAAGCGCGGAATCGATTCGGATGCCGAAGAGACCGTCCGCGATGAGACACCTATTTTCAACTACGGTTAAGCAATGGCATCCGTCCTTCAGACTTTAAGAAAAATCTTTTTGCGATAGAGAATCCAGACGGGGATGAAGCAGAAGGCAGCGAAGCTGAGCGAATAGGCGAAAGCCGCCCAATGAGGATTCGGGATCTGAGCGAAGATGTGCTTGAACAGATATCCGTTCAGATCGAGTCTGCGGCCGTTATCCGTGACATGAATGAGATCGAGGATGCCCGGAGAGAGTTCGCTGAACATATACGCGGCAATGGCGTTGGAACCGAAGACAATCCAGGGCCAGGTCCAGCCTTTGCGCCAGCCCTGCTGCTCGATGGCCCAGAAGCAGAAGGTGAGGAGCGCGAGCGAGTAACCGCCGGCAACGAGGACGAATGTGCTTGTCCACATGTTCTTGTTGAGTGGAAACTCGAGGGACCAGAGGTAGCCGATGCCCAGGCTGAGGAGCGACGCGCACGCGAGGCCCGCGGTTTTGAGGCCGGTTTCTTTTTTGGTGCGCAGCCAAAGTCCAGCGAGAACGCCCATGAGTGCGGTGCCGAAAGCGGGAAGGTTGCTGAGCAGGCCTTCGGGGTCACGCACGTTGTGATCGGGAGCGTAGAGATAGAGGTGGTAAGGGAAGAGACGGCGATCGATCCAGGAAACAAGGTTCTGAGTCATGTCCATGAACGGGACATTGCGACCTGGCATCCCTACACCCGGGATGGGCACCCAGCGGAGCAGGATCCAGTAGCCAACAAGACAGCCGACCAGCGCCGCTATTTTGGTTGAAACGCGATTATCCCAGAGATAGAAGAGACCGACGACCAGGTAGCAGATGGCGATGCGCTGCAGAACTCCGTAGAAGCGCATGTGCGCAAGATGGAACAATGGAAAACTGTTAACGATCATACCGAAGAGGTAGAGGACGGCAGCGCGCTGCACGGTGTGCCAGGCAAGTTGGGCGCGTTGGGCGCCACGGGACAGGCGTGCATCGAAGGCAAAGACCACGGAAACACCGACCACGAAAAGAAAAGTAGGAAAAACGAGGTCAGTGGGAGTGAGGCCATTCCACTCGGCATGATTCATGAATCCCCACGAGCCGGGGCCGCCATTGTTGTTCACCATGATCATGAAGGCGATGGTGATGCCGCGCACCACGTCGAGCGAAAGCAGACGCTGAACGGGTGAAAGATTGCCGATGGGTCGAGCCGTTGCGGCGAGAGCGGGTGCAGTAACCGGATTTGCCATGAATCGGATCTCCAACCGGGAGGCCAGTTGCACCTACGCTACGCGCTGAGGGCCGGGTTCGCCAAGTGTGGAGCAGAAAAGAAAGGCCCGGACCGCTGGAGGGTCCGGGCTCAGAGATCGCCAGAATTCAATGAGACGCGAAATGCCGTGCAGCGCCTTATTGAATGACGGTGAACGTTACAGTAGCCGTGTGAGAAGTGGTGCCACTCTTGCCTGTCACAGTGACGGTGTGACTGCCAAGCGAAGCTCTCCTTCCAACGGTAATAGTCATGGTGGAAGAGCCGGCGCCGGTAATCGACGAGGGATTAAAGCTGACAGAGTTTTGATTCCCTTCGCCAGTTGCGGATAAGGCAACAGCTGAGTTGAAGCCACCGGACACCGTTGTAGAAACCGTAACCTCGCCCGAACTGCTCCGGGCAATGGTGATCGTTGAAGGTGAAGCACTGATGGAGAAGGCCGGCGTGGTTCCGGTAACCGTGAGCGCAACGGTGGTGGTTTCGACCGTGCTGCCCGACGTCCCACTCACCGTGATCGTATAGGTCCCAGTCGCAGTTGAGGACGCGACGGTAAAGCTAAGTGTCGATGTGCCGGCACCGGTTATGGAGGCTGGGCTGAATCCGGCGGTCACGCCTGTGGGCAGGCCCGACGCGGAGAGCGCGACGGACGAATCGAAGCCTCCGGAAACGGCGACCGTGATAGTACTGGAGCCAGAGCCACCCTGAGTGACGGTGATGGAGGCTGGAGATGCCGAGAGACTATAGCTGGGACTGGTCGTGCCGGAGCCGGTAAGGGCTGCGAGGAGTCCAGAGTTGGGACTTCCCCATCCAGTGACCAGATCGAAGCCCGTGACGGCCGAGTAGCTGCCGGAGGTGCCACTGGTGATGTCATGGAAATCTGCAGCGTAGGTGCCGGCATTCACGTTCTGCGCATAGATGGTGGGGTTCAGGAAGCCAATGGTTGATTTTCCGTTGGATGCCAGTTGCTGATTCACGAGGGCAATGTATCCGGCCCACATTGGTGCCGCAAAGCTGGTGCCTCCGTATTCGTTGGCCAAGCAGGTGGTCTGGTCTGCGCAGGTATAGAAGGTGAAGTTGGCATTTGCCGAAACGTCGGGACCGTTTCGAAGAGTTGTCGAGCCCTTGTTGCTCGAATTGATGACTCCAGAGAGCTGTTGCCACGCTGGAATTGCGATTTTATCGGGGCTGATACCGCCGCCGCTGTCTGCCCAAGCCGTCTCCGAAGCCCAGGGGCCTGCGGCTTTGGACGTAGTCAGGTCAGTGCCGCCGACTGAGACCACATTGGCATCATCTGCAGGCCACGCAGCTGCATTGCCTGTAGCCTTCCACGTTGAATCGTCGCCGGATGCGGCAAAGAAATTCTGACCTTGTGCGGCCATCTTTTCGAAGTAAGGATCCAGGGTGGTTGGATCGGAGGGTGTCCATCCCCACGAGCAGCCGATGGTGGTGGGCAGCGGGCTGTGGCTGGTCATGGCGCCGATAATGGCGGTGTCTGTCGAACCGACATACATGACAAGACTGGCGAGGCCGGGAGCCATGCCGAGGGCCTGGGTCATGTCGAGAGTCTGTTCGGTGTCATCGCAGCTTCCGCCGGCGCGGGAGTCGACGCAGCTGGTGGTGGTACCGTCGGTTGAGATGACAGAGACCGGGACGTTATTGGTCTGGCCGACATTCTTGTAGTAAGTGGTCAGGTCGGCGAGATCGGTTCCCAGGTACTCGAACAGGCCGAGGTTCTGTCCGGCGCCGGTAAGCGAGCCGCTGCCGTAGTAGGCGGCACGCATGTCGCTGCCCAGAAACGATGCCGAAGGGCCGGAACCGGTGGTGGCGTGGGCCACAACCTTGTCGGCGTCGATGCCATGTGCGGCCGCATATTCCGTCCGGCTGACGAGCATCGGATGCGGGATCGAATAGTTATCGAGGCCGGAGATATGCCAGAGGTTGAACGGCAGGTCGACGCTTGGTTCGCTATCGATTCCGTAAAATTCGCGACTCTCGTTGGGGTGTTGATAGGTTCGCAGATTTACGTGGAAGGCGGTCTCAATGGTTCCAACGGAGCCTTTGACCTGCACGTCCATGGAGTCGCGAGAGCCGCCGACTACGGTGAGGCCGTAGGTGCTAGCGAATCGCAGGACAGCATCGTACTGGTCCTGGGTGGGGCCGAAGCGCGCGGTGAATTGGCTCACCGTCAGGAATTGGCGGTAGTTCGGACTGGACGGATTGTAGATGTCCGCAAGGAAGCTCTTGAGGCCCTGCGGATCGCGCAGTGGCAGGACGAGATCGAGCTGCAATTCCTGGCTTACGGGGAGGCGGCCGGTGAATTGCGCGCGACCACTGCGCACACTGTCGCGCACGTGATGAGTGAGAACGGATTGCGCCTGGCCAGCGACGACCGCGAGGAGGAGCATCGCGGCGACAGAAAACGCGAAACTTCTGAGGCTTCGGATCACACAGTCTCCTTTGTTTCCTAAGGACCTGGATTGGGAAGTTGGGATCGACGTTCAGGAAATGACTAACTTCTGATTGGGTTGCATTCTCCTGTAGGTTGCAACTAGATGTCCATGGAAATCGGCATGAAAAAGGAAACGTGTCCCATTACCTAAGACCTGTGGCTATTCGTTACCGATCGAGGTGACCCCTGGATTCCCACCGGAGGGAGATGAGGCTGAATTCGGTGAGACATGCGCAGGGGGCAGTTAAGTAGCACTGCGATTTGCCGACGGCAACTGCTACACTCGGCATTTCAGGAATATGCAATCTTGACCGCTAAGTGGCATGGAGGCTTCAAGTGCCTGAGTTTCAGCCCTTCGTTCCGGCGACGGAGAAACCGCCCGAACTCACCGTCCGAGCCATCTTGCTTGGCTCGATTTTTGGAGTCATCTTCGGCGCAGTTACCGTATACGTGGGTTTGCGCGCCGGACTTACGGTGGCGGCTTCAATTCCGATCGCGGTGCTATCGATCAGCATCCTGCGCGTCCTGGGACGGGCATCAATTCTTGAAAACAACATAGTTCAGACGACCGGGAACGCGGGCCAATCGATCGCATCGGGAGTGATCTTCACTCTGCCAGCGCTGATCTTTCTTGGTTTCGATCTGGAGTATTCCCGGATTTTCATGCTGGCACTCATTGGCGGCTGGCTCGGTGTGCTCTTCATGATCCCTCTGCGACGGCAATTGATTGTGAAGGAACACGGGGCGCTTCCCTATCCAGAAGGAACTGCATGCGCCGATGTACTGATCGCAGGCGAAAAGGGCGGCTCGCTTGCCAGCCGCGTATTTCTGGGGTTGGGCCTGGGGGGACTTTACACGTTCCTGCAGAACAAGAACCTGCTGGGAGTGTGGCCAGGAGCGCCTGAATATCAACCAGACTTCGGGCCGCAGCACGTTTTGAAGGGTGCTTCGATCAATGCCGATGCGACCTCGGAATATCTCGGAGTGGGTTACATCATTGGATCGCGCGTTGCGGGGGTGATCTTTGCCGGAGGTGTCTTTTCCTGGCTGGTAGTCATGCCCCTTATTTACTTCTTTGGCAAAGAACTGCCACATCCGGTCTATCCCGGCCAGATTCCGATCGCGCAGATGGGGCCTGGCGATCTTTGGGCGGCTTACATCAAGCCGATGGGCGCGGGAGCTGTGGCGGCGGCAGGACTGATCACTTTGCTAAAGACGTTTCCAACGATCTGGAGCGCCCTGACAACGGGACTTAAGAACGTGAAAAGCGGGAGCGAAGTCGAGAAAGCAAAAACCATACGCACCGAAGATGATCTCTCGATGACAGTGGTGATCATCGGATCTCTGCTGATTGTCGCCTGCATGTTCCTGTTCCTCGAATTCAAGCCGGTGCCGGGAGCATTTGTGGGCTGGCCCGCGAATCTGGCAGCATCGCTGTTGGTGGTGGTATTTGGATTTTTGTTCGTAACGGTAAGCTCGCGCATCGTGGGACTCGTTGGTTCGTCTGCCAGTCCGGTTTCGGGCATGACGATTGCGACCCTGATGGCAACAGCAGCAGTCTTCCTGGTACAAGGCTGGACCGCGCCGGCCTTTGGCGCACTTGCCATCACCATTGGTGGGGTGGTTTGTATTGCCGCATCGAATTCCGGTGACACATCACAGGATCTGAAGACCGGATACATTGTGGGGTCGACGCCGAGATTGCAGCAAATTGCACTGATGATCGGCGTCGTGGTTTCGACGGTAGTGATTGGGTCGACGCTGAATTTGATGAACACCGGCTTGCAAGAGTTTCACGCATCTTCGCAGGCATGGGACATCAATGCACCGCACCCGGGAGTCTCGATCGAAAAAGACACGCATCATTTACCGAATGAAATTCGCGTAATTGGTCCCGACGGAAAAACGGGGACGAATCACAGCAAATCAGAGTATGTGCTCCTGAACGCCATTGGTTCGACCGAGCTACAGGACGGCAAATATCTTTACTCGCCAGCGACAAGTCAGATTGAAGTGCATTGGATCCAGGGAATTGGTTCTGCGAGCGCACCCGCACCGCAGGCGCGCCTGATGGCGACAGTGATCAACGGCATTCTGAGCAGAAAGTTGCCGTGGGGGCTGGTGCTGCTGGGCGTGTCGCTGGTGATCGCCGTGGAACTCCTCGGAATCAGATCCTTAACCTTTGCAGTCGGTGCCTATCTGCCGATTGGAACGACTTTGCCAATCTTTGTCGGTGGAGTCGTGCGATGGTTCGCCGACAGAGCGGCGCAACGTGCAGGCGAGGCGGAGTCGGAGAGCGACATTTCTTCAGGATCTTTGTTTGCTTCCGGTTTGATTGCGGCGGGCGGTATCGCGGGGCTTATAGGCGTGGCGCTCAAAGCGATGGAAGCCACTTACTTTGACAATCGCGATCTGCTCAATGTGCCTCACACGATTTTGAATAACGATGCGGTGAGTGTGGTGATGTTCGCAGTGCTGGCTTATGCGCTTTACTATTTCGCACGGAAACCACTCAAGAGCTGAATGAGTGAGCCGGGCAGCCGCCGCAGCCATTTTCAGGAGCAACTGAGCTTATTCCTTTTGAACTTATCGCAAAAGATGCCAAGCATACCGGAGTCCAAAGAGACTCAAGGCGGCGATCGCCTCGATGGCAAATGCAACTCGAATCCCACGAATACAGCCCATGTCGCTCGAATAGGTCTTCTGCAATTGGTCAAGTTCAGCTTCAAATTCGAGAGCTCTCTGCAACGGCATGAAGGCAAGATTCGAGGTTGCATCGTTTGAAACTAAGCCAACACGGGCCTGGTGAAAAGCTCTACTAAGCACGTTTGTTTTACCCCTCAACACGAACTATCGGCCGAACTGCAGTTTTCTTCAGTGTTGGGGACATCAACCAAAGCACTTGCTATCGGATGTTTGATTTTGATTCAATTCTCGAGGAATTGACGTGATGAATATCACTTCATTGGAGAATTTGAAAAGCATCGTTCATTTCAAAAAACTGCGAACTTGATAACCTTCCCAAAATCTTGCACCGCAGGAATAATCCAACTCTATTCAGAACAATTCGAAGTCAGACTTGGTTGGCGCAACTCCTCTTTCTGGTGACAACGGCAAGATGATGACGCCAATTTTCAGCCAAAGCTACAAATTCCCATTCAACTTCGGGTGCCAGGTACTGAAGTACCACTTGGTTGGCTGGGTGGATGCGGAGAGCCGGCGCGGCAAGAATGAGGCGGGGCGGCAACGGCGAGACTTCGACACCTTGAAAGTAGCCACTTCGCTCGAACGCAGACGCCAGACGGCCTCCGGCTCCTGGAGCGCGGTCTTGGTTGAGACTTCGGACGCGAATCCAGTAGTCCAAAGCCTGCATCGGCAAATGCAAATCTTCGTTCGCTTTTAGCTCGAGAATCACCAGGCGGCCGATGTGATCCAGGGTCAGCAAATCCAGCATCCCGCGGTCACCTGCGGAAAGTGCAGGCACCTGTGAATACAGAAGATCAGCTCGAAGTTGGGGAAAGATTTGAGCCAAAGCGCCGCGAAGGCGCGATTCGAGCCATCGCTCAGGTTGCAGGCGAAACAGAGCATCGGTGTGGGAGCCATCGGGATGGCGACTCAGGAAGAGGCGTTCGAAAAGGTCGCGGCAGAGCGGTTCATTTTCCGATGTGAGGAGCGTTTCGTGGGCCCCGGCGCCAAAAGCGATTTCGTCTTCGCGTGTAAAGGAGTGCGCAGAAACGCCGTGGCGGACGCGCGCGAATTCCAGGCCGTGGAGCAACAGGCTAACTTCGTTTGGGGAACGCGGCTGGAGCTCAACCCGCTGACGCGCCGCGGCGGGAACAAGGCCGATCAGGCGACCGATGCCGGATCGGCAAATTTCAAGGGAGGAAGCAGTAGAGAAAGCATGGACGAGGTGTGCATCAACGTTTCCTGTGTCGCGAAAATCTACGGCGGTCAGTTCCTCTGTATGTTCGTTGAGCGTGAATAGCTGGAAGTCAGCAAGCGCGTCGTTTAACCAGGCCATGCGATCGGCAGTAGTCCGGCAGAAGCCGGTGGGAACTATGACTTTGATCGCGCCATAATGACGCCGGGCGTTTCCATGCTCGCGGCAGTATTCGAGCCAAAGTATTCCCAACGTAAGAATGCCGTCGATCGCCGCGACCGATTCGGCAGAGCTAATCCCAATGATTGCTTCGGCAGTGGTCCCGCAAAGGAGGCGGCCTCGAGCGTAAGCAGGGCCGAAGCTATGTTCAAGATCCATGGCGGAACGCAGTCCGTCGACTCTATACCCGATGAAGTTCCGTCTGAGGACGCGATCCAGCAGCTTGAGATAGCGATTTCGACCTGCGTTGCGCGAAGTGGCGGTGCGGCGATCGGCCGATGGCAAGAATTCGAGCGTTTGCGGCTTGTCCACGCCCAAGCGGCGGGTGATGAGACGCAAGGCGTGTGCTCGAGGCGCAATCTGGACCACCGTTCGAAACAGATTGCGTTCGTCGGACCAGACTTGCAACAGGCAGCGTCCATGAGATTCGCTGATGGAATAGCGTGCGGCGCGCATGTCAAACGCGACCTCACCGTCCTGAAGCAAGACGGCTGTCGGGTGTTCGGCGAGATAGGTCTCGACGGCCTGAATGAGATGCGACGGAGTTGCGGCGACTTCTGCCGGGCCCATGGATTGCCTTACCAGTTCATGCGTTCGCGGAAACGCAAAATGTGCGCGGTATGGTGGCGGGAGTGCCAGTCGTAAATCGCGAGCGCCGTAACGAGGTTTTGGCGGCCAGATTCAGGATGGTTATAGCCGCGCTGAAAGTCGGCATCACTGAGAGATGTGAGCAAGTTGACCCATCGCATATGGAGCGCCTCGAGCAAAGTGAGGGAGATTTCTATCGGGGTGCTCACCGTATCGGCAAGTGTCGCCCAGGCAGCTTCGTCGTAGGGCTTGATGGTCGGCCAGTCTTCTGTGAGCGCCAGCTTGAAGCGAATGTAGGAGTTCGCGTGGCTGTCCGCAATATGATGAACAAGCTGGCGAACCGTCCAACCGCCTTCGCGATAAGGGGTTTCGAGCTGTGCTGCGCTGAGGCCATCGACTGCGGCCTTCAGTTTCGCTGGTAGTTCGGTCAAGGTCTGGATTTGGCGGGATCGGAGTGTCGGGGTGGACTCAATCAGCGAGACAAAGCGGCCAATAGGGTAGCGAAGATCGTTCAGGTCGTTCATGCTCTACAGCTTAAAGCTTTTGAAGAACATTTTAAGGTCTTTACCGCCAGGAGCGAGGGGCTTTGTCAATCGCTGTCGAAGCCGCTAGATCTTCTTGTGTTTACCGCGCTTTGCCTTGTGGTTGGCATGCGCCAAGTAGGGGTTTGTCGCATGCTGTCCGGTACGCTGGGTGACCTTGTGCTTGGTAATGGGATGGTTATTCGTCTCGGCGGAAAAGGCTGACGCCGAAAACGCTGCAAGCACACAGGTGGCAAGGACAAGCTTTTTCATGGCCCGAATGTAGCACGTCCGGACGGGGGAAGGATAGAGGCCAAAAGTCACCGGACCAAGACAGGAACGGGCTGTGCGAAGGGCTGCGCCGATCGCACAGCGATTCGTCCGGGAGGCCTGTCGTCGACGCGAATCTTAAGCGCGGCGATGATGGTGGTGATGGTGGTGCCGGTGATGGGTTGCCGGGGATGCAGCGAATGCGGAACTTGCTGTCGCAATCAACAGAAGGGCGGCGACAAGATACTTCTTCATGGCAAGAATGTACCACGGGTGGAGCAGTGCAGCACTCACACGAACGTCACGGCATCAAGAGAGGAAATGCCCGGATGGGCTGAGCTTCCAGATCCCCTTTGCGCGTAAACTCGAAGTACGATGACCAATCAGGCTGCTTCCCCGGCGACGAGCCACAAACGCTATTTTTTTGAAAAATTCGGGATCACAGAAAGACTCTTGGAACGCTGCCTGGGCGAAGCGCTTTCCGCAGGCGGCGATTACGCCGATCTTTACTTCGAGTCGGTGACTTCGACGGCACTGGGCGTCGATGAGCAGATCGTGAAGTCGGCAAGCCAAGGCACGAGCGCAGGCTGCGGGATACGAGTGCTTTCCGGCGAACGGACAGGGTATGCCTACACCGATAACCTGAACCCGGACAGGCTTTTGCATGCGGCACGGACAGCGGCACTGATTGCTTCAGGACCTGCGAAGCAGTCTGTACAGGGATTTACGGAAACCACCGCCGCAGATTTGTATCCGGTGCCACTGGGCGGGTTTGACCTGGATTTGGCGGCGCGCCTGGAGTTGATTTTGCGGGCCGACCGGGCGGCCCGGGCCTTCGATGCGCGAATCGTACAAGTGCGGGCAAGCTACAGCGAAGAGTTGCGGCGGATCCTGATTGCCGCATCGGATGGGGCATTTGCCAGCGACACACAACCCTTGTGCCGTCTGAATGTGTTTGTGATTGCAAAGGACGGCGCTCTCTCGACCAAAGGTGCGACGGGAGCCGGCGGACGAGGCGGCCTCGAGATTTTTTCCGCAAGCAAGAGCCCGGAACATCTCGCCCAGGAAGCAACCCGCGGTGCGATTCTGCAACTGGGTGCGGTGCCGGCACCAGCGGGTGAGATGCAGGTGGTGCTGGGCCCGGGATGGCCCGGAATCCTACTGCATGAAGCGGTCGGCCATGGACTGGAAGCGGATTTCAATCGCAAAGGAACCTCGGCATTTACAGGACTGATTGGTCGGCTGGTGGCAAGTCCCAAGGTGACCGTTGTGGACAACGGGACGATGATCGGGCGACGGGGCTCTCTGAATGTGGACGACGAAGGCTCGGCGACGCAGGAAACAGTGCTGATTGAGGGCGGTGTACTCAAGGGTTATCTCTCTGACAAGCTTTCGTCGCGATTGATGGGTATGCCGAACACCGGCTCGGGCCGGCGCGAGAGCTATCAATCGATTCCCATGCCGCGAATGACAAACACTTACATGCTGGCTGGTGAAGACGATCCACAGGACATTCTGCGCAGCGTGAAGCGCGGACTGTATGCGGTGAACTTCGGGGGCGGGCAGGTAGACATCACAAATGGCAAGTTTGTCTTCTCGGCCAGCGAAGCCTATCTGATCGAAGACGGCAAGATCACGGCGCCGGTACGCGACGCGACGTTGATCGGAAATGGACCCGAGGCGCTGAAGTTTGTGTCGATGGTTGGAAACGACCTGAAGCTCGATGAGGGGATCGGTACGTGCGGCAAAGATGGTCAGAGTGTGCCTGTGGGTGTTGGGATGCCGACCATCAAGCTCGACAAGATGACCGTTGGCGGGACGGGGCGCTAATCGATACCGCAGCTTGGTAGGCTCAAAATATGTCTGAATCCAATTCCATTGTCTCACCCGCTCTAAATCTAGACCTTGAAACGCTCGCCGCGGATGTTGTGGCACGGGCCGTAAAGGCCGGCGCGAGCGACGCTGAGGCTGTGGCACGTGAGGGTGATGAGTTCAGTGTGAACGTGCGCATGGGGCAGGTGGAAACGCTGAAAGAGTCAGGATCGCGCGCGCTAGGGTTGCGGGTGTTCCTGGGCAAGCGTTCGGCGTCGGCTTCTACGAGCGATCTGACGCCAGAAGGAATCAGGCTTTTGGTGGAGGGCGCGCTATCGCTGGCCAAAGTGACAGAAGAAGACGCGTTTGCGGGACTGCCGGAGGCGGGCGAATTCGGCCAGATTGAAGAGAATCAGCACCTGTTTTTTGAGGATGTCTATTCCCTTCCCGGCCCGGAGCGGATTGAGTGGGCAAGGCGGGCGGAGGCTGCGGCCCTGGCTGCCGATGCACGCATCACAAACTCGGACGGGGGCAGTTTTGATGCGGCAACAGGGCGCAAAGTGCTGGCCAATTCCCGGGGGTTTATTGGCAGCTACCGGACCAGCTATACCGGCGTTTCCGCGGCGCCTCTAGCGGTGGATGCCAACGGCACGATGCAGAGGGATGGGTGGTGGAGCGGCGCGCGAAGCTTTGGCCTGCTGGAATCGCCGGAATTGGTGGGCATGGAAGCCGCCAGACGCACGCTGCGGCGATTAGGTGCTCGGCGCGTGCCAACACAGCAAGTTCCTTTAGTCTTTGCACCCGAAGTCGCGCGGAGTTTGATCGGTTCCATTTTCGAAGCCGCATCGGGCGATTCGATCTGGAGGAGTGCGTCGTTTTTGGCGGGCAAGCTGGGCGAGACGATTGCGTCCGCGAATCTGACGATCATCGACGACAACATGATGTTGTTGCCAACAGGCGTGGGCGGCTTCGGGACATCGCCATTTGATGGAGAAGGATTGACTTCGCGGCGCACAGTGGTGGTGGAGCGGGGTGTGCTCCGCAATTACCTGCTGAATACGTACGCGGGACGCAAGCTGGGGATGAGATCAACGCACAACGCATCACGCGGCTTGGCCGGCGCACCCGGGATCGGATGCGGGAACCTGTTTCTGGAGGCGGGAACTTTGACGCCGGACGAGATCATCGAGGGTGTAGAAGCGGGGCTCTACGTCACGAGCCTGATGGGATTCGGGACGAACCTGGTTACTGGAGACTACTCCCGTGGCGCAACGGGCCTATGGATCGAAAAGGGAGAGTTGACACACGCGGTAGAAGAAGTGACGGTGGCTGGGAACCTGACCGATATGCTGGTGAACATCGCTGCAATCGGAAACGATCTCGTGTTTCGCGGATCGGTAGCATCGCCCACGTTGCGCATCGATGGAATGACGGTCGCAGGGGCGTGAAGGGTAAGAGGATGGCCGATGACGTATGGCCCTTCGATCGTCACGGGAGCAATTCTGCGTGATGCAAATGAAACAGATCGCCTTTGATCCGGCCTGGACCAAGGCCGCGCTCGAACAGATTCCGCATGGGGCGGCGGTCTTTGCGCTGTACGGAGCCGAGGCCAAGGACGAGCCTTACATCGGGCGTACGCCAAATCTGCGGGCCAGGCTGGAAAGGCTATTACAACCGTCTTTGAAGCATCCCAAGCGGCTGCAGCTTGCGGGCCGGGTGCGGCGCATAGGCTGGCGACTGACGGGGTCGGATTTCGAGTCGTTGCTTACGCAGTTCTCCCTTTTAGAAGAGATCTATGGCGAAAAGGCAATCGAGCGGATGCACTTGCGTGCGCCGGCCTTCATTCGCTATCTGGGTGGCAACGCCTATCCGCGCATTGTGGTGACGAACCGGCCAAGCCAGCGTGAAGCGGACTGGGCGTATGGACCGTTTGCATCGCGCGCGGCGGCCGAGCGTTTTGCCGAAGAGGTACTGAAGCTATTTTTGCTGCGACGCTGCACCGATGATCTCGATCCCAATCCAAGTCATCCAGGATGCGTGTATTCAGAGATGAAGATGTGCCTTGCTCCGTGCTACAAGGGCTGCACGGACGAGCGCTACGCTGAAGAGTCCGCGGCTGTAGAAAGCTTTCTGGCATCGCGAGGCGAGAGCAAGCTGGTGGTGCTGCGCGCAGAGCGGGGCAAGGCTTCAGAAAATCTTGAATTTGAGGACGCCGCGGCGTTGCACGCACAGGCGCAGAGGGTTGAAAGTGTTCGAGCGCTTGTCCCAGAGCTGGTGCGACCCATGAGCCACTTGCGCGTTGTGATTCTGCAGGCTTCGGCACAGCCGGATGAGGTTGCAGTGTTTCTGTTTGAAGAAGGCAGACTGCGCGGCCCGGTCGGGTTTTCAACACTCGGAATGCGAATCCAGAATGAGCGGTCAGGGTCGAGCTCCCTGTTTGCCCAGCCGTTGCCGTTGGAGCCGGTGCCGGAAGTCAACCCCACGGAAGAGAACGCACCCAAGCCGCCGCGAGGAATTCTGGAGGCTAGGATGGAGGCGGTTCTTGCAGAATTGTCGGAAGCGTTGGAAACGCCTCGACCAGTAGTCCGGCAGGCGCACCTGGCGTTGCTCAAGCGCTGGTACTACCGGCCAGAGGCGAAGCGGCCGGGTGAGATCTTCTTTCCCGACGATGAAGGAAGGCTGCCGGTGAAGGCCCTTCTGCGCGGAGTTGGGCGCGTGTTTTCTGCCGGAATGCACACTCCGGAGATTGCGGCTCCAAAGTCTTAGGCGGTCTTTCAGCGACAAGTTGGATGTCGACGAAGAGCACAATTCGCGCGCTGCTGGTGAGCGGCGGAAGGATGGCGAAAGGTCGAGCTCCCGATGTCGCGCGACTGATGCTGATGCAGCCGCGCGACGCGCGCCATGTGATTGAACTGCTTTGGGATGAGGACGCTGGCGTAGCCAATCGCGCAGCCGATGCTTTGGAGAGGGCGTCTCACCTGAAGCCGAAGTTGCTGCAGCCCTGGAAGGATGCCTTGCTAAGCCGGATGGCCGATGCATCGGAAAACAAGCTGCGCTGGAATCTGGCGCTTATGATTCCCCGGGTGAAATTGACAGTAGCGGAAGGGGATTGGGCGGCTGCAGTGCTTTGGCCCTGGCTTGAGGACAAGAGCTCGATTGTGAAGACGGCGTCAATGCATGGGCTGGCCGGGCTGACGCGATGGACCCCTGTGCTGATTCCCGCAGTCCTGGACATGCTGCGCATTCTGAGCCGCAGCGGTACGCCGGCGATGCGGGCAAGAGGGCGGATCCTGCTCAAGAAACTGGAGGCGCCTGAAAAGCCGGAAAAGCCCAGGATGAGCGCACTAATACGGCGCGGGCAGCGTGATCAATAGTGGTGCTTTGGCTGTTACACTGGCCGGGCGGGAAAGGGCTGCGTGAGATCCAATGGTTGAATTGTTGCCATCCATCTTGTCTGCGGATTTTGCGCACCTTGCGGATGAAGTTGCGGCAGCGGAGCGCGGTGGCGGCAGCGTGATCCATGTGGACATCATGGACGGACATTTTGTGCCCAACATCACAATCGGTCCCCTGGTTGTGAAGAGCCTGCGCAAGGCAACGAAGCTTCCGCTGGACTGCCACCTGATGATCGAGAACCCTGACGAGTTTATTCCGGCATTTGCCGAAGCAGGGGCGAACTGGGTGAGCGTGCACTACGAGGTGTGCCGGCACCTGCACCGGTCTCTGACACACATTGCGGACCATGGAATGAAGCCGGGGGTGGTGCTCAATCCGGCCACCCGGGTCGACTTTATCGTGGATATTCTGCCCTTGTTGCATCATGTGCTGATCATGAGCGTGAATCCGGGGTTTGGCGGGCAGGAATTCATCCCCTTTTCTCTCGAAAAGATCAGGAAACTGGCCGAATTGCGGCGGGATATGGGGCTGGCATTTAAAATCGAAGTGGACGGTGGGGTGGCTCACGACACGGTAGCCCAGGTCGTCCAAGCAGGTGCGGACCTGCTGGTAGCGGGAAATGCTGTCTTTGGTGGCGGCCATCCGGAACGGGATGCACGTGCGCTATTGGAAGCCGCCCGCAGCGCGGCAGGCGAAGCGAATTCTCCCAGGGCAAGACGAGTTGCAGGCGGGCAGCCCAAGCGGCATGCGCGCTCAAAATGAGGTGGTATGAACCGGTTTTCCCAGAAGATAGCGTTGGCGACGTTGGCGATTTTTCTGTTTTCGGCAGTGGCAGCCGTGGCAAGCGACAAGCCGAAGAAGCCCAAGAAGAAAAAGAATGAGGATCTTAGCGCCAATCCTCTCGCGAACGTGAATTCGAAGCAGCCGGACAAAGTGCTTTTCGACAAGGCCATGACGTCGATGAAGAAAGGCCGCTACGACGTGGCCCGATTGACATTGCAGACCCTGCTGAACACCTACCCGGATTCCGAGTTCCGCATGCGCGCCAAGCTGGCAGTGGGCGACACCTGGTTCAAAGAGGGCGGCGCGGCGGCTTTGACGCAGGCTGAAGCCGAATACAAGGACTTTATAACGTTCTTCCCCAACGCGCCGGAAGCAGCGGAAGCGCAGATGAAGGTGGGAGACATTTATTACCAGCAGATGGAGAAGCCTGACCGGGACTACACCAATGCGCAGCGCGCCGAGGAAGAATACCGTGTGATGCTGAATCAATTTCCTGACTCCGCGCTGATTCCGCGTGCGAAACAGAAGCTGCGCGATGTCCAGGAGGTTCTGGCCGAGCGAGAATCGGAGATTGGACTTTTCTACGGGAGCCGTGAGAACTACTCTGCCGCGATTGCGCGGCTCGATACGGTAGTCGACACCTATCCTCTCTATTCGAAGAGCGACCAGGATCTGATCGGAATTGGCGATGCATATTCAGGCGAAGCCCGCCGCATGCAGTTGGCGCCAGGACTTCCGGGAGCGGTGCGTGAGCGCATGTATGCGATGTATATGGATCGCGCCGCCCAGGCATACAGCAAGGTGATTACGCGCTATCCCATGGCGCCGCACGTGGAAGATGCCCGCGACCGTCTGATTGCGATGAACCGGCCTGTTCCCGAGCCCACGGCAACGGCTGTGGCAGAGAGTGATGCAGAAGAGCGGAGCCGTCAGCCGCTGAGGTTTACCGACAAGACGCTCGACATCATCAAGCACGGCCCTTCGGTGGTGGAGGCGGTGCACGTCGGCGATCCTAGCCTTGATGATCCAAAGCGCACGATCGCCCCGGATGTTACGAAGGAAAACATCACCATGTTCAACGAGGCGATTGGCGCAAACAAGCCTGCAACAGCAGCCGCGGCGCCAACGGGCCCGAATGAGCCGCCTCGCAGTGATGCTCCTTCGACAGCGCCCGTGATGACCGCACCCGATGCTGGAACCGGCGTGGGCGTGCAGGTGGTGAATGCGCCGTCTGGGACGGCTGCCCCCGATCCCAATGCGGTGGTGAAGCCGGTAGGCCCGGTGAACACCGCGCTGCCTGCTGCGGAAACACCAGCCGCTGCACCAGACCAGATGAACGACATCAAGCCTGGGCAGGCGCCGACACAGACGGCTGCGGATGCCAAGAAGAAGGGCCCGAAAGCAGACCTGAACGACGAATCTTCGAGCAAAAAGAAAAAGAAGAAGGGCTTGGCCAAGCTAAACCCGTTCTAAGCTGAGACGCTTCCTTGAGAATGCAAAGGGCGCCGAAAGGTTGCGGCCTTTCAGCTTCGGGTGCCGGCCGGTGAGCGCTGCGCTCTATTGGCTTCCGGCTCTTGGGCCGGTGCCTACCAGTACGTCTGATTCCCGGCGGCAAATGGGGCCGCGTGCTGAAGGAAATGTGGGGAAGCTGATAAAGTAGGAGTCAGACCCATGCACAAACCCTCATGTTTCAAGGGGTTTGACGCTGACCCACGGGACCTCAGACAAAATCAATGCCTCACGACCTGCCCAAATCCTACGACCCCACGTCCATTGAAGATCGCTGGGCCGAATACTGGGTCCGCGAAAACCTGTTCGCGCAGCCGACGCCCAAAGCGGGCGAGGGTACGGCAGGGCCGGCCCAATTTTCAATTCTTTTGCCACCGCCCAACGTAACGGGCCGCCTGCACATGGGCCACATGCTCAACCAGACGGAGATGGACATCCTGACCCGCTGGCAGAGAATGAGCGGGCGGCGTGCGCTTTGGCTGCCGGGCACCGATCACGCTGGCATCGCCACCCAGATGATGGTCGAGCGGCAATTAACGGCCGAAGGAACATCGCGCCAGGCGCTGGGACGCGAAGCATTTGTGGACCGGGTGTGGGAATGGAAGCGGCACTATGGCGGGGCAATTCTTGACCAGATGAAGCGCCTCGGGGCGTCCGTCGATTGGCAGCGCGAGTACTTCACCATGGACGAGCGCCTGTCGGTTGCAGTACGCGAAGCCTTCGTCAAGCTCTATGAGCAGGAACTGATCTATCGCGGCGCTTACATCGTGAACTGGTGCCCGCGTTGCCAAACGGCGATCAGTGACCTGGAAGTGGTCTACGACGAGCACAAAGGACATCTGTGGGAGATCAAGTACCCGGTAATTGACGCCCAAGGCAAGGATAGTGGCGAGTTTTTGACGATCGCCACGACGCGACCGGAAACGATGCTGGGCGACGTAGCCGTGGCCATACACCCCGAGGATGAGCGCTATCTGCAACTCCACGGGAAAAAGCTTCGCTTGCCTCTGATGGACAGAGAGATTCCCATCATTCTGGATGAGTGGGTGAGCCGCGATTTTGGCACCGGCGCAGTGAAGGTGACACCGGCGCATGATCCCAACGACTTTGCGCTGGGCCAACGCCATCATCTCGCTTCAATCAATGTGATGGACGATTCTGCCCACATCAACGAAGCGGGCGGGCCTTACAAGGGACTGGAACGCTTTGCTGCCCGCCGAAAGATTGTCCAAGACCTCGAAGAGACGGGTTTACTCGGCGGCATCAAGGATCATGTCCATAATGTCGGGCACTGCGACCGCTGCAAGACGGTAGTCGAGCCGCGTCTCAGTTTGCAGTGGTTCGTCAAGATTCAGCCGCTGGCAGATAAAGCGGTTGCCGCCGTGAAGGAAGGTCACATCCGGTTCACGCCAGAGATGTATCAGAAGACCTACCTGAATTGGATGGAGAACATCCACGACTGGTGCATCTCCCGGCAATTGTGGTGGGGCCACCGGATTCCGGCGTGGCACTGCGCTGTGTGCCACAAAGTGACAGTGGCGCGCGAAGATCCGACCCAGTGTACGCATTGCGGATCAGAGAAGATTGAGCAGTCGACCGATGTGCTGGATACGTGGTTCTCATCGGGACTGCTGCCAGTTTCAGTGTTTGGTTGGCCGAACCTTACTGCGGAGAATCGCGCAGACTTTGACACGTTTTATCCGACCAGCCTGCTCGTGACCGGCTTCGACATCCTGTTCTTTTGGGTGGCGCGCATGATCATGATGGGCTGCTGGTTTGCGGGCGACGTGCCGATGGCTGATGGATCGCCGCGCACTCTGGCCGATTCAGTGCCATTCCGCGAAGTCTACATTCATGCGCTGGTGCGCGACGCTAACCGCGAGAAGATGTCAAAGACCAAGGGCAACGTAATTGATCCCATCGAGATTGTGAAGGAGTATGGGACGGACGCGGTGCGCTTCACGCTTGCCTCAATGGCTTCGCCCGGAACGGACATTGCGTTCAACGTGGCGCGAACCGAGGGTTATCGCGCATTTGCGAACAAGATATGGAATGCAGCCCGATTCATTTTTATGAACGTGGACCGGGCGGCGGAAGTCGGCATATCGGCGGGCAGGGCTGCGCTGGGAGCAATGCCGTCGGTTCCAACCGATGCACCGCTCGAAGCACGCTGGATTGTGGCAGAACTTAACGCGATGACCGCCAAAGTGAATCAATCACTAGGCGAATATCGTTTTGACGACGCCGCGCATGGGATTTATCAGTTCTTCTGGGGCAGCTTCTGCGATTGGTATCTGGAGATCGTGAAGTTGCGTCTGGATTTCTCTGAGTCGGCCGATAAGGAGAGGACCAAAGCCGCGCTTGCGACACTGATGCAGACTTTCGAGGCATCGTTGCGGTTGCTTTCCCCCTTCATGCCGTTTCTGACGGAGGAAATCTGGCATGCGATTTATGATGGCGGCCCTCCGGCGAAGTCTATTGCGCTGACGCGGTATCCGATGGCCAAAGCTGCTGCTGACCAGTCTGCGCTGATTGCCATGGCATTTTTGCAGGAATTGATTGTTGAAGTGCGCGCCTTGCGGAAGGAAATCGGCGTAGAGGAGAAGGCTGTGATTCCGATTGAGGTGCGGGCCACGGGGCCGATGCAATCGATTGTCACAACCAATAGCGCAATGATTGAGCGGCTGGCGCGGGTGAGCGAAGTACGTGCCGTCGAAGCAATCAGTGCCGGACTGGCGAAACACTCGACGGCAAATTTCGATGTGGCAGTGGTCTACGAACGCACCATCGACGTCGCCGCCGAACGCGACCGTCTGAAGAAAGACATCGCAAGATATGAGAAGAACATCGCCAATGCAGACCGGCAGCTGGGCAACGAGGGATTTCGATTGAAGGCGCCGGCGCATGTTGTGGATGGGCTGAAGAAGCAGCGCGAAGAAAACGTGCTTTTGCTTGAGAAGGCGCGTGCGGCGCTGGCCGCGCTGCCCCCCGAATAGAGCCGCCGAATGCCCTGCTCCTGCCGCCAGTGCGAAGAGCACGCTAAAACGCTCGGTCTTGCGCGTAGGTGGCTCTCGCGGGCGGCGCTGCGCAAAGCCTTCCGAACTGAGGCCAAGCGATGGCACCCCGACCGGTTTGAAAATGAGCCGGTGAAGCGGGCGGACGCCGAGGAGCGCTTCAAACTGGTCCAAGTTGCTTACCGCGAACTCTGGGAGCACTTGGAAAGCCCGGTGGCGACGGAGCCGGAGCCGGTTCCGCAGGAAGTCGAAGTACGAGTTAAAACGCCGAAGAGCCCCGAGCCACCGCCGATTTTCTTCGTTGGGGCACCCGGCTGCTACACTTGGCCCCATTTCCCTCGAGCGGTCGCCGAAATCATTGCAGGACATCTACAGGAGACGGAGCGGGCGCTCGCCTTTATCGACCTTTCGTATCGTGGAGCGGGCCAGAAGGGTCCGGCGCAGTACCTTTTGCTGACAAGCTACAGGCTGTTTTTCCGCAATCATCTCTTCATCGTTTCCCTGCTCTGGTACACCGACTTGGGGGAGATTCGCCTGGTAGATCAATTTGAGGGCGGAAAACAGGGAATGTGGCAAAGAATCGTGGAAACATTTTCGGGAATCCAACAGAGGTACGCGCTCGAGATCGACCGGCACACCGGCGCACTTTTTTGCACCTTGACAGGCGAGCTAGATGACAGCGTGAAGAAAGTTGTTTATAACTTTCTTCGGCAAGCGAAAAATCAAAGCGGAATCTGAAACACCAGGAACCAACATGGATTGGAAGAGCGGCCGGATTGACACATTGCTGGAGCAAGCCTTGATTGAAGACAAGGCCGCCAGCGATGCAACCACGAATGTGACCATTGACCCGGCTTTGCGCGCGTCCGCTTCGATTCTTGCGCGTCAGGAGATGGTGGTAGCAGGGCTGGGCGCCGTGCCGCGATTCCTCGAGATTTTTGCACGGCTGGACCAACGTCCTCAGGCGCACAACCGCTTTGAGGTGGTCAGCCATCCTGAGATTTTTGACGGTGTACGTGTCCACGGAGGGCAGGTGCTGGCCGTCATTCGACACAATGCACGCGTGTTGCTCAGCTGCGAGAGGGTAATTCTTAACCTGATGCAGCATTTGAGTGGGATCGCCACCCTGACTCGGCAGTACGTTGACGCGATCCAGGGGACGAAGGCGCGAGTGCTGGACACGCGCAAGACGGTGCCCGGCCTGCGGGCGCTGGAGAAGTATGCCGTACTGTGCGGCGGCGGAACAAATCACCGGCTGGATTTGTCGTCGGCCATTCTAATCAAGAACAATCACATTGCGCTGGGAGGCGGATTGCGCGCTGCACTGACACACGCACTGGAGCGCCGGCAAAAAGGCCAGCGGGTTCAGGTGGAAGTTCGCAGCCAGCGCGAACTGGAAGAGGCTCTGGAATGCGGCGCAGAGGCGATCCTGCTGGATAATTTGACGCCGGCGCAAGTTAAGATCGCGGTTGAGCGCATCCGGGGGGAGAAGCGCTGGATTCCGATCGAAGCGTCCGGGGGCATTTTGCTGGATAACATACGTGCCTACGCAGAAGCAGGCGCCGACTTCATCAGTGTAGGCGCGCTGACGCACTCGGCCAAAGCGGCCGACATCTCAATGAGCATCGTGGCAGAGCCGAGCTAAGCGTGTTTGACCTGAAGGCTCTGAATAACGCGCTCGCCGGTACGATCTTTGCGGGCAATCTGCATTTTGAGCGCGTCACAGGCTCGACCAATACCGACGCCTTGGCTGCAGCGCGCTTGGAAGCACCAAATGGATCGGTGTTTTTCGCCGATGAACAGACGGCTGGACGTGGACGCGGCGATCACCGCTGGGAATCGAATGCCGGATTGGGACTGTATGTGAGTGTGTTGCTCAGGCTGCCACTTCCGGCGGAGCGATTGCAACTGTTGCCGCTGGCTTCAGGGCTGGCAGCAGGAGACGCAATTGCGCGCGCCAGCGGATTGCGGGCTGATCTGCGCTGGCCAAATGATCTGCTCATCGGCAACCGCAAAACGGGCGGCATCCTGGTGGAATCAAAAACCGATGGAACACAGTTGGCGTTCGCGGTGGTCGGCATGGGCATCAACGTGCACCAACGAAGCTTTGCCGAAGGACTGGCAACTCCGGCGACGTCTCTGGACATCGAAGCGGGGCGCGCGATCAGCCGCCAGTCGTTGCTGTTAGCCCTGCTAGAATCGCTGGAGCGCGAGGCGCAGGCGTTGACCGCTGAAAGCGCTGCCAAAGCTATCTCAGCGCGGCTAGAAATGAGTTCCACGTGGGTGCGAGGACGCAAGGTTGAGGTACACGGCCCACAAGCCTGCGTTGGAGTAACGGATGGGCTGGATGAGGACGGATTTTTGCGCGTGAAGACTGCCGGCGAGGTTGTAACGGTCAGGACCGGTGGCATGCGCGAAGCAACGGCGAGTTGAAAAACCATGCTGCTAGCTCTGGATGTAGGCAATACGAATACGGTGCTGGGGCTTTATGATCTCGACTTGGAACCGGCAAAGCTGGCGGCGCACTGGCGTGTGACCACGCATCGCACACAGACTGTCGACGAATACGGTGTCTTTTTTGTGAACCTGTTCGAACTGCACGGGATGTCCCCAAAGCAGGTCACCCATATCATTATCTCTTCTGTAGTGCCGCCGGTGGAATCAACGCTTCGACAGGTGTGCGAAGCTTATTTCCATCTTGAACCGCTGTTTGTGGAGCCTGGGATCAAGACAGGAATGCCGGTGCTTGTCGACAATCCCACGGAATTGGGCGCAGACCGATTGGCCGATTGTATAGCTGCAGTCGAGAAATATGGCGGCCCGTGCATTGTGGTGGATTTTGGAACAGCGACGAAGTTTGAGGTGATCTCGGAACGCGGTGAGTACCTTGGCGGCGTGATTGCTCCTGGCCTGGGACTGAGCGCGGACGCGCTGTTTTCTCGCGCTGCGCTCTTGAGCCGAGTGGATATCAAGCGGCCAGCGAAAGTGGTTGGGACCAACACTGTAGGGCACCTGCAGAGCGGTCTCTATTACGGGTACATCGGCCTAGTGGATGGAATTCTGGAGCGCATCTTCGAAGAAATCGGGGCGAAGCCGCGCGTGATTGCAACGGGCGGTCTTGCCCGCATGGTGGCGGCGGATTCCCGATACATCAGCGAGATTGACGACATGCTGACGCTCGACGGGCTGCGCATTCTATTCGAGCGGAACCGCAACGTGAGGCTCCGTGGGCGAGCTCGTTGAAAGCGATCCCGTGCGGAATAACTACTTCAACTACTTCACCGAAATCGAAGAGCGCTTTCAGAAGCGGCGCGGCTCAGTGTTGCTGCTCTCCACACTTGATTGGGCGCTCATCGAATCCTGGCAGGAAGCGGGAATTCCGCTGGAGGCCGTGCTCCGAGGCATTGACACGGCCTTTGACAAGTATGACGCGCGGCAAAAGCGCGGACGCATGCGGCGCGTGAATGGACTGGCCTGGTGTGCGCAGGCGGTGATGGATGCATCGGAAGAACTGCGTGAAGCTGCTGCAGGTTCAGAATACGCAACGCGCGAGCAGCCTCCCTCAGGATTCGAGCACGAACACATTGCAGCGCATCTTGAAGCTGCGGCGCAGGCGCTGGCTGCAGCAACAATTGCACCCAAAGCCTGCAAGTCAACGGCGGACCGGCTGCGCGAATTGGCATTGGAGGTGCGTGCAGAGCCGAAAGCGGGATCTGGTGCGAAAGAACTGGAGGACTTGGAGCGAACGCTAACCGTCCTGGAAGAGAAACTGTTTGCCGAGCTCACTGCTGCCGCGCCGGAAGATTTGCTAGTTGGACTGAAAGAGCACGCCGCCCGTGAACTCGCTCCATACAAGAGCCGCATGGGGGCGGTGCAACTTCGACAGGTGGAACACCAGTTTGTGACTAAGCAATTGCTGGTGCGCTATGGGCTTCCGCGTCTGAGCCTTTTCTATATGAGCCAGCAATGAGCGATCGTCCTGCACAATTGGTGCGAATCGAGAAGCCGGTTTACGGCGGCGCTTGCCTTGCGCGGATCGAGGGCAAAGCCGTATTTGTCCCGTTGTCGCTGCCCGGCGAAGAGGTGCGAATTCACATTTTGGAGGATAAGGGCGGCTACGCGCAGGCAGAGATCAATGCGATTGTCGACGCCTCGCCGGATCGCATAGTTCCAGGCTGCCAGCATTTTGGCATATGCGGTGGCTGCCACTACCAGCACGCGGACTACGCGACACAACTCGCGATCAAGCAGGCGATTCTGCGCGAAACACTAAAGAGGGGCGGTGTGTGCGCGCCTGAAGTGATCGAAGTTTTGGTGGGAGAGCAGTGGGGCTATCGCAATCGCATACGATTGGCCTTCAATGCACAGGGCGAGATTGGATATCGCGGTCGGCGATCTCATGCAGTGGTTCCGATTGCGGAGTGCCCGATTGCCGCGCCGGTATTGCTTGAAGCGGCCAAGGCTGTGACCGAGGTTACGCGGCAGATCGCACCGAGGTTGCGTCCGACGGAACTCGCACTCTTTTGCAACGCGGAGGAGACTACGATCTTGGCAAGTCTGTTTATCCGCCAGGCTGAAAGAATTCCCTTCGATGACATTGCTCGCCTTTCTGCAGTGCGCATTCCCGCCATCAAGGGATTTGAACTCCTGGTCGAGGAAAATCGAGTACGCGAGCCACGCTGGGCGGGAAGCTGGGGAGACAAGGCACTCCTTTATCTCGCTTCAGGCTTCGATTACAGGGTGGACCAGGGTGCATTCTTCCAGGTCAATCTCGAATTGGTCGATGCGCTGGTGGAACGAGTGACAACAGGGCGCTCCGGCAAGTTGGCGTGGGACTTGTTCGCCGGAGTGGGCCTGTTCGCCCATAAACTTGCAGGCAGCTTTGCGAAGGTGGAGGCGGTGGAGTCTGATCCGGCTGCACTGCCCGGACTGACTGCGAACTTGAAAGGAACATCAGGAACCGCTGTGCGTTCGGACACGCTTCAATTTCTGCGGCAGAGGGTAGGGAAGGCGCGGCCGGAGTTGATTGTTGTTGATCCTCCGCGAACCGGCTTGGGCAAGGACATTACTCAGTTACTAGCTGAGGTCGCAGCGCCCGAACTTGTGTATATTTCGTGCGATCCGGCAACTCTGGCACGCGATTTGAAAATGCTGCTGGCTGCTGGCTACAAGATCGGTTCCGTCACGCTCGCAGATCTCTTCCCTCAGACCTTCCACATGGAGACAGTAGTTACATTGCAGCGTGCCTGATAAGCTTAGAGATAAGCGTTCAGTGCAAGAGCAATGCAGCAGAGGCAGTTGAGTCACGGGCCCGTAGTGTCTTCTGGTTGGTCTTCAAATCTGAGGATCTACTCAAGCGCGATACCCCTGTTTCAAGCGGCGTGGCTATTTGCGGCAGGCATTTTGCTTACGCGGTTTGCGTGGCTTCGACCGACCGTGGTGCTGATCGCACTCGTGCCTGTAGCGACACTTTGCTGGATTGCGGCGATTCGCGCGCAGCGCGTGGTCTGGATTCCGCTGGCGGCGCTTTGGTGTTTGCTGGGCACATGGTGCGCCGAAGTCGAGCCAAGACCGGCCCCGGCACCAGAGATCGCCGCACTCTCGGATGGCCTTTTGCGCTCGGTCGAAGGCACGGTCGCAGATGCGGCGTCGGTTCGCAGCGAGACCTTGGACGGCATCGATGAGCCTTCGAGCGCAGTTGATTCGCAGCGAGTGGATCTGCTCGTCTCAAATATTGAGATTGTGACTGACGAAGAAGACACGCAGTCCCCGACGAACGGCAAGGTACGGTTGACGGTTCGTTGGCCGGAGCGAATAACTACCAATCCGTTTCGTTGTGGGGAGCGAGTGCGCGCAGTGGTGCGCCTGCTGCCGGCGGAAGTCTATCGTGATCCCGGAGTATGGAACCGGCAAGACTATCTGCTTGATCAAGGCATAACTTCGACCGCGTCGGTGGATGTGGACCACGTCGAGTTGCTGAATGGCACGCTTGAAGAGTCTCTGGCCTGCAAGATAGCCGCACTGCGATCTGCAGCGAGCGACCGTCTCTTGGGACTGCCTGCGCAAATGCAGCACACGCCCGGATTCTTCCGAATGGGCGCGGAAGACGTGGCGATGCTAACAGCAATGACGACTGGCGATCGAACCTATTTGACTCATACGCTGCGCGTAGGGTTCGAGCAAACGGGATCCTTCCACATGCTTGTAGTCTCGGGGTTTCATCTGGCGATTGTGGCCGGATGTCTTTTTTGGGTTGCCCGACGACTTCGAATACCGCGAGTCCCTGCGACACTCTGGACAATTGCTGCTTCGTTTGCCTATGCGGTTTTCACGGGATTCGCCACTCCCGTGCAACGGTCTCTCGCGATGGTGACTCTCTATCTGCTGGGGCAGCTCGTCTACCGGGATCGGAATCCTCTGAACATCATCGGCTTCGCGACGTTATGCCTCCTGGTGGTAAGCCCGCGCAGCTTGTTTGATTCGGGATTGCAAATGACGCTCCTGGCTGTGATTGCAATTGCCGGTGTGGCTGCTCCGCTGCTGCAGGTTACCGTCCATCCGTATGTGAATGCGGCGCGCGATCTGAAAGTCACCGCCATCGATGCCCAACTGGAGCCGCGGCTAGCCCAGTTTCGTGTGGTGCTGAGGATGCTTGCGGCTCGAATGCAACGGGCAGTTTCGCGATTTGCAGCATGGCGCGCTCTACCATGGACGGTGCGCTTCGCGCTTCGGTGCATTGAGCTGGTGGCAGTTTCCGTGACAGTCGAGCTGGCGATGACTCTTCCTATGGCGATGTATTTCCATCGCATTACGGTCTTTGCGCTGCCGGTGAATCTGTTGCTCCTGCCGCTGCTGGCGGTGCTCATGCCAGTGGCGTTGGCGACACTGCTCGCGGTGGTCGTGTGGCCTGTCGTATCATTGGCTTCCGCGATGGCAACAGCCGCTCTTTTGCATTCTGGTGTCCTGCTGGTGCACTTTTTCGGCTCGCTCAGTTTCAGCGATCTGCGCATCCCGGCCCCTCTGCTGTGGCAATCCTGCGGCTTCTGCGTCCTGCTGACTGCAGCAATCGTTCTTGCGCGCGGAGGGCGCTGGCAGCGTCGCGCGGCCTGGATGACAATCGTGCTGGCTGCGACTTGCGTGGTTGCACCATGTCCCATTGATCACCCGCGCAATGCACTGATGGTGGAAGCAATCGACGTGGGACAGGGCGACTCGCTGCTCCTGATTACTCCGGACGGAAAAACTCTGTTGGTCGCTGGCGGCGGTCTCGGTGGAGGGCCGCGCCAAGCGAGACAGGGTTTTGACATTGGAGAAGAAATCGTTTCGCCCGCTCTTTGGGCGCGAGGCATCCGCAAGCTCGATTTTGTCGCGCTGAGCCATGCACATTCCGACCACATGGGCGGATTACCCGCAGTGCTGCGGAACTTTCATCCAACGGAGTTATGGGTTGGCAACAATCCGCCTGTGCCAGCGTACGCTGCATTGCTTGATGAGGCGCGGAATCTCCAAGTGAAGTTACGCTCACTGCGAGCCGGCGACGAAGTCGCTTTCGGCGCTGCGCAGGTGAACGTGGTGGCGCCATTCCGCGATTACCAACCGGAAACCGAGCCCGGAAACAATGATTCTCTGGTGTTGCATGTTGCCTACAAGAAGACTTCGGTCCTGCTCGAAGGCGATGCGGAGGCACCGATCGAACGGGCGATGCTCAGCGAATCAGGGCTTGCAAGCACGCTACTAAAAGTGGGACACCATGGAAGCGTGACGTCGACGCAGCCAGAATTTCTGGCGCGGGTTGCGCCTCAATGGGCGGTGATTTCGTGCGGGTTGGGTAACCGATATGGGCACCCGCGCGCAGAAGTGCTCGCGGAGCTTCAGGCCGCACATGTTCGAACATTTTCGACTGACGTTGACGGCGCCACGTGCTTTGAATTGAACGGAGCAACTGTGGTGCCAGAGGAGAAGTGCCATGATAAACGGTTGCCCTAAAACGAGAAACGGACCCCGAACTGGAACTGACGTTGCCGGTAGAAATCGGTTGCGTTGATATTGAGAGGTTGTCCGAATTCAGTCTGTCCGGATTTTAGGCCCGTGAGGAAGTTGAGACTCGGCAATCCGCCACTCGGAGTTCCGGCCTCGATGGTGTACCCGACCGTTTCAAGTTCCGTTACATTGCGGTGGTTCAGCAGATTGAAGGACTCAGCGAGCAGCTCGAGTTTGCGCATCTCGCCCAAATTAAAGTGCCGCGCGATGCGGAGGTCGGCCTTCCATGCGGGAGGATAACGATAGGTGTTGCGGCCCACACCATAGATCCGATTGTCACCGCCGTATCCATTGATCCCGGAAGCCAACGCGACGATTGCTTCGCCCGAGGCACCAAACTCTTTCGCTAAAGTGCCGGAAGTCCGCATGCTGTATGGTAGGCCGCTTTGAAAGTTCCCGAGGCTGGAGACCAACCACCCATTTGCCAGGCGCCCAGCCAGGTCGCGAGTGGTCCATCGAGGTTCATAACTGAGAGATGCAGATGCCGATTGGCGAACATCGAGGTCACTCGCCCCATATTCCTCCCGGAAATTGGTGGGGTCGAAGATGCTGGGCGCAGCGACGCTGGTGCTTTCGTTGGGGTTCCAGTCAGCGGCATGAGCGAAAGTATAGTGCGCTCTGAACGTCAGTCCGCGATAGCTATTGCGTGTGATCCGCACGACTGCAGCTTCATAGGTGGCGTTGGCACGGCTTTCGAGTAGGAGAATTTGCTGATAGTTGGGATTGATGCGACCCGCACTACCCGGTTGTGAGTTCGATGAGGGCCAAGACGCAAAGAATGGCACGGTGATCCGCGGCATTTTCAATGGACCGGACCCATTGCCATCGATGATGGCATACGTAATTGTCTGAGGGTTCACAGACAGATCAAGGTTGTCGTCGGATGCGACCGGGAGGCGACGAGTGAGGCTCGCGACTCCGCTGATATCCACATGCAGGTGGCCTGGAAGAGTCTCGTCAATTGACGCCACTGCTTGGTGCGCTTCACCATTGCGGAAACTCGCACTCATTTCGACCACGCCCGGCTTGCGATCCGTCCCCGGCTCGCCTGCCAATGCATAGGGGAATGGTGGCGCACCTCCCGAAAGAAGGTTATCGGTCGGACGGAGGAAGAAGTTCAAATCGCCTTTGGGAGAACCCGTCTGGGTCAATGCGGTTTCCAGGGTAGCGTTTGGCGTGCGTCCGAAGTACATGCCGTAACCGAGATGAAAAACTGGCCAGCGACTGTCGGGTTTTCCCCACGCGAATCCCATACGTGGTTCCCATTCGTTGCCGAGCGAAGGTAATTTCTGAGTAAGCGGAAGCGCAGGATTGTTCAGCAGGCCTATAGGTGGCGGAGTTTGCTGGCGCTCCCAACGCAGGCCGGCGGAGAACAGCAGTTGCTTGGGGCCATGCCAGCGCGCGGACACATAGCCAGCCCACTCCGTTGTACGCAACCACCAATTGGCTGGGCCCAAAGTCTGCTTGTACCAGGAGTAGCAGGGCAGATAACCGAGACCATGTAATGTGCCCGAAGAATCGCGCCATGATTTGCCGGTTTGGTCGCAGTTGTGCTGATCGAGTGGGTTGAGCTGGCCGTTGAGTCCGAACGCCGCAAATGACAGCGCGTCTGAAGCGAAGTTTTGAACGCTGGAGTAATCGTACGTACCGGTCTCGTCGCGCAGAAGTGTAGTGGAATCGGTGTTCTGGCGCAAATCGAGGCCAGCTTTGACTTCAAACGATTGACGAGTCCATGCGATTTGTTCCTGGCCCTGATAGAGATGCTCGTCGGGATAGCTGCCAGGACCAAACCGAGCCGGATTGCCGATGGTGAAACCGTAGCGCGAATCGACAACGATCTGGGGTAGCCGGCCCCAGGAGTTGATGTTGAGAGTTTGCTCATAAGGCGAGGGTGTTTCAGCCGGATATCTGACATCGTGCCTCCCAAACGAGCCCAGCGTGACTGCAAGGAGATGCGTCGATAGGCTTTGCTGCCAACGTGCAAGTCCCCATTGTTCGTTCAAATCACTTGAACCGAAACTGTGCGAACCATAGGGTTCGGAGATGCCCGGAAGTCCGCTGCCAGGAGCATCGAGGACTGTATTCGTCCCTTCCAACGTAAACGTGGAACGCGGAGTAAATGACCAATCGGTGCGGCCAAAGCCAGTAATCTGCGTGGACGAACGCGGTGCGGGCCCGAGCAGACCGTCGAGAGTCTGCAGCATCGGTGTGTAGGCAAGAAGTCCTGCAGATATGGGGTCGGCGCTGTTGAGACCGAGGCGCGCGCTCAGTACCTGCATCTGGTCATTCGAGGGCTGAGCGAAGAAGTCATCCGGATGCTTGACCGTGGAAACCCCGGGATCGTCGCGGTCGCTACCATCCAGCGCGGCAAACCAGTAAAATCTCCGGTGTATGCCAGCTCCTGCACCGAAACTCCAGGAAATTGAGCGATCTTCAGGCGTATAAGGCAAAGCTTCGAAGATCGGAATGGTTGTGCTGGTTGCGGGTCCGGATTGCCGAGTCCATTGCGTGAAAGGGTTCTGCGCGCCCCAGAGATCTTGACGCGTAAAAAACGATGCACGACCGTGAAATCCGTCTGCGCCGCGACGGGTTATAACCTCGGATCGGGTTCCCATGCCGCGGAGCAAGGTTGCTTCGTCACCCGAGGCAAACTGCACCGCTCGCAACACAGTGTCTGTTGCACCCGGACCGAGCAGAGACTCGCTTGAAGCGCTGCGCCCGAAACTTCTTCCGCCAAAAGCGAGACGAGTGCTCGCGCCGTCAACTGTGATTTCTGAAGGCGGTTGCGCGGTGTAGGCGAGAGTCCGGCCATTCACATTTTCAGGGAGCACTGCAAGAGATGGCGAAACGACACTCTTCCAATCCCGGTTTGCCAAAGGAAGCATGTCCACCTCGGCGGACTGCATGGAAATGTGGTCTTGTGCTGACGCTTCGTCCGGTCTTTGCAGATTGCTGTTCGCTGATCCAAGCCCGATTGCTGTTTGAGCGGCGAGCCCCACAGCTCGAATGAGCGTTGCCTCCATCACGGCAGAGCCAATTGATGTCGAAGAACCGACGACAAATGGCGTCGACGGCAATTTAACCAACGCCTCTTGCGGTAATTCGGCAATAGCGCTGCCGCCGGTGAGGGCAACGATGTCGTGGCGGATCTCTGTTGGCGGAGCGGGTACAAATTTCGCGGGCGGAAGAACCCCTGTTCCCGCCAATGCAGGACTGACTGCCACAGGAACTGAGATTTGACTGGAAGGATTGATTTGCGTGAAGGTTGCGGGAGCGCCGTTTCCCGCTCCGTGCGTGGCTGCCGGTGACTGGCGGAAAGGATCGGCCTTCGCCAGAGTGATCGGACTGAGGGCGACCGCAGCCAAAATTCTCGCTTCGTGACCCGAAACGACGAGGATGCCTCGGAGGCTTCCTTCGCCCAACATCGAGGACTGGGCCTCCAGGGTGTATTCACCCGGGTCAAGCGAGGCGAAACGAAAAGAGCCACCGCGAGCGGTGGTTGTGCGCGTTTCCAAACCCGTGTTCCGATTGCGGACGAATACAGTGACACCCTCAAGCGGGCGCGAGTGAAGGTCGGTAAGCTTGCCGGCAAGCGATCCCGCCGGCGCTTGTGCCCATGAACCTAATGCGATGCATGCTGTCAAGAGAGCGGTTATTCCCCGCAGCGACTTCGTCCAAACACATCCCGTCATAGGGCCCTTGCTCAAGCGTCCGTTCGCGAGGCAGACTTCGCTTTCAGGGTTGGTTCTGCGGGCTCCTGCTTTCGCCGTTACAGAACTCGCACAGAACGCTCCATGTCTGAAAGAGCGCCCCGTGCTCACCTTGAAACTGAAGTTGACGGGGATTCTACGGCAGCGCCTTTCAACTTTTAGGTGACCCGAGACACAGATCAAGAAGATATGCCACTCTCGTTGATTTCAAGGACTTGGCAATGCCCAATTGGCAGGTCCGGTACACTAAAAAGGGATCTCGGACGGGTCAATCCGATTCCGGGCGTCCGCATCTTGTATGAAGGTTGAATTACTGATTCTCCTATGTTTATCGATGAGGCAAAGATTCGCGTAAAAGCCGGCGACGGCGGAAATGGCTGCATGGCTTTCCGGCGGGAGAAATTTGTGCCGCGCGGTGGGCCTTCAGGCGGCGACGGCGGCCGTGGCGGCGACGTGATCATGGAAGCATCGCAGCGCCACAACACGCTAATTCACTTCCGTTACAACCCGGAGCACAAAGCGGTGCGCGGCGAGCATGGCATGGGATCGAATTGCACGGGCCAGGATGGCGACTCGATCATTCTTCAGGTGCCGGTGGGCACGGCGCTCTACGACCAGGCAACGGGCGAGCTTGTGTACGATTTTCAGACTCCTGATGAGCGTCTGGTCGTTGCCAAGGGTGGCCGCGGTGGACGGGGGAATCAGCACTTTGCAACCAGCACGCATCAGGCTCCGCGCGAGCACGAGTTGGGCAGAGCCGGAGAAGAGCGCCTCTATCGCCTGGAATTGAAACTCCTGGCTGACGTGGGACTGGTGGGCTTTCCCAATGCCGGGAAATCAACGCTGATCTCACGCATCTCGGCGGCCAAGCCCAAAATTGCCGACTACCCATTCACCACATTGGAGCCAAACCTGGGAGTTGTGAGTGTTGGCGAAGAACCCCACCGAGAGTCGTTTGTGGTCGCGGATATGCCCGGGTTGATCGAGGGAGCTCACCTTGGACAGGGATTGGGAACTCAGTTTCTACGCCATATTGAGCGTACCCGGCTGCTGGCCCATCTGGTAGATGTCTCGGATGCTTCGGGCAGACCCGACCCGGTGGAAGATTTCAAGACGATCAATCAGGAGCTGGTCAATTTTGGCAATGGTCTGAACGAGAAGCCGATGATCGTGGTCGCGACCAAGATTGATGCCGGCAATCCTGAAAAGCTGAAGAAGCTGAGCGCGCACGCCAAGCGGCGAAAACTGGAGTTTCACGCGGTATCTGCAGTTACGGGCGAAGGAATCGATGAGCTGAAGTGGGCGCTTGCCAAGCGGCTGCGGCCCAGCGAAGTGGTTGTTTAATCCTCGATCGTCAGATGCGGGGTTCCGATTCTGTGGCCCTTCACTACACAATGGCGCGTTCTTTCACCGTCAGATATTGATTCAGCACCGTGGAAGTGAGCGACTCCGGGTTCAAGTTGAGCGTAAGCGCTCCTTGCTCGTGCAGGCGAGCCAATAGAATCTCGCGGCGTCCAGCCATTTCCTGTGCGGCGGCAGCGCGAAACATCTGTTCGACGCTCTTCGGTCGAGCACCGGCAATCAATTCCACCTCTGGCTGCGCCATGGCGACAAAGAGAAGGACGTGGCGGCGCAGAAGCTGAACTGCACCATCGATCACTTCGGGCCGCATGGCGGACTCGGCAAGATCGGTGATCCAGAGGATCAGCGCCCGGCGCGGCTGGAGTCGATTCAGCGTTGCGGTAGCACGCAGGTGGTCAGCCTCACTGGACTCGGCGCGAACTTGCGCAAGCGCTTCAATGAGCTGGCGCATGTGAGCTCCGCCGCGGCCAGGAAGAATGCGCTGCTGCATTCCCTGTCCATAAGCGAGAAGGCCTACCCGATCGTCAGAATAGAGCGCTAGCTGGGCGAGTGAGACAGCAGTGGTACACGCGAAGTCGAGCTTCGAGTGTACTCGCAAATGTGGCGCGTCGGACGGCATTGCAGAACGGCCAGGCGTGACCGCAGCGACGCGGGAGCGCATAAGGCGGCCACAATCCAGGACAATCCAAACCGCTTGACTGCGCTCGGTCTGATATTGGCGGGTGATGGGGGTGCCGCGGCGCGCAGTTGCGGTCCAGCAGATGTCTCGCAGGTCATCGCCTTCGCGGTATTCCCTCAGGCTTTCAAAATCGCGGCCAAGGCCGCGCTGGCGCGCCTGACGAAGCTGTAGATCAATCTGCCGACTGCGCGCGAGGAATATCTGCTGCTCCTCTCCTGCACGCAGGGCTGGATAGACACGCACGGTCTGCTGAAGTGGCGAGCGTGCCCAGCGCTCGGCCAAGCCCAATGGCGAGCGATAGCGCACATAGAGGGAACGCGCTTCAGTGTCGCCGCGCTCCTGAGGCTCAATGCGATAGCGAACCTTTTCCGGCACATGGGGAAAGGCCGTGACACGACGCGTTATCGAGTCCGGGGAGAGTGATGGAGCCAGATCATCTTCCAGATGGCATTCAAGGATGACGCGGCCGTTGTTCGTCAATGTGAGCTCGATCTCGCTTTCGCTGTCGAGCGCGGGCGCATTGGCCCATGCTCGACTCGCGGTGAGATCGGTAGCGGCAGGAAGCCTCAGTCCATCGAGAGTCGCAGCGAGCAGCACAAGCGCATCCCATGCGAGCATTCCGTAGCTGAATCGGCTTTCCCAAAAACCGGGAATGATGAAAACAAAGCCCAGAATGAGCAGAACCATCGAGCGGCCGGTGAGCGCGAAGCTCCAACGACGCCGGGCTTCGCAGGCTGCAGCCATTGTCTCGGGATGGAGTGAGGGAGAAATCATGTACGCGGAACAGGGACAGCAGCTACCACGTCGGCAAGCACTCGATCGGCGTCGAAGCCTTCCAATTCCGCTTCCGGCTTGAGGATGATGCGGTGGCGCAGTACCGGAGCCACAGCGCGCTTCACATCGTCGGGCACCAGATAGTCGCGGCCGTCGAAGGCAGCTGCTGCCTGGGCCACGAACATCAGGCTCAATGCGGCGCGGGGACTTGCGCCAAGCAAGAGCGACGGCCAATCGCGCGTCCGGCGAGCGATGGCGAGGATATAGCCATACAGTTCGGGCTCGATGCGTATCCCGCGCACCTCGGCGCGGGCATTGGCCAAGAGGCCCTGCGGTACCGGCGCAATGGTAACCCCTTCGAGAAGCCCGGTTCCCGAGTTGGCGTGGTGACGCTCGAGAATCTGCATTTCTTCAGTTTCAGCCGGATATGCGACGCGAATCTTCATCAAAAAGCGGTCGAGCTGCGCTTCGGGCAGCGGGTACGTACCTTCGAAATCGACCGGATTCTGCGTGGCGAAGACCGTGAACCACGATGGCAGCGAGCGTCGTTGGCCATCCGATGTGACCTGTCGTTCTTCCATGCATTCGAGCAGTGCGGCCTGTGTGCGCGGCGGCATGCGATTGATCTCGTCGACGAGCAGAAGATCAGTAAATACGGGACCGGCGTGAAAAGTAAAACTGTCGGTCCCTGGGCGGAGGATGGAAGTTCCGAGGATATCCGCGGGCATGAGATCGGGAGTGGCCTGCACCCGTTGAAATCCGAGGCCGAGTAGATTGCCAAGCGTCTTGACAATGAGTGTCTTTGCGATTCCCGGCACGCCTTCAAGGAGCGCATGTCCCTGGCATAGCACCGCGATGAGCACTTCTTCGATGACACCGCTCTGGCCTGAGACAACTTTGCCCAGTTCCGCGCGCGCCTGCGCAATCAAGTCGCGTGTCGCGCGCAGCGTGGGCGGCTGAGGCTCAATATTCGTCGACGGACTCAACTCCTGACTTGATTCCTGGCTCATGAATCCCTTTCCTGCGAATTGATTTGATGATCACTCTGGTTACGGGCAAAAGCGCCTGGGCGCGCTGCCTCATCCAATTTTCGTTGTTGAGCGTGAAGCGCCTGGATTAATTTGAGCGCTCGGCGGGGCTCCAAGGTCTCTGCCAAGGATGCATCTTCTGCGGCGACCAGGTCTCTCTCAAGATCTACGTCGGCATTTGGAAAGCGACGATGGATGATGGCGGCCAGGTCGGATGCTGCAATTCTTCCGGACCGCTGTCCGCAGAGCCTTAGAGTATGACGGCGGAAACGTTCGAGCGCAACAGCAACGGCGGTGGGGGAAGCCCCGGCACTGCGATAAAGGGAGCCAAGCGCATCGAGAAATTCAATGGGGGCCGCGCGCACCGGCACTGGAAGAGCGCGCACCGGGCCACTGCGGCGACTGAAACTGAAGACAACGAGTATTGCGATACTGAGAAGCCCGAGCCTCAGCAGCGTGAGCGCGGGTCCGGAGGCATAACTCCAATCCGAACGAATGTCGCCGTGCAGTGACTCGTCCCAGTAGAATTGGTGGTCTTCGCGTGGACCAAGCGAGTTCAGCAAAAGATCGAGATTATTGGCGCGTGCCAGCGTGCCATTCTCAAGCGGGGTTGCACTCGCCCACCAGACAACATGGCCCTTTCCGTAGTTGTATTCGACGACGGCCGGCTGGCCTGCGCAGCTGTATTGAGTGCGTTCACCGGGGTTGCCAACCTGCCAAGTTGCTTGTGGAACCATCCAAACTTCGCCGGAGTTGGCAAGCGGATCGAGCCCCTCAGGCTCAAGCTGACACGCGGCGAAATTGAATTCCTTCGGCGTATCGGGTTGACCGTTCGGCAGAATGTATCCACCCCAGTAACCAGTGGAAAGCACGCGTCCGCCGCGTTCGATGATTTGACGAACTGCCTTGATGTCCTCCGCCTCGCGGGAGAAGGGCTCGGCAAAGATCACGACGATGCCCGGTCCCGCATTGGCGGCAAGTTCGCTGAGGGGGCGTTCCCAGCGTTCGATGGGATAGTGAGCGTCAAGCAGTGTCTCGTATGCTGCGCGCGCACCGTGTTGACCGGCGAGATAGCTCGACGGCAGCGGGTTGTCATTGGAGTTGCTGTTGGGTAGAAACAGCCCGATCCCTGCCGCCAGTGTGACAGCGATCCCGACAGACCAAAGGAGCAATCGGCGATCGCGTGGATCCAGCGAAGCGAGGAATTTCATTGGGCACCACCGCCGGACGGTCCGGAGCCGCCGGTTCCAGCGATCAGTGCGGACGCAACCTGTTCAGCGAGACGATAATCACGCTCCTGCGCAGGGCGCCCACCATACCAGGTGCGCTCAAAGCTGCCTGTAAGCGTTGCGAGTCCGGCCTGTCGCTGGTCGTCAGGCGCGACGAGAGCGAGGTATTCGCGCGGAGTACGAGCGCGGTCCGCAGGCCAAAGCCGTCGTGACTCCAGACGTGAAATCGCCGCCCAATAAATGAAGTGAATTGCTTCGCGCCAGTCGCCGTTGGCAGCAGCACGCTGGGCGTCTTCAAGCCATAACTGCCAATTCCGCGCCGACGCGGCACCGGGGGCCGGAGTATGGTCTTCCGGAACAAGGCGTACGCGCCAGCGGCGTTCCATTTGCAGAAGTGCCCAGATGAGTGCGACACAGACGCCAACAACAAAGCCCCATACCAGCAAACGTCCGATCCAGGCCGATTTTGCGCGCAAGCGCGTCGCGCTCTCAAACAAGCGATTCAGCCAGTTCCCTACCTTCTCAAGGAGACTATCCTGAACAGTGGGTCGTTCCAGGTTCCGGAAGTCGCGGCCAGCAAGAACCTGCTCCATGGCGCTGCGTTCAAGAGAATGATTCGGCACTTCCGCGGCGGCTCCATTCGCCTCCGCAAGATCGGCGGCCAAGCGATCCTGAGCGTCGCGTAACAGATCGCTTGTGGATTCCGGCTTTACGATGAAGGGTTTTTCGCCAGAGCGTGTCGAAGGCGTGGCCTGTGGTTGCGGAGTATCCGGTTCTTCAGCGCGGGAAAGCAGTACACGCAGCCAGCCGTAGCGCACGAGCCGGCGCGGTGCCGTCGAGTTGCTTGCAAGCGGAACTCGGTCATCAGGCCCGACCAGCGTGGGATCGCACGTCTTTAAGTCACGTGCTTTCGCACAGGCCTGCACAATGACGGCAAGGTTTTGCAGGTGCGTACGGTAGGCGTCGAGCGATGCGTCTTGAAATCGGCCGGTCGGCGCCGAGGAGGCAGCCGGGGTATCTGCTGCGAAGCCATTCGTGCAGATATGCAGCAGGATTGCAAGCACGAGTGCGAGAAACGGTCGATCGACGAAAGGGCGCAGGCTCAAGCCAGTGGCTCCTCGTGATGAGACAGTTCGGTTGCAGGAACGAATGCCGGGGCAGGGAAGGTTGCTCCCGCGTCCGTGGCGACTGGTCCGATCCGTCCGGCTGCTCTCATGGTCCACGCTAAGCCTTACCCCGCAGGCGTATGCGCTGATGATAGTAGAAGAGCCTGTCTTCAATACATCCGCGGAATTCGCACCGCAGACTAAACTCGCATCCTTTTGAGATATCAACGGACGACGACTAAGTCGTGCCCTCCATGCGAGGCTTGCCTGGTTCAGAAACGGCCAAGGTTTCGTTTTCGAAGACCAGCGAAATCGTGGAAGCCGGCAATTCCTGTTGGGCGAAGAGCGGCGCTTGAACAGGTGCAGACTCCGCCGGTGGCGCAGCTTCCTCGATCAGACCTGCATCGCGCATATTCCATTCGATATCGAGACCTTCGGTGCGGATGCGCTGGTCGAAATAAAACAGCGTAAGGGCGATCCCATAAACAGGTCTTGTAAATGCCTGCACCGCAAAGCTCAGTCCATACCAGACGAAGCCAAAGATCTGGCCCAGTTTTTGCGCATGCTCCGGATTACTCATACCCGGAACGAGTGAAAGCGCTATGAAGAGTGGGATCGACATACCCAGAACGAGAATCCAACCCAATGCGGCTCCCAGCAAAAACAGCAGAAAGATTCGGCCTTTTGTGTCTCTGCTGAGCAGGTAGGTGCGCTTAATGGAGCTCCACGCGCTGATCTGCTCGACTACGCTTACCGGAAAGGCAAAGGAGACGCGCAAGAGAGCAAACAATGCGTACAGGCCGAGCCCGGCCGTGAGCAAGACCATGAAGCCGCCAAGGAATGCACTCAGATCGCCCATGCCCGCTCGACCTGCAAACGCCGTGAGAATCCCGCCGCTCATGGTCAAGACAAAAAAAACAGCGAACGGAGCGACGAAAACGATGGCAGCCGCGAGCAGACAAAGCCAGAAGTAGCGCCAGCCTTTTTTCCACGCGGTTCGGTACGATTCTCTGATTGAGATTGGTTCGTCGAGGAATGCGCGTGCTGAGGCGTCCGTCAGCGCTGCCCAGCCGAGCGCCGTAGCCCCCACATAAGAAGGAAGAGCGACGAGAACCATGACGCTGAGAACCACGATGCCCACCAAAACCCGGGAGGTTTGGGGAAGCAGATTGGCAGCGTCGGAGCTGCTCCACGAAAGGTAAAGAAAGAATGCTGCTGCAAAGACGACTAGAATCCCTGCCGGAACGACCGCTATACCGAAGAATACGAGAAAACGCGACCGGTAAATTTGGGCGGTGCGATCAAGGATCTCGCCCAGGGTTTGGGGACGAAGCCGTTCATTCATTGGCGCTTCCTGAATCTGGGAAGGAAGACGGCATGGGCGCAGGAGGCGTTTCCATCGCACCTGGCGAGTCTTGAGGCCCGTTCAACGGGAGGTGCCCGAGGCCAGCCGCATGCATCATCCGTTCAATGTCGTAGCCTTCTTTGCGTACGCGCTGGTCGTAGTAGAAGAGCGTGAAACCAGTGGCATAAATGGGTCCGACAAATGTGTTTGTGAAGAACGCAACCAATTGCTGCAGTACGCGGACGAGCGCCGGCAGGTCTCCGTGGTGTTTCACGGTCGCAACGATAAAGAACAGTTGCGTGATGAGGCCCAACCCAAGCTGGATAGCAACAACCAGAAGTCCCAGTAGGAATATCCGGCCGCGGGCTCCTTTGGTGAGTTCGATGCTGCGGCGCATGGCTGGTCGGACCCTAAGGTCTTCGACAACACAGGCAGGCACAGAAAGCGAGTAGCGCAGGCCCATGAGGACCGCGTAGACCATAGCACCGAGGAGTAACAGCAGGAAGACTACCGACACGCCCAGGAAAACAACCGCAACCTGAGGATCGATGTGTGCACCGCGCGGACCAAGCAGGCCTCTCGGTTTTATATACAGAAGAGTAAAGATCGCGTAGCCCGCGTAGAGGAGAGCAAACGGTAACCAGATGATGAGGGTGGTAATCGTCATCAACCCCAGGTACCTGCCAAGGCGCGGACGAATGCTGGCGTAGGCGCCACGGATTGTGGCTGGTTGACCCAAGTGGAGCCAAGCCACTGCTCGGTTGTTGGCGGCAATCGAGAGTCCGCCCGCGATCACGGCAATCGGCCAGATTAGAAGCATGCCGACCACTGTTGCGACGACCACCTGTCCGGCCATGTGGTGCATCCGCAGCACTTCCTGCACTGCAATCTGAAGGAGGCTCAGGACCAGAAGCGCACCCGAATAGATTGAGGCGATTCCGGCGAAGAGCAGAAAATTGGTGCGATACAGTTGAGCCGTGCGGTCGAGAATCTCGCCAAGCGTGAGGGGCCGCAGGTTGGTATCCATCCCAGGATCCTTTTCAGGTATGCTTCGGGCGCTTCGGGGGATACTAGCACAACCCGAAAATGCCTGCCGGTCGCCACAATCCGAGGTAACTGCGATCATTTGCAAATAGATAACTCTTAAGTGGTTTGGAGTACACTGGAGTCCCGCGCGATGCATGGACAAAAAGTTCCGGTAAATGAGCTTGCCAAAGCGTGCGCCCGCACTGCCGACGCGGCGGAGTGGCACGATTTGTTGCATCGTTGCGTGCCCGTCGCCGCAATGGTCGCGTCGCGTGTGGCCCGCATGTGGCTGGGCGGCGCTTCCGCCAGCAGCGTCGTTGACGATATCGTACAGGACGTCTTTCTAAAGCTCTGCGAGCAGGAACGAAGAATCTTGCGCGAATTCAGGCCGCAGGGCGAAGACTCGTTTCTGGCTCTGCTTCGGGTTGTCACAATGTCGGTAGCGAACGACTACTTCCGCAAGAGGCGATCTGAAAAACGTGGCGGTAAAGTGGTGACGGTTGCGATTGAAGAAGACCCGGTAGGGAGTACGGTCGCGAGCTCAGACGCCGGGACATCCATGCATAAGTCCGTCCTTTTTGCCGAAATCGACCGTATGTTGCTGGATGCCCCGGATACCGTGACCGAACGGGACCGAACTATCTTCTGGTTCTATTATTTACAGGGACTTACAGCTGACGAAATCGCCGACCTTCCGGGTTCTGATCTAACCTCAAAAGGCGTGGAAAGTGCCCTGAGAAGAGTTACAACATGGCTCAAGAAACGGATGGAGCCCAGTCGTGGGAAACCTGAACCCGCATCGGCCGGAGAACCGCGTTGAGTTTGGAAAAAGGAAATCGTGACTGGTTTGCGGTAAACATGTTGGCGAACGATGAATGATAAATCCAATCCGGTTTCAGTGAATGCCCCAGTTGGAATCCCCGATGGGGATCGCCTGGCAGCGGCGCTCGCAGAGATGCGCGACGGGGCGCCTTTCCGGTCAAAGACCGGTAACCCGGCAGCACCGGGCATCCATTTCCAAGACGCGGAGGCGTGTCCGGAAATGAGCGATTGGCTACGCCTCGTGATCGGGGACATGAATGAAGCCGAACAGCAGCTTCTGCGTGCGCATGCAGCTGTTTGCGGTGTGTGTCTCGCCCACCTGCAACGGGCCCAGCAAGTATTGAATGCCGACTCGGCTCCGGAAGAGCGAGCTGCACTCGCAGATTGCGAATCAATGACACCGGCGTGGCAACACCGCTTGGCGGTGGAGCTCGCGCATACCGCGCGGCCCGCCGAACGCCTACGGATGCCTCGACTGATTGCCTGGGCGACCGCAAGTGCAACCGCAGTAGTGATCTTGGCAGTGAGCGGAGCAGTTTGGTGGCGGCATGAGAATGCCCCCGAGAGATTGTTGGCCGAGGCTTATACCCAGAGCCGCTCGTTTGATCTCCGCGTACCGGGTGCGGGATTCGCCCAGATTACTCCTCAAGCCCACCTCCGTGGAGGGGCCACGGACCAGGAATCGGCACCCCTGCTCACAGCGCGGGCACAGATCGAGCGGAAGCTGCAACAGTCCCCCTCCGATCCGCGCTGGCTGCAATTGAAAGCGCGCGCGGAACTGATGGACGAGCACTATGATGTTGCGATCGATATTCTCGATCGGCTGGTTGCGGCTGGTCCAAGCTCTGCCGGGCTTCTGCTGGACGATGGGACTGCGTATTTTCTGCGCGGTGCGGCAACGGGAAGTGAGAATGATCGCGCGACAGCGTTGGATACCCTGCGCCGAGCCGACGAGATGAATCCTGCCGACCCGATCATCCTCTTTAACGAAGCGCTGGTGATGGAAGATCGCGGGCAGTTGATCAATGCCGTGGAAACCTGGCACCGTTTTCTGCAGTTTGAACACGACGTCAAGTGGCAGGAAGAGGGGCGTGCGCGTCTTTCAACGCTTGAGCAAAAGTTGGATCGCCTGAAGACGCACGAAAGCCGCATGGAGCAAAATTTGGCCAGTCCGCAGGCCTTGCGCGCGCTTGCGGCGAATGGCACAAAGCTCGCAGGCATCGATGAAGAGCTGAGCTCCTCGTTTCTTCCGCGCTTGATCGAGATCGCTTATCCACCGACAATCGATCGTTCGCGAGGATCGCCTTGCGCAGACCACTGTATGGCTGCTCGAAGGTTGCTTCAAGCCCTGGCAACCTCCCTAGAACAAAACCATCAAGACCACTGGCTCACACAATTTCTTCCCTCCGATTCATCCCCTCCCAATCAAGAATTTGCCAAAGCTGCCCACGCGCTGGATCTCGCTTTGGATGCAAATATGCGAGGCGACTACGCCGCCGCGGAAAGCTGGTCTCTCGAAGGCGGAAGAGATTTCGCAGCATTGGGCAACGTCGCCGGAGCGGCGCGTGCCGAAGCGGAACGGGCTTACGCACTCCAGCGGGAATACAAATATGCGGCTTGCCACGAAGCGGCGCAGGCTCTTGCGAACGGGACCAAGCAATTCACCTGGATTGAAGCGCAGGCCACGGCGCTCGACGCCGGATGCGATGTGAGCCGCGGTTCGGCGGCAACGAATAATCCGGCGACGGTGGCGGCCCTTGAGATGGCGCAGTCGCACCATTATGTTTTGCTTGAGCTTCGCGCGCACAATATGTTGGCAGGCCTTGCAGTCGAGTCAGGCGACACGGAAACTGCCTGGCGTATCTGCCTCGAGACATTACGTGAGTTTTATGACGGCGATTACCCGCCCTTTCGAGCGGGAACCACGATGGGTGGATTGACGCTGATTGAAGACGCTTCGCCACGCGTTGAACTCAGCCTGCTGGTGAATCGAGAGGCATTGCGGCTTCACGAGCTATCTCCGAATCGGGCAATCCTGGCGCAAGTGCGGGCATCGCTGATTCGCGCCGCGTTGCGGGCCGGGTCGATGGAAGAAGCAAAGGAGCAGATGAACATTGCAAAAAGAGAGGATGCGGATGCGCAGGGCGGGAAAAGCCTTACCGGCTTGCAGGCGGAGACCGAGATCGCGATGGCGCAACTCTATTGCCATCGCGGAGACCTTCGCACCGCGCAAGATCTCCTCGACAATGCGCGAAAGCAGATGGACGGTGAGGAAAACCCGATCCTGGTGAGAAGTTATGCAGTGGCTCGCGGCGAGTTCCAATTTGCCATTGGCAACCCTGAAGCCGCGGAAGAGACGCTTCGCATTGCAATTTTGAAACAGGAACTCGCGGCCAAGGGAGCCGGGGCGCGCAATATCGTCATCGCACGCAAGGACCGCGATCTTTATGCCGCTTTGACTGGAGTTTGGTTTGCTGAAAACCGCCCCGGCACCGAGATCCTGAGCCTGTGGGAGCGGTTCAGACTTCGAATCCTCGGCGAAGATGTCCCAAGCTGCGCTCACAACTCTCTGAGCTGCATGCAGCCGCAACTGGAACAATCCCTTCGCGCGTTGGATGGAAGTCAATTGATCGGACAGATCGTGCTTTGGGATCGAACCCTGGTGTATTCTGCGACGACCGATGGAGTGAAATGGAAACAGGCGCCTACCACGGCGATTGATTTGCAGGCAGCAACTGCCCGGCTGGATCGAGCGGCGAGTTCACCTGTGAGCTCGCAGGCATCGGTTGATGATGCGGCACGGCGAGTTGGCGATGAGCTTCTCAGCGATCAACTTCTCTCGCGCACTCAGGCTCAAAGCCTCTTGTTGGAGGCAGACCCGCTGCTGGGCAATGTTCCCTGGCCTGCAGTGGAGATTTCAGAGGGTCCAATTGGCCTGAAATTCAACCTGCAAGAATCGCCCAGCATGCTGCTGGGTAGCCTCGCGAAAGCGAGCATTGCTGAGTCAGGCAAGCCTGGGCACCTTCTGGTTGTAGGCGCATCGGAAGGAGCAGGCCAGCCTACGATTCTTCCTGAAGTGCTGCGCGAAGCACGCACTGTGGCTCATTTTTCTCCAGACGCAGATGTCTTTCTCGCTCGCCAGGCAACCGAAGCGCATGTCGTCCCGCTGCTATCTTCGGCGACAATCCTGCACTTCGCCGGACATTCCGCGGAGTTTGAGGGGGAGACGCGCCTTTTGCTTGCGGCATCGGACAAAGCGGGCGATCGTCCGTTCATCGATCGAGCGGTTCTTGAAAGCGAGCCGCCGCGGGCGGCAAAGCTGGTAGTTTTTGACGCCTGCTCGTCAGGTAAGCAAGAAGCCGGTTGGGATCACGGAATGGGCGATATAGTAGATACGCTGACATCGCTTGGTGTCCCCGAAGTGGTTGCCACGCGGTGGCAGATCGATTCCGCCTCGGCGGTTCCAATGATGGATGAGTTCTATCAGGGCCTGGCGAATGGTCTGTCTGTTCCTCGGGCGCTCACCGCAGCGCGGCGATCCCTCATCCGCGATGCACGCTACAGACACCCTTACTACTGGGCGGCATATTACGCCTCTGGAGAAGGTTCAACCGATTTGAGAGAGGTTTTGCATGGGACCAACCGGTAACACTGCTTCAGTGGCTTCGCAATTGGATGTAGTAATTGACGGCACCTGGGTGCTGGTTCCTTGGGTTGACAGTGAGCGGAGGATTGTCCGCGTCGATATCTATTCTCCGGGGTGCGGTCATCCTCTCGGCGTCTATTTCACGAATCAGCTGAATCCGAACCCGTGGCCCGCGACCAACGCGTTTTACCAGCTTGATCCGCACGGCTATGCAATCTCTATTGAGCGCGGATCGCGGCCGGCGGCAGGGATGCCGCTGAGCGGCATCGATCGGTCGATCAATCATTGTGTGGAAATTGCACGCCCCATTGGATCGAACTGGGACCTGATGCTTTCCATTTCAGCGGGACCGGACAAGTGGCTTTCGTCCGATACGATCGATCCTCAGACCACGGACAAACGAGGAAACACGGTCAATTGCTTTAGCGGCAAGGACGCGCCGAAGGGCAAGATTTCTTCGATGCAGACTCTGAGTTTCACCGGCGTCACCGCGGTAGGGTTGCACGGTGCGCCGGCCAGGGCGCAAGGCCTGCTGCCTGAGCCCTGGAGTGGCGATGGCACGATGATTTTCGAGGACGAAATTCCATATATTCCAACCCTGCAACATGAGCGTGCCGCGATCTTTGCGATGGCAAACCTGGCCGGGCTTGACCTGGCGCTGGAATATCCGCTGCCTCCCAAAAGGGCGGCTGTCTCTGCGCCGGAAGACCCGCGCCGTCAAGGGTTGCATACCGGGACCCAATGCGGGCATTCTCTTCTCGTCTTTCCTTAGTCGAGCATCGCGCGGCGTCTCCTACAATGAAGTGAAAGGAACGCCGCGCATGACAGCCCCCGAAGCTCACCTGGCCGAACACTTTCTTAAGTTCTCTAAGGACAAACTGCTTAGCCAGTATTGGCCGCGTCTGAAGAGCTCCGTTGAGTTGTTAACGGAGGACCAAATTTGGTGGCGAGCCAACTCTGCCTCCAACAGCGTAGGTAACCTCGTGCTGCACTTGAATGGCAACGTGGGACAGTGGCTGGTTGCCTCCTTCGACAAGGAAGAGGACGCACGGAATCGGCCAGCAGAGTTCCAGGAGAGAAGGCGGATCGCAGGATCTGCACTGCTGCAGCGACTGGGCCAGACGATGGAAGCAGCTGGAGCTGTGTTGAATCGGTTGACGCCCGTGGAACTAAGTGCCACTTACGAAATCCAGGGAGATACGGTGACGGGACTCGAAGCTGTCTACCAGGTCGTGGAGCACTTCGGTTTGCACTACGGCCAGATTGTTTACATCACGAAGGCTTTGCGTGGAGAGGATCTGGGCTTTTATAGGGAACTCGACAAGACGGGCCGCGCTTCTTGACGGACTTTCTCAACCCGCCGAGATTCTCTACGGCAATTCCTGGATCTGCGCATCCTTGGGAATAGCAACGTCGAACTGGCTGTCCGTGAGGCTCGGTGTAGGATTCTCGACAACTCTGATCACAGATAGCACAAGCTGGATCCCCTCGAGTGGCCGCTTGATGGTCACGGTGGACGGGTATTTGCTTCCCCCAAAGTCTGTGTAGCGCGTGTAAAAGACCTCTGTCTCCAAATTGCCGTCTTTGTCATAGAGGTCCTGCTGATAAGGCAGCAGATCTTCGCGATGGAACGTGATCACACGGATCGGGGTATCGCTGTGGCTGCCGGCGTTATGGCGCGTGATGCTCAGCACATATTCAGGCGTGATATCTAGATGTTTCTTTGCTGCGTCTTCGATTGTTTCTGTATCAGCAGTGACCGAGAAAAAGTCATCCGGCGGCAGACCGTGCACCATCATGGCATCGAAAAAGAAGTCGGGGCGAAGATTCTCAAGAGGATTATCCGACTTCTTCTCTGAAGTATTGGAGCCTTCAATCGCTTTGCTCTTCGATGGAATGAAGAGCTTGAAGTGCGAGCCGTCGCTGGCCATATCAAATATCTTGACGCCGAAGTAGGTGCCCATCACACGCAGCATATCGGGCTTCCGCATCACGATGTAAGCACGACAGGAAGGAAAATCCTTTGCCACGCCCTCTTTTGTTTTCAATTCGGTGGCCTGGATCTCGACAGTCGCAGTGAGCGCATCCATGGCTTCCCAGCGCTGATTGATCTGAGCAACGAGCGCTTCCGGCGGGGCGGTCTGCGTAACCTGAGGAGCACGCGGCACCGGTAGTTTCCGCGTTGTAGGAAGGATGGAGCATCCGGCAAGCAGCATCACAGGGAACAATCCGAAGACATTTGACCAACGAAGCATCAGCATCACCGGCCACCTGCCTTTTTCATCGCCTGTCGATAAGCGGCAACGTTGCGAGTGTGCTCCTCGAGTGTGCTTGAAAAAATGGAATGCCCCTGCGGGTTATCGCCCGCGGCGACGAAATAAAGGTAGTTGGACTTCGCGGGTTCCATTGCTGCGCGCAATGATCGAGCGCCGGGGTTCGCAACGGGCCCCGGAGGCAGCCCCGCATGGAGATATGTATTGTAGGGGGTATTGCGTTTCAGATCGCTAGCATAGATAGAACCCCGCCAAAGGCGTTGCAGCTCAAGCCCATAAATCACCGACGGATCTGTCATCAGCGGCATCTTGGCCGCCAAACGATTCTCGAAGACACTGGCAACGAGCGGCCGCTCAGCGTCGATCGCGGATTCACGTTCCACCAGCGAAGCAAGCGTCACCACGCGGTGTACGTTGTTCTTCAATCCAATTTTTTCAGTCGACTGCCGAAACTGCTTCACCATAGCAATCACAATCTGCTCAGGTGTTGCCTTACGCGGAAAGCGGTATGTATCCGGAAATAAGTAGCCTTCCAAGGTTTTGGCTGCCGGATCGAGATCGGATATCAGGTTGACCTCTCGCGCTGCGCTGTCCAAAAACGTCTGTTGAGGGCCGAAACCGGCCTGTTCCAAACGGGCGGCAACGTCAAAAATGTTGGCACCCTCCGGGACCACGATGGTCTTCGTATAAACATCGCCATGCCGGATGTGATCGTAGACTTCAAGCACACTTTCGGGATGGTCAAACCGATATTCCCCTGCCCGCAGCGTTCCCCGCTCGTAGCTTCTAACCAAGTCGAATGCATAGCGGCTCCGCAATATGCCCGCGGACTCAAGCTGCCGCCCTATGCGTGCAGCAGGCGTTCCTGGCACCACATCGACAAAGGTCTCCGACGACGGCCCATAAGGGGTGAGAGTCAGCCATGCGGCCCCGCCCGCCACACCGAGAAGTACGAGAAGGAGCACCAGCAGAGTTCCCGCGACGCCGGAAGCTGCCTTTTTTTGCGATTTCCGGCTGCTCCGAACCATTCGCTAACTCAATTCCTTCCTGAATTTAAGACGCGGCAGATCCCGCTGGAGATTCTTTGCTTGTTTCATTCTATCGGGATGAGTTCCGACTGCCCGTTCAGTCCCCACCCCGGCGCAGTAAGCTCAGATCCAGGAGATTTAGATGCCCGAGCAGGCCAAACGGCACCGATATCTTGCCCTCGATGTCGGATCCAAGCGGATCGGGGTGGCCGTTTCGGACGAGCTGGGACTCACGGCCCAACCAGTCCTGACCCTGGAGCGACGACGCAATGTGCGCGAGGACCTGCGTTCCATTGCCAGGCTCGCACGCCGGTTTTGCGTGACTGGTGTCGTGGTCGGCGACCCCAAGCATCTCTCGGGTGAAGCGAGTCAGAGGTCTGGTAAAACGGCCGCATTTGCGGAGGAACTTGGCCAATTGACAGGCCTGCCAATCCAACTTTGGGACGAACGGTTGACCACCCGTGAAGCGCACCAGATCCTGTACGAAGCCGGTCACGCCCGTCAGGAACACAACAAGGTCGTGGACCAGGTTGCCGCGACGCTAATTCTGCAGTCTTTTCTTGATAGCAATTCGGAGACAAAAGCCCGAAGGTAAGCGATTCATTCGCACTGCGAACCGACTGAGACAGCTTGTCATTGATGGCGCCATCCGCATCGCCAATTGCAAAAATCTGAGCCTGGGGGCCTGCTACGACTCCACATTGAAGGAGCCGGGGTCGCGAACTCCAGCCGAAATGCGCCAAGTTCCGTCTGGATCGATGAGCGGAAATCCCGCGTATAATTGGAATTTCAGAGGTTTTATCTCTCGCGGAATGAGCGAGACAGCTCCCCGCCACGGAAACGGAATGCCGGACCACATCAAAAAGCAGTTGCTCAAGGAGATTCAGGTGCTTGAGCATGAACTGGCGCACGAGCTGCCTGCGGAGATCAAGAAGGCCGTGGCTCTGGGCGACCTGTCGGAGAATGCCGAGTACCACATGGCGAAGCAGCGGCAGGAATTTGTCAACGCACGGCTCGGCCAATTGAAGAAGCGAATGGCCGAACTCTCGCTGGTGAACCTGGCGAACATTCCAAGAGATAAAGCTGGTTTCGGGTCCACAGTCGTGGTCTACGACTCCACCAAGGAAGAAGAAATTGAATACCGACTTGTGACGAGTGAGGAATCTGACGTCTCCAAGGGGCTCATCTCCACGACATCGCCAATTGGCCGTGGAATTGTGGGGAAACAGGTGGGAGACACGGCCGTCATTGTCACGCCCAACGGCAAGCGCGAACTCGAGATTTTGAAATTGACGACGATCCACGATGAGGCTGCCGAAGAAGAGGAAGACTCAGAAAACGGCACCAAGCAGTAGTTAGGAAGATTAGGAATGACCTGGACCAGCGCTTTCGGCCGCGCGTGCGGCTGGCTTCTCGACCGCATTGTGCACGGTCTGGCTCTCACCCGCATCTCTCCCAATGTCCTTACCTTTGTTGGACTCGTCATCAACATCGCCGCAGCCTTCTTGTTTGGCCACGCCAACGCTGCCAACGCCGACCGGATGTTTCTTTACGCGGGATTGGTCATCATCGGCGCGGGCATCTTTGACATGGTCGACGGCAGGGTGGCAAGGCGCAACAACCAAGTCACCGTTTTTGGAGCATTTTTCGATTCAGTCATTGACCGCTATTCGGATGTCGTCTTGTTCTTTGGTCTGCTGGTCTATTACGGGCGCATCAATCGCTTCCGCTACGTGGTGTTGGTGGCGTTTGTAATGGTGACTTCGCTGATGGTGAGCTACACGCGCGCGAGGGCCGAAGCGCTTATCGGCCAGTGCAAAGTCGGATTCATGGAGCGGCCGGAGCGCATTGTCCTGGTGATTTTGGGCGCACTTTTTAATCGTTGGGGCGTGATGGCGCCAGTGTTGTGGGTACTGGCCGTGCTCTCGACCATCACGGTAATTCACCGCATTCAGTACACCTATTCCAACACCAAGCATCTAGCGCCGCTCAGCTAGGCACTATTCCCTTCCCGTTTCGCCCTTCTTCCACTGTTCATAAGTACGCCGAGGTATGGTCAGGAACGCATCGCGCGTCCGCACGTATTTTCCCAGACCATTCATGCGGCCGATAGAGTGCAGTTCCTCTGCCTTGATGTATGGCCCGGCAGGATCGACATAGATATCTTCGACAAAGGCTGCCACCACGCGTCCTAGAATGATTCGTGAGCGGCCAATCTCCAACGTTGTGTGTTCGCGGCATTCGAGGGCGGCATGCGCCTGCGCGATCCGTGGCGGGCGGATTTTCATTGATGGAGTTGTGGTGAACCCCGCAATCTCCAACTCGTTCGTGCCCTGCGGAAAGTCGATTGCGCACACATTCATCTGTTCGGCAATATCCTCAGTGACGACGTTCACCACAAATTCGCCGGTGCGGCGAATGTTGCGTGCCGTGTCCTTAGGTATGAAGATGTCGTCGGGGCGATTGGTGACACCAACCGCAAGAATCGGCGGATCCGTGCAGAGATAGTTGTATGCGCTGAATGGCGCGGCATTGAGCCGTCCCGCTTCATCCAGGCTCGTAATCAGAGCGATGGGCCGGGGCGCTACGAGTCCAATCAGAAGCCGGTAGGCGTCGCGCTTGTTTCCGCTTTCCAGATCAAAGTGCAAACTGTGAACTTCCTTTGGTCAGCTCTTCAAATGCGATGCACTGCAATTTCGAAGCATCTCAGCAAGTTACCATGACCGCGGAGCAACCTGGTTTGACCGGCTTCCATGCCACCAGAAACTGGGTGACAGCGGATGACTCCATGTGGCGCATCTTTTCGAACTGGCCATTCTGCTGGCTGTAAAGCAGCTTGCCTTTGTCCGTTAGAATTGCAAGCGCCGGTACGCCCTTCTCAAGCGGCACTTGGTACTTTTTCGCAATGTCGAGGTTCTCGTCCGCGTGCCCGATATTCACGTGCACGAGCACATAGTTGGCTTCGAGGATGGGTAGGTTGGCATCATTGTGGAAATAAATATCGAGCACCTGGCAGTCGCCGCACCAGTTTCCGCCAAAGTCGATGAGAACGCGTTTGTGAGATCCGGCAGCCGCTTTGAAAGCAGCGGCCAGGTCCGACTGGGCCTGCGAAGGATCAGGATAAATTTCGCGGCCAGCGGAATATAAGGAACACGCGGCGAACAAGATGGCCGCCGCAATCGAAGCCCTGTAACGCATTTTCATGACGCGGGGAAAGCCTCCAACCACTGACCTCTAGTGTGCCATAAGTAAACCCTGGCTTCCCGGTTTGGGTTTCAAAGGAAGGCCGAATGGGAGTAACCTAATCTCCAAATGGGCACCCTTCGTAGTCGGCTGGAGTCACAAACCTTCCCTGACCTGAGCGCGATGATGGCAGGATATGCCCGGGCTGCGGCCGAACTGGGCAATGAAGCTTTCAACCAGAAACTCGATTTCAGTTCAGAGTCGATCGAGGGGCTCGATGAGATCATTTCGCTCGTGGGTGAAAGCCCGGAGCTCGATCTCGATTTCGAGGTTCGGCTCTGGGGCAGCTATCTGGGCGAAGTTCTGCGGCTTCGGTACACCGGCAGCTGGGAGATGACGCCGTATCCCGGCGGTGCCGTTGCAGTTCCAGCAGTAGAAGTTCGCGGATCGCGTCTATTCCCCTTAATCAAGGTTTACCGCCGGTTGACCATGGGTGAAGAAGAAGACCTGCGGAGCTTTTTTTCGATTGTTACCGAGCGCCTCGGTGATCCTGCAAAGGTCAATTAGGGCAGGATTTGGCGTAAAGCGACATCCAGCACCCCCAGATTCTCGTACCCTGAACAGAAGTATTCCAGATCACTCGCCCTTTATCGCTTTGTGCGACAATAGGGCTGACAGCGTGCGTGCCCAAGGGGCTGTACGCAAAGGAGTAAAAGATGGGCGATCTACTGCAACCATGGCATCTGATCGTGCTGGCCGTGGTGGCCTTCTTGCTATTCGGCGCCAAGCGACTGCCGGAGCTGGGTAAAGGACTTGGAGAAGGACTGAAAGGGTTTAAGGAAGGCCTGAAGGGCATAAGCGAGCCCTCGGCACCCACCCAAACCGCGCAAAACACCGCGCCGCCGCCGCCAAACTCCACTCCCGCCGACCAGAAATAGGACCCTCCGCAATCGCAGGCCTGTCCGCGAAGGCGCCCAAAGGGTTTTGAATGCAAAAGGAAAGGCCCGCGCTCACTGCGCGGGCCTTTTGCTTTTTTGCCTGACGTGTACGGGCGGCACTCTAGCGCATATCGTCAGCCGACGGATAGTAGCCAGCCTTGGCATTCACCTCAAGGCCCGGCCGCTCGATGCGCACATCGATCTTCCGGTATTTGCCGTCGAGGAGTGGCTCATGCGTGGCATAGACAAGAGTGTATTGAGTCCGCGCCTCTTCAGCGATCTTCGCATAGCTCTTTTCAATGCCGTTCCGACTGCGCTCAGAATCAGGCTCGCCGCCGGTCGCGTAAATATATTTGGTCAAGAGGTTGTCGTACATCTGAAACGGCAAATGGAAGCGGCTGAGATAGCCTTCTCCCCATCGCGCTGAATCCCCCACGAGGGTCCCCCATACTGCAATGTTGTTGGTCTGCAAATAGCGAAGGACATCTCGATAGGTCGCCTTGCTGCCGGCTTCCTTGCCATCGGAGATCACGTAAATGATGCGCCGGCGGCCCTTGGGGCGGGTTGAAAGCTCCTTGGCAGCGGCGAGAATGGCATCATTGAGAGTGTGGATTTCCTTGGGAATTGTGATAAAGGATCCGCTGCCTGCTGAGCGTCCTTCCTGCAAATTCGGATCGGCGCAAGTGCCGTTATACGTCACGTTGCAGTTAGAAAATGGGCCACCGCCGACCGGGACAATCTCTTCAGTACCGCTTGACTTGGCAATCGAAAACACGGCTGGAACACGGGCACTCTTAGCGCCTGTAAAGCCCGTCCACTCGTGGGATCCGTGGCTGTAACTGAAGACAGAGAGTTCGTCATAGGGCGTGAGTGCGTCCTGAACCGATCCCAGCGAATCGTTCACGCGTTGCATCACATCAGTGGTCACGCTCTGGTCGATCACAAATGCGATGGAAAGCGGCATCGGATCTACCGTGAACACCTTCAGTGGCTGGTAAACCCCGTTCTCAAAGACCCTGAAGTCGCGCCAGGTAAGTCCCGGAACCAGTGCGCCCTTGGAGTCCTTCACAGTAACAGGGACTTCGACGTAGGTCGTGTAAGTTCGTATCACCGTGCCCAGTTCTTCGGGAGTCAGGGTATCGGGCGGAGTCGACTGGATCTGGTCTTTTACCTGGTTCGCGGGCGGCGCAGTTGACGGCATCGAACCTGGCGGTGTGTCGGTTGTTGCGCCCGACGTGGACGACTCTGTCCCGCTGCCAATGCCCGGCGTAATCGGCCCGCTGACATCCGTCAAGGGTGCGGCATTCTGGGGCACGGGAGCATCCGGAACCGAAGATGGTGGCTGTTGCTGAGCGAACCCCATCATCCCGAATGTCAGGCCGAAAACCGAAACCAGCACCGTTGCCTTTGAAGCGAGCATCACCGCGATCTTCCTCCGAAAAAACCAGCTCCGGCGTGCCCAATTTCGACTAAAACCCAGTTTGCCGGTGCGAAAGCAGCTAAGTTGCTGCAACCGTCAGAGTATCAGACGCGCCGACTGGTCACAGGTCGCTAACCCGAAGCTCAAACGGGTCAAGTATGCTCTCTTCAGAGAGCTTTTCCCGTCTACTTCATTAAGATGCGGCTTCGATCGCTGTTGGGCATACTGATTTTGACTCTGCCGGTCCTATCCGCCACCGGATGGGCTCAGCTTGTGCCGTCGGCCGACGCGCCGCCGGTCAGTAATGCCCCTGCTGCTCCGCCGGAAGACCAATCGGTTGCCACCTTCAAAATCGAAGTCAATCTGGTGAACCTGTTCTTTACGGCAAAGGACAAGAACGGCAACCTCGTCCCCCACCTGACAAAAAATGATTGTTCGGTGGAAGAGGATAAGGCTCCTCAGACGCTGAAGAACTTTGTTGCGGAAACCGACCAGCCGTTGACACTCGGCATCCTTCTCGACACCTCGGGGAGCCAGCAATATGTTTTGCCCCTGGAACAGCAGGCCGGAAGCCAGTTTCTGCAGCGCGTGCTGCGCAAAAAGGACGAGGCTTTCCTGCTTTCATTTGATGTGAACGTGGACCTCTTGCAGGACTACACGAACGACGTCCACCTGCTGACTCACGCAATGGACAAGGCTGAGATCAATACGGCAGGCGGCAACGGCGCGGCAGGTGTGCCCGGCATTGGAGGCGGTCCCGTGCCTGTGCACGGCACGCCCAAAGGGACATTGCTGTACGACGCGATATTTGAGGCGTCGAACCAGAAAATGGGCCAGGAGACAGGTCGCAAGGCAATGATCATCCTGACAGACGGTGACGACCAAGGCAGTTCCACAAAGATCGAAGAAGCTATTTCTGCGGCACAAAAGTCAAACGTCATCGTTTATGTCATTCTGATCGCAGATACCGGATTCTACGGAAACTTCGGTATGGGCTACTCCGGATATTCCGCTGCCAAGAAAATTTCGGATGAAACTGGAGGGCGACTGATCAACGTGGGCGCCAACGGCAAGAAACTTGACGCAGCATTCCAGCAAATTGAAGACGAACTGCGCACGCAGTATGTCGCCAGCTATACCCCAACGAACGCCAAGTTGGACGGCTCGTTCCGGCGAATCGCCGTCAACTGCGGCGAGGGCGTGAAGGTGCAGGTTCGCAAAGGCTACTTCGCGCCAACGCCCAGCAATTGATTGCCGCCAGGGTGTGTTGGGCCAAGCCACCACTCCAGGGGGGAAGAACTTCGCTCTTGGTGGATGAAAGCTATGGCAAATTCTTGCCATAGATCGAGATGCCGTCGCGGCGCTGCGGAATTTCTGCTTGTGAAAACTTACACACTGCTGGAAGAGATTGCGCTGTCCGCGCACGCTACGAACTGAGAACTGTGTCCCCGAAAGAGATCAATTCATATCGAATCAACCTCTTCGGGTTCCCACGATTCTGTTGGAACTCTTTGGCAAACAACTTGCGAGCAGGCGGCCACATGGCGCGTGCCTAGCGCTGACGGACGGGCGCGTCGGATGAAACGTGGAGGTATCCTATGAAATCTGCACACGTGCTCGCTATTGCAGCGTGCCTGCTGACGAGCAACCCACTGATTGCAAGATCCCAATCGACGCCGGGAAATCAAGCGCCAACAGACCCGGCCGCCACCGCTCCCGGCAAACAGGAGCCCACCAATCCAACGGCGGCAGCACCCCCGGAGGCAAGCAGCACGGCTGCAGCCGCCTCTCAAGCGGACATGCAGCCCGTGTCCTGCGAACTCGTGAGCAAACTGGATTCGAAAACGGCGAAAACCGGCGATAGCGTCGTCGTGAAGACACGTTCCGCGGTGAAAACCACCAATGGTTTGGAAATTCCCAAAGGTTCAAAGCTGGTGGGCCGCATCACTGCCGTGAAATCGAGTGGCGATGCCCACGAGAATTCGCAAGTTGCGCTTCAATTTGACAGCGCCGAACTCAAGGGCGGTTCCAGCGTTCCAATCCACTCCGAAATCAAGTCGCTTTCGCCGGCGGGCGGCTCAGCGACGGCCGACCCAGGGGACGCCATGGCGCCTTCTCCATCAGGGCCCGCAGTTGCGAGTTCTTCCCAGCGGGGCGCGATGAGTAGCGGCAGTGGTGCAAACGCTTCGAGTGGCGCAGTGCAGCCGGCTCCGACCCAACCTGCTCCGGGCGAACCATCCACGATGCAATCGACAGGCGGACCGGCACCGGGCACCGTGGTTGCAAGAACCGGAGATATTGCGATTCGGACAACCTCGATTCCCGGTGTCATGCTGGCCAGCAATGAGCCTGGCCAACAGGATCCACGCATGGGTCAAGCTTCAGGAATTCTTCTCGGTGCAAAGCAGGACATTCGTCTCGACGGAGGCACGCAGGTAGTTGTAGCTGTGGCATCGACCGGGTCCAGCGCCAGCAACTGAGCAACTGTGTCACAGCGCTCTTTGAGCAAACCATCGTGAACCTGGCAGGGCCGTCGCAGAGCGCCGGTCCTGTCGCGATTTGGCACACTCCATTACCCGTGTCCGCGCGCTCGTACTCTGGCGCCATGTGGGACTTATCGTTAGTATCGGCTGTGTCCGAAATTCCTTGAGCTCGATCTGCAGGTTTCTTGTGCGATGGATCAGGGCTCCGCCGCGAGGATTTGAATGTCCGATTGCTGCTTTGGCGAGAAGTGTTTCGAGATTAGCCCAAGGTTTCGCAAGAGTATTGAAGTTCGAATTGCCCGGCTTGAACGAGAAGCTGACAGCGACGAGTCACAGATCCGACTTCTCAGTCATGCTGATCATATTCGCAGGCAGTTGCGGCTTGTAGCCGCGGAGCGAAGTGAAGCATTGCGCATGCGTCTCTTCCTGGATCGGTCTCGGGCTCGCACGCCTCGCCACTTGATCGCGCTCTAGGCGATCGGATCGTTGCGTGCTGCGCATGGGCTCTGCCAGGAAGGCAATCGGCACCTATGCCGGATTGCGAAAAGGTTGCACCGGGCCGGGAATCGAACCCGCGAGTCCAGGTCGTGCAGGACCTGTGCTTTAGCCACTTCGCCACCGGTGCATACATCAGCGCACAACCTGTGCGCGCTTGTGGTTGATCTCAGTAAGGCTACCAATGGCTGCCCACCTTGGTCAGTCCTCAGGGTTGCTACTTTTGTGTTAGATCACCCGAAGCTTTTCTTAGTTTCTCCGGAGATTGCCTTTGATTCGGGCGGCGGAAGTGCGCTCGATCCTTCCGCATCCCGGAGATTTCCGGGAACCGTTCAGGCCCGGCCCGGCAAATCCAGTTTTTGACCGGCCCCGATCGTAGACTGAAACCTAGATGGAGGTCTGGATCGCAGTGCCCACACTTGCGTATTTTGTTGTGGATGTCTTTACAAAGGTCCCACTCGCGGGAAACCCCCTCGCGGTCGTCTTTGACACAATCGGTCTTTCGCATGAGCAAATGCTTGCGATTGCCCGGGAGTTCAACCTGAGCGAAACAACTTACGTTAAGCGACGTCCTGCCGGTGAGGAAACTTCGACGGGTGTGCGCGTTCGCATTTTTACCACGGAGGAAGAACTCCCGTTTGCCGGACACCCGACGCTGGGCACGGCCAGCATTCTCAAGCTCCATGCACCCGAAACGCTCCAGGGTGACACAGTTACTCTGGACCTCAACGTCGGGCCGGTTCCTGTGCGATTCGACACGGGAGGTTCGCCAGGTCTATCTGGCGAGATGACGCAGCGCGACCCAGTGTTTGGCGAAGAGCTTGACCCCAGTGCGGTGGCGCGTCTCATTGGATTGCAACCGGATGATCTCGACTCCGCGCTGACGCCGCAGCTGGTCTCCACGGGGAATGCTTTTGCCATCGTCGTTTTGCGCAGCGTCGAAGCTCTGTCGCGGCTCCGAGTGCATCAGGAAGAAGCGTCGCGCTGGCTCCGCGAGCGCGGGGGACGATGGTTCTACGTAATGGCTCCAGCGGGAGGGGACGCGCCGTACTTTCGTGCACGCATGCAATTCAATGGAGGAGAAGATCCAGCGACCGGGTCCGCAGCGGGCTGTGCGATCAGTTATCTTGTGGCGCGAGGTGTTGTGCCGTCGGGCAGAAGAATTCATGTACAGCAAGGCGTGGAGATGGGTCGCCCAAGCGATTTGTTTCTGAGTGCGACGCGCGATGGTGCGAAGGTTATCGATGTGCGCGTCGCCGGGAGCACTGTTCCTGTTGCAACAGGACACCTTTTCCTGCCTTGATACACACGCTTTCAACAGACTTTCATCAAGACAAGTTCCGTCATGTGTTGCGTCTGCGAGTTTTCCACTTGTTTCACGAGAGTTTTCAATTGCGCTTTCGCCTGTCTTTCTCTCTTCACAGGGGATTCCGCAACTCGTACTCTTGCCAAGCATTGAGACATTTCAACCGGTGAAGTTCGCCGGCTTTGCCCCCAAAGGCAACCAACAAGTCCAAGCGCAAACAAATTCAGTTTGTTTGGCGGACTGAGTGCCGAGTCGCGTCTGCCTTGTGCGAAATCCCGGCCTGCCATCCATGGCTTATTCCGTTCATCGATCCCGCCGCTGGTGTGGGAATGGGATGGTGTGCGCCTACGGACGGCAACACTTTTCAGAATAGAGGAGCGGTTAAAGCGCTATGAGACCCAAGAAGGTCATTCTTTGCGTAGATCCGAATGAGCAGGATCTTTCGGTCATGAAGTTCATGTTGACGACGAACGGCTACAAGGTACTTTCGGCGACGAACGGCGACGATGCCATTGCCCTCTTCGGAGATCATCAAGTCGACCTGGTGCTCGCCGACGGCGCATCGGCACAGATGGATGGAAACCAGCTTGTAAGGAAGTTGAAAATGCTGGCGGCGCATGTACCCATGCTTTTGCTGGGGGACCCTCAGAAAATGGATGGGCAGATGCACGCTGCGGACGTGCTGGTAGCGAAAAAGGCGTGTTCCCCGCAGGAGCTTCTGGAACGCATCAAGGTGATGAGCGCGCGAAAGCGCGGCCCCAGGAAGGGCATGCAGCGGCTCCCTTCAAACTCGGAGCTTGCGGTCGCCTCCTAAAGCCATTCAAGAAGCCTGGAAGTATTGTGTGGGAGGGCTGGAATAGAGCTCTCCGATGCGCCCACCGGGCCGTACTCATGGCAAATATCATTTCAATGAAAGTCCTGACGACCTCCACTTGACGACTCTGCGGGCAGGCGGGCATACTCCCGAACTAGCCCAGCTGGTACATCCTCTTCTCTTTCCAGCGGAAGCAGGGTTCTTATGGATCTCGTTCTTGTTCGTCTTCTTTTTGTGGCCTTGTTGTCGGGGGTCTGTTATTTTCTTCACCCATTTGGACTGAGTGGTCCCGTCGGCGCTGCAGCGGGTGCTGCAGCAGCTTGCGCGGTGATTGTCTTCGAACTTCGTGTGCGCGCACTGACGCTACGTCGGCTGATTGGGGCTGTGGTGGGTTCCGTGCTCGGGATCTTTGGCGCAGCGCTGTTCTGCCTGGTTCTGCGCTCAGCGCCGCTGGAGCCACGCTCGTCGGCCGTGCTTCAGATTTTCGTACTCCTTTTGATGACCTATGTCGGACTGCTCGTCGGGGCAAACAAGGGCGACCTGTTGAATCCAGCAGCGCTTGGCACCCTGTTTAGCGGGGAGAAGCCTTCGCGACGCAGCGCCAAGGTTCTCGACACCAGCGTGATCATCGACGGGCGTATTGCGGACATTGCGGAAGCCGGCTTCATCGACGGCGTGATGGTCGTACCGGAGTTCGTATTGCGCGAATTGCAGGTGGTTGCCGACTCGACCGACGCCTCGAAACGACAACGGGGACGTCGTGGCTTGGACATGCTGCAGCGGATGCAATCCAACGCAAACATTCAGGTACAAATTGTGACCGATGACTTCCCTTCCATTCGGGAGGTTGACCTAAAGTTGCTGGAATTGGCAAAGAAGTGGGAAGCCAAGGTAGTCACCAATGACTTCAACCTGAACAAGGTGGCGCATCTGCATCACGTGGAAGTACTCAATATCAACGATCTCGCAAATGCTTTGAAACCTGTCGTACTCCCCGGGGAACGCATGAACATCCTGATCCTGAAGGAAGGCAAAGAGTACAACCAGGGAGTTGGGTATCTGGATGACGGCACGATGGTGGTGGTCGACCATGCCCGAAAGATGATCGGCAAACCCGTCGATATTTCCGTGACGAGCGTTTTGCAAACCGCCAGCGGAAAGATGATTTTCGGCAAGATGGACGAGAATGGGAAGCCTGCGGAACCGGTCAAGCCCGGGCCTGTGGAAGTTGCCCGATAGACTCCTCAGCCGAGGATGCTTTCTTCGGACATCCCGGTGGGAAGATTGTCGATGCTGCGCGCGTTGTTATTGCGGCGGTAGGTTTCAAGTCCTTCCGTCCCCTTCGACTCGGCCCAACGTGTGAGTGTATCCCGATCGGCGACATAGTCGAAAAGCGGCACGTTGTAACCGCAAGAGGTCTGCACGAGTTCGACGCGGAGTTCAACCATCTGGCGCGCGCCGGGCGGTTCAATGCTGGAAAACTTCTCGACCAGCAGATCGGCATATTCAGCGCCATCACGACGAAGAATGCGTCCCGCGCCATAAAGTCGCAGGATCATCGGAGCGCCTTCGAATGCACAAAACATGAGAGTAAGGCGACCGGTCAAGCGAACATGTGCAGCTGTTTCGTTGCCGCTGCCGGTCAGGTCAAGATAGACGACTGTATGGTCGTCAAGGACGCGCAGCAGCGCGGCACCCCGAGGAGAAACATTGACATGGCCGTCGGCCGCTGCCGATGCATTAAAGAAAATCTTCTGACGCTCGATGAATGCTCGATGTGCGGGTTCGATGCGCTGGAACTTTTTGGCCACAGAACGACCTCCAGAAATGGCACTCCATTCATGCTACGCGCGGAGGCAATCGAAGGGTGCCGCGGCGTCTGCCCCATCGGCGAAGATCTGTCGACGGGGACCCTGGGCGTTACGCTTTTCGATCGAGCAACGCGGCCAGATGCCGTTTCACTTCGGGCCACTCAGAGGCAACGATCGAATAGCGTGCCGAGTCGCGGGGGGTGATGTCTGTCGCCACGCGATGGGAGCGCAGAGTACCGTCACGCTTCGCGCCGATACGCTCCATTGCGGCCTGTGAGCGCAGATTGCGGACGTCGGTGTGCAGGCACACTCGCAAGACTCCCCAGACCTCGAAAGCGTGAGTAAGCATGAGGGCCTTGGCTTCTGTGTTCGCGCCCGTACGAATCGAATCGTGTCCAAGCCATGTGTAGCCAATCTCGAGAACGTCGGGCTGCGTGCGGCCCTGTCGCTCATGACCTGCCGGCCAGGTCCAGTGCTCGATGTCGAAGAAGCGCGTTGATCCAATCACGACCCCGTCGGACTGCCGTAAGGTCGCAAAGGCAAGTCCAGTGCCAGCAGCCCGCCAGGCGAGCGCCGTATCAATGTAGCGGACAACAGCGTCTTTGCCGCGGGGAACAGCGCTCCAACGGTAGAGCTCCGGATCGCCGGAAGAAGCCGCGACCAGGCCGTCTGCATGCGCCAGAGTGAGTGGCTCAAGCCGAATGTGGCGACCCTGCAGTGGTGCAAATTGTTGTGAAGTGAAGGAAGAGGTCATTTGTTCCATTACAAACTGTGTTCCTTCGAAAATCTACCGCTCTCCAGAGATAAATCCAACTGGGGTGTGCTTGTCGAACTCTGAGAGGCATGTCGCCGCAGCGGTCAAAACCAGCGAGCTTCCACCCTGGAAGCGACTACGCCAGGTTGGCGGTCGTGACCAAGGGAACCTAACTCGCCATGCAAACGATGTCGCACGATTTCCTACCGCTTGTATATTGGCGAAATGAAGGCTATGCCCAATCTCGATCTGCTGCGCAGCATAGCCGTAACCATTGTGGTGGTGCAGCACACGTTACTCACAATGCATATTCACAGAATTGGCGCCTGGGATGTTGACCGCCTCGGCATCGTTGGCGTCTTCATGTTTTTTGTTCACACCGCACTCGTGCTCATGTGGTCCCTCGAGCGCAATCCCCATGTTGTGAACTTCTATATTCGCCGGATTTTTCGCATTTATCCGCTGGCGATTGCAGCAATCCTGATCACAGTAAGCTTTCATCTGCCAACCTTGCACAACGGCAATGGGGACACCTACTACTGGGCGCCTGACGCCTGGACCTTCATCGTCAACCTTCTCCTGCTACAAAACATCTTTCTGGTACCCACGATCCTAATCGTGATGTGGACGCTGCCACTGGAACTGAATATGTACCTTCTGTTGCCGTTTTTTGGGCCTTTTACGGAAGGCAGATTTGCGCTCGCGCGCTTTCTGGTCCTGTGGGCCGTAGTTGTGGCTGCAGATAGCTATTTATTTCGCGGTGAAACCGTTGCCTTCGCGGTCTGTATTCCCTACTTCCTCTCCGGAGTCATCGCGTACACACTTTTCTCCAGAGTGCAATCTCGGCTTCCGGCATTCCTTCTTCCAATTTTTCTCTTTGCTCTGGTGAGTTGTTACATGTTTCGCCCGACCATGCAGAGCGGTTGGTGGCTTACGCTCGTTCTGGGCATGGCGCTGCCCTTCTTCCGCTCTATCCGCGCAGGATGGTTGGTCGCCTGCAGCCATCATTTGGCCAAGTACTCTTATGCGATCTACCTGGTCCACCCCTTCTGTATTGCCTTCGGATTTGTGGCTCTGCAGAGATATGACCTGGCAATTCGGATTGCGGGGCTCATTCTTCTTATGGCAGCCATCGTGGTTCCCGCTTACCATTTTCTGGAAAAGCCCATGATCGACCTGGGCGCTCGTCTTGGGGGCAGGGCAATGAGAGTCAGGGAAGCACCGGTCGCGGCGGGATAGTGGTGTCTCCAAACAGGTCTGCGAAACACCAGGCATGTGACGCGAAGGCGTGTTGTCGCCGGTCAAAGCAGGAGCAAAGCTCTGAGCCCAGTGCGGCGCCCTCAGTATTTCTGCATCGCGGGATCGATCTCGTCAGCCCAGGCAAGAATGCCGCCAGCAAGATTCGACACATTGGCATAGCCGGACTGCTTGAGGAGCTCCGCGATGCGCTGCGAGCGCGCGCCGGAACGGCAGTGCACCACGATTTCGCGATCGCGAGGAATCTCAGCAAGCCGGTTCGGAACGTCATTCTGCGGAATCACAGTTCCACCGATCTGGGCGATCTGCACCTCGTAGGGCTCACGCACGTCGAGCAGAAAGATGTCGTCGCCTGCATCGCGGCGCTGTTTGTATTCCTTCACGGTGATCTGCGGAATTCCGTTCTTCATGGCCTTGTCCTGTTGTGTCTCCGGCAAGATGCCGCAGAACTGTTCGTAATCGATCAACCGGGTTACGGTGGGATGGGTGCCGCAAACCGGGCACTCGGGGTTCTTGCGGAGCTTAAGTTCGCGGAAGCGCATGCCGAGCGCATCGACCAGCAAGAGCCGGCCAATCAAAGGACTGCCTTTGCCGAGGATAAGCTTGATGACTTCGGTAGCCTGGATAACGCCCACCAATCCCGGAAGAATGCCAAGCACACCCCCTTCGGCGCAGCTTGGGACCAGGCCCGGCGGTGGTGGTTCCGGATAGAGGCATCGATAGCAAGGGCCATCTTCGGTGGCAAAAACGCTCGCCTGGCCTTCGAAGCGAAAGATGCTGCCATAGGCGTTGGGTTTGCCGAGCAGGACGCAGGCGTCGTTGACGAGATAGCGCGTGGGGAAGTTATCCGTCCCGTCGGCGACGATGTCGTAGTCCTTGAGAATCTCGAGCGCGTTGGCGCTGGAAAGCATCGTGTCGTGCTTGACGACATTGAGCGCAGGGTTGAGCGCAGTGAGCTTCTCGGCAGCGGAGTCAAGCTTCTTGCGGCCAATGTCTTTCGTCGAGTGAATGATCTGGCGTTGCAGGTTGCTGGCATCCACGACGTCGAAATCGACCAGTCCCAGAGTTCCGATGCCGGCGGCGGCCAGATAAAGCGCAAGCGGCGAGCCCAGGCCGCCAGTCCCCACGCAAAGAACCCTTGCGGCCTTCAGGCGCTGCTGTCCTTCCATGCCAACTTCGGGAAGGATGAGGTGGCGCGAGTAGCGCGAAAGATCGTCGGTAGTGAGTTCGGGCAACTGCTCGGGTTCAATGGCTGTGGGCATGGGTATCTCAGTTCTGTCGATTTGGCCGGGAAATGCAGAGTGTGCAGGGAGCCGGCGCGCGATGTCGCGCTATTTCTAGGTTAACAAAGGCGGAGTGCTTGCACCCAGGATGGGCAACAAAGGAAAGCGGCTCCGGTAGACCCGAAGCCGCTGGTTTCCTGCAGGTTGCGCTGTTTTTGCCGTCAACTCCGGCTATTGGGAATCTCCTGTTTTCTGTTGCCAAAAGTCAGGAGCCTTCTGAATCCAGTCCTGCGGGACATAGCTCTGCTTCGGGTTGACGGTGAACAACTCGGCATGCGAAGCATCGACAGCTTCGCCCATAAGCTCATCGAGCTTGGCCATACCGGCGTCGCCTCCCATGGACTCGACGAACTTTTTCTCTCCAGCGAACATGTCATCCAGCATCGACATGGAAGGATCGCCCGAAAGGGCAACGTACGTACCGTCTGGTCCGCCGAAGGCTAGTTCATACATGCCCCAATGCGCTTTGTCGCCGGCCTTTTCGTGCGCGTCCTTGACCATCTTCACGACTTCCATCCACTCCTTCCGGTGACCGGGCCGAACATGGAAGGAATAGATCTGGTAGACGCGGTGATTGGCTAAATCGGAGTGCGAGTGAAAGCTGAGATCGGCATCATAGGTGAAAACCGTCGAGTCAACCTCCTCGAGCAGCTCGCCATCTGCAAGGCTGGCGTTCTCAATGGAAGTGGCCAGTTCAGAGTTGCCAGCGGTGAGTTTGTTGTCCTTTTCCCATTCCGCGAAAGATGCGTAGCGGGTCAGGTACAGGGAGCGGGCTTTCCCGGAGATCGAATTCATTCCAACGTAGTAAGCGGGAAACTTGGCTTTGCTCATGGCGGTGACAAACGCACTCTCGGTCTTGTCATGCGCCGCTCCGTTCTTGTAAGGCTTTGTATATTCTCGTGTGATTTGCAGAACCTTAGGAACATCTGTTGTCGATGCGTCTTGCGCTGCGGCCATGGTGCTGCATGCAACCGCGAGAGTCAGCCCTAACAGGACTGGATTGATTTTCATGGAAGAACCTCCGTGACGTGCTCAGAGGGCGCCCGCGATGGGGGAGCGGAAGAGGAGTATTTACGCGTGTGCTCTAGGGCTGCGCGCAAGTCTATGCCGCGGCAGCAAAGGAGTAAAGACAATTGTCTGCACGCCGCGGACATCGCATTGCAGCAGACAAGCGCAGTGTGCGAGATTGAAGGCAAGGGCAATGCAAATTGCCGCCGGTAAAGATCTCGCTCGTGGAGACGGTTATGGCCCGCAAGACAACGCAACTTACGTATCAACAAGCGCTGGACGCTCTGCGCGCGAAGGGTTTTGCAGTTGCGCCCTACGCGGGTGTTTCAGGCGGAATGCTAGTGAGCAAGAGCGGCGTGGGTGCGGTGTTGATCGCGGGCAAGGGCGACCAAGGCGCGGCAGCGTTCGCAGTGCATCCCGGCGTGCTGGTGCGCGGCGAAGTGGCGCGGCTGCTCGACCGCGGCTACCAGAAATTCATTAAAACTGCCCAATATGAGCTGCCCGCGACGGCCAGCCAGTTGCAGGCTATTCACGCGTTCAGCGAGGAATTGAAGCAACTCACGGGCGGAGTCGATTTGTACAACGAGTCGCTGGGGACAACGAGCGACCTGTACCAATACGACCGACTGAAGGGTCGCGAAGCCGAGGAGCCCAAGGGGACGCAACCCTGGGAGCTTGCCGACGGCCATTGAGCCCAGACTTCTCGCTGTGAGCGAGGAGTGATGCAACCGGCAGCGACGACGGACAAGCAGGTTGAAGAACGGCCGCGCACTGCGCCGGTTCCAACTGGGAATCTCCGCAAGGAATCGCGACAACAGGTTGATTCGCAGGCAGTGTTGCACCTGGTGAGCATGGGCGCGGAACTGCCGGGGCGTATTTTGGACCTGAGCGAGAGCGGTTGCCGCATTCAGACGCTTCGCCCTCTACTGGTGGGCGTCTTTCGTCGCGTGGAAGTCGAATTCAAGATCGAAGGGCTGCCTTTCCGGCTCGGCGGCGTGACGCAAGCTATTTACGACCGCCACAATGTCGGCATCCGCTTCCTCGACGTGAGCGAGCGCAAGCGGGAACAGCTGCGGCAATTGATGCGCGAGATGGCGGAGAACGATCCCGCAATCAAAATCGCTCCGTGCGCGGACGCTGCTTCAGAGGGCCATGCGGGAGAATCAGCAAACGCCTCGCACAGGGCTTAGACCATCGGCTCTGCGTCGCGATACGAATGCTCTGGTGCGTGCACGATGCGCAGCAGCTTGCCGTGATCGAGCCAGTTCAGCTCGCACGTGTCGCAGCTCTCGATGATCACGTTGCCCGCGCCGGAGTAGAAGTGCGTGTCCATGGGCTTGTGGCATTGCGGGCATCCCAGCTTGTGGCGCAGTTCGGTGGGATCGGGTGGCGGCGGTACGAGCGCACCGGAAGCCATCTCGGCTCGCAATTCATCCACAAGAGGTAGAAATACTGCCATGGGAATCAGCATGCCGCGGCACTGCGTGCAGTATTGAATGCGCAGCGTAGCCATGGATGCATGGTTGAGAGGAACGGAGCAGACCGGGCAGTTGTTGTCTGACTTCTCGGGAAAGACACTGACGCCGTCGTCATCCTTCACAGGAAAGAAGATGTTCCAGCAGTAGTCGCAGGTGAGGCAGTCCTTATCGGGTTCAAGGCGCATGATGGCGCCGCAGGCTGGGCAGTTCATTGGGCCTTTCCACATTCCGGACAAAACTTGGCGCGTTCAGGAATTGACTTGCCGCACTCGAGGCAAAACTTGGTGCCCGCTGCGGTGGCAATGGCCGGGCTTGCAGGCAGCGCGAAGCCCGGCGCAGCCGCAGTTTTTGTCTGCGACAGCATGGCTTGGGCCATAGCAGCACCTGCGCCGAGGCCAACGCCCATGCCAGCGGTTCCGCTCTGGTTCAGCGCGGCATCTTCGAGCGACTCGGCGGCTTCGAACTGCGTGAGCTTGCCCAGATCGCCGGCCATGCTGACGCCGATGCGCTGATCGATGACTTTCTGCAATTCTTCGGGCAGCGAGATGCTCTCCACGACAAACTGATCGAGTTCGAGTCCAAGTGCACCGAAGGACGGTTTCATCTGCTCGGCTATCTTCTGTCCCAAGGCGGCCTGGTTGGCGGCCATGTCGAGATAGGAGACGTCGCTGTGCGCGAAAATGTCGGTCATGCGCGCAACGATGGTCTCGCGGAGCTGCCCTTCGAGCTGGGTGACGTAAAAACGGTCGCGTGTGCCCGTGACGCGAGTGAAAAAGACACGCGGATCGGCGACGCGATAGGAATAGATGCCGTAGCCGCGCAGGCGGACAGCGCCGAATTCCTTGTCGCGGATGGTGATGGGCGTCGATGTTCCCCACTTCTGGTCGATCTGAAGGCGCGTGGAGAAGAAGTAGACGTCGGACTTGAAGGGCGATTGGAACTCTTTGTCCCAGTTCATCAAATCGGTGAGCAGAGGCAGGTTGCGCGTGTTGAGGGTGTGGAGTCCGGGGCCAAAAACGTCGGCGATTTTGCCTTCGTTCACAAACGCTGCAAGCTGCGATTCGCGGACGGTAAGCTGGCCGCCGTTCTGAATCTCCATGTCTTCCATGGGATAGCGGTAGGACAGGATGCCTTCCTCGGTTTCGTTCCACTGGAGGACATCGATGAACTGCTTGCCAAGAAATTGCTTGAGGGACACGTGCTCCTCCTCGTGCTGCCGTGTGCAACTCTATCACTGAAAACGGCCGGAACTGCACGAAAATCGGTGCCGGAAGGGATGCCGGGAGTAACTTATAACTTCCTGCAATACGCGCAGTTAGAGGTATTGCGGGATGCGATTTTTACTGGGGCTGGCCGGGAGCGTCCGAAGCAGCGAAACGGCATTCTGCGCATTGGCAATGGCGGCGGAGGTACTCCCAGGAAAAGAGGCCGGCGGTGTGGCCGTCGAGCCAGTTGAACTGGAGTGCGTAGCGGCCGACGGGCTGGACGCTGGCGGGTTTGGCAGCCGGCTTGTACATGGGCAGGAGTTCGGCGGATTTGGGCTTGCCCTCGCCGGTTTTGCGTCCTTCGTTGATGCGCTCGTCGACGCACGTGGCGCAGGGACAGGCATCGCGAAGCCAGGCGAAGGTCCACGCACTGCGATGGCCATCCTGCCAGTCGATCTCGACGCCCTTGCCTTCTGTGAGCAACACGCGCACCTTCTGTGGCGTCATGGCGATGCGCGGCAGCGGGCGATTCGCAAAGTCTTCGCGCGCCTGCTCCTCGGGAGAGACAAGCCGGATGCCTTCGTGGCTCATGCTTCGAGTTTACTCGGTGCCGGCCGCACGGGGGACTAGCCGTCCAGGCATCCGCGCTTCGCGCAGCAGTCCACAGTCTCACAGTTTCACAGTCCGGAGAGGGGGTGGCGGGTTTGGCGAGGTGGGCCGAGCCGGCCGATCGAAGCCGCGTTTGATCCAGTCGAATTTTCGTGGGCCCGAATTGCGATTTTATGAAGCGGTATACCCCCCCGGGGTAGGGGGGAGGGGGGGTACCACTTTTGGCCCTTATGCTGAACATTCCCGATGGGTTAGCGCTGAAAAAGTGCGTTCTAAACCGGAGTTAAACGCACATTTCCTACAAAAAGGAAGCGGCGACCCGGATTGGGATCGCCGCTCTTTCTTTTCTACTGCTGAATCCAGTCTACGCGTTGGAGGTGTATTGGACTGCAAGGGCGGACGAGGAATTCGAATCGTTGGTCATGGATGTGTTCCGTTTTGGGAAAGGGAGAAAGCGAGTCAGCAAGTCTGCGGATTGGGGCAACGAGGTTCGAGTGCGCCGGGCGGGTGGAGTTCCGATCGGCGCTTCGCACTTTCCCCGGTTTTGACAACAAAGGCGGCAGGTTCGCGCCGCTTCGCGGAGTAGCGAGTTAGCACCCCGGCGACGAAGACTTGTCGCATGAGACCCCGAGTCAGCAAGTTAGCGGTGCGTGGGTTGGGATGGACTCGTTGCTCTCCCGCGTTTGAGAATCGAAACCACGGCTATCGGGTGGCGAGAACTCTTGACACCGAGTTCGAATGCAGTTACAGTCGCTTATCGATATATCGATCATCGATGGTGCCATGCCAAAACGAAAACTTAATCCATTACCCTCCGCGGCGTTTCAGATTTTGCTTTCGCTGGCAGACAGTGATCTGCATGGCTACGCGATCATGCGCCAGGTGGAGGAACAAACGAATGGGCGCATGCGGCTGGGACCAGGAACGCTGTACAGCTCCATCCAGGCGCTGCTGGAAGAAGGATGCATTGAAGAACTGGAACCGGGCGCGGATGCGAGCGCGGAGGAGGAACGGCGGCGCGTGTATCGCCTGACCACAGCGGGCCGAAAGCTGGCGCGCGCCGAGGCCGGAAGGCTGGCGGATTTGCTGCGCGTTGCCCGCGTGAAGAAGGTGTTCAAGGGGGACTATGTCTGAATGGATCTATTCCTTCCTGCTTCGTCTCTACCCTGCCCAGTTCCGCGAGCGGTTCGAGGGCGAAGCGCTGCAGCTGTTGCGTGATCGATTGGGCGAGGAGCGGGGCGCATTGCGAAGGCTGCGTCTCTGGATGGACCTTTTTGCGGATATGGCCCTGGGCCTGCCCCAGGCGTATCGCAACAGCTACGCACTGGAGGCGACTGCTCCGGGCTGGGCGGCAGCGCACGCGGGCTTTCCGGCTTTCAGGATGCTGGAGCAGGAGCCGCTGCGGCCAAGCTCTGTTGCCCTGGGGAGCATGGTCGCGACCGGCACACTGGCTCTTTTCGTTTTTGTGATGGGCCATGTTGCCGCATATCATCCGTCCTCCAACTTTCTGGAACGCCTGAACGCGGCGGCTGGAAGCGAGAGAAATCCCGATGCGCAGGCGGTTGCAGAGAGGCTGGAACGGCAGCTTGGCGCGTTGAGCCGGCAGCAAGAGTGTTCCTTTGAAAAACTCGAGTTGCACCCTGGAAATATCGGCTATGTGAAACTGAGATGGTTTGCCAATCCAGCTTTGTGTGGCGACGTAGCGGAAGCGGTGATGAGCCGTCTTGGCCAGACCGACGCGGTGATCTTCGATCTGCGGGACACGCGGGGAGGTTACCCGGAGATGGTTCGGATGATGGCCGGTGCGCTGTTCGATCATCCAGTGGAGTGGTACAACCCACGCGCGACATCACCGGCAGAATTGAAGACCGTGCCTCTGACCTCGGGAAACGGGCTTGCGAGCAAGCCGGTGTTTATTCTTACCTCGTCGAACACGTTTTCTGGCGCGGAGCATTTCGCCTACAACCTGAAGACGATGAAGCGAGCGACGATTGTGGGAGAAACGACGAGCGGGGCATCGCATGGACCTCCCGGAGCACAGGCGGCCCGCCAGGCAGACGTCAAGCCGGTGTGGGAAGGCACTGGGGTGCAGCCGGATGTGCACGTGGATGCGGATCATGCTCTCGCGGTGGCCGAAAAGCTGGCGTTGGACGCAATCCAGAAAAAATAGGCCGGCAACTGTGAAGGGCGGAAGATCCGGCCGCCCGGCATCAGGAGTTTGCAGTCACCCTTCGCAGGATCTCTCGAACGCATTGCGTGAGAGAAACCGGATCGGCATCGACCAGCGCGTCGCAGACGATATGGGCCCGATCGTCCTGGCGCCCAAAGCACTTGGCCACCTGGAGGATGAAGATGGGCGGATTCTGCTCGCTTGCGGCATTGCAGAGTGCGGCTGCTTCGGCCTGTTGCAGAGAGTGGCAGAGAATCATGAGCTGAAAGCGTTGCTCAGACAGGCGTTGTATCGCTTCGGTCAGGTTGATTGCGGACAGAACCGGGGCGCCGAGCGATTGGAGGAGGGACACGCGCGTAGCGAGCAGTTGCGCATCCGCTCCGGCGCAAAGAATCGACGGCAATCGATTGCCAGCCATTCGGCTCGTATCCTCCCCTTGCCGGGGCGTGCATGGATTTCACGGAACGAAAGATCTTAGCTCTCTTTTGAGATTTTTCTCAACCGAATTTCGGGGCAGCCGATGAATTTTTGCGCATGAATCGACTGCGGCGCGCAGCATTCCGGCACGGTGGCATCCTTTCGGGCCGGGACGCCATCTTTATGTTCAATACCGCACATACGACACGCGAGGTGTCGGCACAGGGATCCGCGGTGAAGTCTAAAAACTGGCCCGAGGAGGAGCTTCCCTCCAGCGTAAGCGGTGTCGCCCCAATGACATCCTCTCCAGCTTGTCTGGAGATGCGTGATGAAAGAGCCGGTTTCTTCAAATCGTCCATTGCAGGATCTGGAAGTGGCGCTGCTCGAGAGCCGGAGTCTGGCGCTGGCGGGCCAATTTGCGGCGTTTACCATTCACGAGATCAATGGATCGCTGGAAGCGATCGCCAACCTGAACTACCTGGTTTGCGCAAGTGCAGACGACCCGGAACAGGTTGTGAAATTCTCCAACCTGCTGGAGGAGCAACTCCGGATTCTGATGGGGCTTTCGCATCAGACGCTGAGCTTTTACCACTCGACGGATACGACCGAATCCATTGCGATTGAGTCGTTGGCGGAGGCTGCACTACGCATTCACCGGCAAAAAGTTGCCGCGAAGAAGATCAGTCTGCAGAAAAAGCTGACCAAGGATGTGGTGGTGGAGGGCCACTCGGGAGCGATGCTGCAGGTTTTCTCGAACCTGATCGGCAATGCCGTGGATGCGCTGCCCGAGAAGGGAACGCTGCAGTTGCGGGCACGCTGCTGTGGCGAAGAGGTACATATCCTTATAGCGGATAACGGTCACGGGATACCGAGGGAGATCCAGCCCAGAATTTTCGAACCCTTTTTCAGCACGAAAAAGGAGCGCGGAACCGGACTGGGCCTGGCGATTACGAAAGCGATTGTGGAGAAGCATCGTGGCCGGATACGCAGCAGGAGCAGCACGCGCAGTGAGAGGAGCGGAACCGCATTCCGCATATCTTTGCCGGTGCGCAAGTAATTCTCCCCATTATGTTCGATAGAGAACATACTGAAGCAGCACCAGGTTCTTATAGTGTTCCGAGACCCTCTGGGCTCTGAACACGTCAGACATACGCAATTCATCCCGCCACGGCTTGGCGGCCGTCCCTTGCGCTCTGATGCCAAAGGATGGCTCATCATGCCCCGTACCTCCTCGAACTCGATCCTCGATCATCTTCCGGCTGCGCTGCGCAAGTCACTTTTATCGCGCATGGAGTTAGTGGATTTGCCGGTGAACACCATGCTGCTGCGGCCGGGCGTGCCCCCTGAATTCGCCCACTTTATGACTTCGGGCATCACCTCCGTGGTGACCTACATGGCGAACGGCGCCGGAGCAGAAGTGGGGCTGATTGGCAAAGAAGGATTTGTCGAGGCCATGCACTTGCTGGGTTCGGCAAACTCACCGACGACAGCATTTATCCAGGTGGAGGGCAGCGCGCTCCGGATTCCCTTCAAAGAGCTGGAGAAGGAAGTTTTCGCGACTCCGGTGTTGTTGCGGCGCGTACTGGAATTTGTGCAGCGGCATAACTTCGCCTTAACTCAGCTGGCTGCCTGCAATGGGCTGCACGAAATCGAGGAGCGCCTGGCCCGCTGGGTGCTGATGGTGCAGGACAGGGTGGATAGTCCAAAGTTCGACCTGACGCAGGAGTTTCTGGCAAGTATGCTGGGCGCCAGCCGAACCAGTGTAACCCTGGCTGCGGGCAGCCTGCAGCGCAGCGGACTGATTGAATACAAGCGCGGCCATATTCGCATTCTCGATGCGGAGAAACTGCTGACAGCTGCCTGCGAGTGCTATCCCATCGTCCGAGACTTGACTCACGACGACCGTTGAGTGGGGATCTAGCTTTTTCGAAGCGCAACAGATTCCATTGTGACTTGCAAAGCACGTCGCAGGAAGGCGAGCCTGTGCGCTCTGACCTGGTAGGTCTGGCGAGGTCAGGCGTTGCGGTCGTAGCGGAGCTTGAGGACGAGGATGGCGAGCGCGAGGGCCAGGGTGACGGCATTGGCGGCAATGATGGGCACCGAGCCGAGAGCGATGCCGTAGGCCAGCCAGCAGGCCAGTCCCAGATTGAACAGCAGAAACATCCAGAGAGAGATGTCGCGCGCGCTTTTGCGTTGCCATACGCGGAGAAGTTGCGGGACGAAAGAGAGGGTGGTGCAGAACCCGGCGATGGATCCGATGGTTTCGAGTGCGCGCTGGTGGAGAGGCGTGGTGTCGAACATGGGTGAGTGGCTCTAACCATTCTTCCAGAAGAACCATGCGGCCATGGAGAGGCCGATGAAGACGACGAGCCCGCGCAGGACGGGCTGAGGAATGCGGCGGGCAAGGCTGGCGGAGACGTATCCGCCGATGGCGCAGGTGACCATGGCGAGCAGGCAATAGCGCCAGACCACCTGTCCGTTGACGACGAAGAGCACGAACGCGATGCCGTTGGCCATGGTGGTGGAGACGACTTTGAGGGCGTTGATTTCGTTGAGGTCCTCGAAGCCGAAGAGAGAGAGCTCAGTGATGATGAGAAATCCCGCGCCCGCGCCGAAGTAGCCGATGTAGAAACAGACGACAACGGTGATGAGAAATACGGCGAGAAGGCTGGGAGGACGGGTGCGCGCCGCGGTGCTCTTGCGGCGCTGCAACCAGCGCGCGACCGGTCCACTGGCGGCAAAGAGGACGGCGGCAAACAGCAGGAGCCATGGCACGAGGTGAAGAAATGTCATCTGCGGCGTATTCAGCAGGACGAGCGCGCCGACGGTGCCACCGATGAGGCCAGCACATCCCAGAAGCAGGGCGAGGCGCGTGTTTTTGAGAATGTCGGCGCGATAAGCGGCGATGGAGGTGAGTTGTCCGGGCCAGAGGGCGACGGTGTTGGTGGCGTTGGCCTGGATGGGCAGCATGTTCATGCCGAGCATGGCAGGAAAAAGAAGAAAAGAGCCGCCGCCGGCGACGGCGTTGAGCGTGCCACCGAGAAAGGCCGCGACCAAAAGCCACGCGATGCGCCAATCGATGGGGAAAAGTGCAAGAGCAGGCAGATGCATGAACTCCTTGATTGTAAGGGCGTGCTGTGGATTGTAAGGGGAGGCTGTGCTGTCGCGCGAGACGGTGCGCGATCGGAGTCCCTAAGAAGAGACGGGGCGAACTGTTTGAAAATAAGACTAGGGGGAGAAAAACCCGCACGGTATGCTAACCAACATGCTTCGACTTCCCCGCCGTCTGTTTGTAGTTTTGGGATTGCTGCTGGTTTGCCTTGCTTTCTTGCCTGCGCGTGCAGCGACGCCTGACAGCGCGCCGGTGCTCTCTATTGATGGGCTAGGAAAAGGCGCGGCGCCGATTGGCGGAGCCTGGCAGTTCCATTTGGGCGATGATGCGGCCTGGGCACGGGCCGATATCGACGACACGGCGGGCCACAATGGCTGGGAACAGCTGACGGTGAATCAAACCTGGGGGATGCAGGGGCATCCGGCGTACACCGGCTTTGCCTGGTACCGGAAACGGCTCCATATTGTCACCGCGCCCGGCTCGGATCCAGACCTGGCGATGATGCTTGGGCAGGTGGATGACATTTACGAGCTCTACTGGAACGGAAAGCTGGTGGGGCACTACGGCAAGATGCCACCGAACGCGGATTATCTGTTCCAGCCGGCACCACAAACTTTTGGGCTGGGCCCGGTACGCGACGGCGTGCTGGCAGTGCGCGTCTGGCAAGAGCCGTTGTTGTCCTTTCAGGGAGACAACCTGGGAGGCTTTCACGTAGCGCCCATCATCGGTTCGCCCCAGGCAATTGCTGCGTTGAGGGCGCAATCCGATTATGAGTGGCTGCGGAGGCGCCAGTATTACTTTGGCCTGCATGCGTTGAATGGCCTGGTGATGTTGCTGAGTCTGTTGGCCTGGCTACGAGCCCGCAGGCAGAAAGTGCTGCTGGCGCTGGCGGCTTACAACGCATCTGGAGTGGCCGCGCTGCTGCTGGTGGGAATGCACCTGCCGCTGTCGTTCTATTTTTCTCTTGGATGGCTGCAGCCGGTATTGAGCGTAGCCGATGTGGCGCTGTGGTTTCTGCTGTTTTATCTGCTCAAGCTCGACGATAACCGGCGGCTCGCGCGCGCCACCTATTTGCTGGCGGCGTTGTCGCTTACGGCGACTTCCTGCGATGGCCTGTTGAGCGCGGTTGACTGGACGAATCCATTGTTTGCGCCATGGGTGGCGGCTGCCGATGGAGCCCTTACCGCAATTTTTACGATTGCTCAGATTTACCCGCTGGTGCTGGTAGCTTTCGCACTGCGGAAGAGGCTGGATTCGACGCGCTGGCTTTTGGCAGGCGCAGCGTGCCTGGATGAAATGCTGTCTGTGATGCGCATTGCCTTGCAGCAGGGCAGCCGGTATACCCACTGGACGCTGGGCAACAGAATTGCGTTGCCGATCTTCACCATTTACGGGAACACCTTCAACGCGCAGACGCTGGCGGACACGCTGCTGCTGATTGCGGTAATCTACGCGGTCTACCGGTATATACAAGAGGCGGCGCGCAGGCAGAGCTCGATGGAGCAGGAGTACAAGAGCGCGCGCGAACTGCAGCAGGTGCTGATTCCGGAGACGCTGCCGTCGCTGCCGGGCTATGCCTTTACGAGCGCGTATCGGCCGGCACAGGAAGTGGGCGGCGATTTCTTTCAGGTGCTTCCGCTGGAGGGCGCGTTTGCGGGATCGACACTGGTGTTGCTGGGCGACGTGAGCGGCAAGGGCTTGCGGGCGGCGATGACGGTGAGCCTGATTGTGGGCGCGGTGCGCACCGTGGTGCGCTATGAGCAGAGTCCGGCGAAGATTCTGGCGGAACTGAATGCACGACTGTTTGGGCGCATGCAGGGCGGCTTTGCCACTTGCCTGGCGCTGCGGCTGGGGCCGGACGGCGAGTGCGTGATGGCCAGCGCCGGGCATCCGGCTCCGTATCTCAACAAGAACGAAGTGGATCTGCCGGGGGCGCTGCCGCTGGGCGTGGTGGCGATGTCGAGCTATCAAGAGGAGACCCTGGACCTGAAGGAGGGCGACCACTTTGCCCTCTATACCGATGGCCTGCTGGAAGCGCGCGGGGCGGATGGGGAGATTTTCAGCTTTGAGAGGCTCGATGCGCTGTTTTCGACCAGCCCGGATGCGGCGAAGGCGAGCGATGCGGCGATTGATTTTGGCCAGGAAGACGACATTACTGTGCTGACGCTGACGCGGCTTTCGGTGGGCCAGGTGGGGCGGACGGCGCTTTCGGCGCCGGTTCTGACGCCAGCCTGAGGGCGTGATCGCGGGCGGGAAGCCTTCAATCGAATGGATAAGCCGTTTATTTCGATTGGCTTAGACATTTTTCTATATATGAGTGTTTTATGCTCATATTTTATGAATCTGTTGTGCTATAGTTCTATCTAAAGAGTTGAGTGGCTCGGAGCCGAGCTCCCTGCCCCACAAATTTCCAATCCGTTGGAGGATGAAGAACATGGCGATACTTCGTTTTGGGCCGTTTGGTGAAGCAGCGACCTTGCAGAACCGTGTGAACTCGCTTTTTCGTGAGTTCAACCAGGGGGAGGGTCCGCTGACGACTGCCAGCTTTGTGCCGGCTGTCGATATCTATGAGGACGCCGAGAAGGTTGTGTTGAAGCTCGAAGTTCCGGGCATTGATGAGAAGGACCTGGACGTCCGCGTAGAAAACAACACGTTGACGGTGAAGGGCGAGCGCAAGTTCGACAAGGAAGAAAAGCAGGAGAACTTCCACCGCATTGAGCGGAGCTATGGAAGCTTCTATCGTGCCTTTACTCTGCCGACGACCGTGGACACCGAGCAGGTGCAGGCCAACTACAACGCCGGCGTGCTGAAGCTCGAGTTGAAGAAGAAGACCGAAGCGCAGCCGAAGCAGATCAAGGTCAACGTCGCGGCGTAAGGACAGGGATCAACTGTCAGCTAATTCGAGAGATCGAAGCCGAACCAGGCGAAGCGGCAGGTTGCGCCGGGATGGGGGAGTGAAAGCTTTCCCACCCGGCGCGCGTTTTTGGGGTGAGTGAGGCAGGTTTTCATTTTTTGAATGCAGGTAAGGCTCTGGACGCAAGCGTCTGGAAGGATCAAGCTAGGAGCTGAAAGCTAATAGCTGGGAGCTGTTTGGTTATGGCGATTCGTTGGGAAAAGTTGACAGTGAAGTCGCAGCAGGCGATGCAGCAGGCGCAGGAGCGGGCGACGGAGTTTGGTAATCCGGAGATGCAGCCGGTGCATTTGCTGCTGGCGCTGATCGAAGACCGCGAGGGCGTGATTCCGGCGGTGCTGGAAAAGATTGGTGTACCTACGGAGCGGCTCGAAGCCGATTTGCACGCCATCGAGGAGAAGCTGCCGCGCGTGGCTGGTTCAGCGGCGCAACCGGGCCCGAGCAGCGCCTTGACCAAGGTGATCGACCAGGCGTTTCGCGAAGCGCAGAACTTCAAGGACGAGTATGTGTCGACGGAACACCTGTTGCTGGGTGCGGCGCACCTGAAGGGCGATGCCGCACGGGAAACGCTGGTTTCCCTGGGCGCAACGCACGAGGCCATTCTGAAGGCGCTGACCGCGGTGCGCGGATCGCAGCGCGTGACGGATCAGAATCCGGAAGGAAAATTCCAGGCGCTGGACAAATATGCCAAGGATCTAACGGAACTGGCGCGGCGCGGCAAGCTGGATCCGGTGATTGGGCGCGACGAAGAGATTCGGCGGGTGATCCAGGTATTGAGCCGCAGAACAAAAAACAATCCTGTGCTGATTGGCGAGCCCGGCGTGGGCAAAACAGCCATCGTTGAAGGGCTGGCACGCAGGATTGTGTCGGGCGATGTGCCGGAAATCCTGAAGGACAAGCGCGTGATCTCGCTTGACCTGGGCTCGATGCTGGCAGGGGCGAAGTATCGCGGCGAGTTTGAAGACCGGTTGAAGGCGGTTCTCAAGGAGATTGAAGAAGCCAACGGGCAGATTGTGCTGTTCATCGACGAACTGCACACGCTGGTGGGTGCAGGCGCGGCAGAAGGCGCGATTGACGCGAGCAACATGCTGAAGCCGGCGCTGGCGCGCGGCGAGCTGCGGGCGATTGGCGCAACCACGCTGAACGAATACCGCAAGTACATCGAAAAGGATGCGGCGCTGGAGCGGCGTTTCCAGATTGTGTATGTAGGCGAGCCGAACGTGGAAGACACGATTGCGATTCTGCGTGGGCTGAAGGAACGCTACGAGTCGCACCACAACGTGCGCATCAAGGACGCTGCCATTGTGGCGGCGGCAACGCTGTCGCATCGCTACATCAGCGACAGGTTTTTGCCGGACAAGGCAATCGACCTGGTGGATGAGGCTGCGGCATCGCTGGCAATCCAGATTGGCAGTGTGCCGACGGAGATCGATCAGCTGGAACGGCAGTCGACTTCGCTCGAAATTGAGCGGGCCGCGCTGAAGCGCGAGAGTGACAAGAACAGCCGCGAACGGCTCGAAGAGGTGGAACGCGAACTTGCGACACTCAAAGAGCAGATCACGGCCCTGCGCGCGCGCTGGACCACGGAACGCGAGGCGATCACGCGCATGAGCGACCTGAAAAAGCGGATTGAGGCGCTGCGCTTTGAAGCGGAAGAACAGACGCGCAAAGGACAGCTGGACCGTGCGGCGCAGATTCAATATGGCGACCTGCCCAAGGCCGAGGCTGAGTTGAAGAAGCTGAACGCTGCGCAGGACGGCAATGCGGGAGTCCAACGCATGCTGAAGGAAGAAGTGGATGAGGAGGACGTCGCCAAGATTGTGAGCAAGTGGACGGGGATTCCCGTGACGCGGATGCTTGAAGGCGAAGTGAAAAAACTCGTGACCATGGAAAATCGGCTGCGCGAGCGCGTGGTGGGACAGGACGCCGCACTCAGCATTGTGGCGAATGCAATTCGGCGTTCGCGTGCAGGGCTGAGCGATCCGAAGCGGCCGATTGGGTCCTTCATTTTTCTTGGACCGACGGGCGTAGGCAAGACGGAGACGGCACGTGCGCTGGCGGAGTTCCTGTTTGACGATGAGCAGTCCATGATTCGCATCGACATGAGCGAGTACATGGAGAAGCACGCGGTGGCGAGGCTGATTGGCGCGCCTCCGGGGTATGTGGGCTACGACGAGGGTGGGCAGCTAACCGAAGCAGTGCGGCGCAGACCGTATGCGGTGATCCTCTTCGACGAGATCGAGAAGGCGCATCCCGATGTGTTCAACATCCTCTTGCAGGTAATGGACGACGGGCGATTGACCGATTCGAAGGGACGCACGGTGGATTTCAAGAACACAGTGCTGATCATGACGTCGAACCTGGGCGCGGCGTTTTTAGCCGGCGAGGCGCTGAAGACGGAGAACGACTTTGAAAGGGCGCGCGAGAGCGTGATGCGTGTGTTGCGCGAACATTTCAGGCCGGAGTTCCTGAATCGCGTGGACGACATGGTCATCTTCAGGCCGCTGGGACATGCGCAGATGAGCCAGATTCTGGATCTGCGGTTGAACGAGGTGCGGACGCTGCTGCAAGACCGGCAGATTTCGCTGGAGCTGACCGAGACGGCGCGGCAGCTGATTCTGGCAGCCGGATCGGATGCGGCGTACGGTGCACGGCCACTGAAGCGCGCGCTGCAGAAGATGGTGCAGGACCCGCTGGCGATCAAGATCCTCGATGGCGAGATTCTGCATGGGTCGCATGTGCGGATCGACGCAGACCGCAACTCGAACCAGTTGCGGTTTGAGCCGATGGGGCGCGAAGCGATGGCGTAATTGCAGCGGCGTTCGCGAAAAGGCCCAGCATGAGCTGGGCTTTTTCTGTTCGCGGAGTTAGCGGCGCTCTCGCCTGTTCGCGAGTTTGGCGGCGATGGGGGTGGGGACGGCTTTTGGATGGAGATGGATTCTTTGGCTCCTGGAAGAAAGAGCTGCAGGCCTCGGGGGAATTTCCTTCGGGGCCCTTTTTGGAGACGCAGAGGAAAGATCGATTGCCTAGGGCGTCAATGTGAGCCACAATCGCTAAATGGGCGAGTTGACGAGAGGCGTGATCCAAAAGATCGAAAAGGCTAAAGAGTTTGATGACATCAAGGATTGGATCTGGATGGCAGGAGACCTGATGAGGCGGGCTTCCTCGTCCGGTTTTTGCAGTGCATTTAAGGAGATCGATCAAGAGGTGGTGGATGATGACGAGAGGACGGCTCTCAAGAACGCTGCGCTTAACGCTCTGACGCGTAATTTCGATCCAATGTGGGTTCAGTGCTTTCTTTCTGTTTTAAGAGGCGCAAACGATTCTGACCTTTTGCCGGTGTGGATCGAGCATTTAGCTCGTTTTCAGAGCACCTTGAAGGAATCAAATGGGATCGTTTTCAATATCCTTCTTGCTCTAAATGATCTTGGCGAGCCTGTGTTTAAAGATGCACGGAGCCTGTGCGTTGTCGACGTTGATCGAAACATGGCTGAGGCGGACAAGTATCTGCGGAAGCACGACATCCTTATTCCGGGATAAAGGCTCTATTGCCGCAACTCCACCAGCGTGGCGCCCTGGCCGCCTTCGTTTTGCGGGGCTTCGGCGATGCCGGCGACGTGGGGATGGGCCTTGAGGAAGTCGCGAACGCCGCGGCGGAGAATGCCGGCGCCGTGGCCGTGAATGATACGGACGCGCGGCAGGCCGGCGAGGAAGGCGCGATCGAGATACTTTTCAAGTTCCTCGGTGGCTTCGTCGACCGTGCGGCCGATGAGGTTGATCTCCATGCGCAGATCGTCGGTGTTGGCGCTGGCAATGGTGACGTGGACATTCTTTTGCCGGCGGGCGGCGGCGAGTGGATCGGCTTTTGCCGGCTTCGCGTCTCCGCCGATGCGTGAAGGCTCGGAGAGTTCATCGCGCTTGGCGCGCATCTTGATGGGTCCGAGGGCCACTTCGAAGACATCTTTCTCGATTTCGCGCTGCACCACGGCCACCTTGTTCATTGACTTGAGCAGAACCTGGTCGCCGGGTGCGATGTGGCGCAGTAGATGGGGCTGCGCGTTGGGATCGTTCTGATCTGCGCCGGTGCGGTGGGCGACGACGGTCTGATTGAAGCTCTCCTGAAACTCGCGGCGCAAGCGGTTGATGCGGCGCTCGGCTTCTTTGCTGAGTTTCTGCTGTGCGGCGCGGTCTTCGACAGCGCGGACATTTTCGCGCATCTGAAATTCGAAATCCTTAAGCAGCGAAGCGAGCTTGGCTTCGAGTTCGCGGGTGCGGTTGCGCAGCTCCACGTCGCCTTCGCGGGCGAGCTTCGCTCTTTGCTCGTTGAGAGCGTACTGTTCAAGCCGCGCGGCCTTACGCTCCTCTTCGAGATCGGCCAATTCCTTGTGGAGCTTGTCGAGGAAGCGGGCGATGTCGACCTGCTGCGAGCCGAGCCGCTCGCGAGCGGCGGTAATGATGCCGGGGTTGAGGCCGAGGCGGGCAGCGGTTTGAATACCGGCCGATGCGCCGGGCACGCCGAGACGCAGGTGATAGTTGGGCACCAGCGTGACTTCGTCAACGCCGGCGGCCGCATTGAGCACTCCGGGGGTGTTGGCCGCGTAGACCTTGAGCGAAGTGTGGTGCGTGGAGATGAGCGTCCAAGCGCGCGCAGCGAGAAAGTGCGAGGCAACGGCGACGGCGAGAGCCGAACCTTCTTCTGGATCGGTGGCGGAGCCGAGTTCATCGAGCAGAACCAGCGAGTGCTCATTGGCGAGGCGCGAAAGGCGATCGAGATTGACGATGTGCGCGGAGAAGGTGGAGAGCTCGGCCTCGATGGACTGCGCATCGCCGATGTCGGCGAGGAAGGAGGTGAAGACGGGAAAGCTGGCGGACTCGGCGGGGACGGGGATGCCGGCCTGGGCCATCATGGCGAGCAGAGCGGTGGTCTTGAGGGTAACGGTTTTTCCGCCGGTATTGGGGCCGCTGATGATGAGCTGGCGCTCGGCGTCGGTGAGTTCAAGGGTGAGTGGAACGACGCCGGTCGGCGCGGACGAGGGACTGTCCGACTGGACGGCATCTTTTCTGGCGGAGCGCAGGTGTTTCTCGAGAAGCGGATGGCGGGCGGCATTGAGACTGAGGCGATCGGGAGTGAGTGCCGGCTCGACGCAATCGTAAGCGCGGGCGAAGCGGGCGCGGGCGAGAAGACTGTCGACGAGGGCGAGAACGCGCGCGCCGGCGGTGAGCGCCTCGGCTGATGCGCCGACCAAACGGGTGAGAGCGACAAAGATGCGATGAATTTCGGCCTGTTCGTCTTCTAGAAGGCGCACGAGCTCGTTGTTCTGCTCGATGGTTTCGAGGGGTTCGACGTAAACGGTCTGGCCGGACGAGCTGGCGCCGTGAACGACGCCCGAGACGCGGCGCTTGAGCTCGCTGCGCACGGGGATGACGAAGCGGTCGCCGCGAATGGTGATGACGTCTTCCTGCGTGGCGCCGTCGGAGGAGAGCTTGCGGAGCGCGGCGCGGAGCGATTCTTCGATAACGCGCTGCTGCCGCTCCTGCTCACGGCGGATGCGGGCGAGCTCGGGCGAAGCGTCGTCGGCGAGTGTGCCGTCGGGCTGGATTTTGCGTTCAATCGACTCGGCCAACCACCCCAACGACGAGGACCTGTCGTTGGGAGCCCCGGGAAGCGGACGCAGGGATTGCGTGAGGCCTGCGGAGATTTCGGACAGGCCGGGCAGTTTGCCGACGAGCCGTGCCGGGGGCGACTGGAGCAGGGATTGCCAGGCAGCGATGTCGTGGGCGAGACGCGCGATGGATTGCAGCTCGGCGGCTTCGAGCGCGGCCTCGGGGATGCGGGCCTTGGCGGCAAGCTGGGTGGGATCGAAGAGTCCGCCGAGAGCGATGGAAACGTGCTCCTCGAGCAGGAGGCGAATTTCGCCGGTGAGCCCATGCTGGGAGCGGATCCACGTTTCATCTGTGGAGGGACGTAAAGCGAGGATGGCGTCGCGGCCAATGGCGGATGCGGCGAAGCCGGCGACAAGGGCGAGCAGCGGTTCCCACTCGAGCGCGACGAGGTCGGCATTTGCAACCGGGGACGGGATGGGATCGAGCAGCATGGCCAGCACTTATCTTACGGGGAATGTGGCGGGCATGGAATGCGGCTGGCGTGTCTGCGAGGCTAAGTGGATGGAGTGGAGGCCGGCTTGGATGAGGGCTCGGAGGCTGCAGGCTTCGGGGCGGACTCGGCGGGCTTGGATGCGGAGTCGGCGGCCGGTTTGGCGTCGGATTTTGGCGGAGCGGACTCGGCGGACTTGCTGTCGGAGGAACCGGACGCGGCCTTGGGAGCGTAGTCGTTCACATACCAGCCGGCGCCCTTGAACTGGAGTGCGGGCGCGGTTAGTGGGCGCTCAAGCTTGCCGTGGCATTTGGGACATTCTGTCTCGGGGTCGGAGCTGAAGCTTTGGATTTTTTCGAAATGATGGCCGCACTGCGTGCAGCGGTACTCATACAAAGGCAAGGGGCTAAACCTCTTCGGAGAGGAGATTCTCTATCTCTATTGTACTGGGAGAGTGATGCGAGGGCTGGGGATCTGGGTGAAGGGGCTCCAGGTCCCGAAGAATCGAGACCTGGTCGCCGGTGGATGTGGCGGGGCTGCGGCTCAGTGGACCATAAAGGAAACAGAACCGGCCTTGTCTTCCCAGGCGAGGGTGATTTTGCCGTCTTCGATGGTGTACTTCAGGTTTTCGACCATGGCGGGCGGCTTGCTCATGGTCATGGCCACTTTGCCGAGGTCCTGCGAAGGATCGTAGGAGAGTCCCCACTCGCCGTTTTTCTTATTCACAATCAGGATCCACTGGTCAGGCTTGGAGATGTCGACGAAGAGGGTGTAGGAGCCCTTGGGGACCATCAGGTCGCCAATCATGAGGTCGGCATCCGTTGTGAGGGTGGTGGCGGCGTTGGCTCCCGCACGCCAGATGGGATATTGCGAGCCGTGGGCGGTCTTGATGAGGCCATCGCTGGTGTAGACCTTGCCTTCGCGGCCTTTGACACCCGGCGAGCTGTAGGCGATGGTGATGTTCTTGCCGCCGACGGAAACTCCAACTTTTTCTGGCGGACTGGCGGGCGGTTTTTGTTGCGCTTGGAGGCTACAGACAGCGATCAGAGCGATGGCACTTATCAACAGGCGCTTCATGGTGAATCTCCTCAGGGCAGAAACGGTTTGGGATACCGATTGCTTCGCCGTGAGCATTGTCGCACCGGGCGACGGGGATGGGGAAGCAAGCGTGTTCCTCCTGTTATGATGCGGCCCAAGGCATTGCATGCAGCGGACACAGGAAAATGAATTGGCCGGAGCGAGATTTCGCGCGGCCGTGCGCGAAGAGAAGCCGCTGCAGGTTGTGGGCGCCATCAACGCCTATGTAGCGCGGATGGCGGAGGCGACGGGGTTTCGCGCCGTGTACTTATCCGGCGGCGGCGTGGCGGCAAATTCGCTGGGCGTGCCGGATCTGGGTATCAGCACCATGGAAGACGTGCTGACCGACGTGCGACGAATTACCGATGCAACGAACCTGCCGTTGCTGGTGGATATCGACACGGGTTGGGGCGGCGCATTCAACATTGCGCGGACTATCCAGTCGATGATCAAGGCGGGTGCTGCAGCCGTCCACATGGAAGACCAGGTAAGCGCAAAGCGTTGCGGGCATCGGCCGGGGAAAGAAGTGGTTCCCGTGGAAGAAATGGTGGACCGCATCAAGGCAGCGGTGGACGCGCGGACGGATGAATCGTTTGTGCTCATGGCACGGACCGATGCGCTGGCCAACGAAGGCATGGAGCGGGCGATTGCCCGCGCGCAAGCTTATGTGGCAGCGGGCGCGGACATGATTTTTGCCGAGGCGGTGACGGAGCTTTGGATGTACACGGAATTTCGCCGGGCAACGGGCGTGCCGGTGCTGGCGAACATTACGGAATTCGGGCAGACACCGCTTTGGACGCGCGAAGAGCTGGGCAACGCCGATGTGGACATTATTTTGTATTGCTGCGCGGCCTACCGGGCCATGAATGCAGCGGCGCTGAAGGTGTACGAGACGATTCGCGCAGAAGGCACGCAGCAGAATGCGATGCCGTTAATGCAGACGCGGGCGGATCTGTACGAATTTCTCGGCTACCACGCGTACGAGAAGAAGCTCGACGAGCTGTTTGCGAAAGAGAAGAAATAGGCGTCAGTGGGTGTCCAGCACCGCCATGATGCGTGCGAATTTCCACTCGTTGTCGGGTTCGCGATGAAGAACCCTTAGCAGTTTGCCTTGCACTTCTTTCACTGGATCGCTGGGAGTTGAGCGATATCCCGCGGAAAACACACCCCACTCAAAGGCCCAGTCGCCGGCAATCCGCACATCGCGAATATCCGGTTTGTAGCTGAGGATTGCGAAGCCCGGAGGGTTGGCGAAGGCCTTGAGATCGCTGGAGTAGATTGCTGCCTTTCCAAGATCGACGGGGCCATCCGCTTCGAGGCGCACGGCGTCATTTGTCCACTCGGCCTGCAGCGCATTCGCATCGTTCAGGGTAGTAATTCTTGTGTCGAGGTCGTGGAGGCGTTGAATTCCTGCGCGGTCAGACTCTTCGTGGGCGCTTGAGCCAGCCGCTGACGGGTGCGCACCGAGGACACGGTCTGCAACCGCACCACAAATGAAGGCCAGGACGAGCGGCAGAACCCAAAAGACTCTCTTGATCCACATGATCCCACTTTATGCCTCCGGGCCGACTTTTACCTGGAGCGGGCAGACTGGACCAGCGCGAAGTGTAGGTCAATGGGGACAAGTTTGACGAAGAACGAGCCCTTGCAGCCTGCGCTTGCCACCTCCCTGTCGCATCCGTTAGGTTGAAGCTCTCTGGAGGTCATGGATGACGACACAGGAGGCCGGCTCGGCGGGATTCAAGCCGAAGAAGTCGGTAGCACTGAGCGGCACACCGGCAGGCAACACCGCGCTGTGCACAGTGGGGCATACCGGCAACGATCTGCACTATCGCGGGTACGACATCAAGGATCTTGCAACGCACTGCGAGTTTGAAGAAGTGGCGCATCTGCTGGTACATGGCACGCTGCCCACGGCGCGACAACTGGCGGACTACAAGGCTCGGCTCAAGACGCTGCGCGGACTTCCCGATGAGGTGAAGAAGGCGCTCGAACTGCTACCGGCGACGACGCATCCGATGGACGTGCTGCGGACGGGGGTTTCGGTGCTGGGATGCGTGCGGCCGGAGGGCGCGAGCCACGATGATGCAGGCGCGCGGGCGATCGCGGATGGGCTGCTGGCTTCGCTTGGGTCGATGCTTTGCTACTGGTACCAGTTTGCGCGGAAGGGCAAGCGGATTGAGGTGGAGACCGAAGACGATTCGATTGCGGCGCACTTTCTTCAGCTGCTGCATGGAGAAAAGCCACGGGCAGAGTGGATTGCGGCGATGCAGGCGTCGCTGATTCTGTATGCGGAGCACGAGTTCAATGCGTCGACATTCACGGCGCGGGTGATTGCGGGAACCGGTTCGGACCTGCACTCGTGCATTACCGGAGCAATTGGCGCGCTGAAGGGGCCGAAGCATGGCGGCGCCAATGAAGTGGCACTTGAGATTCAGCAGCGCTATGCGACGGCGAACGAGGCCGAAGCGGATATTCGGCGGCGGGTGGGCGCGAAGGAAGTGATTATCGGATTCGGGCATCCGGTGTATACGATCAGCGATCCGCGCAGCGATATTGTGAAGGAGCTTGCGCGCGGGCTTTCAAGTTCGGAGCGAGATTCGACGCTGTATGGAGTGGCGGAACGGATTGAAGCGGTGATGCACGATGCGAAGCGCATGTTTCCGAATCTGGACTGGTACAGTGCCGTGGCGTATCACTTGATGGGCGTGCCGATCGATTTATTTACGCCGTTGTTTGTGATGGCGCGAACCGCGGGATGGAGCGCACACGTAATCGAGCAGCGGCAGGATGGAAAGATTATCCGGCCTTCCGCGAATTACACGGGGCCGGAGAATCTGAAGTTTGTGCCGGTGGGGCAGCGGTGCTGACGGCGCTTGAGAGAAGACATGCGAGCAGTGCAAGGGGAGTAATTTGAGTTCACCGATCAGCAATGAAAGACCCGCACCAGACAAGGTCCTGACAGACATCGCGGATTACGCGCTCAGCTACGAGATCAAGAGCGACCTCGCGTATGAGACGGCGCGGCATTGCCTGATCGACACGCTCGGCTGCGGCCTCGAAGCGCTTGAGTATCCGGCGTGCACAAAACTGCTGGGGCCCATTGTGCCGGGGACCGTGGTGCCGCAGGGTGCGCGCGTGCCGGGAACCAATTATGTTCTGGACCCGGTGCAGGCGGCGTTCAACATTGGCGCGATCATTCGCTGGCTCGACTTCAACGACACATGGCTGGCAGCAGAGTGGGGACACCCCTCAGACAACCTGGGCGGAATTCTAGCGGTGGCGGACTGGCTTTCGCAGATGGCGGTCACCGAGGGCAAGCCTACGCCGGTTATGCGCGATGTTCTGACGGCGATGATCAAGGCGCATGAGATTCAGGGATGCCTTGCGCTGGAAAACTCGTTCAACAAAGTCGGCCTCGACCACGTAGTGCTGGTGAAAGCGGCATCGACGGCGGTGGTGTGCGGACTGCTGGGCATGACGCGAGAGCAAACCGTGAATGCGATCAGCCTGGCATGGGTGGACGGGCAGAGCCTGCGGACGTATCGTCATGCGCCGAACACGGGATCGCGAAAAAGCTGGGCGGCGGGCGATGCGACGAGCCGGGCAGTGCGGCTGGCGCTGATGGCGAAGACCGGGGAGATGGGCTGTCCCTCGGTTTTGACGGCAAAGACCTGGGGCTTTTATGACGTTTCGTTCCGCGGGCAGGAGTTCAAGTTCCAGCGGCCTTATGGCAGCTACGTGATGGAGAACGTGTTGTTCAAGATCAGTTTTCCGGCAGAGTTTCACGCGCAGACGGCGGTGGAAGCGGCGATGGCGGTGAAGAAAAAGCTGGATGCGATGGGCAGGACACCCGCAGACATTCGGCAGATTACGATTCGGACGCATGAAGCGTGCCTGCGCATCATCGACAAAAAGGGGCCGCTTGGAAATCCGGCAGACCGCGACCATTGCGTGCAATACATGATTGCGATTCCGCTGATCTTCGGGCGGCTGACCGCGGCGGACTACGAAGACAATGTGGCCGCTGATCCGCGGATTGATGCGTTGCGGGCCAAGGTGCAGTGCGTGGAAGAGGCGCAGTACACGCGCGATTATCACGATCCGGAAAAGCGGTCGATTGCGAATACACTTCGTGTGGAGTTGGCCGACGGTGCGGTCATCGAGGAGACAGTCGAATATCCGATCGGGCACAAACGACGCCGCGCAGAAGGCATGCAGTTGCTGGTGGAGAAGTTTCAGACGAATCTGCGGAGGCGTTTTGGGGCGGAACAGCAGCAGAGGATTCTCGACGCCTCACTGGACCGCGAACGACTGGAGCGGATGGCGGTGAACGAGTACGTGGATCTCTACGTGACCGGTTAGAAAGTGCTTCCTCCATCAAAATCTGATTTGACGGCGCGCGTCTTGCGGCGGCGACGTGGAGCGTGTTTGACTTGATGCCGGGCGAATGACTTGAGGCCGGAGGAAGGCGACACGCATGGGTTACATCCTTGCACTGGACCAGGGAACGACGAGTTCCCGCGCGATTTTGTTTGACGAGGCGGGCGCGATTGTCGCGGTAGCGCAGCACGAATTTCAGCAGTTCTATCCGCAGCAGGGATGGGTGGAGCACGACCCGACGGAGATCCTGACAAGCCAGTTGGCATGCGCCGTGGAAGTTCTGGGCAAAGCCGGAGCGAGGCCGCGCGATGTGGCGGCTATCGGCATCACCAACCAGCGCGAGACAGTGATTGTGTGGGACCGCGCTACGGGCAAGGCAATTCATCCGGCGATCGTCTGGCAGGATCGCCGCACTGCTGCGCAGTGCAGCGCCCTCGAAGCGGAGGGGCTGGGAGACACGATCAGCAATCGCACCGGCCTGGTGATCGATCCTTATTTTTCGGGAACGAAGGTTCGCTGGATTCTGGACAACGTGCCGGGGGCGCGCGTCAGGGCCGAGCGCGGCGAGCTGGCATTTGGGACGGTGGACAGCTGGCTGATCTGGCACCTGACGAGCGGCCAGCGCCACGTGACCGATGTGACGAATGCATCGCGCACGCTGCTCTACAACATCGTCGAGGGCAAGTGGGACCCGGAGTTGCTGCGCATCTTTGCTGTGCCGGAGAGAATGCTGCCGGAAGTAGTGTGGTCGAGCGAGAAAGTGGGCGAAGTGACGACCACGCTGGGGCTGGGAGGCATCGGCATTGCGGGCATTGCCGGCGACCAGCAGGCCGCGTTGTTTGGGCAGTTGTGCTGGAGCAAGGGCGAAGCGAAAAACACCTATGGTACGGGCTGTTTCCTGCTGCAGAACATTGGCACGGAATTTGCGCGCTCGAAGCACCGTCTGATTACCACGGTGGCGGCGAGCACGCAGAAGAGGCTGGAGTATGCATTCGAGGGCAGCGTGTTTATCGGCGGCGCAGTGGTGCAATGGTTGCGCGACAACCTGCGGCTGATAGGTTCCTCGGCGGAAGTGGAAGCATTGGCGGCGGGTGTGCCCGATGCAGGCGGCGTGGTGTTTGTGCCGGCGTTTGTGGGCCTCGGCGCTCCGCACTGGGATCCCCATGCGGGCGGGCTGCTGATCGGCCTGCGGCGCGATACGAAGCCGGGACACATTGCGCGGGCAGCGCTGGAAAGCATTGCGCTGCAAGTGGCAGACGTGCTGGATGCGGTGCAGGGCGAAACGGGAACGCCGCTGGGCGCGTTGCGCGTGGATGGCGGTGCGGCGGTGAACGACCTGATGATGCAGTTCCAGGCCGATGTGCTGGGTGTTCCTGTCGTACGGCCGCGCGTGACCGAGACCACAGCGCTGGGCGCAGCCTATCTGGCAGGTTTGGCAACTGGGTTCTGGCCGAGCCCGGACGCGCTGCGTGCAAGACGGAGCGACGATGTGCGTTTTGAGCCGAAGATGAGCGCAGACGAACGGGCGCAACGCCGCGGCCGCTGGCAACGCGCGGTGGAGCGGTCGAAGAACTGGGCCGAGTAGAGAACGAGTTGCATCCACTAAGTACGGAGCGAACGATGCGCAGGGACGAGATGATCCGCCGGATTCGCGAGCGGGCGAGGCAGCAGAAGCCATGGGAGATTGCCGTGATTGGCGGCGGCGCAACCGGGATGGGCGTGGCAGTGGACGCGGCGGCGCGCGGGTTCGACGTGGTGCTGGTGGAGTCGCACGACTTTGGCAAGGGCACCAGCAGCCGCAGCACGAAGCTGGTGCATGGCGGCGTGCGCTATCTCGAACAGGGGAATGTACCGCTGGTGATGTCTGCACTGAAAGAGCGCGGATTGCTGAGGCAGAATGCGCCGCACCTGGTCCACGATCTGGCCTTTGTGGTCCCGAACTATTCATGGTGGGAGGCTCCGTTTTACGGGATCGGGCTGAAGCTCTATGACCTGCTGGCGGGCAAGTATGGCTTTGGCGCGTCGAAACTCCTGACCAAGGAAGAGACGCTGGAGCGACTGCCTGCGCTGGAGCCCGAGGAGTTGCGCGGCGGCGTGATTTACTACGACGGACAATTTGACGATGCGCGTTTGCTGATTCACCTGGCAATGACGGCGGCGGATCATGGCGCGACGCTGGTGAATTATTGCCCCGCAACCGCGCTTGTACGCGATGGCGACGGCTATGTGAACGGCGTGACCGTGCGCGACGAGGAGACGGGCGAAGAACTCACTCTCGGTGCGCGTGTGGTGGTGAACGCGACGGGCGTGTTCACCGATTCAGTGCGAAAGATGGCCGACCCTGCGGCCGAGCAGCTTGTGGTGACGAGCCAGGGAATCCATCTGGTGTTTGACCGCTCGTTTTTGAAGGCGGAGACGGCGCTCATGGTTCCACGAACCAGCGATGGCCGTGTGTTGTTTGTGATTCCTTGGCATGGACATGCCGTGGCGGGAACCACCGATACGCCGCTGGAGGCGCCGAGCCTGGAGCCCAAGCCCCTTGAAGAAGAGATCGATTTTATTTTGGAAACGGCGGGACGCTATTTGAGCCGGCCACCGAGCCGCTAAGATGTACTGGCGGTGTATGTGGGCTTGCGGCCGCTGGTGAAAGGCGATGGCAAGACGTCGGCCTTGTCGCGCGACCACGTGATTCACGTGGATACATCGGGGCTGCTGACGATTACCGGCGGCAAGTGGACGACCTATCGGCACATGGCCGAGGATTGCGTGGACCATGCGATTACTCTGGGGCGGCTGCGCGAAGAACCGTGCACCACAAAGAATCTGCATATCCACGGCTACTTAGAAGACGCGGAGAAGATGGGCGAGCTGGATGTGTATGGATCGGACGCAGAGGCCATTCGCGCGCTGGGGCAGAACCAAGGGCTTGCGGCGCAGCTTCATGCGGATTTGCCCTACATTGCCGCAGAGGTGGTGTGGGCTACGCGTAACGAGATGGCGCGAACAGTGGAAGACGTGCTGGCACGGCGCACGCGAGCGCTCTTTCTGAATGCCGGCGCGGCGAGCGCAATGGCGGAGCCGGTGGCGAGCCTGATGGCCGCGGAACTGGGACGCGACGCGGCGTGGATTGCGTCGCAGGTGAAGGCGTTCACGACGCTGGCCGAGCAGTATAAGGTGGTTTAGAGCAGCGCGCGGCGCGGAGGTTGAAATGGTGAAGCAGTGTACACATGTGGCAGAACATGTGAAGAAGGTGAAGCCGAATACGAAGGGCTGCGAGGAGTGCCTGAAGACGGGGTCGAGCTGGGTGCATCTGCGCATGTGCCTGGAGTGCGGTAAAGTCGGCTGCTGCGACTCGTCGCCAAACCAGCATGCCCGCGCGCACTTCCGTGAGACCCAGCATCCCATCATCCAGTCCGCGGAGCGCGGCGAAGACTGGAAATGGTGCTACATCGACGAATCGTATCTCTAGGTCTTAAGCGAGCTCGAGATCGATGCGCTTCGATTCCGCGTCAAGGCTGGTGATCTTGAAGCTGCGTACCTGGCCCGCACGGAGTGGCTCCGGTTGAGCAGACGGAGCGGGCGTACTCCCCTTCCAACGCGCCTGCAGCATGGACGAAAGCGAAGACAGATCGGCTTTGGGTGCGGATTTCGCTGGGTTGGGTTCAGATGTCGCCGAAGAGGCGGTCGACCGGCAGGCACCGCGAATGCCTTCACCGAGTTCGATGACGGCGCGACCAGCAGACTCCTCGACAACGCGACCTGACACAGTGTCGCCGGCTTTGTGCTCGGCGATGTACTCATCGATGCTGGTGGGAATAAGCTGCTTCATGCTGAGCTTGACCTGGCGCTTTTCTGTGTCAATGGCGAGGACGGAGGCTTTGACGATTTCGCCAACGCGGAGAACGTCGCTGGGGTGATTGAGCCGACGATCGGCAACGATTTCGCTGATGTGGACAAGGCCCTCGATGCCTTCGCTGATCTGCACAAAGGCGCCAAATTTCATGAGGCGTGTCACGGGGCCCTGAATCTGCGCGCCTACGGGGAAGTTCTGCTGGACTTCAACCCAGGGATCGGAGAGCGTCTGCTTGAGGCCGAGAGAGAGACGACGCTCTTCGGGCTTGATGCCCAGAATCACTGCGTCTACTGGGTGGCCCTCTTTGAGCAGATCGCTGGGATGGCGAACCTTCTTTCCCCAGGCCATTTCTGAGATGTGAATGAGGCCCTCGACGCCGGGCTCAATTTCGACGAATGCGCCGAAGTCAGCGAGACGCGTGACGGTACCCGCAACCCGCTGGCCAAGCTGGTACCTGGCAGGCACGGTCTCCCAAGGCTCGGGCTCGAGCTGCTTGAGACCAAGCGAAATCTTTTTGGTCTCGGGATCGAATTTGAGAATGCGGACCTGGATCTCCTGGCCAACGCTGAGCACATCCTCAGGCTTGTTCACGCGGTTCCAGGCGATGTCGCTGACGTGGAGCAGGCCATCGACCCCGCCGAGATCCACGAAGGCGCCATAGGCCATCAGGCTGCGCACAGTGCCGGGAACGGTGTCGCCTTCCTTCAGGGCAGCAAGGCGGCCTTGCGCATCGGCGCGCGCCTGCTCTTCCAGCACGACGCGACGATCCACAACCACGTCTTCATCGGTGATGTCGAGCTTGGTGATGCGGCAATTAATCTGCGTGCCGACAAGCTTTTCGAGTTCCGCGGCATCGCGTGTGCCGCTGCGGCTGGCCGGCATAAAGGCGCGCACGCCCACGTCCACATGGAGGCCGCCCTTGACGACTCCCGTGACGGTGCCCACGACAGCGAGCTTCTGATCGAAAGCTTCCTGCAGTGCTGTCCAGTCGCGAGGCTGCGCCACGCGGAAGCGTGAGAGCTCGTAGTAGCCCTCTTCGTTGCGGCCGGTGACCGACACGGGAACGTTGTCGCCCGCCTTGACGCCGGCGGCGTTGTCGTCGAAGGCAGATCGAGGCAGAACGCCCTCGGTTTTGTAGCCGATGTCGAGAAAGACCTGCTCCGCGGAAATGGAAATGACCGTGCCGCTGAGCTGGCGCGCGCCCGCTACCGGCTTGTGCGAATGGCTGCGCTCGAAGTCGGAGAGAATGTCGGCGAAGTTTTCGTCGGGTTCCGAGGCGATCTCGGCAGGAGGCTCCGGCGGGGGTGGAGGCTGCGGCACTGCTTCAGCAGCAGGTTCGGGCGTGTTTTCTGGGTTGAGGGCGGAGGTCTGCGGATCGTCTGGAGCGGGATCGAAGGTCATGGCGTGTACATAGGTATTGTCCCATGACCAGGCGGCGTGGAAGGTTAGCGTGTCTTGCCATGAGGCTAAGGGAATTCAGCGAGTTTCGGAGTGACGCGACGGGGCGCGAGCGATGTGGCGCCCCCTTTGTCGTCGATGACGTTGGAGATTTCGCCCTTGTCATCGAGTGCGACAGTAATCATGTGGTGGAAGCGGACGCCCACAGCGCGCGGCACTTCGATGGCACGGGTCAGATTGACGTTGGGATGACGGAAAACACTATAGATCCCGAGGCCCCAGGCTTCGTGATCGGTTACCGTGTCCGCCACTTTGTACGACGCCCAACCGTTGGCGCCGGGCGCGGAAGTGTAGCTGGCCTGATCCGGCGGATCGTAAGGAATTTCCGATTGATAGAAGAAGGTGCGGCCGTGATTGCCGTTCCACAGCACCTGAAACTGCTGGTGGTGTTCCACGAAGAGGCCGTAGATGGTGACGTTGTTGCCGTTGACTACGAGGCCGTTCTTGCTGAGGTTTTCGGTCCAGCCAACGTGCGAGCCGTGGTCGGCGCGCCAGATCCAGGTGTGGTCAACAAGGGTGTCACTGGAGTTGATGCGGAGGTTGCCGACGGTACGACCGACACCCGCGCCGCCATCGCGGAAAAAGATGTCGTGGAGAGTGATCGGGTTGCGGGCGTGATTCGCTTTGCTGCCTTCCGGGCCGATCTCGAGAAGATTGGGCGAAGTCTGTGGACCCGCATCGAAGAGAAGGCCGGCAATCTCAATGCCGTCTGCGTCGGCGGTAATCATGGCAGCAGCGCCATGCGTGGGGCGAAGCGTTGCAAAGCCCAGGCCGAGGACGACGGTGTCGGGCCGGGTGACTTTGATGGACTCGGCGAGATCGTAGATGCCCGGAGTGAAGAGCAAGTTCTTGCCGTGCGCGAGCTGTGCATTGATGGTTGCGGCGGTGTCGTGGTCGGGCTTTGCGATGTAAAACGAACGAAGCGAAAGAATGCGCCCAGGCGTGGATCCGCCATGCCAAGTGATGCCGGAACTGTCAGAGCGCAAAGTGGGAACAACGACCGACCAGTTCCCTTTTGCGTCCACCTGCAGAAACGGCTTTTCGCGGACGATGGGCGCGCGATCAACCTTGGTGTACGGCGGCGAAGGCCACTCGCCCGTGGGCGGATGCGGAATGCCGACAAAGACCATGTTCCAGTTGGCGCCGGTCCAGCCACCCCACTCACTGTTGCGCGAAATCCACTGCTGCTGCGAGCCGGAATCGACAGTGCCATCAACCAGCGTGTCCGACATCCAGCCGCCGCTGGCCCATCCGCCATTCTGATGGAGCACAAGGTTGCCAAGCACGTGCATGCGGCGAAAGGGCACTGCTTGCGAAACGGCCCACTGCATGGTGCCGCCCGTCGGAGTAACGGAGAAACCCTCCGCGTCGCGCCAGAACGTGCAAGTAGCGTTGTTATGGGGCAGGCTGGCATCGGCATGCACATTGCCGATGATGTGGACGGCATCGGGAGAGGCCCCAAGGCCTACTACTTGTGTGTAAAAGCCGACTGGGATATCGACGTGGTATTCGCCAGGCAGAAAAAGCAAGGCGTAGCGCGCGGAGCCGAACTCGCTGTGCTGCTCGATCGCATAGATCTTGTCGATCTGCTTCTGAATGTCCGCGGCAGGCATCGAGGGATCAAAGACCAAAACGTTGGAGCCGAGATCGGGTGGTTCCGCGGCCTTAGAAGAAACTGCGGAAGCAGAAATCGCGAGGCCTAGAAGAATGACGATCAACCCAGGTTTGAGCAAACTCCAAGCTGTGCTGCCTTGCATGATTTTCCTTTGAGCCCGTTGGGTCTGAATCTCGATTGCAGTTTCCCATGGTAGCGGCTGGGGCAGGCGCGGGCAATCGACACGCTTGTGGACATGGAGCAGGGCCGCAAGCGAGAATGGCGCTGCACTTCGCAAGGGAGACCCGGCACCATGAAAATACCGGCAATCACACGCAGGGATTTTGTGCGCCTGAGCGCGGGGGCAGTGGCCGCGGGTGCCGCTGTTCAATCGACGAGTGTGCAACCCACTATGCTGGCCGCGCAAACTCCGGCCGATTCGGGGCGCAAGATTCGTTTCGTGTCGATCGGTACCGGAATTCGCGGGTGCGATCTGCTGCGGAGTGCGCGCAATGTGACGAAGGGCGAACTTGTGGGTACTGCCGATTTGTATGACATGCACCGCAAGGCTGGCGTGGAGGCCTACGGCAAAGATGTCCTGACGACGCGCGATTATCGTTCGCTCCTGGACCGGAAAGACGTGGATGCAGTGATCGTGGCGGTCGCGGATTTTCAGCACCGGCGCGTGGTATTGGACTGCTTAGCGGCGGGCAAGGATGTCTATTGCGAAAAGCCGATGTCGCACAACGTGGCGGATGGCCAGGCGATGGTGAAAGCGGTCGAGGAAAACAAGCGGATCTTCCAGGCCGGCAGCCAGCGCGTGAGCAACATTGTTTACAAGAAAGCCGGGGAGATTTACGCTTCGGGGCGCCTTGGAGAGGTGCATTACATTGAAGGACACTCCGATCGCAATTCTCCTTCGGGCGCGTGGGTGTATCCCATTGCGCCGGATGCAAGCACGGAGACGATTGACTGGACGACATGGCTGCGCGATGCACCGCCGATTCCGTTTGACGCGGCGAGGTTCTTCCGCTGGCGCTGTTTCAAAGATTACGGTGAAGGCGTGGGCGGCGATCTATTTGTCCATTTGCTTTCGGGTATCCAGTGCATCAGTGGTATCAATGAAGCGCCGAGCCGCGCCCAGTCGACGGGAACACTGACGCACTTCAACGACGGGCGCGATTATCCTGATCTGCTTGCCACACTTTATGACTATCCGGGCGTAACCGTGAATCTGCATTGCAACCAGAACAATGCGGCAGGCGAACCAATCATCTTCTATGGGCGCGAAGCGACAATGACCATCAACGGCAATACGTTGACGGTCGTACCACAGGATACGAGCCCGCAGCCTGAAGGCTACTCGCTGAACGGATGGACCACTGAAGCGAAGGCGGAGTACATGAAAGAGTGGCATGCGGCGCATCCTGAGCCGGCCGCGAAGATGGATGCTGCAGAAACCTATTCCGCGCCGCATGGCTACGACGACACGGCCGACCACATTGCCAACTTCTTCCACGCAGTGGAAACGCGCGAGCACGTAGAGGAAGACGAGATCTTTGGCCATCACGCGGCCATTGCCTGCCACATGGCCAACCACTCTTATTTCCATCGCGCGATTGCAACCTGGGACGACGCATCGCAAAGCATTAAAAGCTAGGTTTGCTGTTCACTGTCGAGCAGACAAGGAGAGACATCGAATGAAGAGTTCTTCGCGCAGGGATTTCCTGAAGACTTCGGGTGCACTGGCAACTGCGGCCCTGGTGGGCGGCAAATCGCTCGTGGCCGCACCGCTCAACAAACCGATCGGACTGCAGCTTTATTCGGTGCGCAATCTCTTGCCCAAGGATTTCGACGGCACGTTGCGGCAGTTGAGCGACATCGGCTACAAGGAGATGGAGGCGGCCGGCTTCTACAACAAGACGGCAGAGGAGTTTCGCCACGCGATGGATCGGGCCGGCTTGAAGTGCATCAGCGCGCACTACACGCTAATGGATTTTCGAACCAAGTTGGATGAGATGCTGGACTACGCGCACCATCTCGGCCTCGAATACATGATTTGTTCGTCATCAGGCGGCGTGCACCGCGATCCGAAGGCAAAAGGCGATTTGACGCTGGATGACTGGCGTTACGTCACCGGTGAATTCAATCGCATTGGCGAAAGGGTGAAGGCCGCCGGCATGACTTTCGGCGTGCACAACCATGTGCCGGAATTTGCCGTGGAAGGCGGCGTGACCGTGTATGACGAGCTGCTGCGACTCACCGATCCCAAGCTGGTGTACTTCGAGATGGATTGCGGATGGGTGACTGCCGCAGGTCATAATCCCGTGGACTATCTGAGCAAGACGCCGGAACGATTTCCGCTGATGCACGTGAAGGATATGTCCCATGACGACAAGGGGTATCACTCGGTAGTGATGGGAAAAGGCGTGGCCAATTATCAGGCGATTCTGCGCGCGGCCACGGGATTGAAGCACTATTTCATCGAGCAGGAAGAGTTCCTCGGTGACCCGATGACGGAGTTGCGAGCCGACGCGGATTATATGCGCAAGCTGGATTTGTGAGGGGCGAGCCGGTGCAATGGACGGCGCCGGCAAGGCCAGAGAAACCACACTCATTCCTCGACGAACAGTTTGAGACGGTCCAATGTTTCGTCCCACTGGCGCGAAACTGCGTCGAGAAACGAACGCATCTGCACAATGGAGTCAGGCTCAAGCTCAAAACGGGTCTCGCGACCTGATCGTGAGCAGCGGACAATCTCCGCTTTGGCCAGGACGCGCAGATGTTTGGTGATGGCCTGACGCGTAAGACGCGAGCCAGCGGTGAGCTCCGCGATGGAATGCGGCTCGCCGGAGCAGAGTTTGCCCACCAGCGCCAGGCGCGTTTCGTCGCCAAGCGCTGCAAAGAGCAACGAGGGAGCCGGGGGCCTGCGGAGTTTAGGACTGCGCGACATGGTTCTCAATATTCTTCATCTGCTGCGTCCAGCCGCCGTCGTTGCGGCGGAAAGCCTCGAGACGAAGATCGGCCGGGATCTTTTCAAAGCCCGACTCAGTAACCGTGAGCCGAGTGCCGGTTGTTGTTGGTTCCAGGCGGAACTCGACGAGAGTCTTCGGCGCGTCGGTGTATTCCTTCGGGTAGTCGGCCTTGTCGAACGATTTGGGATGGGGCCAGGTGAAAGAGAAGAGACGTTCGGGCTCGATCTTTTGAATGACGGCTTCCCAACGGACGTGCTCGAAGCCCGGATAGGTCATCTGGCCGCGTGAAATCTGCCCTGCGACAAACGGGCCTTCGAGGTTGACGCGAAACCACTGGCCGAACTCGCGATGATCTGTGAGGGCGCGCCAAACCCGGGCTACCGGCGCTTTAAGCTCAATTCTTTTCCGAATCACGTTGTCCACAACAAGCAACCTCCTGGTTGCATAATATGCACCTCGCCGAATTTGCGCAACCTTTGAGTTGCCTTTTTTGCGTGGAGGCCGAGGCGGGCGATTGCGTCCGCTTCGGAGGTCTCAGGACTGGGTTTGCCCTATCCGGTAGGCTTTAGGCATGAATGTTTTCGACGAGAAGCGCACGGAACTGGAGCGGCACGAGTTCATGATGGGGGTGGAGCGCGGCCGGCTGGCGGTGGCCATGGACCTGTTGACCGACTCGCTGATCATGGTGGGGCAACATGGGGTTTACTGCACTTCGAGCCGCAATCCCAGCAAGCCGGCGCTCGACCTGCAAGCAGTGTTGAGCGGCATGGAGGGCGCAAAGGCGCTGATTCAGAGCGTGATGGAGGAACTGCGCGCGCAGCGCGATCGGAAACTCGGTCCGAGTGAAGTGCCCGGCCAGTAGAGTCACGCGAATCCGAAATACGATATGCTGATAGAGCGCGCCCGTAGCTCAGCTGGATAGAGCGAATGCCTCCGGAGCATTAGGTCGGGAGTTCGAATCTCTCCGGGCGCACCATTTCCCCATTCCCCGCACCTGAATGGCCCCACCCCAATGTCCTAAACTATCCATGGACCGAGCGCCAAAAACGGCGCCGGGCCGCATAAGGGACCGATGCATTTGAATTTTCACTTTACCCAGGTCCAGATTCTGTGGACGCTGACGTTTGCGGCACACCTGGTGCTGCTTGTGGTTCTTTTGGGACGCGATCGCGTCAACCGCTATCCGTGGTTTTCGGCGTCCATTGCGCTGGTGACCCTGCGCCTGTTGTCGAGTCGCCTGCTTTACGGCCGGTTACCCGAGCTCACGCTGGGAGGCATCTTCATCGTGCTGGCCGTGATATCGGCCATCGTCAGTTTTCTGGTGCTGGTTGAAATTGCACGACGCGCCTTCGGCCGCGCATCCCGCACCGCGTGGATTCTCTCGGTGCTGGTGATCCTGGCGGCCGTCGTGAGCGTTTTGGCCACATGGGGTCCGTGGCCGGCAATGCGAACACTGAAGCCGGATTCGCTGCTGGGCACGCTGGGGATATTGCAGCTGGCGGCGCAAAAGGGCGGCACGCTGGTGGACGTTTCGACCATTTTGCTGGGCTTGCTGGTGGTAGCGTTTGGAGCCCGCTTTGGCGCGGGATGGCGCAGCCATACGCAACAGATCATGATCGGGCTTTCCACTGCGTCGATTGCGCAGCTCGGCGTTCAGATGATCTGGCAGATCATCGCCAAGCACACCCTGCCCAAGACGATGGCCGATTATGAGCGCATTCTTGGAGTGAAGGACAAGCTGGTGAACGCCAACAGCGCCATTTATCTGCTGGTGGTGATCTGGTGGATTGCGTGCCTGTGGATCGACGAGCCGGGCGCATCGGCGAAAGCGCTCGCCGTTCCCGTGGAAGAGGGCGCATCTCCGGTGGTGGTTGAAGTGCCTTTGGCCGCGGAAGCGCAAGAGGGCGAGCCGGCTTCGTAAAGGGCCGCCGCCCGGATTAAACCGCGAAGTCGATAAAGCCGCGCTCAGGATCGGTGGAGACCAGTTTCACGGTCACGCGATCGCCCACGTCGAGCTTGCTCGTGCCCGGCTTGCCCAGATTCACAATCATGCCTTCGACGTGCGGATCGAGTGTGCGGACGAAGGTGCCGTACTGATTCACGCCAGTGATAATGCCGGAGAAGCTCTGTCCGATGCGTGGATGGAGGACAACCGCGGCGATGCGCTTTTGCATATCGCGCTCCACCTTGCGTGCATTGTCTTCCATCAGCGTGCAGCGCTGCGCAATGGCATCGAGATCGCCTTGCGAATACGGTGGGTTGCTCTTGGCCAGCCAAGCCTTGAGCAGGCGCTGCGTAACAACATCGGGAAAGCGGCGATTGGGCGCAGTGGAGTGCGTGTAGTCCTGTACGGCAAGCCCGAAGTGACCGGGTGAAGGCTCGTTGGGTTTCACCAGGACGTATTCGCCGGGACCCATCAACTTAACAACCGACAGCGAAAGATCGGGGAAGTGATCGGGATCTTTCTGCTTCTGCGCGAGAAGAAAATCGTTGAGAGCCTTGGAGTCCGGCTGGGCAGGAAGCGTGGTGCCCATGCCGGCAGCCAGCTCGACGATGCGGTCCCAGCGCTTGGGCGTGCGCACGATACGGCGAATGGAAGCGACGCCCGCACCTTCAAATGTTTTGGCGATCACGCCGTTGGCCGCCACCATGAACTCTTCAATCAGCGACGTGGCGCGATTCTTATCGAGGCTGACGATGTCGACGGCCAGGTCGGCCTGCATCAAGGGGCGCGTCTCAATGGTTTCAAGATCGAGTGCGCCGTGCTGGAAGCGGTTGCCCAGCATGCGATGCGCAGCCGTGTCCTGCAACTTGAGCTGCGCGGCAAGATCGGCACTCGCCGCAACTTTATCCGGAGCGGGTCCGCGGTTTTCGAGCCACGCGCCCACGCCGTTGTAAGCAAGCTGTGCGCGGTTGCGGACAAGGGCTCGATAGGCTTTGCCGTCAGAAGCAGCACCCGTCTGATCCACGCAGAATTCTATGACAATCGCCACGCGGTCTTCGTTCTCATTCAGCGAAGTAATGCCTTCTGAGAGCACCGTGGGGAACATGGGAAAGACTTTGACGCCGGTGTAGACCGAGGTGGTCTCACTGCGCGCGTGGTTGTCGAGCACGGTGCCCAGCGGCACACGCACGTCCACATCGGCAACGCCAACAAGGACACGGATGCGGCCATCGGAGAGCTGCTCGGCCCATTCAATCTGGTCAAGATCTTTTGAGGTGTCGTTGTCGATGGAGGACCAAAGCAGGTTGCGAAGGTCTTGCGCGCCGGGCGCGGCAGGCAGCTCCGGATGGGCCTGGATTCCGGCAAGTTGTGCGTCGGTGCCTTCAGGAAAGTCGGGCTGAAAGCCCCGCTCGATCATGACGGCATGGGCCGCAGCGACGAGATTGAAGTTCCCCGAAGGGCTTTGGCCGTGACCGGAATTGCCGGGATTGTGATTCTGAGGGTGGTTGGGAGTGTTGGGCATGCGTGGCGCGAGCTCCTGATGACGAAGAGCCAGCCTATCACGCCGAGGTAAAGGCAAAGCAAAAGGGGCGGACCAAGCCACCGCCCCTTCTTGCCATCTCACCGAGTGGATAGGCTATTGAATGCCCAGATCGGACAGAACCTTGGGCTTCGCTTCGTCCACTGCGAGCAAGTTGTGACACGCGGCGCAGTCCTGCGTGATAGACGTGCCGTTTTTCGCTGCATGGTCGCCATCGTGGCAGCGGAAGCAGCCCGGGTAGTCCATGTGGCCAATGTGGTTGGGATGGGTTCCCCACGTCACCTTCATTTCAGGAAACACGTTCTGGCTGTAAAGGAGCGCGAGTTCGTCGCCGGCTTTCTTCACCTGGTCGGCCTTGGTGGCCAGCACCTGGGGATTGCCGGAGCGATAAAAGGCTTCAAGTTGCGATGTGATCCTGCCTCGCGCTTCATCCTGGCTGCCGTATTTGGCTTTGAGCAGCGCGAGGCCCTCTTTGTGAACCCAGGGCAGCGACGGGTTGATGGAGCCGTCGGCCATAGCGCGATTGATGGCTTCTTCCGCAGTCATGAAGGTGTGCGAGGCGCGGTTGTGGCAGTCGATGCAGTCCATCACGCGGCGCTCGCCTTGCGGAGGCGCATTGCCCTTGAGCGTGGAAGCGGCATAGACCGTCTCAGTGCCATCGGAATTGCGGCGCTGCACCCAGGGAATGGTCGTGCGTGTGGGATCGGTAGCAACGTATTCAATATGGCCGAGGTGGACGCCGTGGATGCCCGTGAGGTGGGAGAGAGAATCCTGTCCGCCGAGGTGGAGCACGACGACGGTTTGCGTTTCGGTGTTCCGCTCGTCATCGGCAAAGCTGGACTTGACGATAAGTTTTTCGCCGACGAACTTGGCAGGCGTATGGCAGGCTTCGCAGATTTCGCGCGCCGGGCGCAAATTCCGCACCGGCGAATCAATCGGTGTGGGGTAGTCGGGGATCAGCTTGGGCGCGATGTGCGCAAAAGGATGCGTGGAGACCTCGATGAGCTGCTTGGTCCCGTTGACCTTTGCCTGCACGTAGGAGGAGACGCCGGAGCCGATGTGGCACTCCACGCACGCCACGTGCGAGTGCGCTGAGATTTTGTACGCCGCATATTCAGGATGCATCACGTGGCAGGACTGTCCGCAGAACTGGGGTGAGTCCATGTAGGATGCGCCACGATAGCTGGCGATGGAGACGACCAGCAAGTTGACGATGGTGGCCACCAGAACAATGTCGACGCCATGGCGAAAGATGCGATCGTTAAAATCGACCTTCGGAAAGACGGCGGGAATTTCTCCGGTCCTTTGCAGCGCGCGGCGGCGAAAGTAAACGCCCACGGGAATGAGTGCCAGGCCTGCAATAAAGAGGAACGGCAAAATGAGAAAGAAGATGATGCCGAGATAGGGATTGATGTTCGGCTTGCCGAGCATCTCCAGCGCCCAATAGGCAATCATGGTGATGCCGGAAGCAGTCGTGATGGCGCCGCCCGCCAGGCTGATCGGGTTGTTACCGAAGAAGAGAGCGGGCCTTACCCAGTTCTCGCGAAATTTTTGAAAGAGAGACACAAAGCCCCCAAGGGTGAAGTGTGGCCCGCCTGCACAACGGGCCGCACCCGTGCTACTTCAAAGAGCGGAAATAAGTGACAGCGTCCTTGATCTGGTCATCGGAAAGCTTGCCGCCGAACGCCTTCATCTTGTTCTTGCCGTTCTTCACGGAAGCGATCATGTCGGCCTCTGACTCCTTCTTGTAATCGGGGTCAGTCGACGGCTTGACGCCCATCATCTTGGCAATGCCGGGGCTCGGTGTTCCAGCGGAACCATGACAGCTTTGGCAATTCGCCTTGTAAACCGCTTCGCCCGAAGACTGAGCGAAGCCCATAGCGCCGGCCAAAGAAACTGCGAGGGCCAGCACCACTTGCGATCGAATCATTTTGTTCATCGTGTTACTCCTTCAACCTTTCCACCCGCTAGATGCCGAGGGGACGTCCGACGTGTGGTCATTCTTGCCCTGTTGAATCCCGCCGTTTAACTGCCTCCGCCGGGACTTGTTGCTCGAAGACGCAATTGAATCCGTTGCGTCTTTTCGGTGCGGCTCCTTCCCAACGAAAGAGCCGCTTCGAATTTTTGACCGCCTACTTGACGAAGGTGCGGAAGTACGTGACCGCATCCTTGATCTGATCGTCGGTAAGCTTGTCTTTGTACGGCTGCATCTTGCCCATACCGTTGCGGACCGCGTCCATCATCTGCGCCTCCGTCAACTTCTTCACATCCGGATCGGTAGCGGGCTTCACCTTCATGGATTTGCCGGCCGGCGAATCGGCCAGTCCACTAGCTCCGTGGCACATCTGGCACTTGGCTTTGTACGTCGCTTCTCCCCCGGACTGGGCGAAGCTCACGGCGCCGGCCAGGGACAAAACCAGGGCCAGCGTCACAGCAGATCGATTCCTCTTTGTCATGCTCTACTCCTCAAAGATCTCCTGTATCGAACGCAGGAAAGATCGTTGCCGGGAAAGAGGCTTCACTCACATTGAGCAGGAGCCGCGCCGTTCTCTCAGGTCGAACAGAAGAGACTTGCACTTCGAGACTCGGTAAAACGTTGAAGAATGGATGGACCGGCGAAAAACCTCGCAAGTCCGCCCCTTATGGCTAAAACGCGTATTGCACGCCCAGCGTGATCACATCTCCGTGAAAGTTCCGGGCTGCCGGTCCGGGGCCGCCGGCTTCGTCGTAGCCGTTGTGTTCCCAGAAACCGTGCCATGCCCATTGCCTGGCCACGTTGACTGTGAGATCGGAGTAGGGCGATACAACTTTGGACCGCAGCGCACCCGGCACCATCAACGGATTGAGCATCTCCGCCTGTCCGTTGTTGCTGGTGACGCGCGCGCCGCCGTTGAACTTGAAGTATTTCGACGGGGCATAGCTGAGCGAGCCCGCGAAGAATGTGGTCGGCGCGTGATACATGCCGGAGTCGAGATAGTACGAAGGGTCGCCGACACCTGCGCCGCTGTTGGCCACTGTGCAGGTTCCTGCATTCGATGCCCCGACGGGGAGTGGAGCATTGGCGTTGGGAGTGAACGCATAGCACAGGTCGGTCTCAGAGAAAACGTCGTCATGAGCAAAGTTGAAGTCCAGACTCAACGCCTCGGTAGGGATCACCTGGGTGGCAAAGCTGAAATCGTGATTGTGCTCCTGGTGATTCACCAGCGGATCGTCGTTCTTAGCCGAGTAGTCGTTACCAGTGAGGGCAAAGTTCACCCACTTGGCGGGCTTGATAACAGCGCGCGCGCGGAGATGAAAGATCTTGTCCGGTGCTTCACGCGTGTAGGTATTGCTCGGAGTCGTATTTGCGTCGGCACTTTTCGAACTCATGCCTTCGTAGTTCAAATTGAGGCGAACCATCCGTGTGGGCTGAATTGCGGCGCCGAGCAACGCCCAATTCTGGTGCCAGGTCAGGTCGTCGCCCGGGTCCACAATGTTGCGATTCACAAAGCGCCATCCGCCTGTGAACTTGATTTGCTGGAGGGGAGCTATCTCAGCCAGGACCGTGTTTCTCTCGACCTTCTGATCGAGGAAGTAGGAGTTGGGCGCGGGGCTTGCCGGGCAGGTTCCTGGGCCCGGAGTGCAGGGCGTGATGGAGTTGACCGGGGTGAGCATGGAGGTGCCAGCAGGGCCCTGCCAGGCCACTGTGTTCATAATCGAGTTTCCTGAGTTGCGCGTGTTGAAGATGTCCAGCGCATCAGAAATTGTGACGTACTTGTTGAGGTCGGCGATCAGGCCAAAATCCGCACTACCGTTGGCGCGTTTATTGGTGGCCAGGCGCCCATCGGGCATGCCGCCCGTTTCCACTTCCTGCCGTATGCTGGTGCGCGTGTTCCACCCGGTGAACGTCTGATTGAAGTTGTTCACGTTGCTGGTGGCGCCACTGTAGACAAGGCGTCCGTTGAAGGAAACCTTGTTCCAGTAGTGCGAGCTGAAGCGCAGCTGTTCCGTGGGAAACGCAGTTCTTATCGGTGCGGTCGACGAAGCGACTTCAGTCCCCGAGCAGAATGGATTGACCACCCCGTTAATTACGTTCTCGGTCTTGTTCGCGCCGGTGCCACAGGCTACGGTGGGGCCGGTGAGTACATCTACTCCGAGAGAAGCCGGAGTTCCATCGGAGAGCTTGAACGGCGTGGGCGCGAGCTGGAATCTCGAGTCGCCTTTGTAGAAAACGAGAAGCTCGTCGAAGCTGACCGTGGTGCGCTTGAATGGTTTCCAATCAACCCCCGCAACGTAAGTCGAAGTGCCATTTCTGAACAGCTCGGCGACTTGCACGTCGCCGGCGTAGTGGACGGTAGAGTACGTGGGGCCCTCGTGCATGTTGTGGTTGAAGCCGGCACGAAAATCAATCACCGACAACGGCAAAATGGTCAGCATCGTATCGGTGTTACGGCGAACCGTGTTGAACAAGTGGAGCGAATCCGGCTCGGGCACCAGCACGGGCGTTGCCGTGGTGGCCGTCGAAAGCAGTGAGTTGTCGAGCAGGTTGTAGTCGAAGTAGTTGCGGTCGCGGCGGAAGCTGCCCGCAAAGCTATACCAGCGGCCCTTGGAGACGTTGAGATAGGACACATCGTTGGGATCGCCGCCATAACCGAAGCTGCTGCTGGTGAGCGTGTCGAAGAAGGGTGTCTTGGTGGGATCGAGCGAGCGCATCTCCAGGCTGTGATTGAGGACGCGCATTCCCGTGCCCTGGTTGATCATGGTGGACCACATGGGATTGCTGCCGGATTTACCGGCAACAATGCGACCGCCCAGCTCAATCTGTTGGTGCACGAGGTAGCCGCCGATCACTTTCCGGTTCGGATCCGCGGCGGGTTTCTTTTCGACTACCTGTTGCGGAGCTTTGGCTGTGTCCGGCTGAGCCTGTGCATAGCCGCTGAGGGACGCGGCCCCCGCGCCGAACATCCCCATGAGAGCAAGGGCGCAAAGCCGGAATGTGTAAATCCGCGCCAACGACACGTCCAGACTGTTTGCTGCTGCCTGATTTGTCATCGCTCGCCCCTTTCTCAAAAGTTGGTCTTGAAGAAATCTGGATGCGTGTTGGAGCCGTGGATGTCTGTGTGACAGATGGTGCACGACTGATACTGTGTGGCCTGGTTGTGCGCGGGACCGGTGGGAATGGGCGCCGTTGTAAAGTTGGGTGACGGCGAGTGGCACTGCAGGCAAATGGTGTTGACGTTGGCGCGATTCAGGAGGCGCGGATTCGGTCCGCCATGCGCAAAGTGGCAAGCGGTGCAGCCTTCGGTCTTTACCACGTCGTGTTCATACACAAACGGTCCAGCCGTCTCGGTGTGGCATTTCACGCAGACGGCATCCTGCTGCGCGGCCGACTTGAGTCCCTTGGCATTGAAGGTGCCGTGGGGATCGTGGCAGTCGGAGCACTTCACCAGGCCCTCTTCAACCTTGTGGTGGAAGGGCATGTTGAACTGCGGCTTCACGTCGGTGTGGCATTGGAAGCAGAGCTGCTTTTCTTCAGCTTTCAGCAAATGATCCGGCGTCGTGGACGCGTGCACGCTGTGGCAACCGAGGCAGCTCACGTTGGCCTCGCCGTGCCCTGAGCGTTCGAAGTTGGCATGCTGCCCCTGGTGGCAGGTCAGGCATTTCGCATCGATCTCTTTCGCAGAGGCCTTGGCGGGATTGAAGATCTTTGTCACATCGCCGCCCCCGTCCACGTGTGCTTTGCCTGCACCGTGGCAGTTTTCGCAGGTCACACCATTGCCGCCATGCATTTGTGCCATTTTTGCGTGAGGATTGGTGCTGAATCCTTTGGCAGCGTCTTCGTGACAGGTGGCACAGACCTCCGATCCGACCAGCTGGCTGGGATCGGCTTGTGCGCTGGTTGTCTTGTCTCCTTTTGCAGGCGCTGCAACAAGAGATGCGGAGAACAGGAGCGCGCCCAGGACGAAGAGGACGCTGAGGCGCAGACTGCGATCTCGACCAGAAGCTACCTTGCGCATCGTGCGATCAACCCGCCCATCTCCATGCATCGAGTACCACCTCATGTGCCGTTCCGCCAGGAATGCGCGTCTACCGTATGCGCCATGTGCTGAAAAACTTGAGCAAACGGCAATCCGCCCGGAACCGAAGGTTCGATTCCGGAGGCCTCATGTGCGGAGCATCACCTTATGCGTGAAATCCTACGGGGATTAGCCGTCTTCTACGGTGACGTCCATCACACATAGAGCAAGCCCTTTCCTGCCTCATTAATTACTGCATTTTGAAGAACCTGGCGCGATGTTTGCAGGGAACAAGGTTGATAGGAATCACAGGCGCGAGCATCCCGCTTCGCAACCGAGATCGCAGGGGTACAAACGACGGCGACACCGGCTAACACACGTGAGGTGCGTCACATCAATGCAAAGAACGAAGAGACCACACTCGTATTCAGCGCAAGCATTAACCCTGAGGCGGGAGTTTGTTCCCTGCGGAATGCGTTCCTTGAACGGGAGCGCCCTAACCGGGTGGGTCGGGCCCTTGGATTCAAGCGAACGGGGCAAGAGATGGCGGATATCAATAGTCCAGTTGCGGTTGCAAGGCCCTACAGGCATGGGGCACGGCAAGCTCCAGTGGGATGCGCAGCGTGCGCGAACAGGCGCCCGGGGTGGTTTTGCTCGTTGGGCAGTGCGGTGCTGGCCGACTTGGAACTAGTCACCAGCACAATCTCACTTCCTTCGCAGGCGGCGCTCTTCACGCAAGGTGAAGAAGCGCGCTGTCTGTATCTGATCTGCGGGGGCTATCTCAAGCTAACGGCCGGCAGGGCGCAGGACCGGCACATGATTGTGCGCGTAGCGGGGCCGGGTTCCGTGCTCGGACTCTATGCGGTGCTTTCGCATGGCGTGTACGAAGTATCGGCCGAGTCGCTCACTACGGCGCAACTACGGCCGGTGGAGAAGGAACGCTTTCTCACATTTCTCCGCAATCATAAAGAAGCGCAGATGCGCGCGGTGCAATGCATTTGCCAGGAATACCGCTTTGCTCTGCAGGATGCGTGCAGGATTTCACTGGCGGAAACGGTGGCAGGCCGGCTGGGCCGCCTCTTGGTCGAACTGGGTCACCAGATCGGGGAGGAAGTGGACGCAGGCGGAATCCGATTCCCACTCCTGCTGACACACGAAGAGATGGCTTCGATGGCGTGTACCACACGGGAGACCGTGACACGCACGCTCGGACAGTTCCGCAAAGACGGTTGGACCTCGATCGAAGACTCGTTCATCACGCTGCTTCAGCCGGAGCGCTTGCAAACATTGAACTAAGGACGGCACTCTCCGCCCAGGAGTGACACCGGCATCGATTCTGGAGTCCAAGAGATAAAATGGAGCCTGGAGTTGTTCGTGCGTATGATTCGATTTGCGGTTTGTTTTTCTGCACTTTTTCTTTCCCTCGCAGCAACACTTCAAGGTCAGCAGGCAGCGGTAAGTCCCGTGTCGGTGACAACGACCGCACCGCCCGAGGTGCGCGACTTTCAGAAGATCGAAGACTCGTGGTCGACCGCCATTAACACGCGCGACCAGTACGGGTTGGAGCTGGTGCTGTCGCCGCTGTTTGTGGATGTTGCGGCCAGCGGGGATGTGACGACGCGCAATCAGCAGGTGGCCGACCTCCTTCAGGGAGAGGACAAAACCCTGCACCTGGAACAGCGCGTGGTGACCGTGCGGTTGCTCGGCGACATTGCTGTGGCGAATGGCACCTACGTTCTGCGTCACAAAACACCTTCAGGAGTGGTGGACGAGAAGGGCGTGTTCACGCAGGTTTTTGAAAAGCTGCGCGGAGGCTGGGCCTGCATCAACTCGCAACGGACTTCGGTTCGCGCCGATGCGCCGGGGAAGAGCAAGAAGCAGTCGACTGCCGAAATGCCCTTTCACATTCCGCTTTTTACAAAGGACGACAAGTCGCAGTGACGACCCTGAAGAAGGAGAGGGCCTAGCGGCCGTATTTCTTCAGCACCTGCTGCAGCTGTTCGTGGGGAAGCGCAATCGCAGAGTGTCCATCCACGCCTGTCATCGTTTTGGCGCCCACCATGGCATTAACGATGGCTTCTTCAGTAGCCTGGACGGTCGCAGTGAAGAGCGGCGTAATGCGCTCATTGGAGATGGTCTTGACCAGGTTTGGGCCGGGGTCGGAATCAGCGTGCGGATTTGCAGTTGAAAACGCCACAAAGATGTCGCCCGAGCTGTTGCCAGAGACCGAACCGGTCCGCGCCAGCCCCATGGTTGCTCGACGCGCCAGGCGCTTGAGTTGCGTGGGCAGAAGCGGGGCGTCGGTGGCGATCACAATGATGATGGAGCCCGTATCGCCGCGCGTCTCGCTGCCGGCCGGAACCTGCATAGGCGGAAGCCCCGGATACGGCACGCCTTGCGTAATTTCTTTTCCGACGGGAACGCCGGCAATGGTGAGCTCAGGCCTGCGGCCGCAATTGCACTGCACCAGAACGCCGACCGTATAGCCGCCATCTTCCTTGGTGAGCACGCGGGAAGATGTGCCTGTGCCGCCTTTGAATCCATAGCAAACCATGCCCGTGCCGCCGCCGGTGTTGCCTTCGGGCACGGGTCCACCTTTGGCTCCATCCAACGCAGTGAATACGTCGGTAGGTTTCACGTGGAAGCCATCGATGTCATTGAGCCAGCCGTCAAAGGTTTCCGCGACTACCGGCAGATCCCAGAGCTGGTGCAGCATGCCGTGCTTCAACTGCCAGGAAATGATGGAATCGCGCACCACGCCCACGCTGTGTGTGTTGGTGATGGCGACCGGTCCTTCAAGGAAGCCGGATTCATCGAGCCAGGTGGTGCCCGTCATCTCGCCATTCCCATTCAGGCTGAACCATCCGGCATACACCGGATCGGAGTTCCTGAGGCCGCGCGGAAAAACCGTGGTGACGCCGGTGCGGACCGGGCCCTCGCCGACCTTAAGCGCGCCTTCGCCTCGGACGAGGGAGACAGTGCCGACTTCCACACCGCCCACATCGGTGATGGCATTCAACGCCCCGGGAGTTCCGTCGAAGGGCACACCAAGGTCGCGAGCGCGCGCAGCAGGGGGAACCGACTGAGCCACGGCGAATCCGGGCGCAGCCAAAACGAACAGTACGGCAATGAGGACAGTCAAACGGCGCATAACCCAATACTTTACATCAGTGTGGCGCATGCGGCGGTTAACTCGCCGCAGCCGTACGCCGGCCGGCCTGCACCCGTATGGAGACATGCACCAGCGAAAGCGCGGCGGGCGTCACGCCGGGGATGCGGCTGGCCTGACCGATGGTGCTGGGACGAATCCGCTGCAGCTTCTCCTGCATCTCGCGGGAGAGACCGCTGATGGCTTGATATTCGAGCCATTCGGGAATGGCGACGGATTCGGCAGCTTTCAGCTTCTCAATGGACTTCTTCTGCTGGTCGAGATACCCGGCAAACTTGAACTCGGTCTCGACGGCACGCGCTGCGCTCCGCGCTTCCGCACTGCGAACAGGCTCGGTGGCAAACCAGGCCAGCATGGGGTCTGCAGCAAGAGTGTCGCTGAGTGCAGTGAGCACCGGTTCGATTGTGACTTCGGGGCGCTTGAGAAGCTGGGCCCAGTTCTGCCCGGCGGTCGCAGTCAACTCGCCAAAACCTGCCGAGCGCAGCGCATCGGCGTCGACTTTGCCGGTCCGCAGCAGTTGCTCGAGCGCGCTCATCCGCGCCTGCTTCAGTTCGTAGGCGGCCCAGGCTTCGTCGTCGATGAGCCCCAGGCGGCGACCGTAGGGCGTGAGCCGGCGGTCGGCGTTATCGATGCGCAAATGCAACCGGAACTCCGCACGCGAAGTGAACATGCGATAGGGTTCGTTGGTGCCTTTGGAGATCAGGTCGTCGATCAGGATTCCCGTATAACCTTCGGTTCGATCCATCGTGAAGGGCGGTTGTCCCTTAAGCCACAGTGCGGCATTGATGCCCGCCATGATTCCCTGGCATGCAGCTTCTTCGTAGCCGCTGGTGCCGTTGATCTGGCCGGCGAGGTACAGGCCTTCCATCGACTTCACGCGCAAGGACCGATCGAGTTCCGTCGCGTCCACCGAGTCATATTCGATGGCATAGCCGGGACGCAGCATCTCCGCTTCTTCGAGGCCCGGTATGGAATGCACGATCTGCCACTGCACTTCCATCGGCAGCGACGTCGACATGCCGTTGACGTAGACCTCGTGGGTATTCAGGCCCTCCGGCTCGAGAAAAAACTGGTGCTGCGTCTTGTCAGGGAACTTGACGACCTTGTCTTCAATCGATGGGCAGTAGCGCGGCCCCACGCCTGAAATCTGGCCGGAGTACATGGCCGAGCGATGCACGTTTTCGCGGATCAGGCGCAGCGTTTCGGGCGTGGTGAAGGCGATGTGGCAACTGACCTGGGGCTGCACGATCTTTTTGGTGCGGAAACTGAACGGCGTGGGTTCCGCGTCGCCGGGCTGCTCTTCAAACTGGTCCCAGTGGATCGTGCGGCCATCGAGCCGCGGAGGCGTACCGGTCTTGAGTCTGCACGTGCGAAGCCCAAGAGCCCTTAGTGCTTCGCCCAGCAGGACAGAGGCCGGCTCCCCGCTGCGTCCCGCGGGATAGCGCTCTTCGCCACAATGGATGAGGCCATTGAGAAATGTGCCGGTGGTGATGATCGTGGCTCCTGCCATCAGGCGCCGGCCGTCGCGCAGCTTGAGTCCCAGAACACGGCGACGGGGTCGAACGGGCCGCGCAATTTCTTCTGAATCGGTCAGGACCGGTTCGGCGGGGGTTGGCAATTCTTCGAGCACGAGGTCGACCACTTCAGCCTGGCGAATGTGCAGTCCGGCTTGCGCCTCGAGGACTTCGCGCATTTTTACCCGGTAAAGCTGCTTGTCGCATTGAGCGCGGGGACTCCAGACTGCTGGGCCGCGCGACGTGTTGAGCAGGCGGAACTGGATGCCGACTGCATCGGCCACCTCGCCCATAATGCCGCCGAGAGCATCGACTTCGCGGACAAGGTGCCCCTTGGCCACCCCGCCGATCGCGGGATTGCAGCTCATCTGAGCGATCAGGTCGAGGTTCATGGTGATCAGGGCGGTTTTGAGGCCCATGCGCGCGGCAGCCATGGCGGCCTCGCAGCCGGCGTGTCCTGCGCCCACCACAACCACGTCGTATTGTTCGGTGAAAGCCATCCATTTTCATTCTACGGGCGGTGCAGGCGCAACGGTACGCAAAGGTCATGTTCCTTTGGTACTTCCGCTTCGGCCAAACCTCCATCAAATCGGTGCAAGTCTCTCTATAATTGAGAGATCCGGAAGGATGGACGACCGGGGACGGTCCCAAGGCATGACCCACTGCTCCTGCGGCAACGTGTTGGACCAAGACGACGCGCTCTGTGCGCGTTGCCGGGCATTGCAAACCCTCGGACTCGATGCAAAAACCGCAACGCGCGAAGACATCCAGAATGTTTATCGCGTCCTGGTCAAGGTGTGGCACCCTGACCGCTTTCAATCCGACTCCATGCTCCAGGCCAATGCCGAAGAGAAGCTGAAGTCGATCAATGCGGCCTATGAGTTTCTACAATCCCCTGCTGCGGAGGTGCGTCCGCCCCAGGGCAATCCGGTTCACGAGGCCCCTCCGGTGGATTTTGCGCACTTCCATCCGCAAACGGCCCTGGCGGACATTGAAGCTGCCCATCAGCCTGACGTCGAAGGCTCCGTGATTTCGAACCTGATGATGCGGGTGATGGTGCTGGTGTGCATTCTCATCATGGCCGCCGTTGCGGTTGTGGCAGGCGACTCCTACCTTTCCACCAATCCCGAAACCGCAAGTGCCTATGAGCATTTCAAAGGGGAGTTGTCATGGGGAGCGGCCGTGGCAAAAACAAAGGCGGTCAGCAACGTTTCGGAGAACTGGAAGAACAAGGCCGGACAAGGTTCTGTTTCGGCGGCCTCGACCAGCTCCAGCGGCGACGATCCCAATGCTCCCAGCAACAATCTGTCTGCTGCCTCCATACCCACCCCTACAACCACGCCTTCCCCGGCACTCACGCCGAGCATCCCGGCCACAATCCCCGTGCACATTCCACAGTTCCGTATGCCCTATGTCACGGTCGGGCTGACGCGTGACGAAGTTGCCGGCGTCCTGGGAATGCCGCTGCTTTCAACAGAGAACGTGCTCGAATATCCCGGCGCGCAATTTTACCTGCACAACAACCTCGTGACAGGATGGAAGATCGACTCCCCTGCGCAACTGAAACACGTGTGGCTTGCGCCGGACCGACTGGCTGACGCAAGGGCCACCGGATTCACCATGGGATCTCCTCGAAGCCTGGTGATTGCGGTCCAGGGGACGCCCACGCTGCTGACTGAAAATAAATTGGCGTTCGGTCGCTCTGAGGTTTTTCTTGAAGACGGCCGCGTGGTGGGATGGAACGACAACCACGCATCCACACGGCTACGAGTGATATCTCATCGGGCGCAAGTCGCTTCGAATTGAGTGGGGCCGCAGCCGGACCAGTGCTAGCATGCACAGAAAGCGCTCCTCCCCGTCCAATACCCCAGGAGGTCTTGCCGCATGGGCCTATCGAGTCATCCCTGGGAGCGGCAGCACGACGCCGTCTCCACTTCTTCCGATTCCGCTGCCGGAGTGCCCAATACCGGGCAAACGCCTGAAGAACTGAAAGAAGAGAGCCGCAAGATTCGCCGCCTGCAAATGGTAGTGAACATGGTGACGCAGGTGATTGCGCAGGATTCTTCGCTTACGGTTGAAGAAGCCTCAGAGATGGTGGCCGACACGCGCAAAGCGGCGCTGGCCATGTTTCCTGAAAAGGAGCTGGCCTTCAACCTGATCTACTGGCCGCGACTGCAGCGCCTGATGCGCGAGCGCTTTCGAATGCAATAACCTCCCACGGACGAAGACCTGTCCGCGGGGACCCCGGGGAATTTCAACGAGGAACAGGGGACTGGATGCCGGAAGGCAGATTGCCGGTTCCCTACTTGTTATCGTTGGCGATAAGGCGAAAGGTGATCGTGCCCCAGAAGAGCCGTGCGCGCATCTGTACCGGCAAATGGCGATCGTCGTCGGTGTACCAGATCCAGATGTTGCCGCGATTTTTGACGACGCCCGCTGCCGCTGTGGGCTGCACGCGGACGGTCTTGAAAGTGCCCAGCGCCGTCTTGATCTCCTCACGGCCCTCTACCTTCATGGTCACGGGCACGTTGTGCATGGCGTCGACCACGGGCAAGACAAAGCTCTGGCCAATCACCAGCGGCTGCGACTCGTTGTAGAAGACGCCCGTCAGCAAATCGGTCATGCAGCCGGGGATCGCCGACTCGACATGCTTGCTCTGCCCGGTAACCATGTTTTTCTCATCGAGGATTGACTTGGACTGGCCGTAGTCCATGTGGAGCGTGGAGTTGATCTGACGGCGGCCTTCCACGGTCTGCTTATCGAAGTCGTAGGTGCAGCCCTTGTTGCGATCAAAGCTGGCCTGAAAGCGATCGCTCACATGGAAAAGCATGTTGATGGCGCCTGCAGTGTCGGCTGTCGCGGTGATGTTTTCGCGGTCGCCCGCAGCCTCAAAATGGACCACAGCTGTGCCTGCGGAAAAAACACGCCAGTCGACCGAATAAGTAAGTGTCTGCTTTTGCGGGAAACTGAAGCCGGGACGCGGCGGAGTAAGAGTGGGAAGCTGCTGGCCGTGGGCCATGGCGGCAAGGGCGACAGCACAGAAAATCGTCTTTACCGTCCTGGAAATCTTCACTGCCTGGGTCGGCTCCTGATCATTTGACGTGTGCGGCGTTGAAGATGTGCACAACGGGCGCGGGGGGCGTGCCACGCTGGGCTTTTCTTCGAACAACCGGGCTCAATGCGCCCCATGCGCAAGAGCCGCCAGGGCCGGCCGCAAGAGAAGAAGGCTCAGGTAAAGCAGCGCGGCTCCTATACTTGCATTGTACTCGCGGTGACGTAAGTAAAGGCTAAAAGAGAACTTGCCGGGGGTCACTTCGGTTTTGGCCGGCAGCAGGCGAGGTATCAGGCGTGGCACCCGGCGGCAGTAGTTTTCGAAGTCGGGAAACGTCTCGTGCAGAAAGCGTTCTTCCGAGGCGATCACCGGAACATAGATGATCAGGAAGAAAGCGGCCAGGACCGCCGCGACCACCCAACTGAGCAGGGCGACGGCAAAGCCTGCGGCAATCAGCGTGGATCCCAGATACAGCGGATTGCGCGTGTGCGCGTAGGGACCGGTCTGCGTGAGCTCGCGGTTTTTCTTCACGTAGCCTGCAGCGTATCCCCGAAGCCACAATCCCGGAATGACCAGCGCGAGGCTCCACGCGATGGCCGCTGGATGCGGCGGTCGGCGCCAAAGCTCAAAGACATACAACGCCGCGGCCAGAAACCCCAGCGGCACCCGAATGCGGCGGGCGATCTTCTGCCAAGATTCCATCGCGGAGGCCTTCGCGGCAGTGTCGTTGGTGGTCATTCCGTCGCCTCAGAATAAAGGAGCTCATCGGCGGCCTGCAGCACCTCGTCCGGCTGGATGGTGAGGAGTCCGGCTTCGGGAGTTTCAATGCGCGAGTGGTCGCGCACGCTGGCGGGATTGCGCAGAACTCGGTACCGCGTGCCGAATGGACCGTTGCGGCTGGGGTCTGTGGGTCCGTAGATCCCGACCACGGGTTTGCTGAGCGCGCAGGCCAGGTGCAGCGGTCCTGTGTCGCCTGCAATCAGAAGCGCAATGCGGCGCGTGACGGCGATCAGATGCTCAAGCGATGCAAAGAGCGGAACTGCAGCTCCGCCCGTGGCTTTCACAATCGTGTCGGAAAGTGCTTCTTCCCCCGGCCCGGCATTTACCAGCACGCGGCATCCACGGCCGATCAGCCCTTGTGCCGCGGCGGCGTAGCGCTCCACAGGCCAGCGCTTGGCTCCCCAGCCGGCACCGGGGTTGATGAGAACGTGGGGCGCTCGAGGCGTTCGCGAAAAAAGCTCTGCGGCCCACGCTTCAGCGGTTGGATCGAACGGCAGCAGCGGAGCCGTGTACTGCAGATCGTCGCCCGCAATGGCCGCCGCGAGTTCGAGATCCTGCTCGATGACATGCGCTCCGCGTGTAGTGATCCACTCAGTAAAAAAGAACCGGGCAGGTCCCTCGCGCGGCGCTGCCTCGCCAATGCGGCGGGGCGACCCAGCCAGTCGCGCGATCAACGACGAACGCAATGCGCCCTGCAAATCAATCACGGCATCGTAAGCGCCGTCCTTGAGATCGCGGCGCAATGCGCGGATCGCATCCCGCGTTTCTTTGGCAAGCGGGGCCGTGCGCCAAAGGCGCGTCGGCGCAAAGTGCAGCCGATCCACAACAGGTTGTAAGGGCGCTGCAGATCCTGTGTCGCGTCCGTTGGCTGTGTCCGTGGCCAGCATCAAGCGCCACTTGGGTTCAACAACCCAGTCGATGACCCAACCAGGATGAGCCCGGCGCAGCGCCGTAACCGCCGGCAGCGCATGCAGAATGTCGCCCATGGCGCCCAGCCGAACCACGAGCAGACGGAACTTGGACTGCGTGTGCAAGAAACGATTTTCTCACAGTGAAGGACGTGCACTCGCAGACATAAGATCTGGGAGGAGCCAGTCGACTGCGGCAGATTCGTTTTCGATCTCGACAGTAAGACCGGCAGTCTTCAGGATCAAGTTCGCCGGGAACCCGGAAGTCAAAGCGCCCAGGCGTACGGCGTCTTTTTCGGTCGTAATGAGTGCAACAGCTCTGACGGCGCGCGCCTGATCTACCAGCCACTCGACCACGTGCTCCGTGTAGTCATAGTGATCGGGAAAGGACTTGCGGGCGGCAAGCGCCAAGCCGCTTGATTCAAGACCGGCAAAGAACTGGGCGGGCCGACCAATGCCGCAAAAAGCAAACACCGGCCCGTTGATCTCCGGGACTGAGATCCTGCGCTGCAACCGCCACACAGGGCCGGTCCAGCCCCACGTCCGCAATTCGCCTTCGAGTTGCGGATCGTCTGAAGGGATGGCCAGCACGCCGGCTCGTTTGGCTGCACGGAGCGGTTCGCGGAGATTGCCCCCCGGCAGCAGCGTGTCGCGCCAGTCGTCCCGATTCAGAAGCAGAATGTCGATGTCGCGATGGAGTTGGCGATGCTGGAAGCCGTCATCGAGAATATGGACCTGCGGTCCGCCCTCACTTTGGATAAGATTTGTCTCGGCTTCGGCCAGCAAGCCCGCGTCGTAGCGTTGCGGCGCAACGTAAACCGGGAGACCCGTGGCCCGCGCAATCAGCAAAGGTTCGTCGCCGAACAGCTCCGCTGCGCCTTCGACATCGACCTTTGCAGCGAGGGCAGAGCGGCGGCCATAGCCGCGTGAAAGCACATCCACGTGAACCGACTTCTTTGTCAGCAACTGCGCCAGCGCAATGACGAGCGGCGTCTTCCCTGCTCCGCCCATTGAAAGATTGCCAATGGAAAGAACGGGCCACTTCAAACGCCGGATCGATTGATTGCCCGAAGTGAATCGCCGCGCGCGCCAAGCCACCCCTGCGGCATAGAGCGGCACCAGTGGGGCAAGCCATGGGCGCTTCATGGCGTGGAGACCTTCATCTCGAGCCCCCCGGCCAGCGCATGCACAGTCCGCTCCGTAGCGCCTGCCTGCGCCTGGAAAACCTGTTTTGCGCGGGCGCCCATCTCCGCCGCCGCTATGCGATCCGTCAGCAGCCCGGCAAGCGTCGCAGCCAACTCTTCCTTCGTGGCGACACGCAGTGCCTCATGCGCCAGCAAGTCATCGGTGATGGCACGAAAGTTGGCGTAGTGCGGACCCGTCACGATGGGAACGCCAAACTGCGCGGGTTCCAGCGGATTGTGGCCGCCCGTGGGAAAGAGGCTGCCACCGACAAAAGCGATTGACGCCATCGAATACACCGACGCGAGTTCGCCAATGGTATCGAGCAAAACAATCTGCCCGACACGCAGCGGTGCAAACGAACCTTCCGGCGTCTCGTTCCATTCCGACCGACGAATCCACGGAGTGCCCGACCGTCCCAGCAAGACAGTCACCGCGGCGAAGCGCTCCGGATGCCGTGGGGCCAGCACCAGCACAAGCTGCGGATCCGCCTGCAAAAGCCGCGGCCATGCTTCTAGCAGCGCCGCTTCTTCTCCCTCCAGCGTGCTGCCCGCAACCAGAAAACGCAGCCCGGGGCCCAGCAATTGGAGCAGCCGCGTCGCATCCGCCTGTTGCACGGCACGGACGTCGAATTTCAGATTTCCGGCAACAGCCACCCGGGCCGGATCGCAACCGATGGCCGTCAGGCGCGCGGCATCGTTCTCGCTCTGGGCCAGCACACAACTCAAATGGCTCAGCAGCGGCTGCCAGAACCAGCGCAGCTTCAAATACCTCGGCCACGAACGATCGGAGATGCGGGCATTCACCACCGCAACAGGAATACCGCGCCGAAAGCAACTGCTCAGCAGGTTGGGCCAGAATTCGGTTTCCGCCAGAACCAGCATGCGCGGCCGAACCACATCGAGGTAGGCGCGGACCGCCCACTGCACATCCAGCGGATAGTAGAAAACCCGGTTCTCGCCAAAACGTTGCCGCGCCAGCTCATAACCCGTCCGCGTCGTGGTCGAGAGAAGCACCTGCATCTCGGGAAACGCCGCATCCATCTCACCCACCAGCCGGCTGGCGGCCAGGACCTCGCCGACCGATACGGCGTGAACCCAAACAACTGGACGTTCTGAGGCTTTGCTGCGCAACCAGGCAGGCACGCGTCCCAGCCGTTCGGCGAGTCCGTGCCTGTATTTTTCGGTGGTGGCCATGCGCCAGAGCCACCAGGGGGCGCTCCCGACCAGAACCGTCAGCAACGCGAGATTGTAGAGGAGCAAAATCATGCGTGACGGAACGCGCCCTCAGTCGGTCTAACTAAATGTCGAACCAACCCTAAAATGATACAGTCGAGCACGATGAAGGGTCTGAAGGTGATTTCGCTGCTCGCGGCCTGTCTCGCTGCGGCCGCCATGGCAGCCGACCACAAGGTCCCGGACGTGCAGCCGGCCGCATCCTTTGCCGCCGTTGAAGTGCACAGCGATGAGAAGGTGGCCATTGCCGCCGAGCCCTACGACACGCGCGAGAAGGAAGCGATCTTTCGCGTCGACTACCTCGAACACGGGGTAATGCCGGTGCGACTGATTATCACGAACCTAGGCGACCGGCCAATCTCCCTTCGCGACGCGCGAATTCTCTTCCAGACACCAGCAGGCGACCGTATCCAGGCAGCCGAACCCGAGGACGTGGAGCGTCTGATGACGCGCAAAGAGCGCGAAGGCCGCAAAATTCCTATGCCGGGGCCAATCCCGAGCATTCACACCAAGCCCAAGGCCAGCAACAAGGAGATCGAAGCGGATTTCGACCAGTTTGAGTACCAGGCGCTGGTGGTCGAGCCGCATACAACGCGCGCCGGATTCCTTTTCTACGACGTCTCGCAGCTCGACGATCCGCTCAAGGGCTCAAAGCTGCACTTGCACAAGCTGCGCGATGCCGACGGGAACGAGCTTTTTTTCTTCGAAATTCCCTTCGACAAATATCTCAAATCAAAATCGAGCGCAATGAAGTAGAGTCGGTGCGCTTCCTTGTCATGCCCTGCGCGACAGGTCGACTTCGCGATTCCATGGAACAGCCTGCCGGGTTCAGCAAGCACAGTAGGCATCCTGGTGTGCATTGCGTACTGCATTCCCATTTGCCTTGCGGGAGTGATTTTTACTGAAACGTTTCGCCGTTTCGGCGGCAGCAGCAGTGCTTTTGGCGCAAACATGCTGGGTGCGGTTGCGGGAGGGCTGGCGCAGAATCTTTCCTTCATTGTGGGTTTGAAGGCGCTTCTGCTCATTGCAGCAGTGGTTTACGGTGCCGCCGCACTTCTCCATTTGGCCAAGCCGCTGCGCGGCTCTGCGCTGCAATCGTAGCGTTCGATCGCGGGCCTAGACGCGGGCATCGATGTTTTTCCTGGCGGCCGGAGCTGCTGACTGACCTACTCGTAATAGGTTGCAGTAGTCGTATCTGTTTCCCAGATGGTGCAATCCTTCACGCGAACTCGCCCCTGCGTCATGCCACGCAGTTGCTGGCTGGTCTGGTCATAGAAATATTTCGCAATATTCTCCGCAGAAGGATTGAGCGTGGTGAATGGTTCCAGGTCATTCAGCATCTGGTGGTCGATGCGGTCAATCACCGGGCGCAGAACATGCTTCAGCTGCTTAAAGTCGAGCAACAAGCCAGTGTCATCGAGTGCCGCACCGGCCAGCGTCACTCGCACCTTGTAGTTGTGCCCGTGCGGGTTCTCGCACTTGCCGTGGTAGTTGCGGAGATAGTGGCCTGAAGAAAAACCCGCCTCAACTGTAACTTCGTACATGGGTGATTGCCCGTCTGTGCAGGGAGGAATCCCTGTCTCCATTCTACGGTCTATCCCTTGTTGCGCTTCTTGTGGCGCTTCGCCAGACGCGCTTCTTCGCCACGCCGAGCCACCTGCTCAAACAGGTGGCTCATCACCCCCACCAACGCGCAGCCCAACCCCGCCAGCAGCATCAGCAACGCGACGGTGCGCCACAGCGAGCCATTGGCGGGGAGACCCGGCTGGAAGTTCGAGGGCACCAGCGCCATGGCCATCGAGAACACGGCAAACAGGCCCAGCGCCGCGGCGAGAATGTAGAAATTGCGAGACATGGCAATCAGCAGAAGACGCTGTTGCGATTGTACGTCGCAGCCCAGCCAGACAATCAGCCGGTTACGGCCGTGCTTTCCAGCAACTCCACGCCCGCCAACGCAAATTCCGTTTCCATCTTTGCCGCCGAACCGTTGAGATCGATGGCGCGGCACGCATCGCGAAAAATGAACGCAGGCAGGTGAAGACGCCGCGCATCCAACGCGGAATAGCCGACGCAGTAGTCATAGGCCAGGCCGGCAAAGAACACCCGCTTGAGGCCACGCTCGCTCAAATAGGCCGCAAGACCCGTGGGTGTGACGTGGTCGTTCTCGAAAAAGGCGGAGTACGAGTCAATTTCCTGGCGAAAGCCCTTGCGTAAGATCAGCTCGGCCTGTGGAAGCTTCAGTCCACGGTGAAACTTGGCGCCTTTGCTGCCCTGGATGCAGTGATCCGGCCAGAGAGTTTGCGCGCCATAGGGCATCTGGATCTGGTCGAATAGGCGCTTTCCGGGGTGCGTCGAGGCAAAAGAAGAGTGGCCGCGGGGGTGCCAGTCCTGCGTGAGAACAATGTGCTCAAAGTTCTGAGCGATTGCATGAATGAGGGGAATGGTTGCATCTCCGCCCGCGACGGCGAGCGCGCCCCCGGGGCAGAAGTCATACTGTAAGTCGATAACAACGAGAACATCTTCTGAAGTGACGTGCATGAGACCTTTCTTTCTGAATCTCAAAACTTCGCGGAAGTGAATGGTTCAAGAAACCTGTGCTCATTTCGATTCGAGGAGATCCCACCGGTTTCCATAGAGGTCCTCGAATACAGCAACCGTGCCATAGCTTTCGTGACGAGGCTCCTCACAAAAGCGAACTCCCTTCTCTCGCATCGCGTCATAGTCGCGTTTGAAATTGTCAGTGCGCAGGAAGAGGAAAACCCGGCCGCCTGTTTGGTTGCCAACTCTGCGGCTTTGCTGCTTGGTTGCAGACTTGGCCAGCAGCAACCGCGATTCCCTGGCGCCCGGCGGCGCTACCAGGATCCAGCGCTTCCCTTCCGCAAGCAAAATGTCTTCGACGACATCGAAGCCCAATACCTGGCAATACCATGCCTTGGCTTCGTCATAATCCCGCACCACGAGGGCAACCGCGCAGATGTGTTGCTCAGCCATTACCCCTCATACAACGGCCACTTCAATTCGCCACGCAAGATCGGCAGGACCGCCTCTGCTCAGTTTACAAAGAGCGCCATCAGTCGCCACCGCGGTCTGCTACTTGGCCCGGGGTGCCGGGTTGAGCCTCAAAAAGCGCACCGCATTGTTGTAGAGGATGTCGCGCTTTTGTTCCGGCGTCAGGTAATCGGCATTCTGAATGATGCTGATGGAATAACTCATCAGCTTGGGCCACTCCATCTGGTCGGTTCCAAACATCACGCGGTCTTCAAATCCCGCGTCGACAAGGCGCTCAATGTAGCGATTGACCTCTTTGATCGGATAGCTCCAGATGAGCCCTGCCACGTCGACATAGACATGACTGTTGGCCTGCAGCAGCGTGAGCATGTTGTCAATCATGGGATAGCCGGCATGCATCACCTGCACGCGCAGCTTGGGATGACGCGCCAGCAACTCTTCCAGCAACAGCGGATTGCCCATCGAGCCGCGGAACTTGGGCATGGCAACATTGGCCCGCCCCGAGCCGCCCGTGCCCATGTGAATCGCAATGGGAATGTCCAGCTCCTCGGCGAGCGCGAAATATTGGTCTACGGACGGATCGCTCGGTGAGAGCCCCTCATACTGCAGGCCGATTTCGCCCATCACTTTAAAGCCGCCCTGGGTAAAATCCTTGCGCAACTCGTCCAGCGGAACGCGCGCGCCCGGATTCATGCCCTCGTTGAAGGAAGTGCCGGGAATCACTCGACCAGGCATGGCGTCGGTCCACTTCTGCACGCTCCTGGGATCGCCAAAAACTACCGCCGTCACGTTCAGGCGCCTCATCTCGGCGGCCATATCCTTCAGATATTCGCCCTTGTCGGAGGGATAGAGCTTGGGCGTGCAATCGTCCTGCACCCAGCCAGACTGGGCCTCTTTGGTGTCCGGATCGGACGCGAGAAACTTCGGCGTGTTGGGGCACATCGGCCCTCCGCCCGGAAACGACTCATCCATGGCATGGACGTGCACATCGATCACCGGCGGCACATCGTTTCCGGTATTCTGCGCGCGAAGAAGCACGCTGCTCAAGCTGAACACCCCGAGGCAAACGAATGCGGAAACACAAAAGAACGAACGGGAAGGCATGACGGGTTTCCTCAGCAAACCATATTAAGGCAGTCAAACGCGGGAAACAGTCCGCTCGGTGTCATGGGCTTATTTCTTTGTCATGCAGAAGCGGACCGTACGACCATGATTCATTTGGACGCGAAGAACGCTTCGACGTCCGCAATCGTCGTCGTTATGCGATAGGGCGGCAGGCTCTGCAGAAATGTCTGGCCATAACGCTGCTTGCGGATGCGCGGGTCAAGCAGGACCAGTACACCGCGGTCTTCGAGCGAGCGAATCAGCCGGCCAAATCCCTGCTTGAGCGTGAGCACCGCCGCTGGCACCTGGTAATCGTTGAAAGGCTTGCCGCCCGCTTCTTCAATTGCACGCATGCGCGCCTGCACCACCGGATCGTTGGGCACCGCGAAAGGCAGGCGATCGATGATGACGCAGCTCAGTGCCTCCCCCTGCACATCCACACCCTGCCAAAAGCTCGACGTGCCGAATAGCACCGCATTCGGAGTGGTGCGAAATTCCTCCAACAGCGCTTTGCGCGGAGCCGTGCCGTGCAGCAGGATCGGGAAATCGAGCACGGGCATGAGGCGTTCGTAAAGCGCGCGCATCTGGGCATAGCTGGTGAAGAGGCAGAAGGCGCGGCCACGGCTCAGCGTGAGCACCCTGCGAATACACTCAGCAGCAGCCTCTGGGAATTCGGGATCGCGCGGATCGGGCATCTGCGGCGGCAGATAAAGCAGCGCCTGTTCTCCATAGCGAAAATGAGAAGGCACCACCAGCTCGCGCGCTTCCGCCAAGCCAAGCCTTTTGCGGATATGCTCAAACCCGCCCTGCACCGTGAGGGTCGCCGACGTCAATACAGCCGTGGGGATCGTCTCAAAGACCAGTTCCGAAAGCAGCGCCGAGACATCGATGGGGGTGGCCTGCAGAAACGTGGCACTGCGTGCGGCAGCCTTTTGGATTGGCGTTGCGGCGCCCGCCCCACTTCGCCGTTCGAGCCAATACACCATGTTGCTCGCGTTCGACTCCAGCAGAAATTCCAGTTCGCTGCGTAGCCGGGCCACGCGTTTGCGCAGCCCGGGCGCTTCGTCAATCCCTGTGAGCCGCTCCATCTCGGCTTCGATCAGCTTCAACGTGGCACGCACGCTCATGTAAAGATCGCCCGAAGTCTCCAGGAATTCTTCGCGCGCTTCGAAGGGTTGACGGCCATCGGAAGTCATGGGCAGCCCGGCAAAGAACATACGTGCACGTTCGCGTAGCTGCTGCGTAGCCGCGGGTAATTTTTCTGCGCCCTCTTTGCCGCGCAACAGAACATCGGTATCGCGAGCAAGCTCTTCAAAACGAATGTTCGACACCGACAACCCGAAATAGCTCGATGCCACCTCTTCCAATTCGTGCGCTTCGTCGAAAATCACTGCCGCCGCTTCCGGCAACACGCCTGCATCCGGCGCGCCCGCGGCCTCCTGCTTGACCGCTAGGTCTGCAAAAAACAAATGATGATTCACGATGATGATGTCGGACTCGAGAGCACGGCGGCGCATCTCCGTAATAAAGCAGCGGCGATAATCCGGGCACGTCGACCCGAGGCAGGCCTCGGCGCGCGCGTCGAGCTTGTGCCACAGAGCACTCGACTCCGGCAAACCCGACAACTCCGACCGGTCCCCGGTCTCGGTCGTTCGCTCCCACGCGGCAATCTGCTGGTACTGGTCGATCTCTTCCAGTCCCGACAGAATCGGCTGATCGCGCAGAGCCACCAGCTTGTGCCGGCACAGATAGTTGGCACGGCCCTTCATGTAGCAAACGTGCAACTGGCCCAGCAGCGACTCAAGAAACGGCACGTCGCGAAAATAAAGCTGATCCTGCAAGGCCTTGGTGCCGGTGGAAATAATCACGCGCTGTCCCGTGCGCAACGCAGGCAGCAGGTAGGCCAGAGTCTTGCCGGTGCCTGTCCCGGCTTCCACAATCAGGTGGCGCCGTTCGGCAAGTGCGCGCTCCACTGCCTTGGCCATCTCGAGCTGGCCCGGCCGGTACTCGTAGGGCAGCGGGGAGCGCGCCAGAATGCCGCCCGGGGAAAAGAACTCGTGCAGGGTTGGCAGGGTCCGGGTTGTCGTTTCGCTGGCGGCCATCGGGCGATGTACTCAGTTCATTCTATTGAGCCGGACGCCGCCGCGTCTGTTCGCCCGCAAACCCTGTAAAACCCGGCCAAATCCGCGCATTGGTGGGATCAGGCCTGCACCTTTCGCGTCATGACGCGAAACAGTGCAACGCGAGAAAATGGAGGCAGTCTTCTCTGCAATTGAGAAACCACCACTATGCGTTCCAGTCCGAGACCGCAGTGGATCCGCAGAGGAAGCAGGACAGGGAATGCAGGCTGGCGAATTGAATTCGGTACTGGTCAATCCCGCGCCTTCTTTCTTTCCGGCGAACCCCACCCTCTTTAAAAACAAATTGGCGGTCGCCTTGTGCGCAGTCGTGGCGCTGCATGTCTTGCTGATTCCCGCCTTGCAACCTCATGCCGTTCTTGCGTCGCGCCTATGCACGGCCGCGGTCGCCGGCCTGGCTGCGCTGTGCGTGGGTTGGCGGGCTGCCCGCGTGCCTGCGACCGAGCAGTTCGCGTGGCGCTGGATGGCCGTTGCCGTTGCCCTCTGGGCCCTGGCCCATGCGGCAGAGACGTTTATCAGCGGCTCCAATGCAGCCAGCAACCTTTCCGTCGATCCTTCTGACTTCATCTATGTTTCCGCTGCGTTTCCATTGCTGCTCGCACTTTCCACAACCCGCGAAACCGCCTCCATCCGCAAAGTCTTCTACCTCAATTCAGCGCAAATCGTCATCGCTCTCGTGCTCACCTACTTCCTCCTCTTCAAGACGACATTGTCTGAAGAAGCTGCTTCAACCGTGATGGGCAAAATCTATGGAGTGGAATGCCTGCTGCTGGTGATCTTCGCGGCGATGCGTTCGCTCACCTGGGAAACGCGCGAAGAAGGACGAAGCATCCGGTCGATCATCATTTTTCTGGTGGCTTATCTTCCCATTGAGCTTGGGATGGATTACGGCAGCGCCCACTGGGGACTGCGCCAGGGCAACCTGCTCGACCTGGCGTGGAGTATTCCCTTCGTGATTGCCGCAGGCGTCTCCCTGAGCATGCCCATCGACAAAGCCGGAAGCGACGGCCGCCGCGCTCGCCGCAAAGGCCGCACCATTGCGGAAATGCTTTGCCCCACGCTCATTTCCATGGGCGTCTTCGCACTGGCCGCATCCGTTGCAAGTCAGCATCTGGCCCTCGCGCTCTCTGCGATCCTGCTGCTCCTCGTTCTCCAGGGCATGCAGGCAGGGCTGCTGCAGGTCACTTACCTCAACGGACAGTTGCGACTGCTTGAGAGAGAACAGGATCTGCGCACGGCAAATGCGGTGCTGGAGAAGCTGTCGCTTCTCGATCCCCTCACCAGCATTCCCAACCGCCGTCGCTTTGACGAAGCGCTCAACGATGCCTGGCGCCGGGCCTCACGCAAGAACGAGCCCGTCTCGCTCCTGATCATTGATCTCGATTTCTTCAAGGGAATTAACGACCGCCACGGTCATGGCTATGGCGACGAATGCTTGATCTCTGTGGCCCGCGAGATCAGCATGCTCGCGCGACGCCCAGACGATCTGCTCGCCCGCTACGGCGGCGACGAGTTCCTCCTGCTGCTTCCGGGTACCGATCGCGAAGGAGCCTACGTGATGGCCGAGCGCGTGCAAAGCGCGGTTTCGCGGCTGAATCTCGCCAACTATGCTTCTCCGCTGGCCAAGCGCGTGACCGTGAGCGTCGGCCTTGGTGTCGCGATGCCGAGTCAATCCATCCGATGCGCCGCTCTGGTGGACGTCGCAGACCGCGCCCTCTACGAAGCCAAGAGACAGGGCCGCGACAGGACCTGCGCCCTGATTCTCGAACCTGTTGTGTAGCAAACCTTCGCTCTTGCCAGAAAGTGCTCTTCAGCCTTCGGCCGTTGTGGGATCGATGATGGCTCGCACCTGCGCCACGCTGTTGGCCGGAAAACCGCCCTGCTTCGCGTGCTCGCGCACCATCTCTTCATTCGGAGCGTTGTAGATGCAATAAATCTTGTCATCGGTCACGTAGCTGTGGACCCACTGAATCTCTGATCCCAGCTTGTGCAGGACACCGCAGGATGTCTGCGAAATGGCTTTCAGCGTTTCGGTGGAAGAATCGCCAATTCCGGGAATCGCTCGTTCAATCACGTACTTGGGCATGGTTCACGAACTCCTTGCAGTCGAGAATGGGCTGTAGTGTAAATGCCTGCGCTCCGCCTGGGCAGCAAAATCAGCATGGGACAATAAGATAGAAACATGCGGGCGCTGGACCCGGAGCCCATCTGCCGGAGCGCGAATCCTGCAGGAGAAACGTTGGCTGCCCCTGCATGTTGATCGGAGCCTCGTCTTGCCTACGTATCGCAGATCGGTTGTACCGGCCCGGCCAGGAGCGGAAGGGTTCCCGCTGGTGGCCATCGTGGGCCGGCCCAACGTGGGCAAGTCCACGCTATTCAACCGCTTGACGCAAAGCCGGCGCTCGATTGTGGGCGATGAGCCGGGCATCACGCGCGACCGCATTTACGGCGAATACGAGTGGGCGGGCAGGCACTTCCGCCTTGTGGATACCGGCGGCATCGTGCCCGACGATCCCGAGCTCATTCCGACCGAGATCTACAACCAGGCCCGCGTGGCGCTCGAAGACGCAGCCGCGCTCATTCTCGTGGTGGATGCCCGGACCGAGCTCGCCAGTCCCGACTACGACCTGGTCAAGCTTCTCTTGCGCGGACACAAGCCGGTCTTTCTGGCCGTCAACAAGGTGGAAGGCACCGCGATGGAGCTGGCCGCGGAGAACTTTCGCCAGCTTGGCATTCGCGAGGTCTACCCGATCAGCTCGGAGCATGGATTAGGCATCGGCGAATTGCTCGACGCCATTGCCGACGCGATTCCGGAAACGGAAGACGAAGTTGCCGAAGAGCGCGAGATTTCGGAAGGCGGTCCGCTCGAGCCGGGCGCCGAAGACGCAGCGCATCACGCCGCCGAGGCCGGCGATTCGCATTTCAATCGTACTCACGGGGAGTTCGAGCAGCACGAAACGTCTGTCGCCATCATCGGCCGGCCCAACGTCGGCAAATCCACGCTGTTGAATGCGCTCACCGGCACATCGCGCGCCATCGTCTCGCCCATCGCCGGAACCACGCGCGATGCGGTCGACGAAGTTGTGGAGTTCGAAGGGAGCCAATTCCGCTTTGTCGATACGGCGGGCATCCGGCGCAAAGGCAAGACGCACCTGATGGCCGAAAAACTCAGCGTGGTCATGGCACGGCGGCATCTTGAAGCGGCCGACGTGGCACTGCTGATGATCGACGCGACCGAAGGCGTGACAGCGAGCGACGCAACGATTGGCGGCTACGCGCACGAGAGCGGGCGCAGCGTGATCATTCTCGTGAACAAGTGGGACGCGGTGACAACCGGCCGCACCGACGGCAAGCCTGCTGCCGATCGTGAAATTTTCGAGCGGCAACTGCGCAATGTGCTCAAGTATCTGAGCTACGCACCGGTGATTTTCCTTTCTGCGCGCGAAGGCTCAGGGCTTTCCCGCGTGCTGCATGAGGTGAAGGCTGTGGCCATCGAGCGACGCAAGCGCGTCACAACCGGCCAGATGAATCGCTTCCTAGAGAAGATCGATTTTCAGCGCGCGCCGGTTCCCATGGCAAAACGCATCCGCATCTTCTATATGACGCAGGCCGCAGTGGCGCCGCCCACGTTTGTGCTCTTCACCGATCGCGATATCAAGCTGCACTTCGCCTTCGAGCGCTTCCTCGAGAATCAGATTCGCGAGGCGTTCGGGTTCAAAGGTACGCCGATCTGGTTCAAGGTGAAGGCGCGGAACGAGAAGAAGGACGAGTAAGTGCTGGCCGGTGCTGGCCGCACGGGCGGAAGCGCTGCGCGCCGCATTCACAGGTTCACGGTTTCACAGCCTCACAGTTTCACAGGAATTCTTCTGATTGCGCTGGAGGTTCTGCCGTTAGGGGGGATCTGAGCGATTTCACAGCTTCACAGGTTCACAGCCAGAAATACGGAGTTGGCGGAGAACGAGAGAGTAGGGAGTAAGGAGTAAGGTGCAAAGACTCCTGCTCCTCGGAGCTTCACAGTTTCAGTGCCGAGTTCGCGCGGTTAGCGGAGTTAGCCAAACCAGGCGTGGCGTTGATCCTGTCGAATTTTCAAGGCCCGAAATTGCGATTTGGTCAATCGGTATACCCCCGGGGGTAGGGGGGAGGGGGGTACCCATTTTTCCCCTTATCCTGAACATCCCCCGTGGGTTAGTGCCGAAGAACACGCTTCTATACCGGGGTTATGCGCACATTTGCTGGACTGAGAAAGGCGGCAAGCCGGCAAGTCAGCCATTGGGCAAATGCGAAGCGCTTCGCGCCGAATTCCCACCTACTTCTATTGTGAACTTCTCTGCGAATTAGGATGCAACACGTGGGGGAAAATCGCGCGTATGGAATGAGTAGTTTAGAAGGTATTTTGGGGTGGACCCTCTTGACAGGTTTCTTGCGAGTGAGCGGCGCGATGCGGCGTAACGGGTGAGCAGACGGCTTATAAGTTGTCAGCGGTTCGCCAACGCTTAGCCTAATCCTCGACCGTCCCCACCTGGCGCAGGTCCGCACCCGTGAACTAAGTGATAGCTTCCGTATTGCTGGTCACTCGCCCGCAACCTTTCCTGTCCCACCGCAAAGATCGCAATCCCCGTATAGCTGAACATCGCCGTCCATGCCTACAACTTTGAACCCGATGCGGTTCTCGTTCATCGCTATGCCAGTTGCCGCGCATGCTGAACATAGACCTTTAAATCGACAAAGGTCCTCAAATTCGGAGGGCCTACCCGCTGCAGCCTCACGCGTCCGCCATTCTTTTCCTTCGCGAATCAGCTCAGCGTTGAGGCTTCCGATATAACGCTCATTGAAGGATTGATCCCACGGACGAGGATTGAGTGGCATATCCGACCTCGCATCCAGCATAGCGTCTCACCCGAGTCCCAATTGCATCCGGCCAAGTACAACCGCCCGACCCCATCCGAGTGGGTAGTGGCCCACACCGACATGATCCGAAAACTGGATTACTTCTGTATGGCCGGTGATTCAGGCGGAGTCGTCAATATAAGGTAAGATTGACGCGCAAGAGGCGCACGTTGATGGCTCATAGCTTGATATCCTTCACTCTTTTTGCAGCGAGCGTGACAGCCATCCTTTTCACGGTTGGCACCTACCGCAGGCGGGGGGAATGTCCTCGTTGCCACGCGAAACTCGCGCTCGTCCGTTGGCCGCGTAGCTTCCGTCAGGCCATGTGGGGAGGAAGCACCTGCGAGAAGTGCAACCTTGAGTTCGACCGGCACGGCGGTGCCTGGATTGAATAAAGTCTACCTGTAGCGCCTTTCTATTCTCGCGGGCCTTCCGCGATTCAAGCCAATCCCCGCTAGGTCTCGCCAGAAGCGGTTCGAAGAAGGTATTGCTGGAGGGTTGTGGGCAATCCGGGAGTTAACCTTTCGCCAAAACACAACGTATGGATTAACGACTTAATTCTTTCCGCGTGGCCGGAAATTCGCCACGAAGCCGAGTCTTTGAGCCGGTGATGCGGATCGTGGCATGCGGCCTGATCTTGCGCGACGGCAGTTGACCGCAAGACACTAACCCGCCTCCGGGATCAACCCGTGCCGCCGCATAATTTCCGCGGTCTTCGCCCGATCCGGCGGGCCGCCTGCTGCCGTGGCCAACACATCGCGTATCTCGCGGAAATACTCGGGCACGATGGGCGCCGGCGGGACCACACACAGCGCTTTCGCATCGGTATCCCGCCTGTTCTCAAACTTATGAACGGCGCCGCGCGGTATGCAGAGCATCTGACCCTGGCCCCCTCAATCTCCTGCCCACCGACGGTCCACACCATCACGCTTTCCCGCGAGTGGGCTGCGGAACTCGGATTCAGGAAATTCGCAAAGCTCAAGGAACTGCTGGCCATCGTTTGGACGGTCGGCTGTGAAAATCGCCCGTCACACGATCTGAACCTGGGAGTTCGGGCGAAGCCATGCGCGGGGCGAGTTTCGGCAGGACATCAGCGGACCGATGTCGCAGTCCCCAGCGGTGTTTCAGGCGGCAGCGTGACGATCTTCAGCATCTTGTTGCTCCTTCAACTCGTGGGCAGTCCGTCGAAGGAGCGATCATAGGTTGTGGATCCAGGTAGAAAGACGCGAACGGTCGTACCGTGATCTTCTGCGCTTTGACTGCTTTGAATCTCAATCTGGCCGCCGTGGCCCTCGATGAACTGCTTTGCGACAAACAGGCCGATGCCTGTGCCCACGGTGCTGCGCGTTGTGAAGAAGGCTTCGAATACCCTGGGAAGATCTGCCTCCGCGATGCCCACTCCGTCATCCTGAATGGTCAAGATGACGCCATCCTGGGCGCCTTCTGCGTCTTCGACGGAGATGGCCAAGACGCCCCCGCCTTGCATGGCGTAAATCGAATTCATGATCAGGTTCGATACCATTTGCATCATCTCGCCGCGACGCAGCACGACTTTCCTGGATGAATTGATCGCTTGCTTAATCTCAATTCCAGCAGTGGTACACCGTGGCTCATAGATCGTGATTGCGTGGAGGACGATCTCCCCGATTGAGGCATTGCTTGCCGCTCCATGCTCGCGGTAATAACCAAGCGTTTGCCTGGCGATATGCGAGACACGCCCAAGTTCCGTCTCGACTGACTGGAAGTAACGAATGCCTACCGGGTCGACAATCATCGGACGAAGAAGATAGATCAAGTTCACCACAGCTTCGAGAGGGTTATTGATCTCATGGGCGATCGTCGCAGCCATGCGACCGGTGGCCGCAATCTTCTCTGCCTGCAGCAGGGCTTTTTCAATCCGTTTGCGCGTGGAGATATCGCGCAAGATTTTGGACGCGCCGATAATTTTGCCGTGTTCGTCTCGTATCGGTGAAACGGTGAGGGACACATCGAGCAATTGACCGCTCTTGGTGCGGCGCACTGTCTCAAAATGCTCGACCCGCCTTCCGGTACGGATGTTTTCCAGGATGGTTTCTTCGTCAGAGTGAAGACTTTCAGGAATAAGTTTCAGAATCGACTGACCGATCATCTCGTCCGCGGAATAACCGAAGAGACGCGTCGCTGCGGCATTCCAGCTTCGAATGATGCCGTTTAGATTCTTGCTCACAATCACATCTTCGGAAGATTCGACAATTGCTGCGAGTTCGCCAAGGCGCAGGAAACTGTCTTCGGGCAGCTGTTCCTTTTGATACAGGCGATCCTCTGTCTTCTGATGTTCCGTGCCGAGCAACTCCTGGTCCTGTTCCAGCCTCACCTGCCGCTCTTTCAAACTGCGCAGCGATCTCTGCTCTTCTGACACCCGGCGAGTAAGCTTGTCTTCCGGCAAAGCGGCCGGGTCTGCAAGGACACACGCAGCGATGGCTTCATGGGCGGTCAGCAGCTGCTTGACGTCGTCGTCCAAAACCAATTCGGGATGGATCTCGGTCCAATAGTGTGCTGTGTGAATAAAGGCGAGAAGCAGCTTGATGTATTCCAGCGTGTTTCCGTCCAATGCGCATTGGAGTGCATGGAGTGCTCTCGGCGCGTCGGAAGTTTTCAAGAAAACATGTGCGGCGCACGCGAAGATCGCCCTCTCTTGTCTGCTGTCAGGCTCCAGGGGCAGAGACATTTCGCCAGGCTCTTCACACAAAGTGAGATGTTGATCCAGGTCGGATGCAAAAGGAAGATCATGGCGGAGGAGCGGCAACACTTCATCGAGCGATTGGGGCAGGCACTGCGGGTCGGCTGCCGGACGACCGAGGCCTACCAGGAACCCGAGATGTCTGGTGATACAGTAACGGACACCGCAGACAAGGGATAAGTAAACAAACAACCTCTCTTTAAGGAGAGAGGGCAACGGGTTGTCAAGGTAGGCGAACTGGGCAAATCCCCAAAGATTCTCAGTAATTTTCGGATCATGCGCGGTGAGGCGGAAGAAGTTGGGGAGAACTCCCAATCGATCGAGAATCTCCGATTCCAGTCGATGATTCGATTGAGGCATGCTTCCCGTCTCTCGCTGACCAACGTGTGAGCCCGCCCACACAGCGTCCATTGGGGAGGGAGAGAACGATGGTACGCTCTTTGTCCGGATATGTCTGTTGGATGAAGCGAGCGGCGATTTTCTCAGTCAGGCGACTTCGACGGGCTGGCGGATGGAGGGCTCGGTGTAGCCTTTTTCGGCGAGGTGCCGACCCATCTGCCGGTACATCTCGGGATCGGTCGGTTGCCAGGTGCCCAATCCATCGACGTAGCGGTTGTACATGGAGAAGGCGGCGGCAATCAGCACCGTGTCGTGAATCTCGAGGTCGGTGGCGCCTTCGCGGCGCGCAGCGTCGACATCGGCGGATGTCACCAGCTTTCCATCCTGCTGGACTTTGCCCGCAATCCCAAGCAGCGCTTTGAGCTTGGGACTGACATCGGCCCGGGTGAAGTCGGTCTGCACCTGTTTGACCACGGCTGCATCGCCGAGATGCGCGGTAGCCGCTGCACCGTGACTCAACGCGCAAAAGGTGGTGCAGTTGCGGCTGGAGACATAGGTCGCAATGAGCTCGCGCTCGCCGGGCGTGAGCGAACTGGGCTCGTGGAGGAGGATGTGCGCCAGCTCGCGCATGGGCTTCGCCGTCTCGGGGCGAAAGTTGAATCCGGCGCTGATACCGGGAAAATCCTGGGGCAGTTGAATGTGGGGCATTGTCTTCTCCTTAGTGGGCTGCATGGGCGGCGAGATACTCTTCGCTCACGGTGACATAGCCGTCGCGGGCCACGCGCCTGCCGCGCTCGCGATAGAGCGCTTCGTCGTCGGGCTGCGCGGTGCCCAGTCCGTCGACGTAGCGGTTGTACATGCAGAAGGCGGCGGCGATGAGCACGGTGTCGTGAATCTCAAGGTCGGTGGCGCCGAGCTTGCGCGCGGCGTCGACGTCGGCAGCGGTGACGAGCTTGCCATCCTGCTGGACCTTGCCGGCGATGACGAGCAGTGCTTTCAGCTTGGGAGTGATTTCGGCCTGGGTGAAGTCGGTCTTCACCTGCTTGACCAGCGCCTCGTTGCCGCCCAGGTGCGCCGCGGCAATGGCTCCGTGAATGCTGTGGCAATAGTGTGTGCAGTTGCGGCTGGAGACGTAGGTCGCGATGAGTTCGCGCTCGCCTTTGGTGAGTGTGCTGGGGCCGGTGAGCAGGATCTCAACCAGTGCGTTGAGGGGGCGCGCGGTTTCTGGCCGAAAGGCCATGGCGCCGCGGATGCCGGGTAGATCGGGGGCGAGGGGAATATGGGGCATGGGGACAACCTCCAAGTTGGTGTTCTAGGGGAGTGGACTTTCTGTAGCGACGGCGCGCGCGACGCCGCCGCCGCGCGTGAGCAGCGCTCGGGCGGGCAGGCCCAGGAGCACGATGCCCGCGCCGAGAAGCGATGGAATGAGATTGTGCAGCAGCAGCATGGCCGCGAGGACTCCGCAGCCTGCGATAAAGACGATGGGCGCCAGCGGATACCACCAACGCTTGACCGGCGTGATCGCCCGAAACAACGAAGCAGCGGTGAGTGCCAGAAAGGCCACGGCAGAGAAAATGATGAACGCCAGGATGCGATCGAAGGCGCCGAGCGTAAGCACAGCCAGCGCCATGCAGGTCTGCAGCAGCACGGCATTGGCGGGAACGTGGGTTCGCGGATGCAGACGACCAAGCGCGCCAAGAATGCCGCGCCCTTCGCCGTCGCTCTCGCCGCGGGCCAACGCATAGGTGACGCGGGGCACGGCCATGGAGAGCACGATGAGTCCGCCGAGTACGCACAGGACTACACAGGCAGACAAGACGCGTCCGCCGGATGCGCCAAAGAGCGCGAAGCCGAACTGCGCGACGAACCCGGTGTTGGACTGGATCTGTTCGAGAGGAACCACCGCGACAAACGCGAGACTGACGAGCAGGTAGATCGCGGTGACCACCAGCACGCCGCCGGCAAAGGCAATCGGCAATGTGCGCGAGGGGTTGCGCACCTGGCCTGCGATCTTGCCTGCTTCCCACCAGCCTCCAAAGCAGAAGAAGGCGCTGATGGTTGCTCCGGCAATTGCATCGACCAGGGGATCGGAACCTGCGCGGCGCAGCGTGAGCGGCGTGAGGTTGGCCATGGTTGCATGTCCCGACGTGAGCGCCCAGCCCACCAGTGCCACGAGCACAGGAATCTTGAGCCAGTTGAGCGCGGCCATGACTCCGCCGGAAAGCCGCGTGCCCGAATAGGTGAGCGCGCCGAGGCCGATCAACAGGACCGCCGGCAGATACGGAACCAAGCGGATGGGTACCGGCACAAGCGCCAGAATGTAAGGAACGGATCCAACGCAGAGCGATGCGGCCACACCGGGATACATGACAAGCGCCGCCATCCATCCATAGAGAAATGCGATGTGAGGGCCAAACCCGCGGCGCAGATAGACGTATTCGCCGCCATCCTGCGGGTTGCGTACCGCCAGTTCAGTGAAGCAGAGCGCGCCGGCCAGCGTAAGAACGGCCATGCCGCACCACACTGCCGCCAGCAATGCAGGCGAGCCCAGGGTTCGCGCCATGCCCGCGGGCGTGAGAAAGATGCCGAGCGAGATGGCTTCGCCCGTGACGACGGCCGTGGCCGCCCACACGCCGAGTTGCCGCCCGGTTTGGCGCTCGACCTCCATGGTTCGAACAGGGTACGCGGGCCGCGCTTCGTTCGCATCCATCCATCGGTTGAGGGTGCTGCGCAGGGCGGACTCTTGGACGAGTACCGAGGCTTGGGCAGCAATTCAACGCCCCGATGTCCACGGCAGGGTTTTGGACTGGCTATTCAGGCTGGGGCGTGTTTTGCTGGCCGTTTGACGATGTGCCGGGGATGGGCTTTGCATTCTTGTCGAGGTCGGTTACGTGGACGCTGGCCTGCGTCTCGGGGACTGTGCCGTCATTGACCTGCACCTGCGTGGGGACGCCGGTGACCAGGATGCGTTGCACGGCCTGGCCTCGCGCGGGAACCAGAAGCCAATCTGTCGCTTCGCCGTTGGCCGTTCGGACGATCACCGGAACTTCGGCTGCGGCATAGCCAGCATTGGCAACGCTCACGGCGACCAGCACCGTTCCGCCTGCGCTGGGGTTGGGAAAGACGCCGGCAATGCTGAGATCGGGCAGTCCCTTGTCGGCTTCCACCCAATCCGTGAAGAGCCAGGTCAGGTCGTGGTTTACGCCGGGCAATTGGAGCAGACTTTGGAGGGCGCAGGACGGCTCCCCGGTTGACGCAGACGGCAGGGCGGACGATGAGGAAGATGTAGGGGATTGGGGCTTCTCAAAAGCTCTCTCGTTGCAGGCGCGCAGAGCGGAGCTGAGCACATCGTCGCTGGTCAAGTCGCGCAGCATCCACAGAACGTAGGTGGCCTTGGTGCGGTAGTACGCGGGCGCAATGGCCTGTGCCAAGGGGGTGCCTGCGCTTTCGCCGGGAGACGAGGGTTCGGCCAGGGCCAGCGCTGACCGCCCGGACTCCAGCATTTGCAAGGCGCGGTCGCGGCCCTGACGTTTTTCGACCCAAAGCGACTCCATGAAGGTGGCGAGGCCTTCGTTGAGCCATGCGGGGGCATCGGGCGGAGCGTACGCGTGGGTGAGCGCATGCGCCAGAGCACCGTCGAGGTGGTCAGCCGCCACATCCTGCAGCGGCACGGCCAGCAGGTTGCCGGTTTCGAAGGGCGCGTCCTCGGGATCGGGCAGGTCGATGAGAGTGAGCTGGGCTGCGGGACGGCGGCCCAGCCAGTTCTCGAGAAAAGGCGTTACTGCCGATGCGGCATCGAGCCAGGCTTGCACATTGACTTCGTTGTCCGGGGTGGTCCACGCGGTCAGATTCTCGCCCTTGTGCTGCTTGCGGATCGCGACGAAGATGCTGGGGGCCTGGAAGCCGATGGCATCGCTTCGCATGCCGGCGGTCGCAATGCCGGAGAGATCGGCATCGAGGCCTTTGGCATCGTCCGCGGTGAGCTGCGCGGGATGGCCGTTGATTACGGCGATGCCCGGTGGGGCGCCGTGGGGAAACTCGATGGTGAGCCGGAGAGAGAAATGAGCAGAGGAGAGACTCAATTTCTGACGCCCGATTTCGTCAAAGAGCCGCGCGCCATCGCCAAGGATTACGGGAATGCTGGATACGGGATACCAGACCACGTTGCCGAAACCGCGGAGACCGGTGAAGTCAGGAGCGATTGTGTCCCAGTCGGAGTGCAGCGCGACGGACTCGGGGGTGCCAAGCGTGGTGAGTCGCTGGGCTGAGTTGGCAACGGCGCCGGAATAGACCGTGTCGAGTTGGATTGATGCGCCGGGAGCCAGCGGCGTGGCCAGCGGAACCGCGGCTTCGTGCAACTGACCCGTGTGGTCTGAATCGGAGTTCAACGTGGCGACGGGAAATGAGACGCTCTTTCCCTCAACCCGAATTTGTTCCCAGTTGAGCGAGGAGGAGATTTGCAGGGGAATGCGCGACCGCGGCGATTTGCCATCGTTGCGAACAGTGACCAGTGCACGGACATCGAGTTGGTGCGTAATCGTGTGCAGCCGCACATCGAGATCAAGAGCGGTGACGGTCACGGCCAGACGGTCGGCATCTTCCAGCACCGGCTCGGGGGCCATCTGAGCGGAAGGCTGTGCGCCCGGACCAACTTGCGTCGTGGTCTGCCCGTTCTCGTCGGTGGAGCGGGAAAAAATGACCTTGCCCGTCGGCTGGGGGTTTGCGGGCTGCTGCGGCGCTACGGGCTGCTGCGGAGACGTTGTTTGGGGAGCCGGTGCGGGCGTGTTCTGTGGCGCGCAGGGAAAAGTCGCCAGGATAGCGGCAGCGAGTCCGGCTGCCCATCTCCCGGCCGAAGAGAAACTCATGAACCGAGGCCTTTCTGTTTCTTTGGCTTAGACGTTTCTGCGCGCGCTGCGGGAGCGTTGGGGCCTGACTTGGCCCTGGCGCGGCGCTGCCGGGCTGCTTCGTAGAGCACCACGGCCCCGGCGGCAGAAACGTTGAGCGAGCTCACACCGCCGGCCATGGGAATGCGCAGCAGGTGATCGCAGGTGCGGCGGACAAGATCGTGCAGGCCGGCCCCTTCGCGTCCAAGCACGAGGACGCAGTCGCCGGTCAAGTCGAATTGGTCGTAGTCGGTCGCGCCGCGTTCGTCGAGACCGATGATCCAGAGGTTTTGCTGTTTCAGGTCTTCGAGGGCGCGCACGAGGTTGACGACGCGCGCGATGCGCAGGTGTTCCGTTGCGCCCGCGCTGGCTTTCACGGCAACCGGGCTGAGCGGGGCGGATCGCCGTTCAGTGAGGACGACTCCGTCGACACCTGCTCCGTCGGCAACGCGGAGGAGCGCGCCGAGATTCTGCGGATCTTCCACTCCGTCAAGAGCGAGCAGGAGGCGTGCCGAGTTGTCAGAGGGCGCCTCGTAGAGATCTTCGATCGCGAGCAGATCCTGCGGGCGGACGAGGGCGACCACACCCTGATGCCCGGCTGTTCCGGCAAGCTGCGTGAGCTGCTCGCGTGCCTCCTGGCGTACGCGCACGCCAGCCTGCTTGCACGCGTCGACGAGCTTGGCAAGCCGCTCATCCTGGCGTTCGCGTGCGACGAGAACCTGGTCAAAGCGGCGCCGGCCGGCCTTTAGAGCTTCTTCCACCGGGTGCACGCCGTAGAGAACTTCCATAGGAGATAGTTTAGATGGAGGCCATCGGGCATTCGCGTCGACGTCGCAGTTGGCGGGGTGAGCCGGAAAACGGCAAACTGATATTCCCAAACCGAGATGACCCAGGCAAAAGTCAAATCGTTTCGCGCGGTGCTGGAGGCGACCGGCACCCATCTGCATTGGGTGATTGTGCGCATCCCGATTGACTTGAAGCGGGCCTGGCCGGGGTGGAAGACACGACGCGTCCGGGGCGAGATCAACGGCTTTGCTTTTGCGACCACGCTGTTCCCTGGCGCCAAGGGCGTGGGGCTGACGCTGCTGGTGAACAAGAAGATGCAAGCCGGCGCACACGCGAGAGCTGGTGACGAGGTGCGCATTACCGTGGAACCGGAGATGGACGCCGGGCCGAGGGAGATAGCGCCGGAGCTCGAGAAGGAATTGAAGGCGGACAAGCAGCTGCAGCAATGGTTTGGAAAGATCAGCCCGTCGATGCAGCGAGGAATCTCGAACTTTGTCGACCAGGCGAAGGGCGCTGGGACCCGGAAGTCGCGCGCGGAAAAAATGGCGGAGAGCCTGATGCTGGCCATGGAAGGCGAGCTGGAGCCGCCACCCCTCCTGCGCGCCGCGTTTCAACGCCAGCCGCTGGCGAAATCCGGCTGGGAAGCGATGACCCCAACGCAGCGCAAGCGGCATCTATTGGGCATCTTCTACGTGCAAACGGTTCGGGGCCGGGAACGCCGCGCAGCCCAGGCGGTTGAAGAATGTCTTCGAGTTGCTCGAAAGAAGACCGCGTATTGAGCCGATTGAGGCCTGGTTTGGGGGGTGGGTGGCCCAGAATAAGCCCATGGAATGCAGCAAATTTGGCGTGGAACCACCAAAAGCGACAACTTTGGGGCGGCTTTGCCCCGGCTTTTGCCGTCTAAGTGAGTAAGATGAGCACGACTTCCGCGATTCGCTCGCTGTTCGCCCCGCAAATCAACACCGTCGCAGAGGAGCAAGTAAGGCGGGAAAGCCTTGCGGTTGCCCAAGGATTGAAGCGCCAGGATGCCGGCCTGCTGGACGAGCTGATCGTGCGCTATCAACACCGTCTTCTGCGCTATCTGCTGTTTCTGACGGGAAACCGTGAAATGGCGGAAGACCTGTTTCAGGATGTGTGGATGCGGGTGTTGACGCGCGGCACGCAGTTCAACGGGAAGGCGCGCTTCGAGACCTGGCTGTTTACCATTGCGCGCAATCTGGTGATCGATCACCGGCGCAAGAAGACGATGTCGAGCCTTGACGAACTGATTGACGCCGGAAATGACGATGATCGGCCGGTAAGCTTTGAAGTGCCGGACAATCAGCCATCCCCGCTCGAGCAAGTGGCCAGCGTTGAGGATCGCGAGAAGATTGCATCGGCACTTTTGCAGTTGGACACGCTATATCGAGAAGTGCTGGTTCTGCGTTTTCACGAGGAATTGACTCTCGAAGAGATTGCAAGAATTACCAAAGCGCCCCTTTCTACCGTAAAATCGAGGCTCTATCGGGGATTGGCGGCGATTAAACCCAGGCTGGAACGAGCAGCGGTTTCGCTAGGGGACTGATTTTTGATGACTTCTGGGGTGGTTACGGGCACGGCAACTGGGACAAATGCTGAAGCGAATGCCGACGTGCTCGCTGCTCTTTCGGGTGGCCAAGCCGACCGGGAGCGCCTGGTTGCCCAAAAAACGCGCCGTGTAGTGCTCACGTCACTGGGTGTGATGCAGGAGCGGAAAACCTCTCTGAAGCGGAGTCGTGCCGTGGCGTTGGCGGCAACCCTGGTGGTGTTCTTTGTCGTGGGCCCCCCGGTGTGGTGGATTGCCGAAACTCTCATTGAAGAAGAGCGCCTGAGCAGCCTGGCGAGTGAAGTCACGGTCTGGGGCTTTTTTCTAAGCACGGCCTTGTTGGCGTCGGCGCTGGTCGCGGGCTGGATGCGGCGCAAGTCCTGAGAAAGCGCCGGAAGCGACTTAGTCCGCCTGGCGGGAAACACTCCGAAGTACCGCAACTTCTCGAATCCCCTTCACGTCCATTGGAATAGCGGATAAGCTGGTCTTATTCCTCTCTTTTCGAACCCTCCCAGGGTGGGAATGCTGCTATGCGTGACCCTCAGTCGATCAACGCCAACGAAGACACACGCCTGATACCCATCTGGTCGATCCTGACAGCGGCGGCGGCGTTCGTCCTTGTGGAGTACTACTTCTGGCTGGTCTTCCCCAAGCAGCAACATCATGTGACGCCTTTCGGACTGCGCGTTTACATGAACCTCTCGTGGGGATTGCTGGCGGCGCTGTACTTCCTGATGATCGGCTTTATCAGCAAAGATGCTCCGCGACGGGCAATGAGTTCGCGCTTCTGGATGCTGATCTGTTTTGTGATGCCCGGCGGCATCGGCGCGGTGCTTTACTTCCTGCTGCGCACGCCGCTGGTGTCGAGCTGTCCGGCATGCAGCACGCACGTCCAAAGCGATTTTCATTTCTGCCCGCAGTGCAACTACCAACTGACTGCGAGTTGCGGCAACTGCTTCCGCTCGGTGCGGGCGACGGATCAATTCTGCACGCGGTGCGGGCATGAATTGGCCCGCGACCACATGCCGGCGCGCCTGCGCGTGCTGGGCGACTGAACACGGCAACTCTCGCTGCCAGCTTTCACTTCCAGTTTTTCGCAATGAATCTTGGCACGAAGAGGCGCGAACGAGTGGCAGGGGTTAAAGCCCCTCTTCTTCTTCCCCTCTTTCGGCACGACTGAAGTCGTGCCCTTTCGCAAAGCGAACGGACCGTGAGTGACAGCGAGTAGGCAGGCTGCCTACAATCGAATTTCGGCATGTCCCTTTCCGCGCTCATCATCGACGACGAACAACTGGCCCGCGACGAGCTGAAGTACTTGCTCGACGAGGTGGGTGGTGTGGAGGTTGTCGCGCAGGGCGCGAACGGCATTGAGGCTGTGGACCTGATTGAAGAGCATCATCCCGACATGGTTTTTCTGGATGTGCAGATGCCGGGGCTGGACGGCTTCGCTGCGATTCAACGGCTGATGGATCGGCACAAAGCCCGGTCGCATCAAGAAGACGAACCGTTGCCGCAAATTGTGTTTGCCACGGCGTACGACCAATACGCGGTGCGTGCATTCGACGTAAATGCCGTGGACTATCTGCTCAAACCTTTTGATCGCAAACGGGTGGAACAAGCCGTGGAGCGCGTGCGTGGGCGCATGGCCGGAAGCGCCGCGAGCGAAAATCCAAATGCACAGATTGATGCGCTGCTGCGCATGCTGAGCCATCCGCAGGCGGGCGGACGCGGGGGCCAACCGGCGCGATTGATCGTGCAGGCGCAGAGCCGGCTATTCCTCGTAGACCAGGCGGAGATTTGCTTTGCTGCGATTGATGAGGGAGTGATTCGCGTGGTGACGCAACAGGTTGAAGGCCAGTCGAAGTGCCGCACACTGGAGGAACTGCTGGAGCAGCTGGATCCGGCGGTCTTCTGGCGCGCCCATCGCGGCTACGTTGTGAACATCAATCACATTCGCGAAGTGGTGCCGTGGTTCAAGTCGAGCTACCAGCTGCGCATGAACGACAAGAAGCAGACTGAGATTCCGGTGAGCCGGGCACAGACGAAGCGGCTGCGGGAGTTGTTCAATCTGTAGGGGTGTGCGGCTGGCGCGTGGGAGGCCGGGTCAGTCGTAGCGCTCGGTGATGATCTGCTTGCGATGCCAGCCAAAGCTTTTCAGGCGGTCGCGCACGGCGGTGATCATGTCGTTCAGTCCGCAGACATAGGCGTGGATGTCGAAGTGAAGCTGGCTCGGCGGGGTTGCCGGATCGGAAGGCGGCGCGGGCAGAGGCAAGCCGAGTCGCGCGGCGCGTTCTTCAACGATGCGGGCGACGTGATCCTGCACATAGCCGCGGAGACCTGCCCATTCCTCATCGTCCCGGCTGAGCGCAGGCAGATAGTGGAAGTTTGCGTGGCGCGCGGCGAGCGCCTCGAACTCCTCGCGATAGTAAATCTCGCTTGCATAGCGCGTGCCGTAGACGAGCCAAATCTCCCTGCCCTGGCTGCGATCGGTTCCGTCGACTGGGAAGAGGCTTTGCAGCATGCTGCGCATGGGCGCGACGCCGGTGCCTGTGGCGACGAGGAGTGTATCGGTGAGGGGCTCGTGCAGCGTGAAGTATCCGTTGGGGCCGTAGACGCGGACGATGCCGCCGATGGGGACGTCAGGCAGATCGGCGAGGCGGTTGGAGAAAAAGCCGCCTTCGACGCGATTCAGGCAAAGGTCAAAGCGGTTGCCGTTGGGGGCGGAGGCCAGCGAATAGGCGCGCGTCTGTTCCTTGCCGGTGCGGTCATCGGCGACGGCAGAGATGAATTGACCGGGAATAAAAGAGAAGGTCTCGAGATCGTCCATGACGAACTCGAAGTGGTAGGTTTGCGCCGACTCGGAGATACATTCCTTGTGTACGAGCCGGGCTGCATGAAACTCACGATCCAAAATTGCTCTCGCTTGCGGCAACGGTACGCCGCCTGAAGGTACTGTTGCGAGTATCGCTACCGGGATGAGGAGATGGCAAGCGAGCGGGGATTCTAGATACCGCGATGCGCAAAGGCTTGCCAGCAGAGCTGCATACCGATGACGAAAAGCCAGAGCGAGAGGGCAAGCCGCATGGTGCGCGCCGGGATGCGCGGAGCGAGGCCTGTACCGACGAGGGCTCCGAAAATTCCACCGATGATGAGGTGGGTGAGGAGATTTGCATCGACACCGCCATGGCTGAGATGCAGACCGCCTCCGATGAGCGACAAGCAAAGGCCAAACGAAAGGTCGGTACCGACGATGCGCGGTACGTCGAGGGCGGTGAGCCCGAGCAAAGCAACCGTGCCAAGCGCGCCCGCACCGGAGGAGGAGAAGCCGACTTCAGCGCCAACCGGCAACATGGTTGCAGCCAGCCACCAGGGGCGCTGCTTGCGATCGCTGCGCTGCATGGCGGGACGGAAGTGACGATAGATGTGCCAGCTCGAAGAGATCGCGATCATGGTGCCGAGGGCGAGATAGAGCCAGAGGGTCTGACCCTGATTGCGCACGACGCGCTGGAACAGCAACGATCCGATGACAACGCCGGGGATGCCGGCAAGAAGCATGATGCCGAGCGTGCGCCAGTCCACCTGGCGGCGCGCAATCTGAATGGGGACGACAACCAGCTTGACCGCAGCGGAATAGACGAGCGCGGTACCGACCGCCTCGGCCGGCGCGACTCCGAGAAAGAGGATGAGCAGTGGAGCGGTGATGGTGCCTGCGCCCACGCCGGTCATCGCGATCAGAGCGGCTATCAGAAAACCCAGAGCAAGTTCCATCGCAATCTCTTCAGTTGGCCTGAATGTGAATTCCGCATTCGAGTTTCTGGCCGGACCAGCGTCCGGAGCGGGGATCGGCAGAATCGGTGGGCAACGTGGTGCACGGAGCGCAGCCGATGCTGGTGTAGCCCTTCTCGTAGAGCGGAAGCAGGGGAATGCCGTGCAATTCGGCGTAGTACCATACGTCGCGCGTGGTCCACTCGGCCAGCGGGCTGAGCTTGTTGAGCTCGTGGCCCGTGGGCAGCGCGAACTTCTCTTCGGTTTGCAGGTTGGCGCGTGACTTCGACTGCTGACGGCGCAGGCCTGTCACCCATGTGTCGTAGGGCGCGAGCGAGCGAAACAACGGCTCGACCTTACGCAAGCCACAACAACGATCGGGCGCAGTCTGGTAGAGAATGCCGAATTGCGACTCCTGCTGCGCCACAGTGTGTTCGGGAAGGACGTTGACGAGATTCAGATTCCATTTGGCCGCGATGCGGTCGCGATAAGCAAGAGTCTCCGGGAAGTGATAGCCGGTTTCAAGGAAAAGCACGGGGACGCGCGGCAGTAAGGTGCGGACCATGTCGAGCACGACGACGTCCTCGGCCTGAAAGCTGCTGGTGACGCAGGGATTCTGCGCGGCTGCGAGGCGTTTGCGCAGGAACTGCTGCGCAGATGCGGCGCGCTCTTCCACTTCGGCGATGATTTCGGTTGTCATGCTTGGGACTCTCCGGTGGGAATCACTTTGAGGCGGCGCAGTTCTTCGAGAATTGCGACGGAATCTTCGAGGTTGAGCGACCGCGATTGCTCAGAATGAGCGGAAGCGACTGTCAGTTGAATCGGGTTGAGGTCGTCGCCCTCAATAATGACGACGGAACCCGAGCGCGCCACCGCAAGCAAGGCGGCGCGGGCATTGACGCGGGTACGCAGGACCAGGCCACGCGCGCCGAGAATGGCTTTTTCGAGCTCACCGGCCAGCGCGGTGCGAGAGCCTATTTCGAGCAGTGCGCCGGATGGCTCTGCGGCTACGGGCTCGGTTTCTTCGGCGGCTCCGAAAGCGCGGATCATTCCGGCGCCGGCTGTGGCGTTGTCTGAAGGATCGATCAGGATGAGGCTGCCGGTGATGCGATTTTCGCGGTAGGTGTCGGCGAGCAAAGGGCGGCTGGTCTCGATGACCACCTGGCCAATGTCGTTGAGGCCGAGCTGTTCGGCGGTGCCCTCTTCAAGATGTTCGACATCGATGCGCGAGCGAATCGACACGACCTTTGTGCGCACGGTCTGCGTTGTGTGTTTGAGCAGATAGGTAGAGCCTGCACGGAGCGGTGTGGCATGCATCCAGACCACGGTCGCTTCAAAGCGTGTGGCCTTCTGCGGAGCGGCGTCGACAGCGGCGATCAAGTCGCCGCGGCTCAGGTCGGTCTCGTCCTCGAGAGTGAGGACGACAGACTGCGGTGCATGCGCTTCGGGCAAATCGCCTTCCCAGGTGCTGACGGAGCGGACCCGGGTGCGGAAACCGGATGGCAGGGCAACGACTTCGTCGCCGGGGCGAACGGTGCCTGCGGCGAGCTGGCCGGCGAAGCCGCGGAAATCCTGATGCGGACGAATGACGCGCTGGACGGGAAAGCGGAGCGCGGTGTGAGAACGCTCGATGGCAAGCGGCACGGTCTCGAGGAGTTCCAAGAGACTTGGACCGCCGTACCAGGGGATGCGCGCACTGCGGTGAACCACGTTGTCGCCCTCGAGCGCGCTGACCGGAACGGCAATGAGCTCGGGAATCTCGAGGCGCGTGGCAAGCTCCTGCAGGCCTTGCTGATGCCGCGCAAAGACCTCCTGCGAAAAGTCGACGAGGTCCATCTTGTTGATGGCGGCAATGACCGTCGGAATGCCGAGCAAAGCAGCGATGCAGGCGTGGCGGCGCGTCTGATCGAGGATTCCCTTGCGCGCATCCACCAGAACGATCGCCACGTCGGCCGTGGATGCGCCGGTTGCCATGTTGCGCGTGTACTGCTCGTGGCCCGGCGTGTCGGCGATGATGAATTTGCGTTTTGCCGTGGAGAAGTAGCGATAGGCGACATCGATGGTGATGCCCTGCTCGCGCTCGGCGCGCAGACCGTCGGTGAGTTGCGCGAAGTCGATGGCGGCGTTGTGCGTGACCGAACGAATATGGTCGTCGTAGACATTGCGCGAGTCGTAGAGCAGGCGGCCGATGAGCGTGGATTTTCCGTCGTCGACGCTGCCGGCGGTGGAGAAGCGCAGCAGGCCCTTAGCGCGCTCTGTGGCAAGCTGCTGCTCGATCTGCTCGTCGATTGGGTCGGCGATCGTAGCGATCTCCAAATCGTCCTCTTCTGCTGCCATCATCTAGAAGTAGCCCTCGCGCTTCTTAATCTCCATGGAACCGTCCTGGTCGTGATCGATGATGCGATTGGCGCGCTCGGAGTTCCGGACCTCCATCAGCTCGGCGATGATCTTGGGAACCGTGTCTGCATCCGAACGGATCGCTCCGGTGCAGGGGCTGCAACCGAGCGACCGCAGGCGGCACTTGACCCACTGCTCTTCTCCGGGCAGGCCCTGCACAAAGGGCTGTTCGACGGGAATGAGCGAGTCGCCGCGGACGAGCATGCGGCGCTCCTTCGCAAAATAGAGCGGAACGATGGGAATCTTCTCGAGATGGATGTAGTGCCAGACGTCGAGCTCGGTCCAGTTGGAGAGCGGAAACACGCGGATGCTCTCGCCGGGGCCGATGCGGCCGTTGAAAAGGTTCCAAAGCTCGGGGCGCTGGTTTTTGGGATCCCATTGGCCGGCCGCATCGCGGAAGGAGAAGATGCGTTCTTTGGCACGGGATTTTTCTTCATCGCGGCGGGCACCGCCGAAGGCAGCGTCGAAACCATGAGCGCGCAGACCATCGAGAAGCGCCTGTGTTTTGAGCAAACCGCAGCAGCGTTGGGTGCCAAGTTGAATGGGATTGGCGCCCTTGGCAATCGCATCTTCATTGCGCCAGACAATCAGCTTGAGACCCAGTTCGGCGGTATAGCGGTCTCGAAATTCGAGCATTTCGCGAAATTTGTAGCCGGTGTCGACGTGGAGAAGCGGGAACGGAATGGGGCCCGGATGAAAGGCCTTCTGCGCCAGGCGCAGCATGACAGAAGAGTCTTTGCCGATGGAGTACAGCATGACCGGGCGTTCGAACTCCGACGCAACTTCACGAAGGATATGAATGCTTTCCGCTTCGAGCAGCCGGATATGGCTGAGCCGGCTCAGGGTTGCGTCCTCGCCCAGGGCCGGAACCCGATCGCGCAAAGGCGCGGCGTCTGCCGGTCGAGCGATGGAGGCGGTATCAGCCGCAGTGGGAGTCATTGGACCTCGATCAACAAAAATTGTGCGCAAAAACAAAAAACCCGCGGCGGCAGATGTCTGCAGCGCGGGCTCATGGGTAACGAACTGAGTTAGTGCTTGTTTACCCCACAGGCCGGCGCATTACGCAACAACATGCGCAACAAGCGACCGGCATGGAGCAGAAACTCATTGAGTTGACTATAGCGGGGGCGGGCTGCGGGGTCAAATCTCTTTCGATCCTGGGGCCCAAACGGTGGCGCGCTCATTTATGGGCTCCACCGTGAGAGTCAGGCAAGCTTATTTGCCGCAACGGCGAGGTCGAAGTCCTTTGTTGTCAACCCTCCGGCATCATGGGTGACGAGAGCGAGCCGCACCTTGTTGTAGCGGATGTCGATGTCGGGGTGGTGACCGGCTTTCTCGGCCAGTTCGCCTACCTTGTTTACGAAGGCGAGCGAAGCGACGAAGTCTTTGAAGGCGAAGGTCCGGATGAGTTCGCCGGATTCGACCTGCCATCCTGGGACGGCGGCGAGGCGTGTGTTGATTTCTGCAGGGGAAAGTGGGGACATGGAAAGCACCTCTTTTGCAGGCCGCGAAGACGGCATGCAACGACTCCACTCTATGCCTTTCGCCGCCTCAGCGGAAGCAAGACCGGGGAGTGGAGTGCGGCGGTGGCCAGATGCGACGGGGTGAACGATACAATTCCCCGAAGGCCGTTCCAGGCGGACGCGGAGATTGCGACAGGGACGTGGAATGGCGCTCGAAATTCTATGGCAAAGATCTTCCCCACTGCGCAGGCCGCACTTGACGGCGTGATCGAAGATGGCATGATGCTGGCTGTCGGCGGATTCGGGCTGTGCGGCATTCCTGAAAGCCTGATCATTGCTTTGCGCGATACGGGCAAGAAGAATCTGACGGTTGTGAGCAACAATGCGGGTGTGGACGGCGCGGGCCTGGGCCTGCTACTGGCCACTCATCAGATCCACAAGATGATCTCCAGTTACGTGGGGGAAAACGCGGAATTTGCGCGGCAGTTCCTTTCCGGCGAACTGGAGCTGGAGTTTTGTCCTCAGGGCACGCTGGCCGAGCGCATGCGTGCCGGAGGTGCAGGCATTCCGGGCTTCTACACGCGATCGGGCGTGGGAACGCAGGTGGCCGAAGGCAAGGAACTTCGCGAATTCGACGGCAAGCAGTACATCCTGGAACGCGGAATCAAGGCGGATGTTGCCCTGGTGAAGGCGTGGAAGGGTGACCACAGCGGAAATCTCATCTATCGAAAGACGGCGCGTAACTTTAACCCGCCGGCGGCAACCTGCGGCGCGGTGACGATTGCTGAAGTCGAGTTCCTGGTGCCGACGGGAGAACTGGACCCCGACCAAGTGCACACGCCGGGCATCTACGTAGACCGGCTGGTGCACTGCCCCAACCCCGAAAAGCGCATTGAACACCGGGTGACGCGAGGAGCGCAGTAATGGCGTGGAGCCGCAAGGAGATGGCGCATCGCGCGGCGCAGGAGTTGCGCGACGGCTACTACGTAAACCTCGGCATCGGCATGCCGACCATGGTTGCCGGCTGCATTCCGCCGGGCGTATCGGTGACGCTGCAATCGGAGAACGGATTGCTGGGTATCGGCGACTTTCCGCTGGAGAGTGAAGTCGATGCTGACTTGATCAATGCGGGCAAGCAGACGGTTACAGCGATTCCTGGAGCCAGCTATTTTTCGAGTGCCGATTCCTTTGCCATGATTCGCGGCGGACATATTGACCTGGCGATTTTGGGCGCGATGCAGGTTTCAGAATCCGGCGACCTGGCCAACTGGATGATCCCCGGCCAGATGGTCAAGGGGATGGGCGGGGCCATGGATCTGGTAGCCGGGGTCCAACGCGTGATCGTCATGATGGAGCACACAGCGAAGAACGGCGAGAAGAAAATTCTGAATCAATGCACGCTGCCGCTGACGGGAACGCGCGCGGTGAATCGCATCATCACGGACTTGTGTGTCCTGGATGTAACGGATGCCGGGCTAAAGCTGGTGGAGCTGGCGCCTGGGGTGCCTCTCGAAGAAGTGAAGACCAAGACTGAGCCCGCGATTCAGACGGAGTAGAACAAGAAGCCAGCGAATCCGGACTAAGTTGGGAGATTGACTGGGCCGGATTTTTTTGCCGTACTCTGCATGCGCGTTGTGGCGATGAGCACCGCATTGACCAACGTGAGAGCGGCAAGGACATACAGTCCTGCATTGGGCGAGTGAAATTGTACGTCGGCCCAAACCTTGAGGTTCGGCGCAATGAAGCCGCCCAGGTTGCCCATCCCGATGAGCGCAATGCCCCCGGCCGCGGCGCGATCGACAAGATAGCCCGTGGGCATGGTCCAGAACATCGGCTGCACAGCGATGAAGCCCGAGACCGCTACTGAAAGAGCCACCATGCCGGCAATTGGCGGAGCGGTGGGAAACGCAAAACTGGCCAGTCCTGCTGCGAGCAGGGTGAGCGCAGCAAGGGTGCGATGGTTGCGGAAGCGGTCTCCGGCCGACGGGAGAAAGTAAACCGCAGCGAGTGCGCAGAGCCACGGGATGGCGGAAACGAGGCCGACGGCGAGACCGGTAGGCCGATGCATGAGCGCCGAAATCTCTGCGGGCAGATAGAAGATGGCGCCATAGGTGCTTATCTGAATGAGCGCATAGATCAGAACGAGCCGCAGGACGCGCACATCGCGAAGCATGGGGAGGAGAAATGCGGGACCGAAAGCGCGGCGAGTCTCCTCTTCGGATGCGAGGGCGTGGGTGAGAGCTCGCTTCTCATTCTCAGGAAGCCAAGGCGCATTGGACGGTTTGTTCTGAAGAAAGCGAAAGGTGATGACGCCAAGGATGACAGCCAGAAATCCCTCGACGAGAAACATGGTTTGCCAGCTCTGCAGTCCCGCAATACGCGGCAGATCAAGGAGCCAGCCGGAGAGCGGTCCGCCAACCATGAGAGCGATGGGAACGCCAAGGTAGAACAGGCCTACAATTTGTCCGCGCACGCGTGAAGGAAACCAGTAAGTGAGGTAGAGAATGGTGCCGGGGAAAAAGCCGGCCTCGAGCACGCCGAGAATTAAACGCAGAACATAAAACGAGGCGCTGCCGCTGACAAACATGGTTGCCATGGATGCGAATCCCCAGCCAACCATGAGAAATGCCAGCCACATTCTTGCACCGAATCGATGCAGGATGAGATTGCTTGGAAACCCGCAAAGCGAATAGCTCAGGAAGAAGAGTCCCGCACCGAGCGCATAGGACTGCTCGGAGATGCCGACCGATGTATGCAGGGCCTGCTTGGCAAAGCTGATGTTGGCACGATCGAGGAAAGAGACGACGTACATGAGCATGAGAAAAGGCGCGAGGCGCCGCCTGGCGCGGGCAATTGCGCGATCGAGATCAGCGGGATCAGCAGCGGCAAACACACGCGGACCGTGCGCCGGATCAGTGGTCGAAATGGACGAACCGTTCGGCAATCTCTTTGCTCGCTGCATCAGGGTTTGGCGAATCGCGGAGACGATAACTGAGGACGCCGACGCGCAATGCGGTGCGTGAGCGACTCGGTCAGAGCCGTTGCTGCTGGGGAGTTCGAGGATGCCAACGATAAGCAGATTTCGAATTTTTCCAGAAGTACTTCGATGCCGCGGCGGCCGGTTTCGAGGCGTTGTAGTCGCGAACAATCGAAAATGTCGCATCGAACGGCACGACGTGGTCGCTGTTGGGCCAGTCACTGCCGAAGAGGATGTGGTCTTCGCCGAAGATGCTCCACATTTCGTCAAGGCGGTCATGATAGAAGGCCGCGTCCGTGACCAGTTTGCCGTTTTTTACGACTGGAATTTCTGAGAGCTTGATGTAGACGTTGGGATTTTGCGCAAGCCGATGCAGAGCGGCCCAGTATTCCTTGATCTGCGGCGGACTGTCCGGGAGAACTGCGTTGGGCAGGTGGTCGATGACCAAGCGCAGATCGGGCATACCGTCGGAAACGCCGAGAATAGCGCGAATCAAGCGAAAATCGGGATTGGCGGTGTCGAGAACGAGACCGGCCTGGGCCAATGCCTTGAGGCCCTCAATAAATCCGGGTTTGTCGAGATCTGCGCCGAGATCGCGGCCCCAAAGATTGCCATAGCGGATGCCGAGGAAGAGCGGGTTCTGGTGAAGGCGATCGAGAGCAGCGCGATAGGACCCGTCGCCTGGAATGAGGTCGCCGACAATGCCGACGATGATCGAATTCTTCTCGGCAACATCCAGCAGCCAGTCGTTGTCGGATGGGAGAGGGCTGGCTTCGATTGCGATGGCGCCTACGACGCCGAAGGGCGCGGAAAGAGCCTGGTAGCGTGGCGGAAGCGCGGGCTTGTAGAGTGCGGTATCAGATTTTTCGGGCCAGGGCACGCCGCCGGGGCGCGCGGTGTCGAAGAGGTGGATGTGCGTGTCGATGACCGGATGCGCGGGAGCTTCAGCTTTGGCTGCGTTCCTCAAAGCGAATGCGCCGGCGCTGTATGCCGTGAGTTTGAGCAGATCGCGACGATGCATGAAGACCTCGGGATGCGGCGGCCGAAGGGCGGTTCGGCCGTGCACCCCAACTATACAGTTCAGCGCAGAAGGCGGACGAGCGCGGAAGACCGCTGCGGATACCGCTATTCCGCGAGACGGGCCGTCAAGAATCGGATGATCGAGGGTGTGGAGCGATGGCGAGCCTTTGGACTCCAAATCGAAAACAACAATCTCGTTGGAGCCTTGTTTCAGCCATGGGCCGGGAACATAGAGGGTTTGCTGCGGGCCGATGTCCCAGAAGCGGCCGAGGGCGTGACCATTGATCCAAACTGCGCCTTTGCCAAACGATCGCACATCGAGAAACGTGTCGCCGGTTTGCACCAGGTTGAATTGTCCCTGATAGAAGCAGGGGCCGGTGCAGGACTGGCCGGCGAAATTCCCCTTTTCGGGTGAAAGCATGGGCAGAGGATAGATTTGCCATCCCTCCAAGGTCTGTCCGCGCCATGAGACACGATGCGTGATGCCGGTGCGCTCGCCGCGGAGAACAATCGAAAAATTCACGCGGCCGGAGTTTTCAACGAGGATGTCCAATTGCCGGCCAGCGTGGTCCACGTGCAACGGCAAAGAATTCTTCGCAAGCCTGCGGTCAAGGCTACCGACGTAGTTGCCGTCGAGATAGACGCGCGCATAGCTGTGCAGTTCGTCGAGGATCAGGTCGCCGTCTCCGGCATTGTTGAGCTTGGTTCGATACAGGATGTAGCCGTAGCTCTGCCCGATGTCTTCCATGGTGAGCGGCTCAGCGGACTCGATCGGCGCGGGCAGCGACTGCCACAGGGAGCGACTCTCGGCCAGCTGGAACGGTGCAATCGCAATGGGCGCGGGCGACGGTGGAACTGCCGGTGGGGTGATGCCCGTGGCCTTGGTAATAATGTCGCGAAAAGCCCAGTATTTAGCGGTTGGCCTGCCGCTTTCATCGAGCGTGGCCTGGTAGTCATAGCTTGTGACATCCGGCTGATAGCCATCGTGATCGGAGTTGGCGCCGCTCATAAACCCGAAGCTGGTGCCGCCGTGAAACATGTACACGCTGACGGAATAGCCGTGATCGACAATCCATCGGAATTCGTCGATCTGCTGCTGGGCGTTGCGGGCCTGGTGTTTGTCGCCCCAGTGATCAAACCAACCGTCCCAATATTCACCGGCCATGCGGGGCGCATTGGGCCGCATTTTCAGCAATTGCTCAAAGGAATTTCTGGCGTCGCCGGTTCCAAAATTGATGGCCGCGGGCAAATCAGGGAACGATCCATCGGGCAGCTCTTCGGCGCCGTCAGCGGTGTAAAGCTGCGCATCGGCAAATCCGCTGTCGACGATGATTTTGCGAACGGCGTTCAAGTAGGCGCGGTCTTTTCCGAAGCTGCCATATTCGTTTTCGATCTGGACCGTGATGATGGGGCCACCGCGGCCAATCTGCAGCGGCGCCAACTCCTGGCCTAAACGATGGAGCCACCGCGATGCGGCGGCGAGGAACTTTGGGTCGGTGCTGCGCACGACCATGGAATGATCTTTCAGCAGCCACGAGGGAAATCCGCCGAAGTCCCACTCCGCGCAGCTGTAGGGGCCCGGGCGCAGATTGACATAAAGTCCTTCCTGCTGCGCCTCGCGAATAAACTCGGCCACATCGTTGTTGCCGCTGAAATCGTAGACGCCGGGCTCAGGCTCGTGCACGTTCCAGAAGACGTAGGTGGTGATGGTGTTCAGTCCCATGGCTTTTGCTTTGCGCAGGCGGTCGCGCCAATATTCTCTGGGAACACGGGCGTAATGCATTTCGCCTGCAAGGACTCGGAAGGGCTTGCCATCAAGCTCGAAGTGATCGCCGACTGCGCGAAAGGAATGGCCGGTGGCAGGCGCAGAGGGGGCAAGACCGGCCTGGAGGGAAACAGGCAAGGATAAAGCAGCGCAGAGCAGCAGTTGCAGCTTCAATGACTTCATTCTTTGCACTATAGAGCAGCGGTCTGCGCTGACGAAACGTTCCGCGGAGATAGCCTGTTTTTGCGCAGCGCACGCCGCTTCATGAGCAGGAAGAAGACCGGCACCAGAATGAGGACATGGATCGTGGAAGTGATCATGCCGCCAACGATAGGCGCGGCGATCGGCTTCATCACGTCGGAGCCGATGCCCGACTCCCAAAGGATTGGAGCCAGGCTCAGGATCACCGCAGTCACGGTCATGAGCTTAGGTCGTAGCCGCTGGACGGCGCCGTCGATGGTTGCCTGCAGCAGATCTTCTTCAGAGAGTGGCTCGCCTTTCGCAAGGCGCGCCTCGAGAGCTTCATGCAAGTAGACCACCATCACCACGCCGGTTTCGACGGCGATGCCGAACAACGCGATGTAGCCCACCCACACGGCGACGCTGAAGTGGTAACCAAGAATCCACTGGAGCAGAAGGCCACCCGACATGGCATAGAGAGTGGGAAGAATCAACACGGCAGCTTCCGCGGCTGATTTGAAGACCAGATACAACAGCAGAAATATGACAACAAAGACTACCGGCAGAATGATGCGGAGACGCTGTTTGGCGCGGAGTTCGAACTCGTATTCGCCCGCCCAGTGCCACGTATAACCGGCGGGCATGGCAACTTTGTTCTTCAACAGCTGATTGGCGTGTTCGACGAATCCGCCATAGTCGTGGGATTTGAGATCGAGATACACATAGCCGGTGAGAGAGCCGTCTTCGTCACGAATCATTGCCGGGCCGCGCGAGAAGGACACCTTTGCCACCTGGCTGATCGGGATCTGTTCACCCGCAGGTGTCGAAATCAGGGCTTGGGACACGTTCTGCGGGCTGCTGCGAAAATCGCGCTGATAGCGGACGGAGATCGGAAATCGTTCGCGCCCTTCGATGTTTTGTGCAATGTCGGCACCACCGATTTCAGAGCTCACCACGCGCTGCACATCCGCGATGGTGAGACCGTAACGCGCAGCGGCGATCCGATCCACATCCACATTCAGGTAGAAGCCCTGCGAAACCCGCTCCGCAAAGACCGAGCTGGTTTCAGGCATGCCGGAAAGCACCTGTTGCATCTGGGCGCCGACATCTTGAATGCGCGTGAGATCGGGACCCTGGATTTTTATCCCCACCGCAGTTTTGATCCCAGTGAGTTCCATGTCGAGCCGGTTCTGCACCGGCATGGTCCAGGTGTTGGTCAGTCCCGGGAATTGCAGCCTCTCGTCCATGGCCTGGATGAGCTTTTCGTAGGTCATGCCGGAGCGCCACTGTTCGCGCGGTTTCAGCATGATGGTCGTGTCATACATATCCAGCGGCGCATTGTCCGTGGCGCTGTCGGAGCGCCCCACAGTTCCGAAGACCGACGAGACCTCAGGGAACGAACGAATGATGCGATCCTGCTCCTGCATCAACGCGACCGCTTGTGTTACCGAGATACCCGGCAATGCGCTCGGCATGTACAACGCAGAACCCTCATAAAGGGCCGGCATAAACTGGCTTCCCATGCGGAAGTAGAGTGGAATGGTTACAGCGAGAAAGAGGAGATTGAGTACAACCACCGGCTTCCAGTGGTGGAGGCACCAGCGCAGGATAGGACGATAGATGGACTGGGTGATGCGCGCAGCGGGGTTCGACGATTCAGGCCGGAGCTTTCCGCGCAGGCAAATGGGCATGAGGGCCGGCACCAGCGTGATGGAAAGCAGAGACGAGAACACCAGGGCGAGTGTTTTGGTCCAGGCCAAGGGGCGAAACATGCGGCCTTCCTGAGCCTCGAGAAGAAACACCGGCAGGAACGAAACGACAATGATGATGAGCGAGTAGAAGAGCGCGGGACCCACCTGCTGGGCCGAAGAGATGAGAATCTTCTTGCGCTCTTCTCCCGCAGGAGAGTCGGATCGTTCGGCAAGATGGCGGTAGCCGTTTTCGACCATCACAATGGCTGCGTCGATCAACACGCCAATGGCCAGTGCAAGGCCGCCCAGCGACATGATGTTCGAGCTCACATGCAAATAGAGCATGGGAATGAACGCGGCCATCACGGCGATGGGCAAGGTGAGAATCGGCACCAGGGCAGAGCGAAAGTGAAACAGAAAGACGACGCTGACAAAGCTGACAATGATGGCTTCGATGGTGAGGTCGCGTTTGAGGGTACGGATGGACTCGTTGATAAGCCAGGATCGGTCGTACGCTGTAACGATTTCGACGCCCGGTGGGAGCGACGGCGCGAGTTCGTGGAATTTCGCTTTCACACCTTCGATGACATTCAGCGCATTCATGCCGTAACGCATCACTACGATTCCGCCCACGGCTTCGCCCTGCCCCTGCCAATCCGCCGCGCCACGCCGCACATCGGGACCAAAGGAAACCGTTCCCAGGTCGCGAATCATCACGGGCGTGCCGTTTTTCGTCGCTACCGGAACGTTTTCGAGATCGGAGAGCGAATGCAGGTAGCCAAGGCCGCGGATCATGTATTCGGCGCCACTCATCTCGAGCACGTCGCCACCGGTTTCGTTCGTGCTCTGTCGCACGCGATCAATCACCGTTGACGCGGAGATGCCGTAAGCGAACAGCTTATTCGGGTCGAGATTCACCTGGTACTGCCGGGTGAAACCGCCGATGCTTGCGACTTCGGCGACGCCGGGAACTGTCTCCAATTGGTAGCGCAGAACCCAGTCCTGCAGCGCGCGCAAATCGGCGAGGCTCTTCGTGTGGCTGCGATCGACAATCGCATATTCATACACCCACCCGGCCCCGGTAGCGTCCGGTCCGATGGCGGGATGCACATCGGCGGGAAGTTTGCCGGCAATCTGCTGTAGATACTCTGTGACGCGCGAACGCGCCCAGTAGAGATCGGTGCCGTCTTCGAAGACCACGAAGACATACGAGTCGCCAAACATGGTTTGCGCGCGGACGCTTTTGACCTTTGGCGCAGAGAGCAATGCCGACACAATGGGGTAGGAAACCTGGTCTTCGATTACGTTGGGAGGCTCGCCGGCCCATTCCGTGTGAATGATCACCTGCACGTCACTGATATCGGGCAGCGCATCCAGCGGCACGCGCTGCATGGACCACGCTCCCGCCACAGTCAGCAGAATCGCCGCAGCGAAGACCAGGAACGGATTGCGCGCGCACCAGTCGATCGTTCGAGAGATCATGCCATGCCTCCCGCTGCACTGACGCTGAGTTTTTTGGTCGCGAGCGTCTGACCGTTCCGGCTCACGGTGATCGTCGCACTCCAGGTGCCGCCAGAGCTGAGCTGGAGCGAACCTTCGAATGCACCGTTGCCGCGGTCTGCGAGATTTGCCTCGGCGTGCGACGCAGCCATACCCATGGCGGGCATCGCCGGCATGAAGAACACGATGTTTACCTGAACGCCGGTGAGAGGTTTGCCATCCGCGCCTGTGAGCTTTACCCGCACGGTGTTAGCGCCCTTCTGTGGCGGCGAAGGGTGTGTGGCGAAATCCACGTGAACGTCTTCTGCCGGCTTCTGCCCGTCGTCCGCAGATTTCGGCATCGGCGCGAATCCATTCGCAGCGCCTTGTAACTGCGCTTCGGAATCAACGAGGAAATTGGCGGACGTGACGATGCGATCGCCCTGCTTGAGCCCTTTCAGCACTACAACGGAGTCGTCGAGCCGCGGTCCCGTCTCGATTTCGCGGGGCTCCAGGTTTCCCTGACCACGATCAATGAAGGCAATTTCGCGATTGCCTGACTGCAAGACGCCGGAAGCAGGAATCATGAGCTGACGGCCCATTGGAGCGGCGATATGCACATTCACATACATTCCAGGCTTGAGCGCGAGCCCTGGGTTACCCAGTACCAGGCGCACGCGCACGGTGCGCGTTGTGGGATCGACATCGGGAAGAATTTGATCGACTCGACCTTTGAACTTGCGGCCAGGATAGGCATCGACTGATACCTGCGACAGGTTGCCGGGCTTGAGACGGCCGACATCATTTTGGAAGACGTTGGCGTAGACCCAGACAGAAGAGAGATCGGCGATGGTGTAGAGCTTTGTGTCGGGCTGGATGTAAGCATTGGGGAGGGCATTGCGTTCGATGATGAAGCCGGAAACCGGTGACTCAATGGCGATCTCTTGCGAAACTTTACCGGTTCGATCGAGGTCGGCAAGCGCGGAGTCCGGGATGTCGAGGCGCTGCAAACGCTCGGTTGCGGCCTGCAGCAGCCAATTGCCCTCGCTGGCGGCCATCCCATGCATGTGATCGGAGGTATCGACCTGGTTCTTCTTGGCCAGTAAATATTCCTGCTCAGAGCTGACGAGATCTGGACTGTAGATGGTGAAAAGGCGCTGTCCCTTCTTCACAGATTGATAGGTTGCGTTGGCAAACACGGTACGAACCCATCCGGGAAAGCGAGTCTGCACATAGGAGAGACCCTGCTCGTTCATGGCCACGTTGCCCGGAACATCAAGGGAGCTGCTAGCCTCTTTCATCTCTACCGGAGCGGTGGTTACACCAATTTCCTGCATGCGCTGCGGCGTGAGCTGCACGGGCGCCAGGACGGGATCGGTTGTGGCGGCGACGGGTGTCTTGCCGGTGGGGGCAGAATCTGTCACCGGCCCTGATGCTACGACCAGCTCCGCATCTTTCTGCGGAGGCACGGCGCTCCTGCGCTGCATAATTTCGTAGGCCAACCCGGCAGCAAGCAGAAGGCAAAAGACGATCGCAGCAACCAATGTGTTCTTGAGAGTCTTGTCGGTCATTGCTTCTTCTCCTTACTGGAAGCAGGTGTTTCATCGAGCGCGCCGCCCGAGGCGAGGTCGAGATCGGCCATGCGTGCGTTGAAGTCGCCCAGGGCGTCGATCCACGCAAGGTCGGCATCCACAACCGTCATCTGGCTATCCAGAAGGTCGAGAAACGAAGCCTGATCGTTCTCGTAGGCAATTACGGACGCATGGAGTGTTTCTTCTGATTGCTGCCGCAACGAATCCTGATAGACGCGTGCCAGTTGTTGCGCCGCCTTTGCCTCGGCGAGCGCCTCCTGAATCTGGCCGCGTGCCTGGTTGCACATTGCATCGAGTTCGGCATCTTTCTCCGTTGAACCGGCAGCAGCCTCGGAAATATCGGCATCGTGTTTATGGCGGTTAAGCCAGGGCAACGTCATCGACCCTTCGAGCATGTAGTTGTTGCGTGGACTGGAGCCGGAAGGCATGAGCATGTAGCCGCCCGCGACGTTGAAGTCGGGGCGATAGGAGGCCTTGGCGATGTCCTGCTGTTTGCGACTCTTGGCGGCGGCGGCTTCCGCTTCAAGGAGATCGGGGCGCGCCTGCACCGCCTGGGCCTCAAGAGTACCGAGAGCGGGGAGCGTGCGGTCGAGACCGTAATCGCCTGAGACCAGGATCGCCGTGTCTGGATCGCGTCCCAGCAGTGCGTTCAGGCGCGTGCGCGCGACGCTGCCATCCCGTTCAAACCGAATCATGTGCTCGGCCAGACGCGTGAGCGCCACCTGCGCCTTCAACATCTCCACTTGCGGCACCTTGCCTGCCGTGTACTTGATGCGTGCCGCCGCGATGGCCTGCTGCGCAATGCTTACGTGCTGCTCGTGAATGCGGATTTCGTCCTGCGCGCGGAGCAGGTCGTAGAAAGCCTTGCGTACCTCGACGCGAATGCGCAGTTGCGTGGCTGCCAGTTCATCCCTGGCAACGTCCACGTCCGACTGAGCCACGGCGGTCTCGAGTCCACGCTTGCCGCGGCCCGGAAGAGCCTGTCCAATCATCAGCATGTTCTGCGCTGCGTTGTAGTCCCACGGATGCTCGAGCGGTATCTGCCAGTTGCGCACCATGAACTGCGGATCTTCGAGATGGCCGGTTGTGGCTACGTGCATCTCCGTCAGCGTTACGCGACGGACGGCCACCCGTATGTCGGGATTCGCTTCGAGAGCGGCTCGCTCGACTTCGTCCAAAGCAAGCGCTGGGCCCACGGTAACCGGCTCTTGCCTGCCAGCGAGCACAACATTGAGTCCGGCAAGTGACGCGTCGGCGGATTGCGCAGGGCAAAACGTAGCCGGCAACAGAGCTGCCAAAGCCCCAAAAAGCAGGGTGGTGGTTTTCATTTGTTCCTCAAATGCAGTTGCAGTTCATGAAGAGTTGCACGCACGGGTGACAGTCGCGCGCAGACGCACGGGTGCTATCTCTGCAGTGAGGAGGGACTAGATGCGAAGGACGGAGCGTTTTTGAAAAAGCGGCGGGGAGACATTGATGTCTTCAGCCAGACGAAATCCCGAACGAGGGATCGAAGGAATTGCAAATGCCGGTGCTGCAGGCGAGTGAACAACGGCTCGCTGCGTAGTGGAAGCCTGAAGCGCCGGCGCAGAACCCTCAGACGGCTGCACTTTGCAGCAAATGCTGCTGTTGTCCATCGCAGGGGCGCAGTCTTGCGACGGATGTTCGCAACAGGCATGCCTGCCTGAAGGCATAAAACAGGCAAACGCCGGGGCTGCAGCCCAGAGGGCCAAAACCGCCAGCATTAGAATTGCGCCTGTTCTCCGCACATCCACAGTTTAACCCCGACTCTCTTGCACAAGACTGGACCCTTTGCGCCTGGGACTCCGTGATTTGGATCACAGGCTCTCAACTCTTTGTCGCGAAAGGCGCTTCTCAGGCTTTGCCCCAACCGCCGCCGCCGGGCGACTCGATGCGCAGACGATCTCCGGATTTGAGTTCGAGGGTGCATTTGCCGGGCAGTTCCCGCTCGATTCCGGCGTCGACGACCGTCGACTTTCCTGAAGCGGCCGGTTCTCCGCCTTGCAAACCCCAGGGTTTCAGTTTTCGGCGATCGGCTAAAAGCGTGATTTGCGCATCGGCAAGCAGCTCAATTTCGCGGACAATGCCATCGCCCCCGGGATGGCGTCCTTCTCCGCCCGATCCCGTGCGCAACGCATAGCGGATGACACGGAATGGATAGGCATATTCGAGTGCTTCGGCGGGCGTGTTCAGCGAGTTGGTCATGTGGGCGTGATGCCCGCTTGCGCCCCGCCGTTGTGGTGACGCACCCAGACCTCCCGCGATGGTTTCGTAATAAGTGAACGGCGAGCCGGTGCGCGGGTCGACCCCGCCGATGGTGAGATTATTCATCGTACCGGCGCTGGCTGCCGGAATGCGCTCGGGACAGGCTTGCGCCAGAGCCAGCATCAACACATCCACGATGCGCTGCGAAGTTTCTACGTTGCCGCCGGCCACCGCTGCGGGAGGGCGCGCATGGACAACGCTTCCTTGAGGAGCAATCACGTGCACGGAGCGCATGAGCCCCGCAGTTGCGGGAGCTCCCGGAGGCAGCAGGCAACGGAATACATAAAAAACGGCTGACCAGGTGATGGCATAGACGGCGTTGATACCGCCGGCGACCTGGGGATCAGTTCCCGCAAAATCGACTTCGACACGGCGCCGCCTAGGATCATTGCGCACCCGGACGCGAATGCCGATTGGATCGGGATGAACGCCGTCGTCATCCAGAAAATCTTCCGCCGCCCATTCTCCGGCCGGTATGTTGGCCAGCACCGCCTTCATGCGCTTGTCGGATCCATTGAGCATGGCGTCTGTCGCGACGAGGAGTTGTGCCTTTCCGAAACGACCCACCAGCGCCTTCATCCGTTCGATGCCGATGCGGCAGGCACCCAATTGTGCGGTCAGATCGCCTTCGCGCTCCCACGGCGTGCGCACATTGGCCAGGAGAATGGAGAGAATTTGCTCATCCAGCCTTCCCTCGCGCATCAGCTTGACCGGCGGAATGCGCAGCCCTTCCTGTGCGATCTCGCGACACGGCCCCATCGAGCCCGGATGCGTGCCGCCGACATCGGCGTGGTGCGCGCGGTTGGCAACATAAAAGGCGGGCTTCGTCTGTTCCGCAAGAAAGACCGGCGCGACCAGAGTGATGTCTGGAAGGTGGGTTCCACCGCGATATGGATCGTTGAGCATGGCCACGTCACCAGCTCCCAGGGTCAGATCGGCGACTGCCGCGCTCACTGACATGGGCATCGATCCCAGGTGCACGGGCATGTCATCGCCCATCGCAATCAATTCACCTTTGGACGAGAAGACTGCGGAGGAATAATCGCGGCGCTCCTTGATATTGGAGGAAAATGCGGTGCGACGAAGAGCAACACCCATCTCCACTGCAACCGAGTGCAAGGCATGACCGATGACTGCGATTTCTGCCGGATCGAGGGAACGCTGCTTCATCTTTTCGCACCTCGCCGCACTGCTGGTTGAGCCTTGGCGTCCGGGGTCAACAGCAGGTTGCCGTACCCGTCGACTGCGCAGAACCATCCGGCCGCAAGAAAGCACGTTGCACTCAGCTCAACGATAATGGCCGGACCTGCGAACCGGTCACCGGGACGCAGCAAAGAGCGATCCATGAGCCAGCCCTGCCGCCACTTGCCCATCTCGAAGATCGCGTGTTTCCCGATGCGTGCCGCGCGTCCGTCTCCGGTCCGCAATTTCGCCGCCCTCGGGTGCTGCTGGTGCGTGCGCGCAACGGCATGCACGCGCAAAGTGACAATCTCAACCGGCCGCTTTTGATCTGCATAGCCGTAGGCGCGTGAATGCAATTTGTGGAAGCGGGTCACCGCTTCGGCGCTCCATTGCACCTGTAATTCGAAGCCTTGACCCTGGTAGCGCATGTCTGCAATGCGGGACAGTTCGGGCTTCGCGCCTTCCAGTCGAAAAGCTGCGCGCGCTTCTTCTTCAAGCTCGTGATACATGCGCGGAATTTGCGAGCTGCCCGGAGCCAGCATCGCGGTGCGCGAATATTCGCGGCGCAGATCGGCGTCGAGAATCCCCAACGCAGAGAGAGCTCCCGGCGCGGAGGGAATCAGCACGCTGCGCATGCCTAGAGCTTCGGCCAGTTCGCAGGCATGCAGGGGGCCTGCGCCTCCGAAGGCGAGCAAAGTGAAGTTTCTTGGATCGAAGCCGCGTTCGACTGAAACACGGCGCAGCGCGCTTTCCATGTGCACATTGGCAACGCGGACAACTCCCTCGGCCAAGTCCTCAACGCGGCCAAATCCCTTTGCAGCGCGATGGAGACTAGCAATGACGTGGTGGGCTCGTGGCAGATCGAGCCGCATCGCACCTCCCAGAAAATGCTCAGAGTGCAACCGGCCCAGGACCAAGTCAGCGTCGGTTACAGTGACCTGGTTGCCGCGTCCGTAGCAGGCAGGCCCGGGATCGGCTCCTGCTGACTGTGGTCCCACTTGAAGCATCCCCGCGGAATCCATCCACGCAAGCGACCCGCCTCCTGCGCCTGCCGTGTGAATGTCGAGCATGGGAATGCCCACGGGAAGCCCGGCCACCTGGCCCTCAGTCGAGGTCGCAGGGTGCCGCGTTGTGTCAAGCAATGCGACATCGGTCGACGTGCCGCCCATGTCGAAGCTCAACACTTTCTCAATTCGTGCCCGGCGAGCCAGGTTGAGCGCACCGATCACCCCGCCGGCGGGTCCCGAGAGAATTGTGCGCACCGGTTCCGCCGCGGCAACTTTCGCGGAAAGGATGCCACCGGAGGACTGCATGATGTAGAGCCGTCCGCGCGGGCCGGAGTTTTCGTTCTCCAAGCTCTCTTCGATGCGGCGGATATAGCTTTGCATTTTTGGCGCGATATACGCATTCAGCGTGACGGTGGAGGCGCGCTCAAATTCACGAAACTCAGGCAGGGTTTTGTGCGACAGAGAAATTGGCAAACCCAACGAGGCCAATGCTGCTGCAACCGCCTCTTCGTGAGCCGGGGCGACGAAGGAAAACAACAGCGACACGGCTACCGACTCAACCCGGGCATTGCGAATGCCGGCACGGAGCTCTTCCAGCGAAGCTCTATCGGGCGAGCGCAGCACGGCGCCTTCTGAGGTAACGCGCTCGGCAACTCCAAAGCAGCATTCTGGAAGCGCCAAGGGCTCGGCACGGTGCTCATTCCAGTCATAGAGACTCGGACGCGCCTGTCGTCCGATGGCCAAAGTATCCTCAAAGCCCTCTGTAGTAACAAATGCGACCCGTGCGCCTTTGCGTTCCAGAAGCGCGTTGGTTCCAACCGTCGTTCCGTGGCGAATTTCTACATCCGCCGCACCCAGCTGTTGCGCAATTTGCTGGATCGCTTGTGATACGGCTCGGGCCGGGTCGTCGGGTGTAGAGGGCAACTTCAACACGTCCACGCGGCCGCCCACTCGAAAGACGCAGTCGGTAAAGGTACCGCCGGTATCGATAGCGATGAGAATTCGAGGTTTCGGCCTTGGTGTCATGGCGATGCCACCATATTAGTTGGCACGCGTTCCGCCGCAGGACTCGGGTTGCAGGTTCGGCTCGACAAAGCACTTTTGCCAACTGACGAACGACACAAAAGGCACCCCGGAAAAGTTACGATCGTTTCACAATTTGCGCTCGCAAGAGATTAGAAGGGCCGAAGGATGAGGATTTTGCAGATCCTTAAACATTTGGAAGATTCTTTGGTTGACACCGCCCTAACTCGCCCCTGAGACTGCAATTGGTCCTTGAAAGTTGGCTGTTCCCCCCAGCTAGAGACCTTTCTCCCCCGCTGATCCATCGATTCCAACGAAAGCCGGTGATTTGCCACCCTCACCGCTCCACGTTCTACGTGTGACTACAAGTGGCCAGACTCAGGAGACTCAGGACCATGAAGGCTTGTTTTTGGTTGATCGTGCTCACCGTCCTTGGATGTTGCGCCGTGGTTTCGCCGGTTGCACTTGCGCAGAACTCGATCCAGCTGTTCCCGCCGGCAGACGTGCGCCTTTCCGCCAGCGGAACTTCGGCGGCGAATCCTGCCGACTTCAACAGCAACACGCTGAGCCTGACCTGTCCGGCAACTCCGGCAGCGGTGTTGTCCTCTGCGCCGAGCGGAGTGCCGGCCAGCAGCACTGGCTACGTCCTGGCCGACAACTACATCCTGGTGACAGTTACGACACCCAGCTCGACGAGTGGACCCACAAATATCTGCCCTGCGGGCCTGCAGGAGGGGGACGGCCAGAACGATTGCTTTAGCAGCGCCTACCAGAACAATGCTGCGACCGAAACCGGGGTTGACCCGGATACGCTTTTGCCGGGCGGTGGCGTTGCCCCCATCGACATCAGTTCGCACCTGGTCTCCGGCAGTCAGACTCTCAAAATCGACATGATCGATGAGGGAGGGTATCTGGCCAGTTCGACCCTTTATTTGAATACAAACTGCAGCAACACGGGCGTAAGCGCACCAGCGCTCATCTCGGGGAACAACATTCCGCCGAACAATCCGACCCCGAGCCAGCTGACCCAGACTTTCACCTTCAATCCGGTGAACAACAATCAGATCAACTTCGTATACAACCTGAATCCAGCGCAAAGCGCAGGCACGCTGACGATTAACCCGCAGGGGTCGATTCCGCAGGTGGGCGACTCCGCGATCGATCCGACCCGGTTCCAGTCAGTTTGGGCGACCGGAACGCCATTCGCCACATCCAGCTGCTTTATCCACTTCGGTGAGACGTTGTCGAATGGGAATTCCGCCTGCAAGCTTTTCACGCTGGAGTGCAACGTAGGGCAAAGCAACTCGCCCAGCGGCGCGCAATGTCCCGTTTCGTCGCAGTCGAATGAAGTTCTGCAGGACATTTTTGATGGACCCACGACGGTCACGTTGCCCGACATCACCACGGTCGTGAATGGCCAGCCTGGACCGACCTTCCACCAGGGTATGGGGTTCCTGATGGCGAGCGAAGGCTGGATCGGCGGCGGCTGCACGTTTGACCCACTCTCTGGTCTGGAGAACATGCCCTGCCCGCAGAACCTGCTGACCAGCTTCACAGGACCCGGCAGCTTCAACAGCAATGGCGCGACCACGCATCCGAACTCAACCTTCATCACTATCTCGAACGTACCTGAGCCACTGACTACGGTGAGTGTCGCCAACATGCAGCCGGGGAACTGGGTCAAGACGAATTCGCCGCAGGTGACGTTCTCGAGTCAAGCGCCGAATCTTGCGATTGCCGTACCGGCGCTTCCAAACGCAGGGAATTTCATACCTTCGCCCATTCAGAGCATCAATTACGGCATCACGCCCGTCGGCAGCGTTCCGACTCCGCCGGCCCCGGTTCCGGGGGACCCAATGCCGCTCGTGAACGCTGCCGGTTGCCCGACACCAGCCAACCCGACTGTTCCAGCGGCTCTCCCGTTTACGCCGCCTGCGGTGACTTTGAGCGGTTTGTCTGATGGCAACTATCTCATCCACTATTACGCGCAGGACTGCTCCGGAACGCAGGAACTCCTCTTCACCAAGGACGGCTCGGGCGTGTGGGCGACCAACTTCTTCACCTACCCGCTCAACGTGGACACAACTGTTCCGCAAGTGTCTGGACCGACACTTTCACCCAGCACCTTGTCCTACTATCAGGGTCAACCGGTAACGGCCAGCTTCAGCTGTTCCGACTCGATGCCCGGCTCGGGTATCGTCTCCTGCGGTGGTCAAAGCTTCGCATCGGGAACTGCCTCCACCGGGCCGCTGACGGCAACGGTGGATACTTCCACCCCCGGCAGTCACATGTTCACTGTGATCGCGAAGGACGCAGCGGGGAACACTTCGTCGCAATCCGTGACGTACTCGGTGAATGTCGATTCGCAGATCAAGCTCACATTCTCGCCCACAACGATCACCTATCCGCTGGGCACAAACGTGACCGTGACACTTTCGAATCTCTACGGCCATGTACCGACCGGAACGATTCAACTCATCGAAAAGGGCACGCCTCTGGCGAGCCTGACTTTGGGCGGCGGAGGTGCAGCCTACTACTATCTGAGCGGACTTTCGGCAGGTACCCACGCAATTTCGGCCGTCTACTCCGGCGACAAATATAATCCCGCCGGAACGTCTGCTCCAGTAACGCTCACAGTGCTACCGGTTCCGGTCACAATGTCGCTTTCCTGCTGGAATACGCCTTACCCGTACGGAGCCACGTTCCAATGCGGCGTTTATGCGAGTTCCAACGCGGGCGCTCCGCTGGGGAACATCACTTACACCTACGACGGCGGGGCGGCCACGTCTCTTCCTCTGGTCTCAGGCAGCGCCATGATTCTAGTGACGAAACCGCAGGCCGGAAATCACACCCTGGTAGTGAACTACCCGGCGCAAACGAACTACGCAGCGGCTGGGCCCAAGACGGAAAACTTCGTCGTAACGGCGGCGCCCATCCAGATCCAGCTCACACCCTCGTCGTGGTACCTCACTGGCGGCAATCTCACGCTGTCGGCAGCAGTGCAATCGTGGAGCGCTGGACCTCCGAATGCAACAGGGCAGATCGCTTTCACCGACGGTTCGCTTTCGCTGGGAACATTCGCCGTGAATGCAAGCGGCATCGCGTCGGTTACGGTTCCGGCCAGCACCTTCAAGAACGGCAATCAAACCATTACGGCAACATATTCCGGCGGAACGAACTACGCCACCGGGAGCACGACCGTCACCATCCAGGTAGCGCACTAACGGCGATCCGTGTTGGGAAACCAAGCCAGATCGCCTCACCAGGGTCCGCAGATTTTTGCGGACCTTTGTTGTTGGATGGGAAGAGTTGGGACGGAGACATCCCGCTTTTGAAGCTACTTCAGGCAGCAGGAGTGGCGGTTAGAAGGGGCGCCACGATCGAAGATGTTGGTTCTTCGCCTGCGGCCAGGCGCGTGAGAATTAACACCGTAATGTCATCATCCTGCCCGAACTGAACCGCCTCTTCACTTGCCTGCTGAGCCGTGGGCCGGCCAGCAAACAAAGAATGCATTCGATCGAAGCCGTACAGCTCGCCGGTGGAGTTTCGCGCCTCCAGGAGTCCATCCGTATAGAGGCTCAGGCGATCGCCGGGTCGCAAGCGCACGGCAAGCTCGCTATAGTCCGCCTGTGTCAGCAATCCAAGCGGGAGGGACGGCTCCAAAGCCAGTTCGGAGTCGTTGAGAAACGGCGGCAGGTGCCCAGCATTGGCGAATGTAACGGTACCGTTCGTCTCCAGGCGAAGCACAACAGCTGTCGCGAAGCCACCCTGCATGCGTCCGACGAGACAGTGATTGAGGGCATTCAGAATTTCTGACGGACTTTCGGTTGTTGCTGCCTGCGCGCGCAGCACGCCTACAATCATCGAGACGTTCATGGCCGCTTTTAATCCCTTGCCGCTCACATCGCCAATCGCCACAATCGTTGCTTGCCCGGGGTTGGCGAGAATCTGAAAGAAATCTCCGCCAACTTCCTGAGCGGGCGTGTAGGCGCTCGTAATGCCGTACCCCTCGAGCGCCGGCAGCGTTTCTGGAATTAAAACCTGCTGAATCTCCCGCGCACTCTGCAACTCCTGCTCGAGTTGGGTGCGCCGAGCCTGTTGCTCAAGCACGTAGCGGTACACGGCGTAGAGAATGGCGGCAAAAAGAGCAAGGGCCGTCAATCGTTCCAATTGAAAATCGACGCCCTGGATGGAAAAGAGCGGTGTGTCGATCACCGCTCCATAGAGCGTGAAATGAGTGAAGCGCTGGCCCAGTGCGCTTGCATCCGCAATGGTGTGGATGGCTTGCAAAATGAAGGCCGACAAGGCGACAGCCCAACGGGACTCATCCAGCGTTTTGCGCAGTCCGATCCCGATCAAAACCAAGGGCAAAACGCCGAAAATCAGCAGCACACCGCATAGGATGCCATCGGTCCATTGCATCCACAGGCTCGCATTGGCCCAGAAGATCGCCAACAGACCGTCGATGAGTCCGGCTCCAAGCGACAACCAGGCGATCGTCTTGGTCCAATGCACAACACGTTGCTTTCCATTGAGCCGCAGCATCCAAACCAGCAAGAACCAGAGCGAGATGTTGGAAACGACATAGAGCGGCTGATTGATGCACCGAGCAACCGCATACGTCAGAGGCAGCAGAAATAACTGCTGCAATGCATCCAGGCCAACGGGAGCGATGGTGAAGATTCCGACCCACACAAAAAGCTGCTCGCGGCGATTCCGGGTCCAGAGGATGACACAAAGGATCGCAATGAACGTTCGCAACAGGACCAGCGAATAGTCGTATAGGTTGCCCTGGACGTAGCCCCACAGGATCTGGCTTTCGCGCAGCTGGATGGAATCCGGGTCGCCGACGAGCGGCGGGAGAAACAAGCCTCCGCTTTCTGCAGGAGAAAACGCATCCAGGGGAGCCTTCCACATGCGGATCGCCAGCACTCCGTTTGAGGAGCCCCGCAAAGGAAACGACCGGGGGAAAATGTTGTAGTACCACCATGGGCGTGGCGGCAGCTTGCCATAGCTGCCCATCCGCACACCGTTCCAGTAGACCTCGAAGGCATCTTCGCCGTTGGGAATCAGGAGGCGATATTCGTCATTGGCGCCGGAGGTCGGCACGATATCCAGATGGCGGCGGTACCACGCGTAGCCCGCATAGGACGGATGTCCCTGGGCACCCCAGTAGGAGTCCGCGTGAATGGTCTCCCAACTGGAATCGTCGAGTGCGGGATCGGCCCAGCGGGGATCGTCGCCGATCTGAAACTGCCAGAGTCCGTCCACTGGAGCAACACCCTTGCCGATGCCTGAGATCGTGAGAGGGTGCGGCTTCTCTTGAGCCGGCGACTCCTGATGGAGTTGCCCTGTAGCGGCCTGAACGGCTACCAGCGCAAGAATCAGGGTTGAAAAAACGCGGGGAAACACGGGCCAAGAATACCACCAGCCTTGGCCGCGCCGAAGAGCCTTAGCCCCAAGACGCCAGCGACTTTGAACTGAAGAGCCGCGGTTTGCTTTCTGCGAAGACTGCCCTGATGGGGCGAATCGGATGAGTGGATGTGCTGTGCTTCCGCTTGAACATCGGCGAACCAGCGCTTCGAGGGCCCCACGACTCCCCACCCGCAACTCCCTTTTCGTCACAGAATGCTTGCGGCGGCGCAGCCGGGCCTCTACGCTTCGGCTCATGTTGCCAATGAAAAGCTCTCACTGGAAATGCACGGGATTATTGCTTGCTGCCTTCACGCTGACTGGGCTGTACGCCCAAGAGCCGCAAGGCACACCGCAGCCACCACCGCCGCTGCAGGCATTCGCCTTGATCGACACAAAAGATCTGGTGGAACACGGCGTCAAGGCGGAGGCGACGGACTACCTGGGCCGAAGGGCGGTTCGCTTGACCCGACAAGAGGAAGGCGACGGACAGGCAATTCTCACGGGGACGAACTTTCGCGATGGAATCATCGAAGTGGATGTGGCAACAAAGATTACGAGGCCTCCGGGCGTCAGGATGCCGGGATTCACCGGTGTTGCATTTCGAAGCCGCGGCGACGGCACACACTATGAGCTGTTTTACCTTCGACCGGGCAATGCGCTCTCAGAGGACCAGGCCATGCGCAATCACTCGGTGCAGTATTCAAGCGAGCCTGACTTTGGCTGGGAAAAGCTGCGGAGAAATTGGCCGTCGGTTTATGAAACTTACGCGGAGTTGCAGCCGGAGACCTGGACGCATGTGAAGATTGAGGTCCACGGCCGGCGGGCCAAGCTTTATTTGAATGGGTCGGCAAGGCCGAGCCTGGTGGTGGATGGGCTGAAAGGCGAGGACCTGGAAGGACCTATTGCGCTCTGGGGCTACAACGGCGAGGAATCCTATTTTTCCAACCTGAAAGTCGAGAATGCCAAGCCGGATCCAATCGAAGACGGTGGCGAAGCAGCGGGGACATGGGACGTGCAATGCAACACGGATGCGGGAACTTTCGGCGGCACGATGAAGCTGGTACGCGAGGGAAATACGATCGTGGGGCTCTGGAACGGCGCGTTCGGCCCGGACCAGCAGGTAAACGGCGTTTGGCGCGACGGCTATGTAGAGCTCACATTTAGCGGGAGCTGGCCGGAGCAACCAGGTGCAGTGACGGCCACGCTGGTTGGCTGGGTAGATGGAGACGGAGCAACCGGACGAATGAAAGTCGAAGGGCGTGCTGACGGAAAGTGGACGGCGGTCAGAAAGAAGTAAATTACCGAGGACGAGGTTCAGGGGCGCTCTGAGAGGGTTTGCGAATGCTCAAAAGAGCGAGCACAGTTTGTCGAGCGACTGTTCCCAAAAATCCCGTTGCCAGCGGAAGTCTTCTCCGGCCTGCAGCCCGCTATGCATCAGACACAAGGTCGTGCGCTCAAAATCGCCGTAGAGTCGAACCATGACAAGGCTTCCGGGGATTTGAGGAACGCCTTCCCTGTTCCAGGCGAAGGTCATCTTTCCGCGCCGAAGTGTCTGGAAATTTCCAGTGACTGTTGTGATCTCCCGCGCCCCGTTGAAGTATTCAATCCGAAAGCTGCGAAGATCGCTTGCAACACGCAGGGGACTGTCGGGGAGCCGTCCAGGGACGCAGAACCAAGTCTCCATGTACTCGGCGACCGTCATCACTTGAAAAACGCGACGCCGATCTGCGCGGACACTGAGCGTAAAGGAAAGAACAGCGTCCTTGCGGAGCGGAGCCTTTGCGGTCCGCTGCCAGCGCGTGGAAGTGGGTTGCGAATTTACCAGTGCTGTGCTCATTGCAGGAATGCCTCGTTGGCCTCCTGCAATGCACAGCGCTGGCCGAAAACCATGCTCGAGCCGCCGTGTGTGACGAGCGTTCGGCCCTTGTGACCAGAGTGGATTTTCTGAGATGGGGCGCATCCGCTTTCAAGACGCCGCAATCCATCCAACCCTCTTTATCTATTCAAAACCGGATTGACGAGCTATTGAGCTTCCAATCGACAGATTGTGGGATGAAATCCACCCGACGGGGATGAGTCCATTTTGGGCATGGGCGAATGGCAAAGCGGCGATCTCGATGGGCCTTGCTGGGACGACACTCGCTACAAAAATACGAAGGGACGTTAGCGATGGAACAGACGCTGGATGCGATTGCGGTATCCCCTGCTCATCGAGACCTTTTCGCCGCTTGTCAACACAACGGTGGACTCCCCGTCGGATTCGCTCTTGACTTCTTTGACATAGCGCAGATTCACAATCGAGGAGCGATGCACGCGAAGGAAAGCATCAGGGTCAAGCCGAGTTTCAAGGCGAGACATGGTTTCGCGGAGCAGGTGCGACTCGCTGCCTGTGCTGATCCGTACGTAATTCTCTTCAGCGCCGATCCATTGAATGTCGTCGACGGGCAAGAAGAGAATGCGGCCGCGCGATTTGAAGACGATGCGCGTCGTGTAGGGGTCGCCAGCGTGTTCCTGCGTTCCTTTTTCTGCGTTCTGAGCCAAGGCTTCCGCGCGCCGGCGTGCCCGCTGAATGGATTCGCTGAGTCGATCTTGCGTGAAAGGTTTGAGAAGATAATCGACCGCGTTGAACTCAAAGGCGCGTACGGCATATTGATCGTAGGCTGTGGTGAAAACGATTTGCGGCGATTTGCCCGCAGGGTTCGCTGCCAGGGCGCCAAGGACATCGAATCCGTCCATGTCGGGCATCCGAATATCAAGAAAAAGGAGGTCGGGAGCCAAAGCCTGCACGAGCTGAATCGTTTCCAATGCCGTGGCGCACTCACCCAGGATGTCGATGTCTTGTTCGTGCCGCAGGAGCTGGCGAAGCTTTTGGCGCGCCAGAACTTCATCGTCTGCAATGATGGCCCGCATCACAAGACACGCTCATAACCACTTGCTTCAGCATCACCGGCCGAAAATTGAAGTGGCAAGCTGATGGTGACCCGGACCATGGCGTTCTCAATCTGCTCGATTTGGAGCGAAGAATCCTCAGAGTAATGCAGCCGGAGGCGGTTGCGAATGTTCGAAAGGCCCAGACCGTGGCCGTTCGACTTGCCGTTTACCTTAGGGATCAAGCCAAGGCCACTGTTCGAGACCTGGATCTGGATGTGGGTCTTGTCCGGTTTGATGGAGAGGGAGAGCTTTCCATTTGTTGAGATTTTCGAGAGTCCGTGCATGAATGCGTTTTCGACAATTGGCTGCAACAGCATTGTGGGGACTAATGCGTCATAGAGGCCCGGGTCAACGGCAATCGATTGCTCCACTCTGCCCGCGTATCTTTGCCCTTGCATCTCGAGATAAGTTTCAATGAATTCCATTTCGTCCCGTACCGTAATTAGCTGCGCATCTCCGCGCTCCAACGTGATACGCATCAAGCAGCTCAACTGTTCCAGCATGCGGTCGGCTGCTTCGACGTCAATCCTCATCAGGCTGGAAATGCTGTTCATCGTGTTAAACAGAAAATGTGGATTGAGCTGCATGCGCAGGGCAGAGAGCCGCGCATTGGCGAGCTCTATCTCCAAGTGCGTTGCTGTCTCTTCGTTTTCGCGATAACGCTGGTAGTAGTCGACTCCGCGAAACAGAAAGAAGGCGCACCAGAAAATCACCATATTGTCGATGAATTCGCTTGCGAGATACATGGTGAGGCGCTGCCAATAACCCAGATTGGGGTGATTGATCGGAAGGTGGGAGAAGACGTAGATGAATGCCATCTCTTCTCCAACACTGATGGCGATACTCAAGGGGAGGAAGCCCAGAAGCAGGCTGAGAATTCCTGCGCGTTGAATCTGAGGACGAAACAGGGCCCAGAGGGTCCAGGCAATGGAACCCCAAAGGAAGAAATGGAATGTCCATGCGAGCAGGAGCAGGGCTATCCCCGCGTGCATTCCCATGCGGTGAATGCCCACCCATTCCTGAATCGCAAACAGAATGCCGATCAGGACAGAACCGCCGATGAATACGGCCGGATGCATGATGATGGGAAGCATCCGCCGATCGTGCCATTTCATATGGTTCGTCAACCACCCTCAACTTCCATTAGTCTTGATTCGCGCCATCGAAGCACTGCACTGAGCCTAAAACGATGGATTCGGAATCAGTCTTCCTGCATGCATTTCGGCGTTGGGAGAGGACAATGCGAAGGCCGGAAAATTCTTCTCATTGGTACCCTCTTTATAGACGAACTCGAGGGACATTGGGTGGTTGTTCATCCATTCAGTGGCTTTGGCATCGAGAGCCTTTTCCCGTTCGGCTGAAATCTGCGCGGAAAGGATGGACAGATCCGTCGCCACGGCCAGGCGCGCCTCTTCGCCACCCTGCAATTGCGCCAAATGGAAATAGTAGTAGGCTTCGCTCACGTCCGCGGGCACGCCCCGCCCCTCGCGGAAGAGAGCACCCAGAACCGCGGAAGATTTCCATGTGCCAGCAGCGGACGCACTGCGCAGGAGATCGATGGTTTCGCCGGGCTGAGCGCATAGTTCTGGATGATTGGCAAGGAGCAAGCCTAAGGCGTGTTGGGCGGGAACATATCCTTGCCGGCCGGACTCCCTCAACAGGATTGATGCTTTGCGAAGGTTCTGCTTGTGCGTCGCGTCGATGGAAAGCAATCCTCCGTACCGAAATTGCGCCAGAGAGTCGTGCAGAAGAGCGCCCTTCCGATACCAATGCCGGGCCGATGCCGTATCCACGGGAGCACCGATGCCGAAATAATACATGTCTCCCAGATACGCAGCTGCTGAGCCATTGCCCCGGTCCGTTGCCTCGCGAAAGAGTTGAGTCGCCAGCTCAGGATTCTTCTGCACTCCGATTCCCCACAAATATGCAACGCCCAGGTTGACTTTCGCACTCGTCAAGCCACCCGCTGCAGCGCGTTGATACCATTGCACGGCCCGGACCGGGTCGCGGGTAACACCTATACCGACCTGGTAGAAATAGCCGATCTGCTTCTGTGCCCGCGGATCTCCGCTGTTTGCCGCTTTCTCGTACCAGTAGGCAGCTTGTTGCTCGTTGCGCTGCACACCGCGGCCCACAAAGTAGTCTGCTCCTAATTCGATCTCCTGTTTCACCGAGCCCCGCTCAGCATCGATCTCGATGCGCGGAATGTCGGGCTCGACTGCGTGCGCGGATGCAACAGACAAGAGTAGAAGAGAGCCAATCGAACCCAATACCGAAGCCGCAACGCGGCTTGCGAATGCGCAGGATCTATCCGCCATGGTCGTCCCCTTTGTGCCTGAATTGGTCCCGGTTCAGGCGAATAGACTGGTAGTCTCCATGGAGGTTATCAGCGGTGAAAGGGTGCTCTCAGGCCCGCGCCACCAGCGAACGCCCGCGAATCTCTCAGCTGCGACGCTTCATCCTTTTGCGTCAGCGATCCGTCACATATTCCCGCTCTGCATAGAGGCCGCACATGGCGCAGTTCCCGCTCGGGCGTGCAAATTCGACTCTGAAAAGTGACGTGACGGCGAATCGCAGTGACGAAGCTCCACGAATCGTGGGCGATTGGAGCCGAGAATAGAGAAAGCCATGCGACTCCGTTCAGTGGCACAATCTGATGAGGCTAACTAATTCGGACACACGAACGTCTGCAAAGCGGAGATGCCAAGATGATCGCGATCCTTCTCAGAGATTTTCGCTATGCTGCGCGGCAGCTTCGCCGTTCCTATGGGTTTACCGTTGTCGCCGTAGCAACCCTGGCCCTGGGTGTTGGCGCGAATACCGCGATCTTCAGCGTGGTTTACGGTCTGCTGCTTCAGTCGCTTCCTTTCCGGGATGCGGGGCGGATTGTGAGCATTCTCGAAACGCATCCGCGCATTACCGGCGGTGTCGAGGCGACATTTCAGGACTACCTCGACTGGCGGAAGCAGCAAACCTCTTTTGAGCAACTCGCTGCTTATTCGGTCCTGAATCCAGCCACGGTTTCTCTACGTCTGGCCGACCGATCGGAATCGATCCATCGGGTTCTGGCTTCGGGAAATTTCTTTTCCGTGCTTGGAGTGTCGCCACTCATGGGGCGGGCGCTGGAAGAACGAGACGATGTTTCCGGCGGCAATCGAGTGGCAGTATTGAGTGAGACCGCATGGAGACGCTACTTTGGAGCCAACCCTGGCATTCTTGGCCAGTCGATCGATCTCGATGGCACGAGTTATTCCGTCGTCGGAGTTCTACCTCCGCGCGCGGAATTTCCGGCGGAAGGGGACGTCTGGCTTCCTCTTGCCTTTCTCGACCAACCTACGCAGGCTTCGCGCGTCTGGCATTCTGTCCGCGTGTTGGGACGGCTGCGGCCGGGAGTGACTCTCGCGGGGGCCCGGTCAGAGATGGAGACGATTGCCGGACGTATTGCCGAGACCAACCCTGCGACCAACCGCGGCGAAAGCGTGCAGTTGAATCCATTGCGGGACCAGTTGGTGGGATCGCTGCGTCCGGCATTGCTCTGCGTCATGGGTTCGGTCGCACTGGTGCTGCTGATTGCCTGCGCCAATGTTGCCAACCTGCTTCTAGTGCGCTCGTCCGCAGCGCAACGGGATGGCATGATTCGCCGGGCACTGGGAGCAAGCCGTGCGCGTCTGTTTTCCCAGCACCTCGCACAGACCGTATTGATCTGCCTGATGGGAGGGGCTTTCGGCATTCTCTTCGCGCGCGGGACAATGCCGCTGCTTCGCATTGGGCTCTCGCATGCCCCAGGGCTCGACGCATCCATGATTGACTCAATTCAGATCAATATTCCCGCACTGATCGTCAATCTGAGCGTTTGCCTTCTCACCGCGCTGATCTTTGGAATGTTGCCTCTGCTGGGGAACGCGCCGAAACTTTCAGAAGGGATGAACTCGGGAAATCGCGGCTTTACCGCGGGCCATGCAAGTCGACAAAGTATTTTGATTGCCGGGGAGATTGCCATTGCCGTTGTGGTCTCCTTTCTGTGTTTTCTCATGATCCGTAGTTTTGATAGGCTGATGACCGTAGATCCCGGCTATCGGACGGATCATCTTCTCAGCTTCGAAATCATCCTGCCGCAGCCGCGCTATCAGGATTCAAGTCCGGAAACAGATCACTTTATCCAGCAGTTTCTGGATCGGCTGCAAACGGTCCCTGGCGTGAGTGCTGTCGCAACCACAAATCAGGTGCCACTCGACGACTCCAAAGTCATGACGCGGTTTCTCATCGACGGCGAAACTCCGTTGACTCCGGGGACCTATCCTCTGGCCCAGATTCGATCCGTTACGCCAAATTTCTTCACCACTGCAGGTGTAGGCATACTGAGCGGCAGGAGCTTTACCCAGGATGAGCTGGTAAAGAATGCCAATGTCTTCGTTGTGAATCAGACGTTTGCGCGACGCTATCTCGGGAACAGGAATCCGATCGGCGCGAAGATCCTGATCGGCGTGATGAGCCCGCAGCCAACGAGCATTCCGGTTATCGGCGTTGTTGCGGATGCGCACGATGTCGGCATTCAGAAAGATCCGCCTGCAGAGATTTTTTTGCCTGGGTTTGGCCTTCACGAAGTGGTCCTGATACGCACGGCAGCCGACCCGCACGCACTCGTGCCTGTTGTGCGCAGCGTTCTTCACGGCCTGGACCCCGGCCAGCCGATCTACCACATCCAGACTTTGGACGAAGTGCTGTCGGAGTCTGTTGCTTTGCAGCGAATGACGGCAATTCTACTTTCTGTTTTCGCCGGAGTTGCGCTTGTCCTGGCCACAGTGGGCATTTACGGCATCCTGGCGTTTTCGGTGGTTCAGCGCACGCGCGAGATTGGGGTGCGCATGGCAGTTGGCGCACAGCGGAAGGACATCCTGGGCTTATTTCTTGGTCGGGCATTCCGCTTCGCGTTGGCGGGCGGGCTGTTGGGTCTCGGCATTGCGCTTCTATGCGCGCGGGCAATCAATGGGCTACTTTTCAAGACGAGTACAGTCGATCCACTGTCCATTCTGTCCACTGTGATTGTCCTTGGAGCTGTCGTTGTGCTTGCTGTGAGCATCCCCGCACGGCGCGCGGCCAGCGTGAACCCCACCGAGGCGTTGCGCAGCGAGTAAGCCAGGGGTTCAACGACAGGGCGCCGCTCTCAAGGAAGAACGACGCCGCTGAGATCGCGCTTTAGAACTCCAGCCGCAGAGAGAACTGTGCGACGCGGGCATCGTCGGCTGTTACGGCAGAGCTGGCCGGTGCTGCGTTCGTCGAAGTGATCTGGCCGAAGTTCGAGGCGTTTGTGACGATATTCAGTGCGGGCTGACCAAAGTTCGCGTGATTCAAGAGATTGAATGCATCCGCGCGAAACTTGAGATTCACCTTTTCGCGAACAATGGGAAAAGTCTTGGCGAGGCCTGCATCGAAGAAGAATGCGCCGGGACCGCGCACCGCGTTTCTTTCGCCATATTCGAGACCGATGGGGCCGCGAAACTCCGAGAGGACCTTTGCCGCGCCGGCAGCGCCTCCGGAAAACGCATAGACGGTATTGGTTGAGCGATCGACGTTCACCCTGGTCCGGAGATCCGCTTTGCTTCCGGTAAAGATTGCGGGATCGTTATTGTCGAACGACGCGAGAAATGCATCCGAGTAGGCTTCGAGAGCAAGGCCAGTGCGATAGCTCGGCAGCCCTGAGAACGTCCAGCCCCCTATTATCTGGTCGAGCCACGCGGATGACGAGTTCGCGAATGTGCGACCGCGACCGAAAGGAAGATCGTAGGAAAAGTTCGAAGTGATCTCCTGGCGGACATCGAAGTCAGAACTACCGCGACAAGCACGCGGACGCAGGATGTCGCAGATATAGCCAAGGTTGTTGAACAGCGCATTCGCGTTTGCACTGAGAGAGGCATTGTCGATGGAATGCGCCCATGTGTAGTTGAATTCGTAGCGCAGTCCCTGAGAAAGATTTTTGTCGAGAGTCACCAGGAGTCCGTGGTAATTCGATGAGCCCATGTTTGTGAGATAGGCGTTGGTTCCGAATTGCGAGGGAATGCCAATGTTGGTAGGAAGGAATCCATTGAATCCGAAATAGTAGGAATACGTGGCCATCGTGGCCAGGCTATCGGAGATATCGCCCCGGACTCCGTATTGCTTGATCATGGCTGCAACAAGATTGGTATTGTTACCGAGGCCCGCGGCAGCGCCCATGCCGGGCGCGAGCACATCTTCGAACCACGGCTCTGGAGTCAGAGGTGCACCAGCTCTCATTTGCGGGGTGAGGCCGGCGAAGGCTTGCACCATGCTTTGGGACGAAAGTCCCGTGTAATCCGGCACATCAATAATCTGGTTTGCATCCGCATCTGCCAGCAGTCGGCGGCCCAACCGTCCGACATAATTCACCTTAAGAATCATCTTGCCGGGCAACTCCTGCTGCACTCCAGTGTTCAGCGCGATGGAATAGGGATCTTTGATCGTTGGGCTAATGACAAATCCTTCTTCGCCTGCGGCAAGGCCGTACGGCGTCCCGCTCCCATCGACATAAGGCGTATACGGTGTGCTAACCGGCGCCGGTGCGGGATTGAGCGATGCGGGATAGGCGAGGCTTGTGCCAAGCCGCGGATCCGCTGCAACGCTGTCTCGAACGTTGTTCGAGCCGAATTGGTTGACCTGTTGATTGAAGAAGAGGAAGGATAACTGGTCCTGCAGAAAGTCGATGGCGTCAACGACCGTGCGGTCATAGACGATGCCTGCACTGCCGCTGAAGACCGTCTTCCGCGAGTTGTAAGGACTGTAAGCAAACGCAACACGGGGCGCAAAATCTTTCCAGGGAAGCCGGTACAGGCTCGGCCCGTGATTCACCTTCCCTCCGAGGACAAAACTGTAGAGGGGCAATCCGGTCACGCTGGTGTTGCCTGAAGTGCTTTGCACCTGGCGGTCCTTGATGAAGGTCGTCAGATCAATGGGGCTTGGAACGGACTCGTCCCCATGGACCTCATACGGAACCGAGTAAATCTGATAGCGGAGGCCGTAGGTCAGAGTCAGTTTGCTCGTCACTTTCCATGTGTCGCCAAAGTACGCCTCGGTTTGGAAAAAACGATAGCCTCTCGGTCCGCCGGTGCCTAAAGGTTCCGGATTTCCCTTGTTGTCGTAGGTGTAGCTGGTCGCAATGTCTCCAACAACTCCAAGCGCGGTAGCGAAAAGCTGGTCATAGTCGCCAATCGCCACATTGTTTGCGTTGGCTGAGCCCCCCGCAGCAATGTCCGCTGGACGCATCGTTGGATCAAGGCCGCCGGACAGCGCATTTCCGGCAAGGCCCGCGGCAACAAAATTGAAATTGCTGATCAGATTGTTGTGGGTCTTGATGAACTTGAATGTCCCGCCAAAGGTGAGGCTATGGCTGCCGCGCTGCCAGTTGAAGTCGTCGCGCACCATCGGAATCGGAATGCGGCGTTGTTGGCCGTTGTAAACCGTATACGGTCCATCGATGCCAGTGAAGCTGTACTGATTGACGCCTGTGGGATTGTAGTCATCTGGAAAATCGAATCGCTCGATCGTGTCGCCGTAATAGAGTTGGTTGACCTTGTTGGAACCAATTGTCCACACATGGCTCACCATATAGGCATAGCTGCGATCGATGAATGGATGAGTAACCGGATCGGCAGGAAACTCCGGAAGCGCACTGATTGCATTCTGTCGCGCGATGGTAAAACGGCCAAATACTCTTTGCGTTGGGGTCAGCGTGTAATCGACGCGTCCAACGTAGGTGTTTTGCAAATCGGGGATCGGGCTCTTGAAGCGGTAACCTCCAGTGTTTACGCCGTCCCCCTGGCTGCTGTCGTTCGCCTCCGGATAGCGCGAGGTAATAAACGAAAGAACTCCAGGATCGAATCCTGTGCCTGCCGGATCCAGGGCTGCAACCTGGCCTGCGGTCAGCGTGCTGATACAACCCGGCTGCGTGTCCAGACGGCTCGAGTCGCCGCATCCAGCGCCATTGTTAATGTAGTTCAGGTTTCCATTGCGGAAGGCATCCAGCGGAACAATTGGTTCGGCGGCTGCGGACTCGATGATGCGCGAATCGGCAAGATCAAAGTAAAAGAACGCTTTGTTTTGTTTGATTGGTCCGCCTATATCACCGCCAAACTGATTACGGATCAGAGGCGTGCGAGGAATCCCATCAAGGTTGTCAAACCAATCGTTCGCTTCGGTCGTTGTATCCCGGTGATACTCGTTTAGATTCCCGTGAAAGCGATTGCTGCCACTCTTGGTGACGAGTTGGAACTGTCCGCCACTTCCCGTGCCGACCGACGGCACAAGGCCGGCCACGGTTCCGCTGAACTGCTGAACGGAATCAACTGGAGCATTGGCGACAATCAGGAAGGTCTGGCCGGTTGCCATGTCGTTTACGTCCATGCCATCCACCGTCACGGAGGTCTGATCGATGCGTGCTCCTGTCACTGCGCCCTGGAACGAGTCAACGCCCGGCTGTTGCGTGAAGAGAGTTGTAATCCCGGCGGTTCGGTCGTAAATGGGAAGGCCGTTCAGTTGTTCGACATCCATGTTGTTGCCGATGGATGCGTCCGTCGTGTTCAGCGTAATGGCTGCGGTCCTTGCCGAGACCTCAACTGTTTCTGTGTTCCCTGGAGCAAGCACGGCGTTTTGCGTGCGTGTGATGCCCACGCTGAGCGCGATGTCTGAGACTTCAGTATTCGCAAACCCCTGATGGCTGAAGACCACTTTGTACCCAGCAGAGGGAGGCACATTGAGAAATCGGTAGGAGCCGTGACCATCCGTGGTCTGCGTGAAGGTGACGCCGATGGAGGAATTGGACAGTGTAGCGGTTGCTCCCGTAATTAATGCGCCGGTCGAATCTGTCACGACGCCGGTCATCGAGGAACTGTCCTGAGCATTTGCCATGGAGGACATTGAGAAAAGCGCAAGGCACACTGTAAGTCTTGCAACGATATTTCGCATGATGATGGGGTTCCTCCGGCAGTCGTTTTGCAGTTTCGGTGCAATCGGTGCTCGGAGATTGAGTTGCATCTCGTGAACCACCCGATGCCGGAAGTCGTTGCGATGTGACAGATCGCCAGTTCGCGTGACAGATGAACCTGCTCACAACATGAAGGACAATTCCACGCGCAAGCGGAGGCGGTCCATGGGATGACACGTCCTGAGAACTGGAGTCGCAGCAGCTGTTTCTACGGTGAACCATATTGAGGGACCAACAGACTGCGAGCCGAGACGAGTTGCTCTAAGAAGTGGGTGCCGTGTCTTTTTTGTTCGGCCGGCAAGGGAGAACAAATACGGATTCATGGAGAGCCGACCGTCTCTATCGGAGTTGCACTGATTGGCCTGAGACGCGTTGCCGGGTGTGTCCAGAAACGGACACAACCCATTGAAACCGGACAATCGCGCCTGGGACGGGTGGGTTGAATCACGCGGCAAGACGTTGATTTCAATGGAAACTCGGTCAGTGTTTCGTCTGGCATGAAAGATGCACCCTTTAGATGAAAGTCGGCGAACGCCTTCATGCATTGGCCCACTCATCCCTGTGGAGGAAGAAAGAGCTGCATGGCAATACAGACGGTGATTGCGGATGATGAAATTCTTGCAAGACGAAAGCTGCGCCAACTTCTTGACGGTCAACCGGACATCGAAATTACCGGGGAGGGGGCGTCAGCCACGGATGTGCTCGATCTGATGCGCACATCGGCGCCTCAATTGCTCTTTCTCGATATCAGGATGCCGGGCATGAATGGGCTGGAACTGATCGAAGAGCTTGCCAAGCAAAGCGACCAATCCATGCCGCACGTCATTTTCACAACGGCATACGATCAATATGCACCCCAGGCCTTTGAAGTACGCGCCGTGGACTACTTGCTGAAGCCCTTCACGCCCGAACGCCTTCACTCTGCAGTACAGCGCGTAAGGGACCAGGTGCACCTGGAGGAGCGCTCCTCGGCGCGCAACCCGCGGAACGGCAAGGAGCGATCTTCCTATTCGCAAAGGATTGTCTTCAAGTCGCGTGGCAGGATTCTATTTTTACCTGTCTCGGAAATTCGCTGGATCGGAGCGGAAGAGAACTATGTTCGCATCTGCACCGCTTCGGAATCGCACTTGTTGCGCGAAACCATGACTTCGATGGAACAGCGCCTTGATCCAAAGTCCTTTCTGCGTGTTCACCGATCCGCCATGGTCAATCTTCAATACGTGAAGGAAGTGCGCACAGAACCACAGGGAGACTTTGTCGTTCAACTCGTGAACGGCCAGAAAGTTTCGATGAGCCGCAGTTATCACGCTCGCATTCGCGAACTTCTCGCGCGCGCGTAGACCCCTTCAGAACCGCCGTTTCCGTTGGAGACAAACGCCAGCCGCCACAGTTGGCGGCTGACCGGCGCTCATCCTCCGATCCGGCGTTGCCTGGACCTTCACTTAAAAGTCGAAGCGCAGTGAGAACTGCATAACCCTGGGGAGTGTCAGGGTCGATGAATATGCGCCAAGGGATCCCCCGGTGAGTTCATTGGTCAAGGACGAGCTATAGAGGATAGTTCCATTCGTGTCGGTGTCGAAGCGAACAGAATTCGTCACATTGAAGGCTTCGACGGCGAACTTGAATGCCCGTTGATCGTTCAGCGCCCAGCGCTTCGAAAGACCGGTGTCGATATCAAAGAATCCATCGCCTCGAAACACATTGCGCTGGCCTGCTTCGCCGGGATAAGGAAGGCGCATAGGAGTTCCTCCGTTCTCGACGCCATCGTTGACGGCTGTTGGGTTATCGAGCGCCACTGGAACGCCATTGACGATGTGCGTGTGCGCGCCAACGTTGGCCGTCTTGATGCCGTACCCTTGCACCTGCCAATCTGTCGACCAACCTGGCGCGATGAGACTGAACGGCAACCCGCTCGTCCAGCGATTCAACCCCGACCACTGCCAGCCGCCCACAATTGCGTCGACCACGCGTCCCGAAGAACCCATGAACTTCTTTGAACGCCCGACAGGAAGCGTGTATACCCAGTCGCCGGTGACGAGATGCTTCGTGTCGAAATCAGAAACGCCTTTGTTCAAGGAGGGCTTCCAGGAATTCAGAATGCTGCTATAGGCGCCGGTACCGGCGAATTCGTTCGCGCGTTCAGTGTCGGAACCCATGTCAATTGATTTGGAAAGGGTGTAACTGAAATCCAGTTGCAGGCCATGGCTGTTTGGATGGCGAAGGACGACCTGTCCTGCGTTGTAGTAGCTCATGCCGATGGAGGACCAGGCGTAGAGCGAGGAGAACTGGCTCTGCCAGAACTGTGTCCCTTTTGGACATCCGTAGTCGCAATAGAAGTCGAGGTCGGCCAGCGATGAGGTCTCGCCATAGGTATAGCGGAGGGGTGCCCACTCATTTGTATAGATGGCCTGGGTCGCGCTTTCTCCTGAGTAGTCATGGTTCGCCATTTGGGGGAAAACATCTTCGAAGTACGGAATCGTCTGCACCGAGGCATTTGCGTTTCCACCGTTGAGATCGACTTGCCGCGAAAGCTCCGATCCGGCGGTAAAGTAGTCACTGCCTGATTTTGGATCCGCGAGATCAACCGGTTCCGCGATGTCCACCGCTTGCAGCAGGTGACGCCCTAAACGCCCCACATAACTGGCCTCAAGCAAGAATCCTCCGGGCAATTCACGATCGATGGAGAAATCCAACGCCTCGGAATAAGGCGTCTTCAGGTGATTGTCCGCGCCCCAGGTAATCGAAAACCCACAGCCGCTTCCGGCTGGAGGGGCGTAGGGAAACACGGGTGTCTGCGGCAGGGTGCAAAGGGAGTTGTAGGTAATGTCATGGATCCCGGTGTATCTCGGCGCGTTCTCGTTGGTATACACGCCTGCCGGATTGTCCAGCTGCGTGGAAAGGCCGAACGATCCGAACTCGTCGAACGATCGAACAATGCCCTGACCGAAGTGATCGAAGTACATGCCGAATCCGGCGCGGATCGAAGTCTTGGTGTCCGGCGAGTACGCAAGGGCGAGTCGGGGTGCAAGGTTCAACTTCTGCTTTGCCCAGTAGCCCGGAGCATGGTTAGCTGCACCGCTGGGAGCGAAAGTGAGGTTTGGCTCGTACACTTCGCCTTCGGCTGCGGCTTGGCCGCGTTGCAGAAACCATTGATGTGTATCCACGGTAGGACTGACTTGCTGTCCATTCACTTCGTAAGGAGTTTGAAGAATGGTGTGCCTCAACCCAAAGGTGATGTTCAGGTTCTTCAATGCATGCCAGGAGTCCTGCACATAGTATTCGAACTCGTTTGCCTTGAAGTGCCGGCTGATCAGCGTCCCATCGCTTTGCAAACTACCTGAAGTTCCGTGGTTTACCAGGTTGTAATTGAAGAAGGTCTCCGCTTCCGGAATGCCACCCACAAGGTTTCCGTAGTCGATCTGGTAGGAATTCTGAAAGCCTGTGTCGATTGGCGCCAGCCCAATCATGTCGGGCGTGGGAGGGTATCCGTCATACCAATAAGGGTTGGTGGTTGATGCGTTGTAGGAATTCTGGTCTGTGCCACGATTGTTATTAATCAGCCGCCAGTTTCCCCCCAATTGAATCGAATGGCGGCCTTTAGTCAGGCTAAGGTTATCGACCACATTGTGCACCGGAATGTTGACCAGAGTCGTGCGGGTTTCTGCCACGGGCTGGGACAGGAAGCGAAACTGCACGTAATCTCCCTGCCCGATCCCGCGGTTGCTGTTGCCTTCTCGAATGAAGCCATAGCGCAAGTCGTTCACCATGGTCGAAGAAATTGTCCACGTCTCTCCAGCCGCAATGCCTTTTGTGTTGTCGACAAAGTGGGACGATGCAGGCTGCCCGGGGAATTCCAGGGAGCCGGCCTGGTTGTCTTTTTGCAGATTTCCGCGGACAAACAGGACATGATGTCGATTGAGCAAATAGTCGAGTTTAAAGATGCTTGTATTCAAACTTGCCGGATACGGGGATGAGAAGCTGTAGGACAGCAGGTTCACTCCATCGCCAGCAACCGATCCATTGGGCATGGGGTATGCCTGGAACACCTGAAGAACATTGGGATCGGCACCTGGCCCCCATGGACACACTCCGTTCGTCGCGCAGGGCGCATCGAGTGCCGACAGTTGCGATGCGGTCAACGTGGTGACGGAATCGCAGGCCGCGTCAGTGCAATAGCCGAGCAGCCCGTTGCGATAGTCCTGCGAGGGAACTGTCTGCGTGACCTGAACATTTTCTGAGGTGCGCTGCCCCTCATAGTTGCCGAAGAAGAAGAGCCGATCCTTGATCAGCGCCCCCCCCAATGAGCCGCCGAAGGTGTTCCGAATCAACTTTCCCGGCTCGTTGGGAAGACCCGATTCCAGCTCGGCCGACTTATTAAACCAATTATTCGCGTGTCCAATGTCGGAGCGGTTGTACTCGTACGCAGCGCCATGCAATTGATTCGTGCCCGATTTGGTCAGCAAAGTCACTTGAGCACCGGAACTGCGGCCTGCATCGGCATTGCCGCCTGTTGTTGTCACGCGAAACTCTTCGGTTGAGTCGAGTGTCGAACGGAGAATCCCTGTAAAGGCATATCCGTTTTGTTGATCGTTGTCGTCGAGGCCATCCAGTGTGACATTGCTTTGATCTGAGCGGGCTCCCGCTACGGCGCCGCTTCTGCTGTCCTGGTCGGGATTGATGCTGCGCCCCAGATACAACACACCGGGCTGAAGGCTCAGCAAATCCGGTACATTGCGACCCTCCATCGGAAGCGCGCTGATGACCGCGTTGCTTACAGAGTTGCCGATCGTCGCGTCGGTGTCATTCAATGTTTGTGCTTCGCCGCTTACATCCACAGTGGTCGCAACCCGTTCGACCGACAGGGCGAAGTTCACAGTCGCCGGCTGATTGACTAACAGAGTGGCAACCTTTGTCTGAGCGCCAAATCCATTGCTGCTGATCGCGATTGAGTACCTGCCGGGTGCAATCTGGGGGAAAAGATACGCTCCGGTGCTATCGGTGATCTGTTGCGCACTGACCTGCGTGGTCTCGTTTTCGATCGCAACGGTGGCACCGGGCACCACTGCGCCCGATTGGTCGGTGACGTTTCCACGAAGGGACGTAAATGCGCCCTGCGCCCAACCTGCCTCTCCAAGGACAACCAGTGAAAGCAACGCCAATACTTGAATGAACGGGAACTTCATGAACGCCCCCCAGATTTTTGTCGGATATATTGCTGCCCAGATCGGACTGACTGCGCAATGCGCCTGGATTGCAGTCATGCAACCCCGCCGCCACTCGTGCCGGAAATGCATTCAATGTGACGGGATCGCCATTCGAGGCGGCGAAAGGACGAATGCGTGGGAGGAACAGCGGAAACGCTATCGCGCGGATTTCCAATCCAGCGTAAACTCTCTCAATATCTGGATGGAATCATCTGTCGCCGACCTGGTTCGTTCACGAGGGACGGAGGTGCAATCTGAGAGGATGAGTAGCCTGGTACGGGTGCCAAAGCACTCAATCGCCGCAGAGGGCCTGCAATACTAACTATGATTTTCTGAATTGTTCGCTGTCCGATTTGTATTGGAGCGGCCAATACTGTGAAGGACTTTCAGATCCTCTTCTCTGCCTTCTCGTTGGTAAATTCGCAATCTTTGGCGCATTCGATCATCCTTCTCAATTTCGATTTCCTATTTGTCTCTGAGCGTTTTTTGGACATGCGCTCCCACTGATAGGAAGTTGCAACTTCACTCCCTGACTCTTCCCAATGCTCTGCATCCAATGGGCAATTTTGCGCTGCGTCAGAAATTCTTCTGGATTCGCCTGAACTGCTGGAAGGAACTATCGACCGGCGATGAGGAAAGACGAGGTAACCGGTTCAGGCAAAGTCTTCTAGAATCGTCCCTTCGGCGGGCTCAAGATATACCGCATCGTGTATCGACTCTCCCTCGCGGCGCAATGCGGTCGAAGCTCGAATTACTCCCCGATGCACGGTAACGCTGCGCGTCTCTTCTGACAGGTTTACCGCAACCCTGAATCGCTTCGTGCCATCGCTCCGGACGAATTGCAACACGCCATCGTTTGCTGTCAGGGTCATAAGCGGACCCGAGACCAGAGCCGGCTCTGCGCGTCGCAGTTCAACCAGGCGCCTATACAACGCCAGCATTGAATCCGAATGCATGCGGGAAGACTGCACGTTGACGCGGCGGTTGGCTTCGCCAATCGGCAGCCACGGGTCGTTGGTCGTGAAACCGCATTGAGGCGAATCATCCCAGACCATGGGGGTGCGCTCTGGATCTCTCCCCATTCCAATGCCTGGTTGCCGCCTCTCAGCCGGGTCTTGTGCAGCCTCAGACTGGATCGGCACATCCTGCATGCCCAACTCCTCTCCGTAATAGATAGTCAGCGTGCCGGGAAGGGCAAATAGCAACAATGCCGCGGCACGAGATTTTTGTAAGCCGATGCGCGACGCAATCCGGGGCCGATCGTGATTGCCAAGCACCCAGTTCGGCCAGGCCCCGTTGGGAAGAGCCAGAACGTAATCATTGATGGCCCGTGCCAGGTCGTCGGCGGTCCACGGACAGAGCAAAAGCTGGAAGTTGAAAGGCAGGTGTGCCCCGCGAAGTTCCTGGCCGTAATAGTGCATCAGCTGGGGAACAGGCAGGTAGATCTCGCCGATAAGCACGCGATCTCCGAATTCTTCGAGCACGCCGCGGATCTCGGCCACCAGTTCATGGACCTCCGGCCGGTCTGCGTCATAGACGGGCAAAAACTTCTCGCGCGAACCCTGGCCAACTTTGTATCCGGGATTGGTTGGATTGTCTCGGAACTCGTCATCCTTGATCATCAGCCACAGTACGTCGACACGAAAGCCGTCCACGCCCTTGCGCAGCCAGAAACGCAGCGCATCAAACATGGCCGCCTTGACTGCCGGGTTGCGCCAGTTCAGGTCGGGCTGCTCTTTCAGAAATTCGTGAAGATAATACTGTCGGGTCTTCGCGTCGAGCTCCCACGCCGATCCGCCAAAGTGGCTTTGCCAATTATTCGGCTCGTCCCGCCACAGGTACCAGTCACGCTTCGGATGATCCATAGAGGATCGGCTCTGAAGAAACCAAGGATGCTGATCGGAGGTGTGGTTCGGAACAAAATCCAGGATCACCTTGAGTCCAAGGCGATGCGCGTCGTCAAGAAGTCGATCGAAGTCCTGCATCGATCCAAAAATGCCATCGATGCCGCAGTAATCCGCCACGTCGTATCCAAAATCGGCCATCGGAGACGGGTAAATGGGAGAAATCCAAACGGCATCGACACCAAGATCGACCAGATATTCCAGCCGGTCGCGAATGCCGTTTAAGTCGCCGATGCCGTCACCATCACTGTCCTGGAACGACCGCGGATAAATTTGATAGACGACTGCGTGCTTCCACCAACTCAAATTCTGCATCCCACCCTATGTTCCCTCGCGGCTTTGCGCAAACCGCAAGTACGATGATCAATGACCTTTGGTATAAAAACGCGATTTTTTACTGTCTCTCCGTCTCCACTTACATGGATGCGAACGGAGACGGAATTGGCGACTTCCAAGGCCTTCTCCAACGCCTCGATTATTTGCAGGGCATTGGCGTCACAGCGATTTGGCTTATGCCCTTTCAGACATCGCCCGGCCGCGACAACGGTTACGACGTCAGCGATTACTACGCAGTCGACCCTGCTTACGGGACACTGGGCGATTTCGTCGAGTTCACGCGCGCCTGCAGACAGCGCGGCATGCGGGTCATCATCGATCTCGTCGTGAACCACTCCTCCAATGAGCATCCCTGGTTCAAGGAAGCGTGCTCGGATCCAAATTCCAAATATCGCGACTGGTATGTATGGAGCACCCGAAAGCCAAAGAACGCAAATACCGGGATGGTTTTCCCGGGAGTGCAAAAGTCGACCTGGTCCTTCGAGAAGACCGCCCGTCTATGGTACTTCCATCGCTTTTATGAGTTTCAACCGGACCTGAACACGTCCAATCCCGACGTGCAGGCCGAGATTCTCAAGATCATGGGTTTCTGGCTTCAACTCGGCGTGGATGGATTCCGCATGGACGCGGTCCCATTTGTGATCGCGCAAAAGGGCCCGAATCTGAAGCGACCCATTGAACATTACGACATGCTTCGATCGTTCAGCGAATTTCTGTCATGGCGAAAAAGCGGCGCAATCATCTTAGGCGAAGCAAACGTAACGCCGAAGTACGACTTGGAGTATTTCGGCAAGGCTGGCGAGCGCTTGCAAATGGTCTTCAACTTCGACGTAAATCAGCACCTCTTTTACGCACTGGCATCCGCCGACTGCCGGAGCTTGATGAAAGCCATGACTGACACCAAGCCCCGGCCCGCATCTGCCCAATGGGGCCAGTTTCTTCGCAATCACGACGAACTTGATTTGGGAAGGCTCACCCATTCGCAGCGCCAGACAGTCTTCAATGCGTTTGGGCCGAAGAAAAATATGCAGCTCTATCAGCGCGGCATCCGGCGTCGCCTTGCTCCGATGCTCCAGGGAGATCGCCGCAGGCTCGAACTTGCCTACAGCCTGATGCTGACTTTGCCCGGCACACCCGTTATTCGTTACGGAGACGAGATCGCGATGGGTGACGATCTCAATCTTCCGGAACGTGAGTGCGCGCGAACTCCCATGCAATGGTCGACCGAACCGCAGGGTGGATTCACCAAGAATCCAAATCCGACAATGCCGGTGATCAGCGACGGGCCGTATGGCTTCGAACATGTAAATGTCGCTGCACAGCGGCGCGATCCCAACTCCATGCTCAATTGGATGGAGCGCATGGTCCGAATGCGCAAGGAAGTTCCGGAGATTGGCTGGGGAGACTTCTCCTTCCTCAAAATCAAGACGCCCAAGGTGCTGGCAATGCGCTACGAATGGCGCAACAACTCCGTTGTCATCCTCCATAATCTTGACGCAGCGCCATGTGAGCTCAAGTTCAAGCTCGATCAAAAAGATGCGGAAGGACTGGAACTGATCAATCTACTCTCTGAAGATCACAGCCTTCCCGGCAAAACCGGGACTTACTGTATCTTGCTCGAACCTTACGGATATCGCTGGTTTCGCGTGGGTGGGCTGGATCACGTGATGAAGCGTTCAGATTCCTGATCCGGAGGACCGGACCGAAGCGAATTGTTGAACGCACTGCAAACCGCTGATACAAATTCAGGAACGACGATCTGCGCGGGCATTCTTCACCCCCGCGAGCCAAAATTTGCCGGCGCATGGATGGAACTACTTCAGAGAAAGTGCATTGAAAAGATTGGAGGCGCGGGCCGGGATCGAACCGGCGCATAAAGGTTTTGCAGACCTCTCCCTTACCACTTGGGTACCGCGCCTTGGCAGGGCTGCCTTTATTTGAACCGCTTCCGAACCGCCGTAGCCAACCCGGCGGGCGCCGGAGGGCGATTTGGAGCGGGAGACGAGATTTGAACTCGCGACCCTCGCCTTGGCAAGGCGATGCTCTACCACTGAGCTACTCCCGCTTACGCAATTCCAGGAAAATTCGCCTTGGTCATCATTTCCATGTGCCTATACAAGCCTAAGCTAGCAGTCGACTTTTGCGAAATGACACAGGGACGCATCCCTGGAAAAGCCATGAACGTAGGTTTGAGTATACCGGGCGGCCCAAGGCTGGTCAAACCGCGGAAGATGCGTTTCCGTCAGCGCTTTGAACAATTCCCGAACGCGATCCGCTCTCTTCCTTCACGATCTGGCCATCCCGCATGTACAGGATTCTGCTGGCGATAGCGGCTGCCTCAGGATTATGGGTGATCATCAGCGTCGTCTGCCCGAGTTCCCGGTTCGAGCGATGCAGCATCGCCAGCACAGCGTCGGAGTTCTTGGTATCCAGATTGCCCGTAGGCTCGTCCGCCAGCACAATGGCCGGCCGCGTAATGAGCGCCCGCGCGATGGCCACGCGCTGCTGCTCACCGCCGCTCAACTCAGAAGGCCGGTGCTCGAGACGCCCCCTGATCGACAACAAATCGCTTAGGTGATCAAGATAGGCGCGGTCCATCGGCTCCTTGCGCCCGCTGATGGTATACGCAATCTCGATATTCCCCATCGCTGAAAGCGTCGGCAACAGGTTGAACTTCTGGAAGACAAAGCCAATCCTGTGCTTGCGCAGGCGTGTGCGTTTCGAATCGCTCAGGCTGGCAAAATCCACGCCATCGATCACCACGCGCCCTTCGGTAGCCCGGGTCAGCCCGCCCAGCAGATAGAAAAGCGTCGACTTGCCCGATCCAGAAGGGCCTACGATCGCCACAAAATCGCCCGGATTCACCTCGAAGGAAACGCCCCGGAGTGCCGGGACCTGGATGCGGCCGCTGGAATAAACCTTGGTCAGCTTATCGGCAACAATGATGGGCTTGGATGCTTCGGACGGCACAGCCTTTATTGTACCTGCCGCTGCACCCCTTCACTCCCGTAGAATAGGGGTTGAACCAATCCTTAATAGCACAGGACTTTCCGGGCATGACGGCTTCAACAAAGACCAATCTGGTTTCCTCCATGCAGACAGCGGCCGCGCAAGCGGGCCTGTCGCTTCTCTCCACCACCACGGGCGCCGATTTTCATGGCGAACCCACGACCGTCTTTCGACTCGGGCTTCCCGATGTGGAAGGACGTTCGCTGCAATTGGAGTTGACTGAAGTTTTTGATTTCGACAAGCCGCATCTCTTGCCGGAAATGACCGCCTACCTGACGGCTGCCGCCAAGCGCTTGCGGAATCCGCGCCCCGAGTGCTACGTCACCTTGGCTGGTCTCCCCATCGCCTTCGGCAAATTCCAGTGGCCGTTCCATCGCTCCACGTCCGGCGCCGACACGTATATCGTCCACGGCGAAATGCACCTGGCCGATGGCGGGGCGCACAACTTGCATGCCAAAGTTGCTGCTTCCGTGACGGTGACCTTCGCTGAAATTGTACCGGCCATGGAGCAGGCCTACGCTGAGAGCTTCGTCTACAACGCGATCCGCAAGACCGTCGACCTGGGGCAGCTCGAGTTCGTCAAGTCCGGCAATCGCCAACCCGTGCCTGTGACCACGCGCTTCTACAGCCGTTGGCAGAAGAAGTTTCTTTTTACGGAAACCGACGACAACGAACGCCTCGCGTACCTTCTGCGCAAGGTCTATTGGCTGTCCGGTGTATTGGGAGAGGGCAAGCCCGTCTGGATCGCCGATCCCCAGGACGCTCAATACCTCAATACCACCGAGGCAGATTTGCTGCGCATGGCCGGCCACGAAGCCGGTGAAGGCCTTATGTCTCTGAGCGGCGAATTCGCGGCCGCGACTCCAGCGTTAATGGCGCGCGCTGCAGAGTATCAGGCAGCACTCGAAGCGGCACTCAACTTTACCAAGCCGCAGTTCAATGAATCCATGCGCTCCGGCCACGCAAACATGTAGCCTTCCTGATCCCGAACGCAGAGAGCCCTTGAAGCGAAGTAAAGGCACGGCGCATGCTGTGCCTTTTTACTTTCGCTGCTTTCTCAGGCGGCCTTTTCATCCTTGCTCGCTTGTCCCCTGCGACTACAACGGGCTTCCGCAGCTCGCGCAGAATCGTGATCCGGGAGCGTTGGTCGTCTGGCATTTTCCGCAGGCCACCAACATATTCGGCTGAGCCACGATCCCAGCAACCGGCGCATACCCACCGGGCCCGGCAACCGGCGCTGAAGCTGGCGGCATCCCCTGGGACGGCGGCATGTTTACCGTCACATTCACCGGCCAGCCGATGGGCGGTACCGCCATACCGAGCGCCGCCGCAATCCCTGCAGCCTGGATCGCGTTATACTCCCGCACGCGCCCAGGCATAAAGAAGCACTCAAAGAACCCCAGAATCGCGGGAATCCCTGTCCAGAACAAGAAGCAATACAAGATACCTAGTCCCGTGCGCCGCAGATAGAAATGGTGAATCCCGAAGGTGCCGAGAAACAGGGCCAGCAAGATCCCCACAACCTCGTCGCGGCGTGCCGCTTCATACTGCTGATAAAAAACTGCCTGCGCGTTCTGGTACTGCACATTGCTCGCATATTGGACAGTGCCCATGGCGGCTTCTCCTTGCCTTCCTTGCATTAGACGATACGACATCCATCGCACGGCGGTTCCAACACTACCTTTCGCCCCTGGCCGCCCCGGTCTCCTGTGATTGGCCCGGAGCCCGCGGTCTGCCGTTAGCTGCGCTCCGGTCCTTGTAGCATCAAAAGTGAAATGGCATTCAAAACGGCTTCTCCTGGCGGCACTTTCCTCCTCGGTGGCGACCTGCCCGTCGCCCGGCTCGGCTATGGCACGATGCGGCTGGTAGGCGATGGGGCATGGGGCGAACCAGCAGACGCCGCAGAAGCTCATCGAGTCCTGCGCCGAGCCGTCGAACTTGGCGTCACCCTCATCGATACTGCCGACGCCTACGGCCCCGAAATCGCCGAGCGTCTCGTCGCAGAAGCCCTGCATCCTTATCCCGCTGGCCTCGTCGTCGCGACCAAAGGCGGAATTACCCGCCAGGGACCAGCCAAAACCGAATACGTTGGCCGCGCCGGCTACCTCATTCAATGTGTCGAGATGAGCTTGCGCCGGCTCAAACTCGAACGCATCGAACTGTACCAACTCCATCGCATCGACCCACGCACTCCGCTTGAAGAATCACTCGGCGCATTGAAGCAGATGCAGGAACAGGGCAAGATTCGTCACATCGGCCTGAGTGAGGTCACCCCCGCACAGATCGAAGAAGCGCGGAAAATTGTCCCGATTGTTTCTGTGCAGAATCGTTACTCGCTCAGTGATCGGCGCAACGAGGAGTCCCTTGCCTGGTGTGAAAAGCAAGGCATCGCCTTCCTGCCCTGGTACCCAATGGCTGGAGGCAAAATGCTCAAGCCGGACTCGCCGTCCACCGAAACCCTCCACCGTATCGCCGCCGCCCACGACGCTACGCCCGCGCAGGTCTCGCTGGCGTGGATTCTGCAGCGTTCCCCGGTCATGCTCCCCATTCCTGGAACGTCGAAGGTGGCGCATCTCGAAGAAAATATCGCCGCTGTGGGCCTGTCTCTCACCGCTGAAGAAATTGCACAAATGGAAAGCGCGCCCGTCTAGCGGCCGGTCGGCTTCACAGTGGCGAATAGGCTCGGTGTGCTTGTTCGATCGTGCCAAGTAGGGCCATTCATGGTCCGCATCGCCGGCCGGTACGGCCTACAATACTTCGTTCTTCGCGATCACGTCCTTGTACCACTCCGCGCTCATCTTCGGCGTGCGTTTCAGCGTCTTGAAATCCACGTAGTGCAGACCAAATCGCTTGCTGAACCCGTCGGCCCACTCGAAGTTGTCCAGCAGGCTCCATAAGAAGTAGCCCTTTACCGGATAGTCCTCTTTCAGCGCGCGGTGCAGGTGAGTGAGGTGGTTGCGCAGATACATGATGCGATCCACGTCTTCTACGCGCCCATCCGGTGTCAACACATCATCGCTCGACGTCCCATTCTCTGTGATGTAAATTCCTTTAGGGCGCCACAAGTCGCATACATTGCGCACACCCCAGTACATGCACTCCGGCCCCAATGCCAGCCACGGCGAATACATCCGTGGATACGAACTCGGCATCGGCTCTACCGCAAATCCTTGAGGGGATCCATCGGCACGTGCATAGAGGGGCACGTAGATGTTCAGCCCCACAAAATCCACTTCGCTTCCGATGATCTTCATGTCGCCGGGCTGCACCTTGGGCGCGTTGGCGCCTTCGTGTTGCAGATACTCCGCCGGATAGCGTCCCTCCATCACTGCTGTCAGGAAGGGCGCATTGCCGAGACGAGTCGCCTTGCGCGCCGCATCAATATGCTCCGGCGTTTCAATCACCGGTACAAACACGACAGCGTTCTCAGCCAATCCCACCTGCGTGCCGCCCGGGGTATTCGCGCGAACCGCCTGAACTCCCAGCCCATGCGCCAGCACTCCATGGTGCCGAATCTGATTGCAGGCGGCGTCGGGCAGCTTCAATCCCGGCGCGAACTGGCCCGACTTGTGCCCCAGATCGGTGAAGCACACGAACTCGTTGGTGGTCATCCAATGGTGCACGCGATCGCCGAGTTTCTTACTCACATAGGCTGCATAATCGCCAAACGACAGAGCCGTCGCGCGATTTTGCCAGCCATCATCCAGCGCTTGCGGCAGATCCCAGTGAAACAGCGTGACGTAGGGCGTAATGCTGTTGGCGAGCAATTCATCAATCACGCGGTTGTAGTAGTCCAGTCCCTTTGGATTGGGCTGTCCAGCGCCATCCGGGATCACGCGCGACCACGAGATCGACATGCGATAGGTCTGGACGCCCAGCGCCTTCATCAGCTGAATGTCCTCTTTGTAGAGGTGATAGGAATCGTCGGCGACATCGCCTGTCTCGCCGTGATAGGTCTTGCCCGGCGTATGGCTGAATGTGTCCCAGACGGATGGCCCACGCCCATCGTCCTTCGCGCCTCCCTCTACCTGGTATGCGGCCGTCGCACTGCCCCACAAAAAGCCCTTAGGAAAGGCGAGAGGCCGGGGATCTGGCTCACCCCAGGCAAACTTTGGCAGAAGCGATCCGGCAGAGGCTGCGGCTGCCATCGCGGCCGCTCCTTGTCCAAACTGGCGGCGGGTCATGCGTTTCATCGTGCGGACTTCCTTTCAGCGCCAAAAAAGAGATAACCTTCGAGCAAAAACGTTTTAGCAGAGCTTCGGCAGCGCGCGCAAGAACGATGTTGCGGCGCTACCTGCCTCCCAATGCATCCGGCAACTTATTTGCTGGGAAGTGTCCCGAGCAGGATATGCGCGTAGGGCACAAAGCCGGCCCTCTGCAGCGTTTTTCTCGAGGCAATGTTCTCTGTACTGCAGCGCGCAGCGGGGATGCCGGCGCGTTCCCGGCAGATTTTCTTCAACTCCTGCACCAGAAAGCTGCCATAGCCCCTCCTGCGATAAGGCTCCGCGATCTCCATATAGACATCGCCGTAAGGCCGATTGTAGTGATAGAGAATTCCGCCCGATCCTGCCGGCACGCCGTCGACTTCAAGGATCCATTCACTCGTGGCATTTTCTTTCAGAACTGCGCCGTTTGCTGGATGTGCCGTCGTCAGGCCTTCCTCGAACACGATCCTCTCACTCTTGATGTCATGCGCGTACGTGTGCAACATTACCAGCAGAATCTCCTGGTTGCTCTGAATCTCCATCGCTGTCGCTTGGCTCGCCTCGACAAAACAGTCGAAGCAATCGAAGGCATGCGCTCCGAATTCCGGAAGCACATAGAACTCGAACACCGTCCGCGTTCCCTTCCAGGGCCCTGCAACGGCAATGGAGCCGTATCCGGCGGTTTCGCCGTTTCCTTCGAGTAGAAACTCCTTGGTCCATCCTTCGCGCACATGGAGCGAGTCATGCACGACCTGGCAGTTCATCTCGGCGCGATACTGATCGCGCAATCCGGCAATCTCCTGCAGCGACACTTCTCTAGCCAGAATCTCCATCGCGGCGGCCCCAATCCACGTCCATCATAGCGTCGAGGACACACAGCATCGCCCAAAAACAAAAGCCGCAACCCGTAGGCTGCGGCTCATTTGCGGATCCAAAAGCGATGGGGCGCGAAGCGCGCTCACCCGCCGAAGGTGCTACATCTCTTTCACGCCATCCACGAAGGCCTTCAGCTTGCGGCTGCGACTTGGATGGCGCAGCTTGCGCAGCGCCTTGGCTTCGATCTGGCGGATGCGTTCGCGCGTCACCTGGAAACTCTGTCCTACTTCTTCCAGAGTGTGCTCAGAACCATCCTCGAGACCAAACCGCATCTTGATCACACGTTCTTCGCGGGGCGTCAACGTGCGCAGAACCTGCGACGTGTATTCCTTCAGGTTCACGCTAATGACGGCTTCGCTCGGCGAAACGGCCTGCCGGTCTTCGATAAAGTCGCCCAGGTGCGAATCTTCCTCTTCGCCAATCGGCGTCTCCAAAGAAATCGGCTCCTGCGCGATCTTCAACACCTTGCGCACCTTGGCCACAGGAATATCCATCCGCCGCGCAATCTCTTCGCTGGAAGGCTCGCGACCGAGTTCCTGCACCAGCTGCCGGCTCGTGCGGATCAGTTTGTTGATCGTCTCGATCATGTGCACCGGAATGCGGATCGTGCGCGCCTGGTCGGCAATGGCGCGGGTAATCGCCTGCCGAATCCACCAGGTTGCATATGTTGAGAACTTGTAGCCGCGACGATATTCAAACTTGTCCACTGCCTTCATCAGGCCGATGTTGCCTTCCTGAATCAAGTCGAGGAACTGAAGCCCGCGGTTCGTATACTTCTTCGCAATCGACACCACCAGTCGAAGGTTTGCTTCAATCAGCTCCCGCTTCGCCTGTTCGGCGTCCATGTCACCCTGGATCATCTCGCGCTGCGTGCGCTTCAACTCCACGATGGACACGCCAGCGTCGCCTTCGATCTTCTCGAGGTCAACCTTGCAGTTCTTCTGCTGACGCCGATATTCCTTTTTCAGCTCCTCGCTCTTGCTGGCCTCGTACTTCTGATCGAGCGAGCGAATCTGCCGCTCCAGCGTGCGCATGGTGTCGACGGTCTTGTTCACCTTGTCGAGCAGCCGCTTGCGCTCCAGGCCCGTGTACTTCAGTTCGCGCACAATGCGCGAGACGTAAACTTTCTCGCGTGCAATGCCCCAGCGCGTCCGGCGCTGTTCGCGCTGGCTTGTCTTGCTGTTGGCTGCGGCCTGCTTCTCTTCGAGCGCGGCAATTTTCTTCTGGTGTTTCACCAGGGCTTCAATGCGGCCAACCGTGGCCCTTACACGCGCCTGCACTACGTCTTCGGTGAGCTCTTCCTCGTCGAAGACCACCACTTCTTTCACGTTGCGCACGCCGCGCTTCAGGTCCTCGCCCAGCGCCACAATTTCGCGAATCACAATGGGCGACCGCGAAATCGCCTTCAAAACGCGCATCTGCCCGCGCTCGATACGCTTGGCGATTTCTACTTCACCTTCGCGCGTCAACAGCGGAACTGTGCCCATTTCGCGCAGATACATGCGAACGGGATCGTTGGTCTTTTCAAGAGTTCCGGGAGTCAGGTCGAGCTCAACATCCTCGCCCTCTTCCAGTTCAAACTCTTTGTCGGCGCCAAACTTCGGCCCTTCCAGCAAGTCGATGCCCTGGCTCCCAATGGTTGTCAGCAAATCGTCCATATCGTCGGGCGAAGTGCTCATGTCCTCCGGCATCACATCATTCACATCGCCGTAGGTCAGGTAGCCCTTGTCCTTGCCCGTTTCGATGAGATTCTGGATGTCGTCTTCAAACTTCTCGTTAGCTGCCAATGTGCCCCTGCTCTCCAGCGCGATCTGCTGTTTTTTCACCGCGTCGCGCAACGGTGCGGCGCTCGTTTGCACGCGCCAAATATGACTTCGCGTTCGAAGTCAGCGCATGTTTGAGCGCACCTGCGGCCACCCGCAATAAAAGTAGCGGTCCTTAACTCGTGTCTCGGAATCGGATGCTTGCGCTTCAGGTTTCGCCTGGTCGCCCGCGAGCCGCAGCTCATATGTGGGGCTAAAGGGGCGCGCATCCTCACAGAGATCAATAGATTACCACAATCGATCAGGCAAAAGGGTACGAAAACTGCGCTTGATTTCTTCCTCGCCAACGCCGTCCGGCTCTTGGCTCGCGGTCCCTCACTGCATCCCTGCCCTCTGCCCATTGAATTAGACGCAAAAATTGACTAAAACGGCGCAAAAGTCAGCCCGTCTACCCTGTCAGCCCTCCTACCCAACCTGCTCAACGCAAAAGTCCCCTATCCTAAGGGCCATGCAACTGCCGTAAAGCTCTGTCCAGCTCGAGTTTGCGCTGCGTCAACAACGCAAGCTCGGCAAAATCGCCTCGCCGCTCCGCCTCGCCAATGCGCGCCCGCACTTCGCGAATCTCGTTCTCGAATATGCGCTTCTGCCGGCTCACCACAGCCCCAATCACGGTCGTGTCCGAGGGCGGCTCCGTTTCACCCAGCAATGCCTCCGCCAGCAGCGCACGTTGCGCAGGGTCCTCCACGACCTCCATCGGATCTCGCGCCCCTCTTTCCGCCAACAGGCATAGAGTGCGAAATGTCGGAAGTCCTTCAAAAAAATGGGGTTGCCGCGTCACACTATCGGCTGCAACCCGGCGGGATTCCTCAAATTCCGGATCGGTGATGGCCAGCGCCCGAAGCAGCACCCGCTCCACCTCGGTCAGGCTCGTTGCCCGGATCTCAATGTGATCCCGCCGCTTCAGCGCTGCCTGCCGCAGCTCTTCCCGCAGCACCGCCGAGTCTATCCCCAGCTTCTGGGCGGCATCGGCGGCAAACTGGTCACGCGTCAGCCTCTCCGGAATCCGCCGAATATGCGGCAGCAGGTAGTTCATCGCCTTCACCTTTTGTTCCGCCGCCGCACCCGGAAACATCTGCCGCGCGCGCTCAATCAGATAGTCCGACTGGCGTCGGGCCGACCGAACCGCTGCAACGTACGCTTCCACGCCGCGTTCGCGGATATAACGGTCCGGATCCAGTCCTCCATCCAGCGTCACAATCTTGATCGCGAAGCCCTCTTCGGTCAGCAGCGCAATCGATTTCTCCGCCGCGTTGGCTCCAGCCGTATCCGGATCGAAATTCACCGCCACGTTTTGCGTGTGCCGCTTCAGGATCGCCACCTGCTGTTCGGTGAATGCCGTTCCGCTGGTCGCAATCACGTTCTTGATCCCGCGCAAATACACGCTGATGCAGTCCATCTGCCCTTCGACAAGCAGGGCAAATTCCATTTGCCGCATCGCCGACTTCGCCTTGTCCAGGTTGAACAGCACCAGGCTCTTCGAATATAGCGGCGTCTCCGGCGAATTGATGTACTTCGCTCCCGCCTTATCGCCCGTCTCCAGCGTCCGCGCCGTGAAAGCAATCACCCGCCCACTCTCGTTACAGATGGGGAACATGACGCGCTTGCGGAACCTGTCGTAGAGCGGACCTTGGGACCCATCGCCCTGCTCTTTCGAACTGAAGAGTCCGCTCGCCCGCAGCGCTTCCTCATCTGCCATTCCTTTCAGGCGATCGCGCAATGCGTTAAAGCTGTCCGGCGCATACCCAATTCTGAATTCCTTGATTCCCCCCGCGTCCAGTCCCCGATCGGCCAGGTACTCGCGTGCAACCGCGCCTTCCGGTCCCTTCAGATGCTCTTCGAACCACGCCGCCGCCGCTTCGTGCAGATCGAGCAACTTGCCTCGCCGCCTCGCGCCTGCTGCTTCCTCCGGCGACGAGAATTCCCGCTTGGGCAGCGGAATTCCGCACTTTCCGGCAACAATTCGAACAGCCTCGGGAAACCCGACGTTCTCGATCTTGCCCACGAACGAAAATACATCGCCCGAAACGCCGCACCCGAAGCAGTGATAGAACTGCCGCACTGCATGCACGCTGAACGACGGCGACTTTTCCTTGTGAAAAGGACACAGCCCCGAATAATTCTGCGCACCCGATTTGCGCAGACGAATATATCCCTCGATCACCTTCACGATGTCGGCTTGCTGCTTCACGCTCTGGGCAAAATCGGACACGAAGAATCACTCTCGGAAACTGGTCAGATGAAAAGCGGAGCGCGGCAACGAGAGCCGCCCCGCTCGCTGAAGGCGTGGCTATTCTGATGTCGGCATGTGGACATACATCGATTGGATTCCAACACGCCCCGGGCCGGTGAACCGGTTCCAAACGATGCTGGCCGCGCTAGCAAACAATCCCGTTGAGAACTTCTGAAACTGAGTTTCCATCTTCACCGAGGAATCCTTGTAAATCCATCCGCCCGGTTCAATATCAATTTGCTCTCCAGGGCCAAGGTTGACCTCAAATACATTGCCGTACCCATGCACCCACACGATTCCATCGCCGGATTGCGCCGTAAAGTGGTCGACGAAAAAGCCGGTCCCGCCCAGCAGCATGTTCGAAACGCCCTTCACGCGCATGAATCCGTAGTCGACGTTTCCCGTGGCGGCAAGAAACTGATGCTCGCGCATTTCGATCCGCTCACCTCTGGCTAAATGAATTCCAAAAATCTGTCCCGCCCCATCGCGGCTGAAGCATATCTGTCCCGGGCCCCTCACTTCTGTGAGGAAAAATGGCATCCCGGCGAGCATGCGCTTGAAGCCGCCGGTCAAGGGCCGAACGCCAATCTGTACGCCCAGATCTTTCCAGAGAAGAATGTAGTGTTCGAAGTAGACAGGAATGTTGTCCAGTTCCAGTCGAAGAACCGGAACCAGGTCGCCTTCGATGTGATACGTGACACCCGCAAAAGTCTCATTGCGGGCGATGGTCGGTTTCAAAACCGGTGTAATCACACTGCACCTTCCCTCTGATGAACCAAAACGGCGAAAGCACCCGCCTGCTGTTTTATGTTCCGGGCAAACCAATCGCGGCAGGGCTGTCTAGATGAGCATACGGCTCCTGGCGCTTCACCCCATGTGGAACAGGTGGAATTCGCAGCGCATGCATCGTTGAAATTCGCGCTTGCCTACCACGCTCCATCCACGTAGAGTGCCAGATACGCTTTTCCCCCGGAAATCATGGCATTTTTTTGAAAGCCGGATTTTGGCACGCAGCCAATTTGTCGGTCGCTGCTGCCGCATTCCAGGCAATGGAGGCAAGAATGAAAGCATTTCTCCGAAATCTGTCTGCGTGCGCCGCCATCGCGCTCGCCTGTCTGGCTCTCGCCGGGTGCGGCAGCAAGGTCAAAGGCAATACCTACGTCTCCGACCCAATCTCCATATCGTTTGCCTCGGGAGGCAAAGCTACCTTTGCGTCCGGCCCCATCGGTACCGACTGCACCTACACGGAAAGCGGCAGCAAAGTTTCCCTCACCTGCACAGCACAGACCATGGAGCTGACCGTCGACAGCGATGGCAACCTGGTGGGGCCGCCCGAGATCGGCAAGCTGATCAAGAAGAAGTAGCCAGCCGGTTTTCCTTTGTTCGCCTCCCGGGCATTACGCCGACCGCAAAGCCTTCACTGGATCGGCGGATGCGGCTCGTCGCGCGGGAATCGCGGCCGCCGCCAATGCCAAGGCGAGCATCACCACCACACTCGACGTGTAGACCCATGGATCGGTCGGGCTGACTTCGAACAGGAACGACCGCACCACTCGCGACAACGCCGCTGAGCCAACGACGCCCAGCGCGCAACCAAGCAGGGCTAGCTTCACGCTCGATGCCAGCACCAACCGGGCAATACCCGACCGCTGGGCGCCCAACGCCATGCGGATCGCAATCTCCTGCGTGCGCAGGGACACGGAAAACGCCATCACCGCATAGATTCCCGTCAGTGCGAGCAGCAGAGCGGCTGCCGCAAATGCCGTGATCAGGTCTGTGTTGAAGCGGCGTGGCGCTTCGACACCCGACATCACATCGGTCATCGTATGCACATCTTGCAACGCAAGCAGAGGATCAACTTCGGCCACCGTCGTCCGCAGCGTCTGAATCATCTGTTCCGGCGGCAATACCGAGCGCAGGCTGATAAATCCGCCCGCCGGCGTCGCGAGTCTCCCGTCGTACGATGAGCCGTTGAGGATTGCGGGCTGCTCCACAGACGCATACCACTGGTCGAGGCTGGGTTCATCGCGCGCGCCTGTCTTCGTGTCAGCCACAACACCCACGACCGTTGCCCACGGGTATCCCTTCTTCGGGTTTCCAACGTGCATTCGCTTGCCAATGGCATTCTGGCCCGGCCAGCAGTCTTTCGCCATCGTCTCGTTCACCATGATCACGAGTGGCGCATTCGCTCGGTCGTCCCTGGTGAAGACTCGCCCCTCCACCAGTGAAATGCCCATTGATTGAAAATAGTCGCCCTGCACAATCTCAAACGCCGCAAATTTCAGCTTCCATCCCTCCGTCGGCTGGCCTTCAATTGTGTAGGCAGACTGGGCCGTAAAGTCCGAAGCTGGCACTGAGTCCGAGATGCCCACTGCTGTAATGCCGGGCTTGTTCGCCAGCTTGTCCAGCACCGACTGATTAAAGGCGATCGCAGAATCTTCGGTCGGATACTCGTTCAGAAGCAATCGATAGCGCGCCACCAGCACATGATCGGGTCGAAATCCCGGGTCGACCGAAAGCATTTTCTGATAACTGCGCAAAAATGCTCCGCAAACCGTGAGCAGCACCAGAGCCACGGCAATTTCTGCAACTACCAAAGCCGAGCGTAGCCAGCCATGACTCCGCGCTTCTGTCCCGGTGCCCGCGCCTTCCTTGATGCTTTCCGTCAAATTCGTCCGCAACGCCGCGAATGCCGGCGCCAGACTGCACAGCGCACCCGTCGCGAGGGAAAGCAGCAGCGCGAACGCCGCTACCCCGCTGTCCATTGCGATCGAATTCACGCGCGGCATCGAATCGGGCAGCAGGCGCAGCGCCAGGCGGATCGCCACCGCCGCAAACCCCAAGCCCAGCAGACCTCCAGCAACACTCAGCAGAAGCCCTTCCAACACCGATTCCCGCAGAATTGCGCTCGAACGGGCGCCCAACGCCAACCTCAACGCGTACTCGCGCCGGCGCCGAATCGACCGCACCAGCAGCAGACCCGCGACATTGGCACAGGCAATCAGCAGAACCACGCTCACCGCGATAAAAAGCGCGCGCAGCATCGGACCTGCACCCGCCACTGCATCGTCGCGCAACGTCCTCACATCGCCGCGAATCCGAATCGCCGACATCGTCGGCGGAAACTCGCGCATCACTTGCTGCGCTACGCGATCGGCATCCTGCGCGGCCTGTTCTTTTGTCACCCCATCCCGGATCCTCGCTACAATCCGATAGCCCCAGAATCCGGCCGTCGCCTCGGAAACCTCTTCCGGCGTCAGGCTCAGCGGCACCCAGACAGCTGCCTGGTCGAGACGCCCGTCCTGCAATGGGAATTCGAAACTGCGCGGCATCACGCCGAGAATCGTGTACACCTTGCGATCGAGTTCCAGCGGAGTGCCCACAATCTGCGGATTGCTGTGATACCGATTCATCCACAGCGCATAGCTGATCACGGCCACAGGCTTGCGCTCATCTTCTTCCTGCTTTGTAAACACGCGGCCAACCATCGGATCCACGCCCAGCGTCGCAAACACGCTTGCGTTCAATCGAGCCCCTTGCACCTCTTCCGGCGTCGCGCCTCCGGAGAGTTCGTAGCTCGAGCCGCTGAATCCTCCCAACGACGCAAAGGCGCTCGTGGCTCGCGCGTACGTGGCAATCTCCCGCGCCGTCACGCCAAGCCCTGTCTGTTTGCCCAGATGATCGCCGAGCAGAACCAGCCTGTCTGGATCGTGAAACGGCAGGGGTCGCAGCAGAATGCCTTCTACAAGTGAAAAGATCGCCGTGGTGGCGCCAATTCCCAAAGCCAAAGTCAGCATCACTGTCAGCGAGAAGCCGGGAGTTTTGCGCAGCGATCGCAGTGCAAAGCGAAGTTCCTTGACGAGGGAATACATGCGTCCTCCAAAAGCGAAACATGGACGTGCCGAGCCGTGGCCCAATTAAACACGGAATGGCTACCTTTTTCATTGGACGCACAAGTGCCCGTATTTTCTTTCAGCGCAGACAAATCCCGCACCGAATTTCGCGCTTATCTCGTGTTTCCAATCGTGATCACCCTCCCCTCACTCACCTGTGATCGCAATCTCATTCCGGGCCTGCCAGACAGCGCTACAATTCCGCCGCAACGTCTTCAGAACGAAAACTCCCGTTGAACGGAATGCGGGATGTTGCCTCAGGCCGCTTCCTTCAGCTGGTGGTATCTATTTGCGGAGGAATGCATGAATGCTCACAGATTGAAATCTATTTCCTTTATCCTTGCCGCTGCATCCCTGGCTCTGTTGCCGATGGGATGCAAAAAGCAACCGCCTATCACCCTGACTTGTCACGCGACTCCGCCCGCGGTGTTCGCGGGCGATCCTGTCACGGTTGCCGCATCGGCCGGCTCCGTCAGCACAGACAAGAAAAATAATGTCCTCTACAGCTGGTCGGGAACCGGCGCCACCGGCAATGCGTCCACCAGCACCTTCGCCACAGCTTCACTTGATCCGGGCAGTTACACCGCAACAAGCAATGTCAAAGAAGGCAGAAAGGGCAAGGAAGGGCTCAAGCCCGGCGAATCCGCCGAATGCTCCACCAGTTTCACCATCAAAGAATTTGAGCCGCCTACGATAAGTTGCACGGCCGTGCCATCCACCATCAAGCCCGGCGACACGGCCAAAGTCACCGCGACCGGCATCAGCCCGCAAAATCGCCCACTGACCTACAGCTATGCTGCGGCGTCAGGGGCCATGAACGGCTCCGGCACTTCGGCGACGTTCAACTCCACGGGAGCGCCCACGGGCACAGCCGAAATTACCTGCAGAGTGAGCGACGATAAAAACCACACGGCAACAGCGACCACCAGCATCAGCATTGTGGCGCCCCCGCCGCCACCCGTGCCCCACGTGCAAGCTCTCTGCAGCCTTTCATTTTCTGAAGACAGGTCTCGCCCAACGCGCGTCAGCAACGAAGGCAAGGCATGCCTCGACCAGGTTGCCTTAGGCCTGCAGCAACAGTCCGACGCCAAGGCGGTTCTGGTCGGCGCATCCGATGACAAGGAAAAGGCCAAGACCGCGAGACAGGCGAAGTTCGCTGCCACGCACAAACACGCCAAGGTGGAAGACGTTGCGGCACAACGCGCCGCGAATGCGAGGGACTATCTCGTCACAGAAAAGGGCATCGATGCCAATCGAATCGCCATTGCAACCGAAGCGGCAGCCGGACAAAAAGTCGAAGACTACCTGATTCCATCCGGAGCCAACTTCAACAACGACGTGCAGGGAACGACACCCGCCAACGAGTCCACCATTCGGCACGAGCCTCGGAAGCCCTTGGCGGGACGGCTTCACAAACAACACACTGCGAAGTAACCGAAATAACTGAGAGGCAAGAAAACGCCCGCACCTTTTCACGAGTGCGGGCGTATCCTTTTGTCATTCACTCACTGCCGGGCAGAACCCCATATCCTCCCCAGGAAAAGGGGTCCTGCCGGCAGAAGTTCAAGTAAGGCAACGTTCAAACCTCACTTGAACCCTGGCAGCATGCGGTGTTTTCCCTCCGGCTTGTCCCGCCGTGGTGTACGTTGCACCGCCCACGCCCAGCGTCTTGATCCTCAGGTAAGAATGAGCCTCAACCAAAATAGACTTTGGCTCAATACCCCTTTCGTTGCTTTAGCTTAGACCCTCGTAAGTCGCCTCATATTACCAAAGTTGCAGCCTTCCTATAAGCACAACATGCAGAAGCAATTGTGAAACTGCATCCATCAATGTCCTCTCGGTCAAGCTGTGGATTTCTTTGGTTCAGCGTACACTTTCTGCTCGAATCAAATCGAATTTCCACCTGCATTCTTAGAACGACGATTCTCGCCCGATGGAGGCCCCGATTGTTTCGAATTACAGCACTGCGACTCCTCTGTTTCGCCCTTTCCCTTGTCTATGCCCCTGGTTTCCTGAACGCCGCCGAACCATCTTCCGGCCTCGACTGGCGCGCCCGCGTTGAGAGCAGTCTCCCGCTTTTCGGCCATCGGAATTGGATTCTGATCGTCGACTCCGCTTACCCTCTCCAGGTTGCCCCCGGGATTGAAACCATCGACACCGGCGCCTCACAGACTGAGGTTCTTCACTTCGTCCTCAGCGCAGTCAACCGCGCTCCCCATGTCCGCCCCGACGTCTTCCTCGATGCCGAACTTCCCTACATTTCCGATCAGGACGCACCGGGCGTCTCGGCTTATCGCGATGACTTGGCCGCGATCCTGCGCGAGTTTCCAACCCACTCCCTGGCCCACGACAAGCTGATCGCCAACGTCAACGAGGCGGGACAGGCCTTCCACGTCCTAGTGCTCAAGACGACGATGACCATCCCCTATTCTTCTGTCTTCGTTCGCCTCAACTGCCGCTACTGGAGCGACGACGCAGAGACTCGCCTGCGACAGAAAATGGCCGGCCCAAAGCACTGATAAGACCCTCGACTTTCACCCCAAAAGAAAGAGGCCCTCGCCGCATCCACGGCGAAGGCCAGTTCCCATTCCATCCATGTGTCGACCCCGCGAAGCTTAACGAGGTCGATCGTTTTTGATCACTCAACGGCAAAACGCGGGAAGAATGCCGCGAAACGAGGCAAACTACGGCCGTCCACCTTGGCCGCCGCCTTGACCACCGCCGCCGCCCTGGCCGCCGCCGCCACC
>DATHMP010000083.1:0-4238 GCA_035487015.1 Occallatibacter sp. | reverse complement strand
GCTCGCGGGCGCTATTACCTATGCCATGTACGCTGGGTGGCATCTGCCGCAGGGATATTGGGCCGTGTTCACGGCACTGGTCGTTACTCAAGCGAATCTCGGTGCATCGTGGAAGGCAGCGCTCTACCGCACCATCGGCTCGACCGCCGGAGCGCTGGCGGCCATGCTCTTGTTCCTGATTATTGGGCCCGGAGCCATTCGCGTCGGCGTCATGTTGTTCGTACTGGCGAGCCTGTTCGGTTTTCTCAACGTGCTACATCCCAGCTTTAGCGCCGCGGGATTCACCGCGGCCATAGTCCTGTTGCTGGGCAGGATAGAAGGCACACCATTCCACGTAGGCTGGCTGCGCGTTCTCTACACGTTGTTGGGGTCATTCGTCGCTTTCGCCGTCGGAGCGCTGCTTTGGCCGGTTCGCGCCCGCCAAGGCCTGCGCAATAAGATCGCCAGCATTCTGGACGGCGCCGGAGCACTCTACCGCGCGGTTACCGCGGCGGCCGTGCAGGGAATCGACAACGAGCAGCAAGTTCGCCAACTTGACCGTCAGTTGCATGAATTACGGCGCGGCATTACCCAGCAATTGGACGAAGCGAAGAGCGAGCTGGCATTTTCGCGATTCAATGAGGGAGCTTACCAGGCATTTGTGGACCAAGCTGACCAAGTGCGCCGGCGCCTGACTCCGATGGCCGAAGACAGCGCGCTGTATATACACGCGCAGCTGGAGCCGGGGCTGGTGCCGTCTCTGCCTGCGTTAGTCGAGAAGACCGCGCAAACCTTCGCGGCGCTGGCGGGAGCGGTTCGCAATCCTGGTCAGATCGTGAACGCGGCGGAACTCGACGCCGCCATTGGCGACCTCGACGCAGATCTGGCCAGGCTCCGACAACAGCACGCAACCAGCCTTTTTGCGCTGGATCGCATGCTGCCTTTCTGGGCGCTAGTATTTAATTTGCGGGAAGTGGCGCAAGATTTGAAGCAGTTGGCGCTAATTTTGCCGGATCTGGGATGAAGCATGTTCCGCGTGGAGACGTATCTGGCTACGTTTTGCGGAGGGCATTCGAGATGTTGGTGAGAGAGACGTCGCAAGCAACGTCTCGTCTATGCCTTACGGCGCAGCGAGTCGAGAAACGGTGTGCCCTGCTTCTTTAATTTCTGTTCCAGCCGCGCTGTGCAATCGCAATCGCCACAGGCCCAGGGCTCGGTCCCGTTTTTGTCGCGGCAATTGCGGCGGTCGTGTGCGTCTTGCACGCGCGTCAATTCGAAATACCGTTCCCAGTAGGGCTGCTCTTCCTGTAGCGGAGTAGGGCAGTAGCAGACTTCCACCCAGCGCGCGGTATTGTCCTCGCAAAGTCGCGCGTCCTGCATGTTGCGTAGATATTCCCCTTCAGCAACGGATCCGTGGCCGAGAGTTTCTTGCTCGATGGCCTTGAGCAGATCGGTCTCAAGGCCAGGCTTTACGCGGGCTCGCACGAGGTAACGCATGGAAATAAATTACTGGTTGTTGATTACTAATTATTGATTCAACCGCATCAGGTGCGCGGAGGGCTTTTCAATCAGCAGTCAGGAATCAGCCATCAACAATGCCTTTTCAGATGAACATCTCATCCTGCGGTACGGGACGGCGCTCTTCGCGGCTGCCATTCTTGCGGCCCCGGCCGCCAAATAGAAACTCCAGGCCAACCGTGAGTCCCTGGATCAATCCGGAGAACTGGCGCACGGGGGAGATCACCGTGTTGTGGACCATCTCGGAGGTTTGCTCCACGCGGTCGAGGGTTCGGGTGAGCAACTCATCGGCGCGGATAATTTGCAAACGGCCACGGTCCACCGCATCTTTCACCGTGGCATCCATGCGTTCGACCTGTTCGCGCAGCACGGTGGTTGAGTCCTGCAGGTTTCCGGCGATGATCTCGATCTTGGGACGAATGTCCGTCATCAAGCTCTCTGCATGAGAAATGGTAGGAAGAACTTTGGCTTTCACTTCCGCCGCCAGGTTCTCCATGAGCATGGTGCTCCTACGCATGGCCAGATACATGGCCAGCAGGATGCCTGCTTGCAACATGACCGCCAACCCGGTCAGGAGGACGAACACAGGAGTGAATTTGTCCATAAGCGTGCTCCGGCCAATTCTATGCTCCGAATAAGTCTATGAGCGCTTCGCCGGAAAAAGCCAGCGCCTACAAATTCTTGGGTGCGCCTGTTTCGGTCGTGGCTTCGTGATAGGCCTGACGACCCGCCTCGTAGGCGGCGCGGAACTGCTCTTTCTGGGTGTTGACTACCTCGCGGCCGCGATCGGCCCACTGCGCCGCCTGCTCGCGAGCCTCCCGCGCCCGACCACGTACATAGTCGCGGCCTTCCTCGGCGCGCGCGCGCAACACTTCGCGCGTCTCGCTGCCCGAACGGGGCGCATATAGCACTCCCGCCAGCGCTCCCAAGCCCAGTCCTGCCAGGAACCAAACGAAACTATTGCTGTCACGATCCGACATAGCGATGCCTCCAGGAAAAGTGCCTCTTGTGGGATGTTACATCCTCTGTGAGGCAAATACAATTACCGGGGAGAGTGTAGGCAGACTGAAAACACCGGGTAGGCGGCAGCCTAGCGACGACGCATCCGTTTCCGACAAGCGCTCTCCAGAGAGCGCGTGACCATAGAGAGCTTGCGAGCTTCTTACTTCTGCTGAGCTGGTGGAGTCGCCGGGGATTGCGCCGGAGCGGGCTGCGTCTTGACTGGTGGCGTCTTCAGGCCCTGTAGCACCGAGGTCGGGCCGCTATGCCGGGCCGCATACACTGACAAGGTGATCGAAGTGACCATGAACGCGACGGCCGACCAAGTGGTGGCCCTGGAGAGCGCGCTGGCCGCACCCCGCGGACCGAACGCCGTCTGACTGCCTTGTCCGCCGAATGCCGCAGAAATGTCGCCGCTCTTGCCGCTCTGCAGCAGAACCACAATGATGATGAAGAAGCAGACCAGAATGTGGATAGTGGTGATGAGGTAAATCATAAGTTTTGAATCTTTCCTAACGTGCCGACGATATTCTCAAGCAGCCGCCACTTCCAGGTGGACTTCTCGACCCGAATTTATCCGACCGAAACCTTCTCGACCGAAATTTTCTCAACCTGAGGTTCTTCAACCCAGGTTTCGCAACCCAGGCTTCTGAACCCAGGCGCACAAAATTCATGGTGCGGAAGGGGGGATTTGAACCCCCACGCCTTTCGGCGCCACCCCCTCAAGATGGTGTGTCTGCCAGTTCCACCACTTCCGCACAGCCTTGAACTGCATCTGCCAGTAGCGTTTTATTATAGCAAAGCAGTGAAGACTGCCCATCCCCGCACGCGGGTTGACATTGCGAGAGAAAATCATAAACCCACATGAAGGACACGAGGGTTTTAGAAAACACAGGAGAATGAAGTCCTCCAATCGCATAAACTGATGCTGGGGCGTCGGTGCACAGCGCGGCAACTTGGTTGTATGACCTAACTTCCTGTGATCAACTTCCTGTGACCAACCACGATTCCAGCGACGCAATTGTTCGTTATTACGAGGAGCAGGACGAAGCCTCGCGCCTGCGTGGTGGATGGTTTCAGCTCGAGCAGGCGCGTACGCAGGAACTGATTCTCCGCCATCTGCCGGCCGCTCCGGCCACGGTGGTCGACGCGGGTGGGGGCGCTGGAGCCTATGCCTGCTGGCTGGCCGCGCGCGGCTATCAAGTGCATTTGATTGATCCTGTAGCCAAGCATGTGGAGCAGGCCCAGCTGGCTTCGGCGCGCCAGCCCGAGCATCCCCTGGCAAGTGCGCAGGTCGGCGACGCGCGCCACTTGCCTTACGGGGACACCACCACGGACGCGGTGCTTCTTCTGGGGCCGCTCTACCATCTGGTCGAAAGGGAAGACCGGCTGGCTTGCCTGAAGGAAGCTCGCCGCGTGCTGCGGCCGGGAGGGTTGGTGTGGGGAGCGGGCATCAGCCGGTTTGCTTCGTTGTTTGATTCGTTGTCGGCGGGATTCTTCGATGACCCGGGTTTCGCTTCGATTCTCGGTCGCGATCTCGAGGAAGGTCAGCACCGGAACTCCACCGGGAATCCGATATATTTCACCGACGCTTTCTTTCATCGGCCGGGCGAATTGTCACGCGACTTTCTCGCTGCTGGATTTCAAGTGGTGGAGATCGCGGCCATCGAAGGACCGGGTTGGCTCGCGCGCGACTTTGACCGCTTGTGGAACGATCTTTTACAACGGGAGCGCATGCTGGC
>DATHMP010000082.1:0-114285 GCA_035487015.1 Occallatibacter sp. | reverse complement strand
TGCCGATTCTTCCGGAAGGCGGCATTGCGCCGTCGGCCAAACCAGACGTGGTTCGAGGAGCGAAATCAGTGGCGCGTGGAGAGCTGACACCGGGCAGAGACCTGGAACACTATGCCTGGGTGAACACCACGATCCACCGGAACCTGTACAGGATTTCGCTACCCTGACCCCGACCCGGGACAGCGCCAACCTGCCTGTGATCGAAGGGTCGCACGGGGGACTCGCCCCTTCGACTTCGCTCAGGGCAGGCTTTCAGGCATCCGCGGTGCTGGCCGCACAGGCGGGAGCGCTGCGCGCCCAGCTTCACAGGTTCCCAGCCCGAAGAGCGGAGTTAGCGCGGTTAGCGGAGTTCGCGGAGTCAGCGGAATCGAATGCTCGCCGTTGATCCGGTTAAAATTCTGCGGGCTGAACTTGTGATCTGGTGCAGCGGTATACCCCCGGGGGGTAGGGGGGAGGGGGGGGGTACCACTTTTGGCCCTTATCCTGAACATTCCCGAGAGGTTAGGGCCGAAGAAAACGGTTCTATACCGCACTTATGTGCACATTTGCTGCAGCAGGGTACGGCCCGCTGTCACAGCTTCACAGTTTCACAGCCCGAAGCACGTTTTTCTGCTGGTTGGCGGCGAGAGTTTGCGAGCTGAGAAGCTGCGCTGAGGGGCTGAGATTGTCTCTATTTCCATTATCCGCTTTTGAGCGAATTAGACTGCAAGTCCGGTGGAAGAGAATTACGCATGGAATGAGGGGGTTAAAGATTATTTTTGGCCGGCCCTCTTGACAGGTTCTGCGAGTGAGCAAGTGCGTGGCAGGTTGCGGCCTAGCAAGTTAGCGAGTCAGTTGGGCGCGGCAGGATGAGCGTGCGGCTCTCCCACCCTTCGCTTGACAGAAGCGAAGGATGGGGCACCGACACGGTGTTCCAACACGAAGGGTGAGCCACCCGTCGCTGGAGGGGTATTGGACTGCAAGGGTGCGTGACGAAGTCGAACCGATGGTTATGTGCGGGTTCCAATTTGGGAAAGTGATTCAACCACTGCAGCCTCTGGCAGAGGGACTTTAAAACCGGTGGCCGGTTGAGGTCTGTGCTTTCCCGCATCTCCAAAACCGGGAGATATGGGCCACCCTGGTGCCGCAGGTGGGCCAACATCCTTGAGAGCCTGGCTTGAGACCGGGGCCGCCCGCCGAGGGAATTTCGATTATGAACTGTCTCCAGGAGAAGAGCACCGAGATATTTCCTGCGCGTGTAGAGATGAAGAACTAGACTGAGCCTCTATGAAAAAGCGAAGGCTCAATCTTGTGTTTGTGGTGGGTGTTGTTGCACCATTCGCAGCGATCCTCCTCTACGGACTTGTCTATGGGCTGATGACGTCGTTGAGCCGTGACGTCGAAAGGGACTGGGGTTTCCGGCTCTTTGTTGCGGCGGTGGCAATGACGGTGCCAAGTATATTGACATTTGTCGTCGCCTTTCGCCAATTCGGGCAGCATAAGCTATCCATGTTGTCGATCGTCGGACTGGTCCTAGCGGTTCTAACGCTGGGCCTGGTGGCTAAACCTGCGCATGACGGAATAGTCCGTTCGAGGCAGGAAAGGAATATGGCACTGCACGACGTGGCCGCACCCCAGTTCGAAACCAGGGATATCGCGGGGAAGGTTCAACGACTCAGCGACCAGAAGGGCAAGATTGTGCTGATCAACCTTTGGGCCACGTGGTGCGCACCTTGCCGGATCGAAATGCCGAAGCTTGATCAACTCTACAAAGACCGGAAAGATCGCGGACTTGTTGTCTTTGGCCTCTCTGCCGAAGATGCCGAAACGCAAGGGAAGTTCCTTGCCAAGGTTCCTGTAAGCTATCCATTGCTTACGATGACCGAGGGAGTTCCGAACTTCTATCGTGATGTTGCGCGTTACCCAGCTTTGTTCCTGGTGGATCGCGATGGCCAGCTACAGCCCTTATCGGGAGCGACGGAATCGTTCGCAAGCGTTGAGGCCGCGGTGGATAGACTTCTAGAGATGCCGTCGCATTAGGACTCAGTTGCCCTAGTTCGTTGCTTGTCACTGCCGGAGTAGTTTGGGACGGCTGGTGGATAATGCGGTAGTTCACACTTGGTACCGCTTGCACCCAGGCCGGGACGCGCACCGAAAGCCCATAGATAAACCAAGCCTCTACGCGGTTGGGTTCATGCTCCCGCATCTCCAAAACCGGGAGATATGGGGCACCGACACGGTGTTCCAACACGAAGGGTGAGCCACCCGCCGGTGGTGGGGATGGATTCGGTAGACATGAAAGGAGCGCTGGACCTCAGGGGCTTAAGCCCTTCGCCTTCATTTGCCTCTTCGGCACGGCTAAAGCCGTGCCCTTTCAAGGAACTTTGCGCGGTTGGCCTCGTATACGCTGCGCGGTCTCGCGTCCGTCGCGCGCTCACACCGGCGTAGCGAGTTATCAACTCAGCGACGAAGACCTATCCCTGGGGACTCCGAGTTAGCAGGTTGGCGATACCTTCTCACCCTTGCTGCGCGGGGCGAGCCCGGTTGATGGAAATGCGATGAGTTTCCGCACAAGTTTTTCGGTTGCGGGAACCGGGAAAGACTGGGCGGCGTAAACTCTCCGTACGCTCCCCAAGGCACAGGAGAGAAACATGATCTGGTTTTACCAATGGGCATTTCCGGTGGTGTGGCTGACGTTTCTTATTTATTGGAGGGTGATGTCGCGCGGAGTAAAAGCTTCGCAGCGGACGGAAGCAGCAGGGCCGCAGATTTTCCGGGCGGTGGTGTTCCTGACCATGATTGTGATTTTGTCGGTTCCGAATCTTCCGGCGCCGTTTCTCTACAAGCAGATTTTGCCGTGGAGTGAGTGGGACTATTTTGCGGGGCTGGCGATCACGATTGGAGGGCTGTCGTTTGCGGTGTGGGCGCGCGTGCACCTGGGAAGGAACTGGAGCCAGGCGGTGATGATCAAGCAGGATCATGAACTGATCACGACGGGCCCGTACCGGTTTGTGCGGCACCCGATTTACACGGGGATCTTGACGGGGTTTTTGGGCGTGGCAGTGGCGATGTTGCAGGTGCGCGGCGTGGTGGCTTTCGCGCTGATCTCGGTGGCGCTGTGGTCGAAGTTGCGGCTGGAGGAGAAATGGATGGAGTCGCATTTTGGCGCGACGTATGCGGCGTATGCCCAGAGGGTGCCGGCGCTGGTGCCGAGGCCGTGGTGACGGGTGGTCGGCTCAGGTGCGACGTGAAGAGGACGGTGAATGGCGTTGGGTGCCGCAAGAGGAATTGAAAGCTTGCGATCCGGCGTCATTCGCGGCGAGGGGAGCGGGATGAACGAGATGTGACTGGCCTGTGGGCGGTGACTCAAAAATCATCGCCAATCCTTGCTATTTGGCCTTCTCATTTCGAAGGCTCGAAATCCCTTCGTCGAGCCAATTCTCATACCACTGCAAGAAATGAAGCCTGCTGCCATCCTTGCCACTTTCGGGAGCAATTCCCTTCTCGTCTGCTTGCCTGTCCATCCAGACCTCGCCCGCTTGGGGGCCGCTGGCGACCATGAAGAATCGGAGCGCGCATCCGTAGTTGCAGATGTACAAGACTCCCGGGATGGTCCACCACTCTAGATATCGATCGCCTGGGGCGCCACTTTCGATTAAGATGCCGTCCTCGGGGCCTGAACTGTGCCATTTCATTGGATTGGTTGCTTCCGTCCAGCGGAAAGGCTTCTTGATCTGATCCAAGTTTGTGGGGTTTTCCATGTCCTTCCCACCGAGTTGAAAAAGGCCGTAGAAGGGACCCGCTCCACCATGGCCAATCTTCATGAGGAAGTCTCGATACTCAGCAGGGAGCGCAACCCCGAGCACCGTCTCGTAGTCTGCCAATTCAGGATCGGTCAGTGGGGGTCCCAGCGTATAGCGATGACTGCTGCTACCAAAAAGCTTGCAAGCGGGATCGAGTTGCCGAAGTTCTGAGAGCTTCGCCTTGATGCGTTCGATTGCTGCTGCGTTTTCGCCGTCCATAGTTTCAGATAGTAATCGCAATGATTGACGTTCCCATCGGTGCCGGGCGGGTTGTGGGAATACGGAAATTGCCGCCGCCTTTCAGGTTTTTCCGCATGGCCGCTGACAAGTTCGAAGCTCGGCATGACAATTCTTATGTTATTGACTGCGACTGCAGTATGCCGGTAGCGCGCTGATCTGTCCTGAGATCTGGACGCTGTGACTAATTTACGATTCGCTTGCGGAGGAAGAGAGTGGCCTGGGGATTGATGTTGTAGCGCGGGCAGGGGCGATAGCCGCGGCGCTTGTAGAGAGCGATGGCGGGCTTGAGGTCGTCGTAGGTGTCGAGGTAGATCCAGGCGATTCCGTGGGTGCGGGCGAAGGCTTCCTGCGCATCGAGCAACTGGCCGGCGATGTGGTGTCCGCGCGCGGAAGGTTTGACGTAGAGGCGCTTGCACTCGGCGGCGCGGGGAATGGATGGGAGCTTGCGCAGGACGACGCAGCCGACGGCTTCGTCTGCGAGGTAGGCCAGCCAGATGCCGGACGCGGGCGCGGCAATGATTTGGTCGAGGTCGGAGGGTTTGTCGCGCAGGACGACGTGGACGGCTTCGTAATATTCCTCGAGGATCGCGAGCGCGTCGGGAGTTGCGGTGGTGAGGCGCACGATGCGGACGGACGGCCGGGACGGCGCGGTGAGGATTGCGCGGGCCTGGGCGAGCGATGCGACGAGAGATTCGCGATCGGCTGCGGGGAGGTTGGCGAGCAGGTCCTGGATCTGCGTGTCGGACTGCTGATTGAGGCGTGCGATGGCCTTTTCTCCGGCGGCCGTGAGGGTGAGGAGCTTTTCGCGTCCGTCGGCTTTGGAGACTGACTGGCGGATGAGGCGGCGGCGGGTGAGCGCGGAGAGCAGACGGCTGATGTAGCCGGCGTCGAGTTCGAGGAGGTCGCAGAGGGTGCGGGCGGTCAGGCCGGGGTTAGCGCCGATTTCGTAGAGGATGCGGGCTTGCGTGAGGGCGAAAGCGCCGTCGAGATGACGGCGGCGAAGCAGACCGAGGCGAGCGGTATAGAAACGGTTGAAGTGGCGGACCGCGGCGATCTGGCGGGCGAGGTCGGGGGTGGGAGAGGACTTCACGAAAACAGGGTAGGCGCGATGGTTGCTTTTGGCAACTAGTTTGAGGGAAGGGGTTTTCGGGAACTCGGAATTGCCTTCAAAAGCAGGTCCTTCGGCTCTCCACCCCAGCGACGAGAGAGACGACGTTGCGCGAGGTGTAGACGAAGGTCTAGAGTTCCGGGGCTGAAGCCCAGCTCGAAGCGCGGTGGTTTCGCTGGCCTAAAGGCCCGCGCTCCCTCCGACGTGCAGCGTGGCGGGAGTGTGTAGCATCCATTAGGCTAGAGGGTTGGTTTGAGGAGAATGCGATGACGGTGATTCGCCAGGAAGACGTGATTGCGAGCGTGGCCGGGGCTCTGCAGTACATCAGCTACTACCATCCGGTGGACTACATCACGAGCCTGGCGAAGGCCTATGAGCGGGAGCAATCGCCGGCGGCGCGGGATGCGATGGCGCAGATCCTGATCAACAGCCGCATGTGCGCGGAGGGTCACCGGCCGATTTGCCAGGACACAGGCATTGTGAATGCGTTTGTGAAGGTGGGGATGGATGTGCGGTTCACGGGTCCCGAGGGCGGAGAGCCGACGCTGGACATGCAGGAGATGGTGGATGAAGGCGTGCGGCGCGCGTATCTCGATCCAGACAACAAGCTGAGGGCGAGTTTGCAGGCCGATCCGGCGGGTGGGCGGAAGAATACGAAGGACAATACGCCGGCGGCAGTGGCGGTGGAGCTGGTGAAGGGCGGTACGGTGGAGATCACGGTGGCGGCCAAGGGCGGGGGGTCGGAAGCGAAGAGCAAGTTTGTGATGCTGAACCCGTCGGACTCGGTGGTGGAATGGGTGCTGAAGACGGTGCCGACGATGGGTGCGGGGTGGTGTCCGCCGGGGATGCTGGGGATTGGGATTGGCGGGACGGCGGAGAAGGCGATGCTGCTGGCGAAGCAATCGCTGATGGATCCGATTGATATTCAGGACTTGATTGCGCGGGGAGCGAAGACGACGGCGGAGAAACTGCGTGTGGAGCTCTACGACAAAGTAAACCGGCTGGGGATTGGCGCGCAGGGTTTGGGCGGATTGACGACGGTGCTGGATGTGAAGGTGCTGGATACTCCGGCGCACGCGGCGAATCTGCCGGTGGCGATGATTCCGAATTGCGCGGCAACGCGACATGCACACGTGGTGCTGGATGGGAGCGGACCGGTGTACCTGGATCCGCCGAACCTGGAGGACTGGCCGAAGCTGACCTATGACGTGAGCGGCGCGCGCAGGGTGAATCTGGACACGGTAACGCGGGCGGAGGCAGCGACGTGGAAGCCGGGTGAGGTGCTGCTGCTGACGGGCAAGCTGCTGACGGGGCGCGATGCGGCGCATAAGCGCATGACGGACATGCTGAATCGCGGCGAGAAGCTGCCGGTGGATTTCAACAACCGGTTTATTTATTACGTGGGTCCGGTGGATCCGGTGCGCGGCGAGGTGGTGGGGCCGGCGGGTCCGACGACGGCGACGCGAATGGACAAGTTTACGCGGCAGATGCTGGCGGAGACGGGACTGCTGGGGATGGTGGGCAAGGCGGAGCGCGGTCCAGCGGCGGTTGAGGCGATTCGCGAATTTGGCGCGGTGTACCTGATGGCGGTGGGCGGCGCGGCATACCTTGTGGCGAAGGCGATTACCGGATCGCGGCTGCTGGCGTTTGAGGATCTGGGGATGGAAGCGATCTATGAGTTCGACGTGAAGGATATGCCGGTGACGGTGGCGGTAGATGCAAAGGGGACGAGCGTGCATGTCACGGGTCCGGCGGAGTGGCAACAGAGGATTGCTGGAATACCCATACTCCAGTAGTCGCCTCAGCGATGAAGACCTGTTACTGGGGACTGGGGACCAGGGACTGAGGGACTAGGGACTGGGGACTGGGGACTAGGGACTAGGGACTAGGGACTAGGGACTAGGGACTAGGGACTAGGGACTGACAAACGATCAAACACCGACGCAGAGTGAATCCACAGAAAAGGTAAAAGCGGAGAGCCCGGTGGGTCTCCGCTTTTTTGTTTGGGATTGTGAGCTTCTTATTCTGAACTACCAGGAGTTGATCGCGTGCAGTCCCCAGTCCGCGCGTGATTACTGCTTGCCGAAGCGGTAGACGAAGCCGTAGGTGAAGCCGAAGCTGTTCTGCAGCTGGCCGCCGAAGCCGGTGCCGTAGTAGTCGCCGGCGAGACGCAGCGAGAGATTGGGGCTGACGTTGGTTTCGCCGATGATGCCGCCATCGACCGCGAAGCGAGTGCCGTCGGGGTAGAGGCCCAGCGAGGCCGGCGGAATGCCGTTGGTGTCGCCATTGAAGTTGGAGTAGGCTGCGCCGCCCATGCCGCGCACGGCGAGCGAATATTTGGGGCGCAGGAAGAAGCGGTAGGTGGGTCCGCCCATGACGGCGTACTCGCTGATGGCGGGGCGGGTGGTGGAGGCCTGGGAGCCCGGGCTGAGTCCGACGTAGGCGGTACCGTAGTAGCCGCGGCCGTCGACGGTGACGCCGAGCTTGTCATTGAAGTAGCGGGTAATGGCGGTATCCCACGAGAAAAAGTTGAGGCGCTGGAGGTCGGGACCGGGGCGATAGCGGAGGAAGCCGCCGCCGATGAACACATCGTAGAGGTGGCCGTAGGTGTCCTGGATGGCCTGAGCGCGGCGCTGTTCGCGGCGAGCGCGGATGCGGGCCTGGACACTGAGTTGGCCCTGGCTGAGCGGGGCCGCGGCGGGCTGGGACTGGTCCTGCGAAGAGGAGGTCGACGGGGTTTGCTGCTGAGGCGCCGGGGTGCTGGGGGTGCTGGTGTCCTGGGCGAGAAGAACGTGCGCAGCCGGAACACCGAGGGCCAGCACAAGAGCAAGACGGCGGAAAGAATACATCGCTTTCGGGATACCTCCAAAAACTTGACGGAAGCACGCTGATCAGCAGCGCTCCCCCCATAGGTATTAAATCATCCGGGGGCAGGCTCTTGAGCGGTTCTCCATTGATCCGTGGCATTTTGAGTTCCATGGGCGGCGGCGTTGGATCAGAGAAAGAGGCCGCGTGGCAGAACTGTATTGCGCCAGAGAGCAACGAGAATCGCTGTCGGGTGGAACCGCTAAGGATTTGGACGCGCGGCGAGGCAGTTGGCGAGTGACGGTGTCAGGTGATGGCGGCAAGATCGGCGAGGAGCTGGTCATGGTCGTAGTGGGACGGCGAGCCCTTGGTGTTGAGCCAGTCTTCACCGAGGAGGGCGTGAGCCTCGTCGCAGTAGGCATTCCAGAACGGCAGGGTAACGGTCTTGAGCGCGCCCCAGGTGATGCAGGTGAAGCTGTTCTGGTCGTATTTGGGAACGAAGACGCAGTGGCCGCCCCAGCTTCCTTTGACCGCGTTGGGACCGGCGTTGGGCACCACATCCCAGACGTCTTGAAACTGGGAAGTGAGAGGCAAGGCGAACCCGACATAGACGCCGCCGAAGATGGCGATGCAGTGGCGGATCTGTGTCAGGTCAAGGTAGTGCGGATCGGCGAAGGCGAGGAGTTTGTGGCCGCCGAGACCTTCCTGGCGCCAGCCGTTGAGGACCTGAAGCTCGATGCCGCCTGTGTCGGTGATGGGATTGCCGAGGACGTAGCCACCCCATTTCTGATAGGCCGTGGCGATGTCGGTATCGCGCACGGTGAAGACGCCGGCGTTGTTGGCGCTCCAGACCTGGATGGCGTGGGCGGCACCGACGACGGTGCAGTTGCTGATCTGGTCATTCATCATCATGCCCCAGCCGGTGATGCCGTTGGTCCAGTCGCAGGCGGCAGGGGGAGCGGGGGCAGTGGGAGCGATGTAATCGGCGATCGAGAGGGTGCGGGGGTCTGAGTGGATGGCCTTGCGGCCGAGCTTCATGGCGGAGTGGTCTGCCACTGGAAGTTCTCCTTGCGTTGTGGCCTGAGCCAAAGGGCACGTGGTGAAGCAATTGTGGCATTCCACAGGCGCGATTGCGAAGAATTACAGACATGTCGTGAATCGTCCTGGTCAAAAAAGCCGGCGCGGTGCAGGTGTGCACCCCTGCCACAGAACCTGGAGTTTGCGGTGAATGCCAGAGAAATTCCAGGAGACGCTGCACTCCGGGGGTAACTGAATACAGGTCACTATCGTTTTTATTTGACTCGGTATTGGAATCACCTTCGTTTTGTTGCGGCTCCTGGAGGGATGGAAGATAATGATGCTCCCTGCGGTTGATTGGTGTTGCTTCCTCTTCCCGAAGGGTGTGTAAGTCGTGGCACAAACCGCCAATGCTGCGGAGCGGCTTGCGTAGAGGCTGATTTTCTTGCGCGCAAGCTGCGCTGACAGTGCCAAAGAGACCACAACCGAGTTTCGCTCTCCTTGTGTCGCAACAGGGGCCGTGGTTTTTGTTGCGAAAAACGGACTTCGCGATGGGAAAAGGAGGTTGCATGCGCCCTGCTGAGGATGAAAGTGGGCAGATGCTGGTCTTGACCGCGGTTTGCATGACCATGCTGATGGGTTTCCTTGCGCTGGCGATCGACGTGGGATTGCTGCTGCATGCCAAGCGCAATGCGCGGATCGCCGCGGATGCGGGAGCGATTGCAGGGGCATTGCAGGAAAAGTATGGCGGCGCTCCTCATCCGCAATGCGGAGGCGGCGGCTCTGGAATTCACTGCAGTGTGCAGAATGCCGTGGTGGCCAATGGGGTTCCGGCATCGGACTTGACTTCAGTGAACACCAATCCGACCAGCGGCTTTCACACGGGACCGGGCTACGTTGAGACGATTGTGAGCATTCCGAATCCCACCTATTTTCTGAGCGCATTTCGCGGGGTTAAGACTCCCCTGACGGTGACGGCCAGGGCTGTAGCGGGCATGGCGCCCAGCACGACGTGCATCTACGTCCTCGATCCGACGGATCCGAATTCGCTCGACGTGCAGGGTTCAGTCACGGCGCCGGATTGCGGGATACAAGTGAATTCCGCCAGCCAGGCCGCGAGCTGCGACGAGGGTGCTGCTGTGTCGGCACCGTTTGTGCACATTGCGGGTGGGCAGAATACGGGAGGCGGATGCGAGGCGATCAGCTCCACGAAGGTAGTGACCGGAGTGATGCCCGCGGGAGACCCACTGAGCACTCTAACCACAACTCTGACAGGGGGGAGCACGAACCTTCTGTGTTCGTTGTTGAACACGATTACCGGACTTGTAAACGCCGCGACGCAGTTGCCTTCGACTCTTCTGAATATCGGCGGACTCGAAGTGCAAGTGACCTGTTTTTCAGGCAAGAATATCCTGCTTTCGGGGCTAACGCTGGGCACTCCGGGAGGCAATCAGCTTTTCGTCTTTGAAAACGGGTTGCAGATCGCAGGCAACGTAACGATCAACGGCACGCTCGATATTGCGCAGGGCGTTTTGTCACAGACCGGGCAGCTAACGATTAACGCGCCCACGGATCCGGCAAACCCGTTGAACGGTATTGCGATTTATCAGCCAGGGTCCAACACCACGCCCTGCCCCAAGAGTACGAGTCAGACTCCGTGTCTGCGCATCAGGCTCGGGGGCGGGACGACAAATGGGATCATTTACGCGCCGACCTCCACAGTTTCCATTCAAGGAGCGGCGGGAGTGGGTGGAATTGTCGCCTACCAGCTGGATGTAACGGGGCCTCTGAGCCTGACAGGGAACTACAACCTGGCGAATCCAACGACATCGCCTCTAAACAAGGTGGAGCTGGTGGAGTAGGAGGACGAAACAGCGATGAAGATTCGATTTCTGTGGCGGGCAAGACGCATCTTTCATTCATGTGAAGACGGGCAGGCCATGATCGAGACGGCCCTGTCGTCTGCATTCCTGTTGTTCATCCTGCTGGGCGCGATGGAAGTGGGCATGTTGACGAATGCAGCCATTGCCGTGGCGAATTCGGCGCGAGCGGCGGCACAGTATGCAGCCATGAACGGCGGCGCCTGGACGCGAAAAGGGCTGGATTCGACGGGAATGCTTTCTGCTGCGCAAGCCGACGCGGGAAGACTTGTGAGCAGTGTCTCGTTTACGAGAGCGCCGACCTACACCTGCCGGTGCACGGGCTCGGGGATCGCAAACTGCTCGACCGCGCCGCCGACAGGCTGCACGTCTTCGCATTTGCAGGTGACGATCACCGTAATGACCCAGGCGGACTACACGCCGCCGATTCGGGTTCCAGGGCTGAACATCTCGCATTTCACGCTCAAGGGATATGCGCAGCAGGAAGTCTTGCAGTGAGCGTTCTCCGCGTTGCCGGTCGAGGGATTCGTAAACGACGGCGAGCCCAGTCAATGGCAGGTGAGAGAACTTCCGCGTTCGCGTGGAGTGAGCGATTCAGGCAGGTCGGTCTGGAAAGCGGATCATCGCTGGTGGAGACTGCGATTTCGCTTTCGCTTTATCTCATGCTGCTTATCGGCGTGATCGAGTTACTGCTGACCGTTTATTCCTATCACTTTGTTTCTGACGCCGCCCGAGAAGCGACGCGCTATGCCATGATTCGCGGCGCCAATTCGTGTTATCCCAATCCCGCTTTTCCCGACTGCAACCTGGGACCACAGAGCATTTCGTCTACGACGAATGAAAGCCACAATCCTGTTCTGCAATACATTGAGAGCATCCGTTACCCCCTTCTGAATCCAAAGAACCTGTCTGCGGACGTGACGTGGTGGGTGTCGCAGCAAAGTACAAGCGGGACGACAACATGGTTGACGCAGTGTACCGGAGCAACGGATGCGAATGGCAACGCCTGCAACGCGGAAGGCAATGCGATCCGCGTGGTGGTGACGTATGACTTTCCGTTGACACTGCCTTGGGTGCGCATCCCGCTGGTGAAGGTGAGCAGCAGTTCGCAGATGGTGATTAACTTTTGACGCAGGGACGACCTGGGAGAGGGCAGGATCTGGAAGGCATTCCGGATTTTCAGTGGATATCAAGGTGACGGGAGTGTAAGAGGCGTCGGTGACAAATCCTTCATTTGACGCCGCATGGGAGGCTGGATGCTCTAGGATGGAGGGCAATGGAGGGAGCCCTTCATGTTTCGGGTTCTATTCGGGATCCTGTTCGGATTGGCGATTGCACCGATCGCACTGGTGCTGTGGCTCTACAACGGCAAAGTCCCCGTTGCGGTGACCGATACGCCGTTTCCCTACGAGGAGCAGCTTACGCATGTTCCCCTGGACCAGCGGATTGATAAAGAGCTGATCCAAATGCCACCGGTGATGCCGACGGAAGAGACATTTGTGGCGGGCGCGCGGGTCTACGCGCAGCACTGCGCAGTGTGTCATGGGTTCCACGGAAAGCCATCGTCGATTGGGCAAAGCATGTATCCGGATGCGCCGCAGCTGTGGGAGAAGCACCATGCGAGCAGCGTGGTGGGCGTGAGCGACGATCAGCCGGGAGAAACTTACTGGAAGGTAGCCAACGGGATTCGGCTGACGGGGATGCCGGAGTATCGCACCCAATTGACGAACGACGAGATGTGGCAAGTGAGCCTGCTGCTGGCGAATGCGGACAAACCGTTGCCGCCGGGCGCACTGACGATCCTGAAGACCGGGACGGTGCCGGACGCGCCGCTGACCGACAAGAGCGGCGCGCCAACGGCGGACACGCAATAGAGGAGCGCGCCTTTCCGCCGCGCTCGAGGAGTAAGACCCGAATGAGCCTGTTCGATTCGCTGCGGAAGGGGCTGCGTTTCTTCCTGATGAGCTTTGGTATCTCGAGCCCGACCAAGAAGCCTGAGCCGGGCAAGCCGGATGGGAAGACGGCCAAGTGAGCGGCCGTTTGGGGCAGCAACAAGGTTCATCCCTTTCAGCGGGACTCGATCTCCAATTCAGAGTTACCTGTCTTTGGCTCCGGGTGGCACAATGGTCGCGCGATTTTTTTGCGTGCTGACCTTCCCCTGGAGTTCTGAATGAAGAAAAAGCGTTTGAATCTCTTTGTGCTCGCGATGGCGGGCACAGTGCTTGCGGGCGGCGGGTTTGCGGCCGCGCAACCGGATGATTCCCTCTCCAACTGGCCGGAGGGCACGTCGCCGCAAGAAGTGGGGAAGAAGCTGGCGGAGCATTTTGTGGCGAGCCCGCACCAATACTCGAAGACCATCCACTATTCCGAGGCGGACACGTGGTATGGTGCGCTGACCTTTTCGCAACTGACGCATGATGATGCGCTGCGCGCGGAACTGATCAAGAAGTTTGAGCCGCTGATGCCGGGCGGCGCCGAGGCAGATCACCGGCCGTTGCGGCGGCACGTGGATGACGAGATCTTCGGCATTGTTCCGCTGGAGATTGCGATCGAGACGAAGGACCCGAAGTACCTTGCCGAAGGCAAGTACTGGGCTGACAGGCAATGGGAGAATCCGCGGCCGGATGGGCTTTCGGCGGAGACACGGTTCTGGGTCGATGACATGTACATGCTGGCGATGCTGCAGCTGGAGGCCTATCGCGCAACGGGCGACCGGATGTACCTGGATCGGGACGCGAAGGAGATGGTGGCGTATCTCGATGCGCTGCAGCAGCCGAATGGGCTGTTTTATCACGCGCCGGATGTGCCGTTTTACTGGGGGCGCGGCGATGGATGGTTTGCCGCAGGGATGGCGGAGATCTTGCGCGACCTGCCAAAGGATCATCCGCAAAGAGCCCGGATTCTGGAAGGCTACCGGAAGATGATGGCGTCGCTGCTGAAGTACCAGGGCAAGGACGGGATGTGGCGCGAGTTGATTGATCACGAGGAGGCATGGCCGGAAACGTCGAGCTCGGCGATGTTTTCGTTCGCGATGATTACGGGCGTGAAGAATGGCTGGCTGGATGCGGCGACGTATGGACCGGCGGCGCGACGCGCGTGGATAGCGGTGGTGGGTTACATCGACCAGAACGACGACGTGACGAATGTGTGCGAAGGAACGGGCAAGAAGAACGACCTTCCGTACTACCTAGCGAGGCACAGGCGCACAGGCGATTTTCATGGGCAGGCGCCGGTGTTGTGGGCGGCATCGGAGTTGCTGCGGTAGGGCCGGCGCATTCCTTCAGGGGCTAAAGCCCGCTTTCCTTGGGAGCTTCAACGTACGGGCTGAAGCCCGTACCTTTCACGGCGGGGTTTGACTCGGAAGGAAACCAGAGCCGGAATCGTCGAATATGCACTGTCGTTCCTTGTGAATTGTGCATCCTTCGCGCGGGAGCGGCAGTCGAATAGACTGAAGCAGATGAGGTTGCGCCAATGACTTTGGACGGGCAGGTGCCGCAGAGTGAGCCTGGGATTTGGGGACGGGTCCGCGCTTTCTGGGATTTTCTGGTCCTGTTCAGCGGCATTTCGACGGCGGCCAACCTGTCGCGAACGCGCAAGGATCCGGTGCAGAGCCGCGGGATGTTTTTGTTTCGCCGACGCAAGGTGGAGTAGGTTTTATCGCCGGACGGCGTTTCGCGGAGCGAACCGAAGCGCGCTCCTACTTCTTGCGTAAGGCGCCAGAGAGGGGCACCCAGCAAAGCCCGAAATCCCTCAGATTGGTAGAATCGAAGTATGGCTTTGACGCGCGCAGAGGCTCTTGAACACTTTCATTCCCCTGACCTGATCGGGCTGGGTTTTGAGGCGGATGCTGTGCGCCGCCGTCTGCATCCCGAGGGCGTGGTCACCTACATCATCGACCGCAATATCAACTACACGAACTTCTGCACAGAGTATTGCAACTTCTGCGCGTTTTATAGGCCGTTGAAGGGGCCGAAGGCGAAAGAGGGTTACATCCTCGAGTTCGAGACGATCTACGACAAGATCGCCGAGACGGTGGAGATGGGCGGGACCGGCGTGCTGATGCAGGGCGGCATTCATCCCGATTTGAAGATCGACTGGTTTGAGCGGCTGTTCAAAGGGATCAAGGAACGGTTTCCGCAGATCTGGCTGCATTGCCTGTCGGCGAGCGAAGTGCTGGCGATTGCAGAGTACTCGAACCTGGACTTGCGGACGACGATTGCGAGGCTGCGCGAGGCGGGACTGGATTCGATTCCGGGCGGCGGCGCGGAGATTCTGGACGACGATGTGCGGTTTAAAATTGCGCGCTTGAAGTGCAGGACGGAAGACTGGGTGAGCGTGCACCGCACGGCGCATCAGCTGGGCATGCGTACCACGGCGACGATGATGTTTGGCGTGGGCGAGACGGTGGAGCAGCGGATCAACCACTTTGAAGTGGTGCGGCGGCTGCAGGAAGAGACGGGCGGATTCACGGCGTTTATTCCGTGGAGCTTTCAGCCGAAGCATACGGCGCTGGGCGGCCGTGGCTGGGACGAGGCCACAAGCGTGGAGTACCTGAAGGTGCTGGCGGTTGCGCGGCTGTATCTCGACAACATTGAAAACGTGCAGGCGAGCTGGGTGACGCAGGGGCTGAAGGTGCTGGAGATGGGATTGCACTTCGGTGGGAACGACGTGGGCTCCGTGATGCTGGAAGAGAACGTGGTGAAAGCCGCGGGCACGTCGAATTGCACGACCGAGGAAGAGCTGCGGCGGATCATTCGCGATGCAGGGTTCAAGCCGGTGCAGCGGGACACGTTGTACAGGACGATGTTTTTGAATTAAGGCTTCGGCACCAGCTTAGCTCGCGGCGGCACAATGGAGAAAGTACCTTCGCTCAGATACTCGGGTCAAAGCTCGTCTGAGATTCTCGCGCTCAGCGACACACACGATCATCTTTCATTGTTATACGCGTTTGAGTGGGGGCTGCAAGCGAAGGGCCGAGCTATCGGCGGCGAAACTAGCCTTAACGACGAAGAGCGCCTAGTGCTGGCGGTCCTGGCTCTGGACCGCGAAGTGAGCAATGGCGGCTTTCATCAGTTCTTCACTAATTCCTCTTACAGGTTTGCACCGATCATTGCGGGGTGCCTTCGCCGCATCGGATGCGATGCCACAGCAGCGATTGCCGAGCGAGCAATCGCTGCAGTCGAATTGCCGGCCGTCGAGCCTGCTGCGATCGAGAAAGCCATCGCCAAGAAGAACCCTAGGAGGGACAGGACATTCGAAGCATGCGACAAGGAGTATTCTAGCCTAACTGAGCTTGTCGACAAACTGTTCGCTTTCGTCCGGGCCCATCAAAGCAAAATCCATGTACCACGAACAGATGATTATCCGCGAATTCCCGAGCGGAGAGAATCGTCGAATGTCTCCAAGCTGGAGATCCGGCTCCGCCTTTGGAAGAGAGGATGGGACCCGGCTGTGGAAGAGGCACGGAAGATTGCTCGCAAGATCGCGCGGATTGAAGCGATACCTTCAACTGAGTTGGACTTTGAAGCCGCTGCAATCCTCTATTGCTTCGACAAGGCCGTTCGACTCGCTGACTTGGAACGCGGGAGAGCCCTTTGCCAGCGCGCCTTCGAGTTGACAAAGGACGAAGCGTCGCACCAGGTCGTGCATAAGGCCTGGGTTGAAGCCCTCATTTCAAAAGGTTGCGTAGACGAGGCTGACAACGGCGCACTCGAATACCTTCGCTTTCTCAAGGATGGCGGGCGAGGGGATCAATCGGAATATGGCCGAGATCATTCGGTGATGTTCTGGGCGCGCTTCGTGAAGGAGCATCGAGCTGCACTCCTGCGGTCGCTTGAATTCTTCCAAGAGAGCTTTCCGGCTATCAAGTTGGACGAAGTGAAACTGATAGCCAAATTCAAAGGACCATTTCCCATGCCGAAAAAGCCTATCCAAATGCTGAGCGAGCGCCCTGAATTCTTGTCGGATAACGACTCCTAGACCGTGGCTGTCTAGCTCGATTAGATGAGGGCCAAATCCGCCGTCAGATCTTCCCGAACGGCCAGGAGCGGAGACGCTTGGCGCGCCAGAGGTAAATCAGAGTTCCGCTGAGGGCAATGCCTGCGGCGACGGCGAGTCCCTGCATCGCGTGTTCGCGATTGATGAGGATGAAGGCGAAGCCCGCCAGGGCGAAGAGCGGCGGCAGCGGATAGAGCGGCATGCGGAAGGGCCGTTCGAGATCGGGCCGCTGGGCGCGCAGGAGCATGACTCCCACTTGTTGCAAAGAGAACTGCAGCAGGATGCGCGTGACCACGAGCATGGTGATGACCTGCTGCAAAGAGAAAAAGCAAAAGACTGAGGCGACGAGGCCGAGCGCGACCAGGGAGCGGTGGGGGATGTTGTGTCGCGGGTGGATGGCCGCGAGTGTGCTGAAGTAGTTGCCGTCGCGCGCAGCGGCGTAGGGGACGCGCGAGTAGCCGAGCAGCAGAGAGAAGACGGAAGCAAAGGCGGTCCAGACGATGAGTGTGGCGACGGTGTAACCGGCCCACGCTCCGAAGGCGGAGCGGGCAATTTCTGCGACGAGGTGGATGCGGAGCGTGGCGGACTCAGCTGTGTGGGCCGCGGCATCGCGCAGGGACGGGAGCGCGGCGAGGTTCATGGCCAGATAGAAAGCTGAAACGAAGAGAACCGAGAGCAGGATGGCACGGGGAATGGTGCGTTCGGGCTGGCGGACTTCGCTGCCGAGGAAGGTGATGTTGTAGTAGCCCCAATAATCGTAGGTGGCAATGAGCGACGCCTGGGCGAGCCCGCCGATGGCGAGAGGGATTGACTGCGCGGGGGATGCGGGCATGTGCCATCCGCCGGTGGCTGCGGCGTGAGCGAAGCCGGAGGTGATGACGCCGACGAGGGCTGCCATAACTCCGGCGAAGAGCACCCAGGCGAGGCGCGTGACGGAGCTGAGATTGCGATAGAGAAGCGCGGTGACGAGCAGGCAGGCTGCGGCCGCGGTGAAGCTGGAGTAGTGGAGCGCGGGGATGGCAGCGATGGGTGAGGTGTCCAGCGCGGGCCAGAACCAGGAGAGAAAGCTGGAGAGGCCGATGCATCCTGAAGCGATGGAGAGCGGCGCGGAAAAGCTGAGCTGCCAGACGTAAAGGAAGCTGAGCCATTTGCCGGCTCGGTCGGGCCCGTAGATTTCGCGAAGAAAGGCGTAGGAACCGCCGGCGCGCGGAAAGGCGGCGCCGAGCTCAGCCCAGACGAGGCCGTCGGCCACGGCGATGACAGCGCCGAGGATCCAGGCCCAGATGGAGAGGCGAAAGCCTGCGGCGGCGATGATAAGCGGAAGGGTGATGAACGGGCCCACGCCGATCATCTCGAGCATGTTGAAGAGCACGGCGGAGCGGAGGCCGATGCGCCGCTCGAGGTGGGATGGGTTGCCGGATTGGGGTGAAGGGACGGAGATCAAGCGCGCACGCTGCACGGATTGTACACTGGCGAAGACCATGATTCTTAAGAAGAGACTGCACTGCGCAGCCCTGCCGTTGGCCCTGGCGACCGTTGTGATGGCGACTGCAAACCCGCACGTGGCTGCGGGACAAGAGAAGGGTGTGGCGGCATTCGAGCTGCCTGCGGCGGAGCCCTCGTCGATTGCGCTGCCGCTGGCGCTGGATCGCGGACAGGCTGCGGTGGAACAGGCGCTGAAGCGGCTGCATACGACGGCGAGCGTGATGATGATTGTGGCTCATCCGGATGATGAGGACGGCGCGCTGCTGACGTATTTGTCGCGCGGGATGGGGGCGCGGGCGATCTTGTTTACGCTGACGCGCGGCGAGGGCGGACAGAACGCGATGTCGGCCGACAGCTATGACGCGCTGGGGTTAATCCGTACCAATGAACTGCTGAAGGCTAGTGAATACTATGGCGCGAAGCAGATGTGGGGAACGGAAGCGGACTTCGGATTCTCGAAGACACAGGAAGAGTCGTTTGCGAAGTGGGGACACGATCGCGTGCTGTATGACGCGGTGCTGGCGGTGAGACGCGAACGGCCGCAGGTGATTGTGTCGACGTTTGTGGGCGGAATTACGGACGGGCACGGACAACACCAGGTGTCTGGCGAGATTGCGCAGGAGGTTTTCAAGGCAGCGGGCGATGCGAAGGTGTTTCCGGAGCAGTTGAAGGATGGATTGCAGCCGTGGCAGCCGCTGGCGGTGTATTCGATGACGCCGTTTGCGCCGGTGACGGAAAAGGGCATGTTTGACTATGCGACCGGCAAGTGGGCTCCGGCAAAGTTTCACAATTATGTGACGGGCGAGTGGACGAACGGAGTGCCTTCGACGGATGTGACGCTCCAGGTGGGCGATCTGGACACGACGCTGGGTCAGAGTTATGCGCAGATTTCGCGCGAGGGATGGGGCGAGCAGAAGTCGCAGAATGGCGGCGCGAACCCAACCCTGAGCGGACCGGACGACACGAGCTATCACCTGTGGGCGGTGGCTACGGCGGCGAAGGCGGGCGCGGGGACGAAGGGCGACAGCGACCTGTTCCACAACAACAAGGTGGAGATCGATACATCGATTGCGGGGATTGCGCGGCTGGCGCCGGGAGCGCCGGCGTGGCTTGGGCAGGGACTTGCGCAGATTGAGAAGGGAGTGGGGCAGATCGGCGTGGAGTGCTCGGGAAGCGCGGATGTGGCGTTCGCGCACAAGCTTGCGCCGTTGTACAAGGAGACGCTGGAGTTGCGCGCGCGGATTGCAGCAAGCACTGTGGATGCCCAGGCGAAGGCGGGAGTGCTGGGGGAGTTGGACGCGAAGATTGCGGAGTTCGAGGATGCGCTGAAGGGGTTGCTGGGGCTGGACATGGTGGCGTTCCGAACGAACCAGGCAGCGGCGCAGAACGGCGGATTTCGTGGGAATTCCGCAGACGAAACACCACGGAGTGTTGCACCGGGCGAAGAATTGAAGGTGCACGTTCATGCAGCACACTCGGCCGATGCGGTGCAGCTAGAGAAGGTGTGGCTGAAGAGCAGCGACGGCGAAGACTGGAAGTGCGAATTGGCGAGCGGGGCGACGAGTGGGAAGGATGCGGTCGCTGATCCGATTTTCCGTGTGCGCGTCCCAGAGAATGCGGAGGCGACGAAGCCCTTCTTCACGCGGCCAACGCTGCAGCAGCCTTACTACGATGTATCGAATGAAGCGTGGCGGGAGCGGTCGTTTGCGCCGTGGCCGCTGGCGGCCTGGGCAGAGTGGGAATTTGACGGTGTGCCGCTTCGAGTGGGCACGGTGGTGCAGACGCTGGGTCGCGTGACAGGGCCGGGCGGGATTTACCAGCCGCTGGTGGTGACGCCGGCGATTGGCGTGCGTGTGTCTCCAGAATCGCGACTGCTGCCGCTGGATGGAAGCTCGCTGCCGGTAGACGTGACGGTGCATACGGAGGGCGCGGCGGAAGGCACGGTGGAATTGAAGCTCCCCGCGGGATGGAAGGCAGAGCCTACACAGGCGGAGTTGCATCGCAAAACCGCGGGTGACGCGGAGCCCATTCATTTTTCGGTGACACCCAGTGCGGTGGAGGCCGGTGCTTATCCGATTGAGGCGGTGGTGCACGCGGGTGGACGCAGTTATGAGAGCGGCTGGGAAAGCGTAGGGTATGCGGGACTGCGGCCCTACAACCAATACAGGACTGCGGTGCTGAAGACGCGAAAGGTGGATGTGAAGCTGGCGCCGGGGCTGAAGATTGCGTACGTGATGGGTCCGGGCGACCTGGTTCCGGATGCTATGGAGAGCCTGGGCGTGGCGCCGCATCTTCTAACGGATGAGGAGCTGGCGTCAGCGGATTTGTCGACGTGGAATGTTGTTGTGATTGGGATCCGCGCGTATACGGTGCGCCCGGCGCTGGCGCATGCGCAGGGAAGGCTGGATGAGTTTGTGCGGCAGGGCGGAACGCTGATTGTGCAATACCAGACGAGCGACTTCCCTGCCCCGCTGCCGCTCTCGTTGGGCGGGCGCATGGCCGAACGGGTAGTGGACGAGCAAGCTCCGGTAAAGCTCTTGAAGCAGGACGACGCGCTGCTGACGTGGCCGAACCGGATTACACCGGCGGATTTTGACGGATGGGCGGAAGAGCGAGGGCACTCGTTTCTGGACAGCTGGGACAAGGGCTACGACGCTCTGACGGAGACGGCCGACCCAGGGCAGAATCCGCAACGCGGCGGATTGCTGGTGACGCATCCCGGCAAGGGGACTTATATCTATGTGGCGTATGCGCTGTATCGGCAATTCCCTGACTTAGTGCCTGGAGCTTACCGTATCTTTGCCAACTTACTGAGCGCGGGGCGGCACGAATAGGCCGACTATCGCGCCGGAAGCGCATGAAAGCTGCACAAAACCACAAGCCCAAAACCTGTTTGCGGATTGTGAATAGAATGTAAATTCATTATTTTGTAACAGAGTTATGGTTGGCGTAAGTCTGTTAAAAATATGTGAATTAGTCAAATATTCATCTAATTCTGAGAGCCTTTCATTCAGACACAGGCAAAGTTACTGCGACTCACAGGAGTCGAGTACTGCGCCTGTTTTTGAAGTCCTTTCGCGAGTCTGACGGAACACCGTTTTCCTGCACATTGGGGATTCCTGGATGCGGAAGAGTGGGTGTCTGCGCGGAGCGCGGATGCCAGCACGAAAACCTTTGAACTGAGAGGAAACGAGAGGCCAAATGAGATTCAGATTCAGCACAGCTGCCGCGATCGTCCTGGCAGCGAGTCTTGTCGGCTCGAATGCCTATGCCGGCGACCCCCCAGCGCCTGCGAAGAAACATAAACCGGTTGTGAAGAAGGAAGTGAAGCCGAGCGTGGAGGACCAGATCCAGTCGCTTCGGCAGGAGTTCCAAGGACAGATTGACAGCCTGAAGACGGATCTTGCGACGAAGGATGCTGAGCTGAAGCAGGCGCAGCAGTCTGCGGCAGACGCGCAAGCTGCGGCAGCCAAAGCTCAGGCTGCAGCGGATGCGCAACAGCAAGCGACGACGGATAATGCGGCGGCTGTGAACACGCTGCAAGGCACCGTGAAGGATTTGAAGGACAACTCGGTATCGCTGGCAACGACGGTTTCCGATGAAACATCGGCGATCAAGAAGGCTATTGCGAATCCGACAAGCCTGCACTACAAGGGCATCACGCTGACGCCGGGCGGATACGCGGCGGGTGAAACTGTTTACCGCACGAAGGCCACCGGCGGCGATATTCCGACCGCGTTTAACGCAATTCCTTATGAGCACGCGGACGCCTATTCTTTGAGTGAGTTTTACGGAAGCGCTCGGCAATCGCGCGTAACGCTGATGGCAGAAGGCAAGACCAACTGGGGCACAGTCCGCGGCTACTACGAGGCTGACTGGCTGGGCACGGGCATCACTTCGAACAACAACCAATCGAACAGCTACGTTCTGCGGCAGCGCGTTTTGTGGGCGCAGGCCGAAACCAACAACCACTGGGCGTTTACGGGCGGCCAGTTGTGGTCGCTGGCGACGGAAGACAAGAAGGGCATATCGAATCTGTCGGGCGACATCCTGACGCCGCAGACGATCGACCCGAACTACGTTGCGGGCTTTGTGTGGACGCGTCAGTATGGATTCCGCGTGACGAAGACAGGCAAATATGCGTCCTTCGGCATCGCGGCTGAAAATCCGCAGTTGCTCTACACGGCATCTCTGGCCGGCAGCGAGCCCTATGCGGTGCTGGGCAGCGCGGGCACCAACGGCGGCAACTACAACGCGGCTGTGAGCACCTGCTCTCCGTCGACTTCGATCGTGAACTATACGAATCAGGTTCAGACAGACTCGGCAGGAAACACGATCGATGTTGCGGTTCCGGTCTACAAGACGGTGAATGGCTGCTCGGATATCGCGACGATTTCGTTCAACCAGGCGCCGGACATCATTGCCAAGCTGGCATTGGATCCGGGCTGGGGCCATTTCGAGTTCATCGGCATTGGCGGGTTTGCGCATGAGACCGTGTACCCCGGCGAAACCACGAACAGCAACCTTTACGGCAACCTGAACGACATTGAAACAGGGCTGGCCGTCGCTCCAGCGTTGACGACAGCCGGCTACTACTCCAACAGCATCAAGGTTGGCGGCGTAGCAGCCAGCATGCGCGTACCGCTGGCTCCTGCGAACAAGATTGTCTTTGGAGTGAAGGGACTTTACGGACCCGGTGTGGGACGTTACGGCGACTCGACCCTGGCGGACGTAACGGCCGACGCCAACGGCAAGCTTGCACCGATTCACAACGCCTCGGGTCTGTTTACTCTGGAAATCAATCCGACCCCGCGCCTGACCATTTACGCCAACTATGGCGGCGACTATGCAGGCCGTGCGGACTTTGCGAATGCAAACTCAACCACGCTTGGCGCGCCGACAGCGGTGTTCTGCCCGTCGACGGCGGGCGCGTTCACCTGCACCTCGACCCCGACGGCGGCTGATATTGCTGCCGGCGGTAAATGGGGCGCGCATTGGGGCACGCCTTCCGCGGCAGCGGTGGGTTACGGCTCACGGTTGCTGAGCAACTCGGCTTGCAACTCGACGGCCGCTCCCGGATACAACGGCGGCGGTTCGACGGGATACATCCCAGGCGGCTCCTGCGGAGCGCAGAATCGCGATGTACAGGAGATCACGGGCGGCTACTGGTACGACATCTACAAGGGTGATCGCGGCCGCATTCGCCAGAGCATCCAGTACGGCTATGCCGTGCGTGAGGGATGGTCGGGCGCGAGCGGAATCGGAGCGAAGGGTATCGATAACATGATCTGGACTTCGTTCCGTTACTACCTGCCGTAAATTTGTAACGCAGCAAATGGAGAGGGCAGCCTAAACCGGGCTGCCCTTTCTGCTTTTGGGCGAGATGTTGGAGTTGGGAGGGATGGTGTTCGCGAGGTTCAACGCGCGAGCGGTTCGCCGGTGGGCAGGAAGGCTGAGCCGGCGATTTCGTTTCCGGAAGCGAGAGCGTCGCGCAGGCGTTCGGGATTGGGACCGGATTGCGCGGTCGCAGCCTGAATGAGGCGGATAGCGGCGGTGGGATCGGTGACAGCGGGAAGACGGAAGATCCAGGGAACGTTGGTTGAGGTAAGCGCCTTGTCGTCACTGAGTGCGAGGACAGGGACGAAGGCTTTAAGGGCAAGCTGTTCGGAGAGATGGGCCGCGTCACGATCCAGTGCAACGATGGCTAGAGCATGCTGATCCCAGAGCGCATGGACAAGCTGCGTGGAAGCGGCGCCCCAGTTTTGATCGCTGGCGACGGGAATAAGCTGCCAGCTAGTTGCGCCTGTGTGCGCCGCAGTGAGCAGGGCTACGAGCGCTGGCGATTGGGCGAGCACATCGGCATGCGGTCCGAACAGGACGACGCGCATTGGGCCTTCGGGCAGATTGGGGCGGCTGGGACCGTTGTAGGTGACGCCGTTCTCCCCGACGCGGGCATAGGGCGCAGGAGTGGTTGATGGCGCAGATGGATTGTCTAATGCAGCGGATGCGGGCTGCGTCTTCTCCATGGTGGCCTGGCGATACGTGATGGCGCCGTTTTGGACGGTGCCAAGGTAGAGGGGTGCAACGTTTTTCTGGTTGGGATCGAAGGTCATCGGTCCAGTGACGCCGTTGTAGTGTTCCATGTCAGCAAGGGCATCGTGGATGCGAGCGCGGTTGAGGCCCGCCTTGCAGATGGCGTCGAGCAGGGAGTTCATGGCGTCGAAGGCGAGCGAGGCGAATTGCTCGGGCTGCTCGTGAAACCGAACGACGAAGCGGCGATTGAAGTCGAGCCATCGGGGATCGTTGCGGGTGGGGTTGTAGGGAAAGACGGCCTGGAAACCTTCGGCGGCGGGACCGGCTTCAGTGAGGAGTTCTGGACCAAGAGTGCGATAGGAGCCGAAGACGCGCTGTTTCATGCCGAGGGCGCGCATTTGCTTGAGGATGTTGGCGGCGGGGATTTCATCGGACCAGAGAACGATGGCGTCGGCGCGGGAATCCTGGATGATGTGGAGCGCGCGGCTGTAGTCGGTGTCGCCGGGCATGAACTTTTGTTCGATGACGACGGGATGGCCGAGGCGGCGGGCGGCGTCGCGAAACTTGAGTACGCCGAAGCGGCCGTAGCGATTGTTGACGCGAAGAAGGGCGATGCGCTTGAGGCCGAGCTCAGTGACGATGTGATGCGCGAGGGTGAGGCTCTGAACGCGGTCATCCTGAAGATCGGTGAAGTACCAGGGGATGTAGGTCTCGGGAATGGTGGGATCGGTGGATGCGGAGTTGACGATGGGGATCTCGGCTTTCAATGCAACGCGCAGGATGATGTGAGTGGACTCAGAGCTGATGGAGCCAAAGATGGCCCAGTCGTGGTCGTCGTAGGTCATCTTGACTGCTTCATCGGAGGATGCGCCCCAGATGGAGGGATCGGTGGAGCGGTCGTCGCCATAAACGGCCTTGGCCTGCCAGTTGTCGTAGTCGTTGTGGAGCATGAGGCGGAATGGCTTGCCGCCGTAGCCGCCGCGCGCATTAGCTTCATCAATGGCGAGCTGCGCGCCGTGGAGCATACGCAGGCCGAAGACCTGGTCGGGGCTGTGCTCGATGGGTCCAAAGAAGCCGATGCGGACTTCAGTGAGGCCTTTGGGCTCTGGGATGTCGCGGCCTGCACCCATGTAGATGTTGGGGTGGGTGTAGTTGAGGTCGTAGGGCGTCGCGAATTTGGAGTAGGGACTGAGGTCTGCGGGTTCTCCGGCGTAGGGCGCGACGACACGATCGCGCGGAGGGCCGGGCGGGTTCGCGCCACATTCACATTTGTGGGCGTCCTGGCCGTGCAGAGTCAAAGCTGCGAAGAGGGCGCAGCCTGAGGCGAGAAGAAACCTGGATTGCATACGTGCTCCTTGGCGATGGGGCGCAACCGAGGAGCCGGAAAGATGGGAGGCTCCTGCGGCATGCCGGCCTTTATTGCTTGTTGCCGGCCTCATCGGTGCGGAACATGGCGATGGCTTCGATTTCGACGAGCAATTCGGGGCGGCAGAGCTTGGCCTGAATGCCGGTGGAGGCGGGGAGCGGATCGAGTCCCTGCTCCTTGAAGAAGGCGGTGCGCTCTTCGTTGAAGATTTCGTAGTCGCGATCGATGTCGCGGAGGTAGCAGGAGGTGCGAACGATGTCGTGCCATGTGCAGCCTTCGCTGGCGAGCAGGCCGGTGATGTTGGCGAAGGTGCGGCGCAATTGCGCGCGGAAATCGCCGATGTGGACGCTTTTGCCTTCTTCGTCGATGGAGGCGGTACCGGAGATGAGCAGGATGGTGACTCCATTGAGGTCGATGCGCATGCCGCGCGAGAACGAACTGGGCTTGGCATAGGCGTAGGCCTCGTTCAGAACTCCGAGGTTCGTCATGGCGCGTTTTTTGATGGGCATTTTTCCGATGTTCTCCAAAACTTCAGCGAATGTGCTCATGATAATTGCTCCTTATTTCTCAGGTATACGAATTCCGTGACTCAGGCCGCGAGCCGTTGCCACCCAAATGTCGTTGCCTTGAAAGTCGATGTTGAGGATGTAGTTGTGGGCCGGCGCCGTGGTGACGGGCACGCTTGCGATTTTTCCCTGGGCGTCGCGGGTAAACATTTCGGGCTTGCCGGTGGTGAGGGAAGGACGGTAAACCGCCCAATTCGCGCCGTCGTAGTAGGCGAGGCCTTTGTCTGTCCCGAACCAGGCGCGATTGGCGTCGACGCCCTTGACGACGTTGGTGAAATTGGAGGGCAGGCCGCTGTCCTTGGTGAGGAAATTGTGCCAATAACGGCCATCGTAGCGGCTATCGCCGAAATAAGTGGCGGCCCACAGGACGTTGTCGACGAAACTGACGGACGTGGTGATTTCGTGGATGAGGCCCTGATCTTTGAAGAGAACCATCTCGTTTTCGCCGTCGGGATCTTCGTATTTATCCCAGACATGCGTCTTTTGATCGTACTCGAGGATGCCGCTGCCCCAGACGGCGTAGTAGACCTTGGTGGGCGTGGCGGCGACGCCGTAGACCCAGATCTCGACCATGGGTGTATTGCGCTCGTTGAAGAGCGTCCACTGGTTGGTGCGGAGATTGAGACGGCAGCCGCCCGCAGCGGTTGCCACCCAGACATCTTCGCCATCGACGGAGACGCCATAGACCACGTCGTTGCTAAGGCCGGAGTTGAGCTGGGTAAAGGTGTCGATGCGGCCGCCGGAGACGCGACTGAGACCAGCCATGGTGCCAGCCCAGACATCGCCTGTGCGTTTGTCGAGGGCGAGCGAGAGGACGGCGCGGTGGGCGAGACCGTCGGCGGTGGAATAGGTTTTCCATTTGCCGTTTTCGTAGAGGCCGAGGCCGTTGTCCGTGCCGGCCCATATGCGATTGCCGTCGACAAGAACGGAGTAGACGTGGTTGTCGGGCAGTCCGTTGGCGGTGGTGAAGTTTTCGAAACGGAAGCGCGGGAGCGGCTGCGATGGGGCAGACCGCGCTTGCGCGCGATGCGGGCCCGTGTTGCCGGCGACGGTCGACGGGGGGGCGCCGTGCAGCGAAATTGCCGCAGCGCAGAGCGCCGGGAAAACAATAGCGAGGGTGATGGATTTTTTCATCGCGTCCTCAAATACTCAATGAGGTCATTAAGCTCGTCTTTGGTGAGGTCGTTGGTGCGGCCGTGCTTGTCCTGCGGATTGAAGACGGTCCAGATCTGCTCAAGGGTCGAAGCGGATCCGTCGTGCAGGTAAGGCGCGGTGATAGCGATGTTGGTGAGCTGCGGTGTATCGAGCAAGTTGCCGTTGTCGGTCGGCTTCTTTGTGCCGACGTCGAAGGATTTTTGGTTGGTTCCCTTGAGGCCGCTGTGGCAGTGAATGCAGCGATTGGTTTCGGGGATCGGATTGCCGAACTTGTCGACGGCGCGTTCGAAGAGAGCTTTGCCGCGTTCCTGTGCGGGAGTGAGTTCGTTGTCAGCGAGGCGCCAGCGGTTGGGCCGGGGCGGCAGGCTGCGAATGTAGGTGACGGGGTCGGTGAGGGTGAGGTCGTCGTAATTCTCAGAACGCCAGAAGTACTTCTCGGTGCGCGGGCCGCACTCGGTAGGGAGGTTGGGATTGCCGCCGTTCCACTTGTAGGGTTCGGTGTCTTTCACGTCCTCGATGGGGCGATTGTCGACGATGTCGCGGCCAAAGCCATCGGGCTCGAGATCCCACTGGAGGCCGTCAAAAGTGGAGTCGATGTGGCAGTTGGCGCATCCGATCTGACCCTGAAAGGAGTAGCGGGCGGTGTAGAAGGTTTGCTCGCCATGACGCAGGACGGAGAGTTGGCGAGGGCTCTCGAGGGGCATGGTGGCGATGCGGTTGGTACGAGTATCGATGGCGCTAAGCGTGTCGGAAAGCCGATTGGCAACGAGGAGGGTGTGGCCGTCGGGAGTGATGGTGATTCCACGAGGATCGTTGCCGACGGGGAGACGCGCGGTTACGTAGTTGGCGCCGGCGGAAAGATCCTGCGCGAAGAGAGGTTGGTGGGTGTGGACAAAGTGAAGGAGGCGCGGGAGGTCGACGACGGTGACGTTTTCTGAGCCGCCGCAGGTGATGTAGAGGCGGGACTTGTCGGAAGCGATGGCGACGGCAAAGGGACGCGCGGCGTAGAGCTCAAGCTCGTCGAGGGGAATTTCGATTGGTTTTGGACCGGCATCGGGGCCGAAGAGGATGAGTGTATCGGCGAAAGCGCCGCCGTGCTCGAGGTGCGCGAGAGGGACGAGGTTCTTGGGATGCATCGCCGCGAGAACGCCGAGGCGACCATCTGCGGAGAAGGCGATATGGAAGCCGTGGGCAATGCCGGGAAGCGGCAGGCGATCGACGACAACGGCGCGGGCGGTGTCGATGACGGTGATTTCCGATGCGGGCGGAGTGCGATGCGGGGTGGCGTTGGGATAGACGTGCGTGACGTAGAGACGGGAGCCATCGGGCGAAGGAGTGATGTAGCTGGCGCCGCGGCCAGCAGCGAGACGTTTCTCCTCTTCGCCGGTTTGCGCGTTGAGGACAGCGACATCGTTGGAGATGCGATTGGCGACGAAGAGATGTTTGCCGGTGCGATCTTCGAGGACGCTGGAAGGCTCGGCACCGACGGGCCAGGTGGCGATGACGGTGAGGGATGCGGTGTCGATGATGGAGAGAGTGTCGTCCCAGGAATTAGCGACGAAGAGGCGGGAGCCATCGGGCGAGAGCGAGAATCCGCGGGGCACGCGACCCACGGGAATGCGCTTGATTTCGGCAAAGGTTGCGGGGTCGAGGACGCGGACTTCGCTGCTGCCCTGGCAGAGGACGAAGAGTTGCGCATGGCCGCGCGAGAACAGGAGTTCGATGGGAGAGGCGTAGGTGAGGATTTCGCCAGTGCGATTGGTGGTGACGGCGGCGTGGACGGGCCGAGCGAGATGGATGAGGCCGGCAGGGCCGAGGACCGTGAGAGAAAGGCTGAGAGTGAACGCCGAGGCGAAGCGGATCTGGGAGGAGCGGATCACTGCGGCTCCTCGATGTTGAGCACGCGATCGACAGGCTGTTGCTGAAGGGTTTGCTCGCGACCGCTGGGCCAGTGGATGAGGATCTTGTCGACGGCGGTGGCGGAGCCGAGGCCGAAATGGAGGCGGGATTCGTTTTGTGAAAGATAGCCGGAGCCGGCGACGCGCTCCTGCGTCCAGCGCTTGCCGCCGGCGAAGACTTCGACCTTTGCACCGATGCCATCGCGATTGCTTTTTGAGCCTTGCAGCTTGATGGCGAGCCAATGGCCAGTGTTGGTGGAAACGTTGTGGAGCAGAGTGCCTTTGGCACCGAGGTTCACGAGGAATGCGTCGACTTTGCCGTCGTTGTCGTAGTCGGCAAAGCAAGCGCCGCGCGCCACGGTGCGCACGCTGAGGATGGGACCGGCGTCGCGCGAAACGTCGGCGAATTTGTCGTTGCCGAGGCCACGGAAGAGCGTGTGTTCCTGGGGGATGAGGTGAATGAGGCCGCCATGGAAGATGAGGATGTCGAGCAGGCCGTCGTTGTCGTAGTCGTAGATGCCTGTGCCCCAACTGACATATTGGGCATTGGCCTGAGAGACGCCGTTGGTTGCGCCAAGATCATCGAAGGTCAACTTGCCAGTGTTGTGGAGCAGGCGGTTGTAGCGCCCGTCGGTGACCCAGAGGTCGAGCACGCCGCGGCCTTCAAGATCAGCAGCGACGGGGCCCATGGAGGAGGTGGATTCGCCGTTTTGACCGAAGGCGGTACCGGATTCGTTGCCGATTTCCTCGAAGGTGCCGTCGTGCTTGTTGCGGAAGAGGAAATTTTCTGTGCGGTCGTTGGCGACGTAGATGTCGTCCCACCCGTCGCCGTCGAAGTCGGCTGCGGTGACGCCCATGGTGCGGCCGACGAAGGCGCTGATGCCGGACTTTTCGGAGACATCAGTAAATGTGCCGTCGCAATTGGAGTGGAAGAGCTTGTTGGCTTCGCCTTCGTAGTCGAGCGGGCCGGGGTAGTTGTCGGCGGCGTAGTAGGCGCGGTATTTGGGATCGAACTGGACGTAGCGGCCGATGAAGAGATCGAGGCAGCCGTCCTTGTCGTAGTCGAGCCAGGTGGAACTGATGGCCCAGCCATCGACCTTGATGCCGGCTTTGTCGGTTACATCGGTGAAGTGTCCATTGCCGTCGTTGTGATAGAGGATGACCTTACCGTAGCCGGTGACGAGGAGGTCTTCGTTGCCGTCGTTGTCGTAATCAGCGGCTGCGACGGCCATGGCATACATATTGGGATTGAGTCCGGCTTTATCGGTGACGTCGGTGAAGCGGCCATTGCCCTCGTTGCGGTAAAGATGATTGTGCGGCGGAGGGTTGGGCTTTTCTTTCAAAGGATGCGGATGCATCGAGTCGTCGAGGGGGCGGCCATTGGCGACATAGAGGGACGGGCGGCCGGAGTTGTCGTAGTCGAACCAAACGCAACCGGCACCAGTGCCTTCGAGGAGCGAGCCGAGTTGTGCCGAGCCGAAGCTGTGGACGAAGTCGATGCCGGAGGCGTCGGTGGCGTCGTCGAAGCGGATGGCGGAATTGGGTGGCGCGAGCGGCTGGGAGGCGGCCGGCGAGCTGACGTCCACGGACGGCGGCGGCGACGGAGCGGGAGTTTGGGCGAGGGCCGCAGCGGATGTGAGGACGAGAAGGGCGGCGAGGGCGAGTTGGTTGCGCATCGTCATTTCAGCGGCTCCCTTCCACGATGGAGCGGGTTGGAGCGGATAGCGCAGGCCGGGTGAGATCGGCGGCTTCGGTGGAGCGGAGCAGGACTGCGGGCACATGATTCTCCGGCGCGTGCTCAGGACCGGCATGACAACCGACGCAGTAGCGTTGTTCTCCGGAACGTGCCCAAAACCAGCCGTGCTCCTGGCGAAGGACGGTACCCCTCGCGTCGAGGACGGCGAAGCGGATGGGCTTGTCGCCGGGGACTTTGACGAAGAAGGAGCCGTCGGGCTCGATGGGGGCCGTGCCAAGAGAAATTGTGCCGCCATCGGAATCTTGCGTCTCGAGGCGAACTGTTGCGGGCTGCGTTTTGAGAGTGCCTTCGCGGGAGATGCGAGCGTCGAGTGCGAGGAGGTTGGCGTAGTCCCAGGGATGGAGCGCGGAAGGGTGACGATGAGGCCGGTTGCGCGGCGCGACAAGGACGGGATCGACGAGGTTCTGGCCGGGGATTTGGAGGATGGATTGAGATGTGGCAGAACCAGGCTTCCATTGGTGGATTGCGTAGGGCGCGGAAGCTGTAGCACGGACGCTCAGGAGCCAATCGCCCGAAGGTGTTTCGGCGATTGCGCCGGAGTAGGACGCCGCAGGCGCGGAAATATGGACTTCGTGGGCAAGCGGTGAGGTGAAGCGGGCGAGAGATGCGCCGTGTGTGAAGACGATGTCGCCCGAAGCGAGTTGATGGCCGCCCCAGCGTGAAGTGCCGTGATCGCAACGATAGGACTCGACGCCGGAGCCATCGGAATAGACGAGGAAGAGTTCAGGCGTGGATCCGGAGCCAAGAGGAAAGTTGGATTCAAAGAGAATGCGGCCATCGGCCAGGACGTCGGAGGGGATGACGTTGGCGCTGAGGAAGGCGATGGGGAGATCGGCTTTCGTACCGGGTTCGAGTTCGTTGAAGGCGGGAGAGTCAAGGATGCGGGACGAGTGAAGTTGAAAGAGCGCACCCGTGCGCTGGGCGTAAACGAAGCGGCCAGCGGGCAGGTAGAACGGACGGATGGAGTCAGTCGAAGCGGTGGTGACGGCGCGGATGGAGCGGTCAGAGAGAGTGAGTTCAAAGATCTGCCAGGGGGCGGCGGCGGTCTTTTTCCCGGAAAAGAGGACGAACTTGCCGTCGTAGGAGATGTTAGCGTCGGCGGATGCGACAAGGGCAGGAACGAGTGGTTCAGGCCTGCCCTGATGGACGAGAAGCAGTTGGGCACCGCGCGGAAAGCGCTCCCGGCCACGCAGTGCGGCAAGAGGTTCGTAAGCAGGAGCCGCGGTAACGATGAAGTCCTGCGGGACGGATTGTGATGCAATGGGCGTGGACTCACACGTGGAGAGAAGAAGAAGGAAACCGAGAGTCACCCAAGCCGGTCCGAAAGGGGCCTTCATCCGACGGCCTCCAGAGGCAGGGTGGATGCGGGGTCAGTAGCCGAGATGCCGCGCAGGGCGATGTAGGGATCGAGCGAAGTCATCATGGCATCGAACGCGACGAAGTCGAGCGACTGCTCGCCGTCGCTCCAGGCGTTGGCGGGATTGGGATGGACTTCGACAAGTAGGCCGTCGGCTGCAGCCACTACGGCGATGCGGGCGAGAGTGGGAACGAGTTCGCGATATCCGGCGGCATGGCTGGGATCGGCGATGACGGGTAAATGGCAGACTTGCTTGAGCAGCGCGATGGCGGCAACGTCGAAGGTGTTGCGGGTGGCAGTCTCGAAGGTGCGGATGCCGCGCTCGCAAAGGATGACGTGGGGATTGCCGTTGTCGAGAGCGATCTGCGCGGAGCGCAGGAGGTCGGCGATGGTGGCGACCATGCCGCGCTTGAGCATAAGCGGACGGCCAGAACGCGCGGCATGCTCGATGAGCGTGTAGTTCTCCATGCTGCGCGAGCCGATTTGCAGGATGTCAGCGTATTCAGCAACGAGCGGCACATCGTCTTCCGACATGACTTCAGTGACGATGGCGAGGCCGGTTTGCTCGCGAGCCTTGGCGAGAAGCTTGAGACCTTCGAGGCCGTGACCCTGGAATGCGTAGGGAGAGCTGCGGGGCTTGAAGGCGCCTCCGCGAAGAATACGGGCACCGCAGTTGCGGACATGATGAGCGGTAGAGAGGAGCTGGGACTCGGTCTCAACCGAGCAAGGCCCAGCCATGGTGATGAATGTGTCTCCGCCAATTTCGAAATCGAGCACCGGCACGATGGTTCGCCGGCGCCGGTCATCTTTCAAAACATCGGGAGAGTCGGCAAAACATTTCTGCCAAGTTGCGCGCACCCCATGCGCTCCGATCCGGGGAAGCGACAGACTACCGCGAATGTCTGCGCGTTGCCTCCATCCAATGGTTGACGGCCAAGTGTGATCTGGCTCACGTCTTACATTGTTTTTACGAACAGGGAGAGCCTTTGTCTGTGATGGATGAACTTGACGTGGGTGGCGCTAGAGCGAGTGAGCGAGGGGCGGAGGCAGATAGCCGAAGGCTGCGTCGACGATGGCGGCGATGCCGAGCGCGACTTCGTCTTCATACGGACGTGCGACGATCTGCACGCCGATGGGAAGTCCTTCGGGCGAGCGGCCAACGGGCATGACGGCAGCGGGGGCGGCAAGACAATTGAACCACTGGGTGTGACGGACGGCGTCGAGATAATCGACGGTGCGGTCCTCGATGGTCCAGGTGCGTTCGCCGTGGCGCCAAGCGGGAATGCTGGCGACGGGACAGAGGAGGACCGGATACGCGCGCATTTCTTCGAGAGTTTTGGCGCGAAGCAGGTCGAGCTCGGCCCAGGCATTGAGCAGTTCCGTAGCCGAGAGCGGCGGGACCGATTCAGCGATGGAAAGGAATTCGGTAAAGATGGGGCTGAGCTTCTTGCGTTTGCCCTCGATGAGCGGCGCATAGAACATGGCTCCGCATTGCACGAAAAACTTCCACCAAAGCTTGCGGAGTTGCTCGAGGGTGCGCGGACGAAAGGGTTCGACACGGAAGCCGACGTCGCGGAGAGCCTTGGCGGCGCTTTGGACGGCGGCGCGCGTTTCGGGTGTGACGGGAACAAGGCCGTCGTCTTCAAAGAAGCCGATGGTGTGGGCGCGGAGTTCTTCGAGAGCACGCTCACGGTATGCGATGGGCGGGCTGTTGGGTTCGTTTGGATCCTGGGCGCAGAGAATACGGAAGAGCAGGGTTATGTCGGCGATGCTGCGGGCCATGGGTCCGATGGCGCCGAGTATGGCGAAGGGACCGACATTCGAAGGCAGATGCCCGCCTGCCGGAAAACGGCCCGGCGTGGGTTTAAGCGAACAGATGCCCGTGAAGTGGGCGGGGACGCGCACGGAACCGCCGCTGTCGGAGCCCAGGCCTGCGGCGGACATGCCGGCGGCGATGGCGGCGGATTCGCCTCCGCTGGAGCCGCCGGGGGTGCGGGCGAGATCCCATGGATTGGCAGTGCGGCCGTAGAGAAGATTGTCGGTTTCGTAGGCCATCAGCAGTTCCGGGCAACTGGTGGTCCCGAGGACGAGTGCGCCCGCAGCGCGAAGACGAGCAACGACGACGGCATCTTCGCGGGGAATGTCGCCGGCATGGAGGTGGCTGCCGAGTTCGCACTTGTAGCCGGCAGTGGAGATGGACGATTTGATGGTGACGGGAAGGCCGTGCAGCGGACCGCGCACAGGCTGAGACTGGAGGCGAAGCGCTTCGGCGCGGACACGGTCGGCATCGAAGTCGGCGAAGGCGTTGATCTGCGGATTGAGGCGAGCGATTTGCGCGATGTGGGCTTCGGCAAGTTCGGAGATCGAGAGCCGGCCAGTGCGCAGCGAATCGAGTTGCTGCGTGGCAGATTGGAGAACGAGGTCGGGTTTCATGGATGTGTTGTGCGAATCGCGGGCGAAGCGTCGTCGGCGAAAGTGGACGGCAGCAACTGATAGTTGAAGCGATAGGAGCGCACGGGTTCTCCGGAGTCGAAGCGGTCGTTCCAGTTGAGTTGATAGGCGAGCGCATCGACATCGTCCGGGTATTTTTCTGAATTTGGATACGGGTACGTAGACATGCCATGGAAAGGCAATTGCGCAACGGTGAAGGGCGATGCATCCCACCAGTCCATGTCTTTCACATAGCCGTTGGCGTAGAAGAAGTAGTCGCGCTTCCAGCCGGAGGGCAGGGCTGGAAGTTGCGCGGTATCGAACTCGGTGGCAATTTCTTCGCCGCTGCCGAAGATGGCGAAGCGGTTGTCAGTTCCCTTCACCAGCGCGGTGACATCGCCGTAGCGGGTGTAGTTGCCTCGCTGATGTTGGAAGGGACCGGTGAAGCTGACTCGGTTGTAGTCGTAGTCGAGATCGCCAGGGCTCGCACCTTCAATCTGCGTGGGGTAGCCACGGAAGTGCTCGGTGGCAAGGGCGAGCGGAACGTCGGCGGAGCGGAACTCGGCCTGGGGTTGATTGTCGACGAGCACCTGATCCCAATAGATCTCGAGATTGGTGACGAGACGGATACGGCGCGCGCCCTGGGGCAATTTGCCGGAGAGATCGACGACGATGGTGCGTTCGAGGCCAGCGGGAAATCCGGCGTCGCCGGGAATGCGCTGCCAGGAGTCGTCGGGGAGTTGCGCTTCGAGGAAGGGCGAGATGGGCTTGATGCCGGCCTGCCATGCGGCGTAGAGCGAAGTTGCGCTGAAGTAGTTGACGTAGCCGGTCATGAGGAGACGGACGGGAGCATGGGGGTCGATGGCGCCGAGGTCGAGCGTAAGGGTGTGCTGATTGGCGAAGCCATCGTAGGGCGTGGGCATGAAACCACTGACGAACTTGTGATCGCTGCGCACGAGTGCATCGAGGACATTGCGGCCATCGGCATCCCATGCGCCGGCGGGCGGATGGGCGTTGGCGGAAGCGATGACGCTGCCTGAAGCGAAGGGCGGATCGTCGAGAAAGCGCTCATCGGGATTCACGTTCACGTTGGCGGGGTGGTCGACTGCGACGAGTCGAAGCTGGTCGATGTAGTTGACCTCTTCCATGGGCTCGATGAAGCGAAGGCTGAGCTTGCCATCGACGGGGGTGAGGCTGTCTCCATCGACCTTGATCCATTCGCCGGGATTGGGAATGTTGCGTCGTGTGGGAGTGAACCAGTGGCCCACGACGCCAGCACCGATGACGTCGGTGATGAGGCGGTATTTGTGGCCGTCCCATGCGAAAAGCACCGGGCAGGAGCTGCCGCGGCGGTCGGCTTCTTTCATGGCGATGACCTGGGTGTGGGGCAGATCGATCTCGTCCTGAAGGATGCCGGTGGGCCAGAGGATGCGGAGCAGGTCAATGGACGGGGCTTTCCCAAGGCCGATAAGAATTTGCGGAGCGGACTGCGTGGCGTATCCAGAGGCACCGGCGAGTTCCCACTTTTGCCATTGGCCGTCGGCAAAGACTTCGATCTTCGAGCCCAACGCGGTTTTGTTGTCGGCAAAACCGGAGAGATCGAGGCGGACGAAGTGATTCTTGTTGGCACCGATGTTGCGCAGCAGGATGGGAGGCGCATTGAGCTGGGTGACGAGGAGATCGGGCGCGCCATCGCCGTCTATGTCGGCAGCGATGAGGCCGCGCGGAGACTGGAGGTTGATCGCGTCGAGGCCAAGCGCATGGCTTACGTCGTCGAATGTACCGTCGCCGCGGTTGCGGAGTACGCGGATGCGCGGACCGGCGGCGGTTTCGACAATGGCGGCGAGGTCGATCCAACCATCGTTATCGATGTCGATGGGAGTAACGCCCCATCCGCGCAAGGCATCGTGGACCGGCAGGGTGACGCGCTCAAAGCTGCGACCCATGTTGTGGGGATCGGGAACATTGCGCCAAAGCGTGATGCCGGGTGCGCCCGCGTGCGTGACGGCGATATCCATCCAGCCGTCTTTGTTGAAGTCGAGAACAGCGATGCCGGCGGTTGATGGAAGTTTCTCAGTGTACAGGGGCTGGGCAGGATACTTCCCTTCTCGCGGATTGACGAAGAGGTTGGGCGCGGCGGAATCGCCGGTGACGGCAAGATCGACTGCGCGGTCGTTGTTGAAGTCGGTGAGGATGGCGGATGCGGTGTTGCCGCTGCCGCCGAGACCGGTGGGCTCAGTCCACTCCGTGAATGTCTTGTTCCCGTTGTTGCGCCAGAGAACGCTGGGCGCGTCCCCGGCATTGAGCGGAGAGCCCGTGAGGTAGAGATCAAGGTCGCCGTCGTGATCGTAGTCGACGAAAGTGATGCCGGTGGGTTTGTTGCGCGGCGTGAGTCCGGCTTCGGTGGTGACGTCTTGAAACTTGCCATGACCCAGGTTGCGAAAGAGGAGGATGCGATCGTCGAATGCAACGGCGAGGTCATTGAGATTGTCTGCATCGTAGTCGCCGACGGCGCAGGCAACCGCATGGCCGGAAGCCTGGAGCCCGGCGGCTGCAGAGTCCACGAGGGAAAACGCACCGTCGGCGCCGCGATGGAGAACCCGAATGGCCTGTGGGCCCGAGGCCATGAGAACGAGGTCCATCTGGCCGGAGCCGGTGACGTCGAGCATGCAGGCCCCGCCGGTTTCAGTGTGCGTACCTGCGGGGTTGCCGAGCACATGCGGCTCGAGGCGGATGGGGATCATGGCGGTTCCGTGAATCTGCGGCGCTTCGACTGGAGTGACCGTGGAGTAATGGCCTTGCTCGCCGTAAGCCAGCCCGATGGCGGCGGAGATCTTGGTGCTGGTCATGTGCTGGAAGAGCTTGAAGTGATCTTTCGCTTCGGGCGTGCGTCCGGAACGCTGCAGAGCGCGGGCCATGGCAAATTCCGAAGAGGCGTGCAGCGGCTGAATGGCCAACGCCTGCTTGAGGATGTCGATCTCCTTGTCGTATTGCTTGAGTTCGCCATAGCAGACGCCCTCGAAGTAGTAGGAGTCGGCGTCGCGAGGGTCATACTTGACAGCTTGCTGAAAGCTGGCCAATGCGGGCTCGAGTTCATTGTCGGCGTGTTGGGCGAGGCCGAGGTTATACCAGGCTTGCGCATTGCCGGGATCGAGGGCGATGGCCTGTTTGAGGGCGACCTTCGCGTCGTCGAGTTTTTGCAGGGTCATGAGCGCGATGCCGTCGTTGATGGCGGCCTGCGCGAGTTTGGGATCGAGTTTGAAGGAGTCGGCGAAGGCAGCGGCAGCTTTCTCAGTGAATTGCTGGCCCATAAGAGCGACGCCGCGATTGTTGAGGCGAACGGCTTCGGGGTTGTATTTGGCCGCCGGGACCGCCGAGGCGGCAACAAGCGAGAGCGCAAGTGCAACCCACGCGCCGAAGCGCCACAACATCTTTTCGGACGTCCTCTTCAAGACTGATCGAACCTCAAGGCAAGACTGAATGCCGGACTTACCAGTGTATGCGAGGGGTGGCTTACAAGGTTACGGAGGTGCGGGTAGATTCGTTGCGATCAACGCAGGGCGGGCGCAATTCCTGTGGTACAAAGACGGGGACAGGGGAGCACGATGCAACCTGACACGCAAATCGTTATGGGGCGTCGCGAATACGCGGCAAAGACATGGAAGAGAGCGCTCTGGCTGATCCTGGGAGCGTTTTTGCTGGGCGCCAGTTTTCTGATGGGAGCCAGCGGGGCGTTCAGTGCGGGTCACACGGCTGCACTGATTCCGGCATTGTTTTTTGTAGGCGGTGGATTGTGGTCGATTGCCAGCGCATTGCGTTCGCGGTTGGCAATTGACGGTACGCGGATTGAAGTGCAGACGGCGTTTCGGGATCGCACGGCAGAGCTCGGCGAGATTGCTGGATACCGGACGGTGCAGACGCGGAATGGGAGTTACACCGAGCTACAGCTGAAGAATGGGGCCGGGACGGTTTCGATTCCGAATGACTTTGACGTGGATGGGGATTATCAGCGCTGGATGGCGCAGATTCCGAACCTCGACGAGAAGGATCGCGAGGAGCTGCTGGAGGAGATTCAGAAGCGCGAGGACCTGGGCGCGACTCCGGAAGAACGACTGGGCGCGCTGGCCACGGCGAAAACGATTGGGATTTTCGCGACGGTGGTGGCGGTGGTGCTGGCGATCGCTTCAAATTTTGGGCCGACGTTTTTTCAAGTGCTCGCTGGAGCGCTGCTGGCGCTGGCGCCGGTGTTCGTGTTCGTCATGATCAAGAGGTCGCCGCTGTTGTATGCGGTGCTCAAGCGGAAGAAGGATCCGCGGGCGGAGCTCATGTTTGTTCTGATGGCGGCGAGTTTTGCCTATCTTTTTTCCCTGACAGGGGTGCATCTAGTGTCGCTGCAGAGCGCGGCGCCGCTGATTTTGGCGTTGGCATGCTTTTACTGCGCGCCGGCGCTGGCGGGAGGGTTAGACAAGACACAGCTTTTCGGCAAGGCGATCGCGCTGGTGTTTCTGGGCGGGATGTACGGATTCAGCCTGACGGTGGCGGTGGATGCGCGGCTGGACCAGGCGCAAGCGACGCCGTATCGCACGACGGTGGCAAGTAAATACGTGTCGCATGGCAGGTCCACTTCGTACATCTTTTACCTGGCCCCGTGGGGACCGTTTGACGGGACCAACCGCGTGGGAGTGTCGAGCAAGACGTATTATGCGACGGAGGTTGGTGACACGGTCTGCGTGGATCTGCATCCAGGAGCGCTCCACCTGGCGTGGTTCGACGTCGTGAACTGCTGGTCGCAAAGCCCTCCGGCGACGGTTCCTTAAGTTCGGCTGGTAACCGGCGCGACGCGGTACTGTTCCCAAAGTTTGCGCCAGAAACCAGGGCCAGGCGATTGAACGTCAATTTATACTTCTCCCGTGATTCCCGAGCTCGCGCGCGTTGACTGGTTTCGGTTTCTGAATCGCGGACCGTTGCCACCGCCGTCCGCGTGCGTCCTTGAAGCGCTGCGCCGCGAGCGGATTCTGGTGACGGGTGCGGGAGGCTCGATTGGCGGAGCTCTGGCGCTGCGGCTGGAGGCATTGAGACCGAAGCAACTTGTGCTGCTGGATGCCGCCGAGAGCGCGCTGTTTGCGATTCAGAACTCGATGAGGCGGGCGGGAGCGGATGCGACGCGTACGTCGTTCGTGCTGGGTACTGTGAACGACGCGGCGTTGTTGGAAGACGCATTCGCAGAGCACGAGCCAAACCTTGTCTTTCATGCGGCAGCGTTCAAGCACGTACCGATTCTGGAAGAGCAACCCCTGGCGGCAATCGAAAACAACATCTTTGGAACGGCGAGCGTGTTGCGGGCGGCGACACGGCATGGAGCCAGGTGTGTGTTGCTTTCGACCGACAAGGCAGTGCAGCCGGTTTCAGTGCTAGGGGCATCCAAGCGCGTGGCGGAGATGTTGACGTTGGCACAAGGTGCCGTTGCGATGCGGCTGGCGAATGTGATGGCCTCGAGCGATAGCGTTGCCGAAGTGTTTGCTCGACAGATTACCGAAGACGGCGCGATGACAGTCACCGATGAAAAAGCTCGACGCTATTTTCTGAGCATCGACGAAGCTGCGGATCTTTTGCTGGCGGCGGCAGGCGTCGATTCGCAGCCCGCCCTGCTGGTTCCACGACTGATGCAGCAGCATGGGATTGCCGATCTGGCGCGGTTTATGGCGGCGGAACTAGCTCCCGGGCGTGCGGTCCGCATTGAATTCACGAAACTGCGGCCGGGCGACAAAGAGAGCGAGATGCTCTGGTCTGCAGGCGAGGAAGCCGTGGAAGCCGGGGGGATGGTCCAACTCAACACGCCGATTCCGGATGATGAAGCGCTTGAAAAAGGTCTTGAAGAGTTGAAGGCCGCCGTGCGGGAGCGTGACGTTGCGGCCGGGCTGGATGCCATGTGCGCTTTGGTGCCGGAGTATGTGCCAAGTGCCGCGGTGCGCCGACTGGCGAGCAAAGACAGATTGGGAGCGATCGCATGATGGCGGGGCGGAAGCTTCGCAGGATCGGGGTGGTGACGACCTCGCGCGCCGATTACAGCCATCTGTATTGGCCGCTGCGGGAGCTGGCGGATAATCCGGCAATTGAGCTGGGAGTGATCGTGATGGGTCCACACTTGTCGCCCGAGTTTGGAACGACGGTGGCGGAGATTGAGCGCGAGGGATTCCCGATCAAGGCGCGCATCGAGTGCCTGCTGAGTTCGGACACGGACACGGGGATGGCGAAGACGATCGGCGTTGCGGTACTGGGGCTGGCGGATGCACTGACACAGTGGAGACCGGACATCCTGCTTCTGATTGCAGACCGGTACGAATTGCTGGCACCGGCGGCAACGGCACTTGCGCTACGCATTCCGATTGCGCATATCGAGGGCGGCGAAGTAAGCCAAGGCGCGATTGACGACCAGGTACGCAACGCGTTGACGAAACTGGCGCATATTCACTTTACGTCGACGGATACTGCGCGGCGGCGGGTGATTGCGATGGGCGAGGAACCGTGGCGTGTACATTGCGCGGGCGCGCCATCGCTCGATCATCTGAAGCGTTCAGAGTTGATGAACCGGCAAGAAGTGGAAGAACGGCTGGGACTGGCGCTGACGCCGTACACGCTGCTGGCGGCATGGCACCCGGTAACGATTTTGCGGGACACAAATGAGGAAGCCGACGAGCTGTTTGACGCGCTGGAGGAAGCGCCGGGGCAGTTGATCTTTGTTTACCCCAATGCTGACGCAGGGAGCCGCGCGCTGATCGAGCGCACTCACGCGCTGGCCGAGTCACGCGGCAGTACGCAGGTGTTTGTGAACCTCGATGCGGTGACTTACTGGAGCCTGCTGGGACAGGTGGATGCGATGGTGGGCAATTCGTCGAGCGGCATTATGGAAGCGGCATCGTTTGGATTGCCCGTGGTGAATGTGGGCATACGGCAGCAGGGCCGTGAGCGCGCGACCAATGTGATTGATGTGCCGGCGGATGCCGAGGCGATTGGGAAGGCGATCAAGACGGCTCTCGAGCCGGATTTTCGCGCGGGGTTGCGGGTATTGAAGAATCCTTATGGCAACGGAAACGCGGCAAAAATGATTGCCAATGTATTGGCCGGGGTGCGGCTGGACAGTCTGCTGATGAAGAAGCCTGTGCCCGTGGATGATGGCGCCACGGAGAACTAATGGCGGAGTTGCAGCCGAGCCCAGAGAAGCGCATTTCCCTTTCTGCGCCGGATATTACAGAAGCGGAAATTCAGGCCGTGACGGCGGTGCTGCGGACGGCGCGGCTGAGCCTGGGGCCGGAGCTGGGCCGGTTTGAGCGGGCGCTGGCGGAGTATCACGGAATTCCCGATGCAATCGCGGTGAGTTCAGGGACAGCGGGGCTGCATCTTGCGCTGCTCACGTTGGGGATCGGCAACGGCGATGAGGTGATTGTGCCGTCGTTTGCCTTTATCGCAGTGGCAAACGCGGTGCTGCAGGCCGGGGCGACGCCTATCTTTGCAGACATTGACCCTGTAACGCTGAATCTCGATCCAGCGGATGTGGAACAGAGAATAGGCGGCAAGACACGCGCGATTCTTGTGGTGCACACGTTTGGCGTGCCGGCTGAGATGGATGCATTGCGGACGCTCGCGGATCGACATGGACTTGCGTTGATTGAAGATGCCTGCGAGGCAGTGGGCGGTTGGTATGGGGAAGGCGCAAAGATGCGCCGGGTAGGGACATTCGGTGACCTGGCCGTTCTGGGCTTTTATCCGAACAAGCAGCTGACGACAGGAGAGGGTGGTGCGGTTCTGGTGCGGGACGGGGCACGTGCGGAACGCTTGCGTTCGCTAAGAAACCAAGGGCGGACACCCAACGCGGATTGGCTGGATCACGCCGAGATCGGATACAACTACAGGATTTCTGAAATGGCCTGCGCACTGGGGCGCGTGCAACTGGGCCGCCTGGAGGAGATGCTGCGGCTGAGAGCGGCGGTAGCTCAGAGGTATGACGGACTTTTGCGGGAAGTCTCGGGGTTGGAGCTGCCGGCGTTGACGCTTGCCGGAAGGACGATCAGCTGGTTTGTCTATGTAGTGCGGTTGCCCGAGCGGGACCGGGCCGGTGAAGCGGTGAGGGCGACGGTCCAGAAGGAGTTGGCTGAAAAGGGAATCGCCACGGGGCGATATTTTGGCCCGATTCATCGGCAACCCGCCTGGAAGGACCATCGAAGCGCAGCCGGACTAAAACTGCCGATCACAGAAGGGATTGCGGAGCGGACGCTGGCGTTGCCTTTCTTTAATCGGATCAGCGAAGGCGAGCAGAGCGAGGTTGCCTCGGCGCTAATTCAGGCTGTTCGAGCGTTGTAAACGTTTCACGGCCGGCATTTCTTAAAAGCTGACGAATTCATACAAACTTCCGCGGGAAAACCGACTCTAAGTGAACAGGGATGAGTTTGGTCTCGGGGATTGGAAGGCAAGCCGAGATTTGCAGAATTCGGCAACATGCCTGTACTGCTCCGCATCGTCAGGATGGTGCGGATGCTGATGACATTAAATTCATCCGAAAGTGATTGACAGCTGACTGAAACCGGCGCACCATCGACCCAAAATGGTGCTTCAGAACCTTATCGTTCCACAACAGGAAGCACCGCCGTTTTAAACCATCTTCCACAATGGCGATTGGCTTCCAGGTCTCTAGACTGGCACGGTCCAGGCATAGAAAAGCAGGCGCTTATGGTGGTAACGACACACAGCAAGGGTTACGGAGTGACAGGTCTCGATGTGGGATCGGGCAACGTGGCGCGTTATTTTGCGCCGGGCACGCACACGATCGAGTTGCAATTGGATCATTTACAGATTGAATGCGAGTTGGCGCCGGAATTCTGGCAGGGACAGCCGGAGATTTACGATCCTCGTCTCTGCGCATGGCTTGAGGCGAAGCGTTTTTGCGCCCGGCCCGGTCATGCACCGGTATCACTCTCCTTGATTCCAGAGGGCAACAATTCATTTCGCATTGGTCCTGCACCGCCTGGTTCGAATCACAAGGCGAAGGTCACGCCCGTGACAACGCCTGTGCACGCGAGCTTCTAGCGCGGATCCCGGCTTTCCGGCCGGGATATCTCCCGTCACAAATTGATAGACTCAGGATGGAATGAACATCCCTGAACTTCAGACGGCAGTCGAGCGCCATTTCTCGGCCGGTGCAACCGCAATTGGCGACCCGGCTGCCATGGAAGCCTTTCTTGAGCTAAGAGACGCGCTCGAAAAGGGAGAGCTGCGCTCTGCCTCGCCTGATTCGAATTCGCCGACGGGCTGGCGCGTGAATACGTGGGTTAAAGAAGGCATTTTGCTGGGCTTTCGAATCGGCGCATTGACGGACATTGCGGGTGGGGCATTTACTTTTGTGGACAAACACACATTCCCGGTGAGGCAGTTCACTGCCGGCGACGGAGTGCGTGTGGTGACGGGTGGATCTGCAGTGCGTGCGGGAGCCTATGTGGCGCGGGGGGTGGTTTGCGCGCCGCCGATGTATGTGAACACGGGCGCGTGGGTGGACGAGGGAACCATGGTGGACTCGCACGCGCTGGTGGGATCGTGCGCGCAGATTGGCAAGCGTGTGCATTTAAGCGCGGCAGCACAGATCGGTGGAGTTCTCGAGCCCATCAATGCCAGCCCGGTCATCATTGAAGATGATGTGCTGGTCGGCGGGAACTCAGGAGTCTATGAGGGCACGATTGTGCGCAAGGGGGCCGTGCTGGCTGCCGGAACAATCTTGACGCGAGGGACGCCGGTGTTTGATTTGGTCCAGGGGACAGTGGTCCGGGCTACAGCAGAGATGCCACTGATTATTCCCGAAGGAGCAGTGGTGGTGCCGGGATCGCGCGCAGTAACCAAGGGAAAGGCTCACGCGAACGCCGAAGGATGGGGGTTATCGCTCTATGCGCCGGTGATTGTGAAGTATCGCGATGAGAAGACGGACCTGAGCACGGCGCTGGAAGACTTGTTACGCTAGCCGCATGGGTTTGCAAACGCTTCGGGTCATACCAATTCTCCGCATCTTCTCCGTCGACAAGGCGCGCGAGTTTTATCTCGACTACGCGGGATTCCACCTGGACTGGGAACACAGGTTTGAGCCGACGGCGCCGCTTTATATGCAGGTCTCGCGCGATGGGCTTGTGCTGCATCTTTCAGAGCACTATGGCGACGGGGCGCCCGGGGTCCACTGCCAGGTGGACTTTATTGGAGTCCGCGAGCTGCATGCGGAGTTGAGCGCCAAGAACTACCCCTACTGGCGTCCGGGCATTGACGAGACCTTTTGGGGAACGCCGGCGCTGAATTTGCTGGACCCTTTCGGCAACAAGCTGGCGCTTTGCGAGCCTAAGCCTACGGATCTTCCGAGAGAGTAAGCGGGCTGCATGAGTGAGGGTGGAACAAGCGGAACGATGGCGTTGATTCGCTGGGGAGTTGCCGGCCCGGGCAGAGCGGCGACACGCTTTGGGGAAGGATTGCGCGGGGTGCCGGGAGCGCAACTTGCAGCGGTATGGGGAAGGCGCACGGAGCAGGCGCGAGACTATGCCGAAACGTTCGGCGTGGTGGAAGTGTGCGGTTCCTATGATGAGTTGCTTGAGGCGGAGATCGATGCAGTGTATGTCGCCACGCACCCGGACACACACGCGGAGCTATGCAAGAGCGCGCTCGCTGCGGGCAAGCATGTTCTGTGCGAGAAACCTGCAACGCTGAATGTGCGATCGCTGGAAGAAGTGTTGCGTGCGGCGAAGCAGAGCGATCGACTCTTTATGGAAGCGATGAAGCCGCCGTTCTTTCCGATGTATCGTAAACTGCGCGCGCACCTGGCGGAGGATCCGATTGGACCCGTGGGTTACGTGCGGGCGGGACATGCGGATGGATCGCTGAGCTCGGACTATCCGCTGCATTTCAAAGAACTGGGCGGGGGCGGAATCATGGGGATTGGTCCCTATGAGGCATTCCTGGCGGTGGACTGGCTGGGCGAGCTGAGACGTGTGCAGACGATGGGTCGCCTGAGTTCGGGAGGCGTGGATAACCTGGCGTTGATTCAAAGCGATCATGAGGGTGGGATGGCGCAGCTGCATACGGGATTGGATCTGTCGAGCCGCGGCGATGCCCTGCTCTCCGGACCACGCGGTTATGTGCTGATTCATCCGAACTGGTGGAATCCGACCAAAGCGAGTATTCACTATGTTGGCGGGCGGGTCGTTGAGATGGACGAGCCGTACGCCCATGGAGGATTCAACTACGAGACCGAGCATTTCTGCGATTTGATTCGCGAAGGCCGGCACGAGAGTCCAGAGATCACGCATGCCCTGTCGCTGGGGATGGCCCGGTTGCTGGAGGAAGCACGGACGGCGCTTGGTGTGCAGTTCCCAGGAGAGTAACACCCGGTGCGAACGCTAGTGCGCGTGCGGGACAGACGACGTTTGGAAGGCGCGATCGATGGTCCCGAGCAAAACGCCATCCGGATCGTCGTAGTAGCTCCAAAAGGCGATGCCGCCGAGGTGATGCGATTGGATGTAGGCGCACTTGCCGGCCAGGGACTCGGGATCCTCATAAGTGACGAAGAGGTGTTGATCGTCGTTATAGAGCCAGGGAACCTTGGAGACTGAATCCCAATAGCGTGTGAAGCCGTGGCCGAGCAAATCGGATGCGATCAGGTGATACGGCTGGATATCCCGCGTCGGCATTTGGCCGGGCTGAAAGAGGCCGTGATTCGCATTGGATACGTTGCCCCATGTGTGTCCATAAAACGGGACTCCAAGAATGAGTTTGTCGGCGGGCACACCGGCAGCTTCGAATGCCTGCACTGCGGCGTCTCCGGATTGCTGCGTCTTATCCTGCGGATTGGTGAAGAGCGCGGCGTGGTGGGCGGTGATCTTCTCTGAATCCGGCTCCACAAAGTCGTAGGCCATGAGGTTGATCCCGTCGATGATGGGAGCAATTTTGGTCATTTCGACATGAGCGAGGAAGTCGTTGGAGGCTCCGGCGGCGATGGTGAGGTAAAGACGCCGGTGGCTTGTGCGCGCATTCTGCGCGAAGCGGTTGTGCAGCTCAGCGAGCAGGAGAGTGTAATTCTGTTTGTCTTCAGCGCGGAATTTGTTTCCGGCGCCGGCACCGCCGGGGTATTCCCAATCGACATCGAGACCGTCGAGGTCATATTGCTGAAGGAACTGCATGACGCTATCGATGAAGGCGGCGCGGGAATCGGTGGTGAGCGATGCATCAGAAAATCCGCCAGAGCCCAGCCATCCACCGACGGAAATGATGATCTGCAAGGCGGGATTTTGTTTGCGCAATGCCGTGAGTTGCGCGAGATTGGCCGCGTCGCTGGGAGCGGAAACGACCATGCGCCCGCCGGAGATGGCGGAAAAGGCGTAATTGATACGCGTCATGGAATGAGGATCGATCTGACCCGGCGCGATGGGGTTGGCCTGGGTAAAGACATATCCAGAAATGACGGGGGTGGCGGCAACCGAAGCTACTGCGCTGAAGAGGCCAAGCACCAGGCTGCTGCAAAGCAGAACCAGAGCGCGTTGGGAGCGGATGGAAAGCAAATTTAGAAAATCTCCAGGGTATGACGGTCGAGGGCAGTTGTGGGATCGAATGCGGGTAATTGCGCAGGGCTTGCATGCGGAGTGCAGTGAAGACGCGGCTGGAAGGGCGCAGAGAAAGATCGCGTGACGTGCAGGCGGCTCATCACGATGTACCGCGTGCGCAGTCCGTCGATGGATTGCGGCAGGTCGGCGGGGACCCGGCTGCGGTCAACATAAAAGACGAGGGCAGCTTCTTTTGGGTTGTCGAGACTTTGGCCTACACCGATGCCGAAGAAGGCGCGGTTCTGCTGCATGAGACTGCGGGCAACCTGGCGCTTGACGGTTAAGGCGGCGTTCAGTGCTTCTTCGCCGAGCGGTGGCGCGGAGGCGATGGCGTTCGCAGTCAGCGCAGAGCCAAGCAGGACCGATCGGGCATCGGCAGGGATCACGAGGGTGCGGACACCGCTGATCGTCGCGGGAACGGAGGCGGCCTTTTCGGAATCGACGTAGACGATGATGGCCGCTTCTCCGGGATGGTCGCTGCTCTTGCCCATGGCGACGCCGAGAATGCCGGTTTGAGGATTGATGTAGGAGCGGGCCGATGGGAGAGCCAGTTGCACGCGTGCGATCTCAGCGTCGGTGAGAGGCAAAGACTGGGCCGCGGTCACCGTGTTGTTCCCATAACTGAGGCAACTCACGGGGTGGTCCGCGCCACCGACGAAGGAGTAGCTGTTTGAGCCACCAGATTGAGAGGACAATTCGCTGAGTACTTCGCCAGCCGGGTTGGCCATGCCCTGGCTGACGCCGGCAGTATCCAGGCCGCCGGCGAAATAGAGCCCGACGGGTTCGGCGTTGGCAGCGTCTACGACGAGAGCGCCGGAATCGCCGGAGTCGCTGAAGGCGTTGCCGCTCAGTCCGATTTGGTTGGTAAAAGTCCGCGTGAAGTAAGGCCGGGTTTCTGCGCAGTCGCGGAAATAGTCGATGGAGACATCGACGGCGATGGCGGAGACGCCGCCACAGGTCAGGCCAGTGGTCCTACCGCTTTTGGCTATGCGCAACTGCAGTCCTGCGGACTCCCCTTTGCCGGCGGTGGACGAGGTGCCGGGAGGCGCAGCCGTTAGGGTGCCATCGGGCAAGCGCGCGCCTAGTTCGAGAATGCTTCCGGTTGGATCTACGGTGTGAGCCGCGACTTCAGCAATGGCAGCATCGGCGTTGGTCTGGCTGGCTTTGAGAGGAAGCCAAGCGGTAAGCGCGCCGACGGGAAGCGTGCCTGCGCCGTCGCCATTGGGTGTGCAATTGTTGTCGATCAAGCCGGGCTGCACGATGGCGTCGCCGACGCCTGCGTGGTCACTGCGCGCAAGGACGTGGTTATTGCTGAGGAGATATTGGCGGCCATTGTTGTCTTGCAGGAGAGCGCCAAGGGTTCCGCTGCAGCAATCGACGATGGTGTTGCCGCGGGTGTCGAAGTCGGCATTGTTGCCGCCGGAAGTTCCAAGGAGCATGGGAGTCGCGAGTTGGGACTGGTGGGTGGCAGGATTGCTGGCAACGCCGGAAGCATTGAGGAGAACAGCCGCTTCGACATGCGAGGTGCCCGCAGCCGTGGCGACGACGTAGGTGACGGCAGTTCCCTGCACCGTGGCGGGCGCAGTGTAGGTGACTGAGCAAGAGGTGAAGGCGCGCCGGGTGCGTTGGCAGGTTGGCACGGAAAGCTCACCCTGCCCAACGGAAGCACCATTCGGGGAATCGGAGAGCGAGAAATGGATGCCGGCCGCACCGCCGACCTCAGCCAGGACGCCGGTGACGGTTGTGGCGCCGCCGGCTCCGAGGGCGAGGTTCTCAGGAGTGAGCGGCTGAAGGAAGCCGGGCGTCAGTGTAAGCGCGGAGGTTGCGCGGAGACTTGGATTCGATTTGAGCGTGGCTGTTACGAAAATCTGAACACGGTCTGCGCTGAGGTAGCTGGGGGGCAAATACTGGCCCTTCGCAGTGATGGCGCCCGCGCCTGCAGTGAGGTCTCCGCCGGAGACGGACCAAACCACATCTGCGGCTGCGCCATTGGTCTGCGTGGCCGCGAACTGAAGGACGGGGCTGCCCTGAGAATTAGCGGAATTGCAACCCGCACAGTTGGTGTCGATGGCTGCAGTTGCGGGCGCAATGGAAAATACGCTGTTGGAGGGATTTGCGGCGACGGGATTGGCACCGCAGCCTGCCAGAAAAGCGATGGCTGCAATGACGATAAGTCCAAAAAGCGCTTTACCGCTCTTGATCCTTCGATCAGGAGCAGCAAGCCCGCCCAGGGGGAACCACCGAGTTGGCAGGGTGAATTTCACGAATTTGATGTCTAACTTAGGCGCTTACGACTTCCGCGACCAGGAACCGCACTGAATAGAGGGTAACGCACTGCTTCTTCAAGTTTCCGCAATTCCCTGTGAATCGGAGAACCCTTCCGAATGGCCAACAGGTGCGACGAGAAGGCAGAGCAAACACCCTCTTTAGTTGTAGATGACCATTCTTGACTTGTATTTTCGCTCTAGGTAATCTCAATCCACTGTACTTTTGTGTTGATCACGTAGGTACCTTGGTGCAAATTGGCTGATTACCGCTCAAGAAGCCGCAAGGCGGCTTTGGAGTCCATGAAGTTCAGCTGCTTTACCAAACGGCCTCTCAGCGAACTTCTTCGCTGCGGGAACACCCTTTATTCGTGTGAATCCGGACAGTCGACCATGATCCTGGTCGTTCTGCTTGCGATCTTTCTCCTGGGCTTTATTGCTCTAGGGATTGATGTTGGCTTTCTTTTCCACGAGAGGCGGATGGCGCAGGCGGCTGCTGACGCGGCTGCAGTTGCAGCGGCGGAGGAAGCGAGTTCCGGCAACACGTCGAATGAGCAGGCAGTTGCCAATGCAATGGCGAAGGCCAACGGGTTTGACCCCGGCGCCACCGTGAATCCGGCAACGGTGACTCTTTCCACCCCCTCGAGCGGAAACTATTCCGGATCAAGCACTTACATTCAGGCAGTTGTTTCTAAAAATATTCCGACCTTTTTTCTGGGAATGTTGGACCACACAGCCGTGGGGCTTCCGGTTTCGGGACGCGGAGTAGCCGGCGGCGGATTGAGCAGTCCGACCTGCATTTGCCTTGAGGCGGCGAGCGGACAAGGTTTGGGCATGAGCAACAATGCGCAAATCTCAGCGCCGGCGTGCGGAGTGACGGTGGACTCGAGCAGCAACAATGCGGTTGGAGTGACAGGCAGCGCGGATTTGAGCGCACTTTCTCTGGGAACGGTCTCCACCACGTGGAACAACTCAGGCAACATCAATAACAGCGGGCAGATTTCGTCGTCGACGAAGGTTGTGCAAGGCATTGCGACCAGTTGCAAGCCCACGTTGACTGCGCCCGCGCTGCCGAACGGACTTCCTTGCTACAGCAATCCAATTCAAGGCTGGACGGCGGCGAATAATTACACGGGGGCCTACACCCTTCCGTTGTCGGGCGAGACAACGATGAGCAACACCGTCTGCTACACGAGCCTGGACACGAGCCAGTCGTCGTCAGTGACGTTCACCCCAGGCTACACCTATTACATTCAGGGGAATTTTGGCACCGGCGGAGGAGCGCCGATTACGGGAAATGGTGTGACCTTTTATGTGGGCGGGACGGTGAATATTGCCAACGGCGTGACCTCGAATCTTTCGGCGCCGACGGTTGGCGGTACGCCGGGGACGCTTTTCTATGTTGGGGGCAGCACGGTCTCGATCCAGGGCGGTTCGAACTCCACGTTCTCGGGCCTGGTGTATGCGCCCAGTGCGGCAGTGAGTTTGAATAACGGCACCGGAACAACGCTGACGATGGACTTTGTGGCGCAGACGCTGGCGATTGCCGGGGGCGCCACACTGAACAGCTACGCAACATCGAATCTTGGGACTCTGAACATCTCAGTTGCAAAACTCGCGGAGTGAATCTGAAGAGGAGAAGCTTATGTTGAGAAATATGCAGGGCCCATTGGGTCGCTTCAAAGCTCGAGCCAGGCGCGTTACGGAAAAGCTTGGCGACACGAGCGGCAACGCTTCGATCGAACTCGCATTGGCATTCTCATTCCTTTTGACGCCGTTGATGTTGGGAACGGCAGAGATTGCGTTTGTGGTCTATGACTCGATCGAAGTTTCAAATGCTGCGAGCGCAGGTGCGATGTACGGCATGATCAGTTCGACACTGGCCTCGAATCCTTCAGGGATTCAGGCGGCTGCGCAGGCTGAAGCATCGGACTTCGGCAGCAATCTGTCGGTTACGTCGAGCGAGTACTATGCCTGCTCCTCTTCGATTGGGGGGACGCAATACACCACGCAAGCCGCAGCAGCAGTGGTCTGCCCGGCCAATGCAAGCAATCATTATCTACAGTTTGTGCAAGTGAATTCGACGGCGACGGTGACGCCTCCAGTTCGAATTCCGGGGCTTCCGGCCACCTGGACACTGCATGGCACCTCGGTGATGGAAGTGCAGGAATAAGAATGCTTCAACAGTTCAGGTCGAGCGGCGTTCTGCGCCGCGCAGGTTTTCGGCTGCCGCGAATATTGTGGCAGCGCGGATCTGCGCACAGGAAGACTCAGCAGACGCGGCCAGAGATGGACTCAGATCGGGAAGAGGGCCAGGCTTTGATTGAAGCAGCCCTCGCGGTGCCGATTGTTGCGGCTTTCATGTTCACGATGATTGAGCTTTGCCTGGTGTTTTACAGCTATTGCTTGAGTTCAGAGCTGGCGCGGGAGGGCTCGCGTTATGCGATCGTCCACGGCGCGACTTGCCTCAACTCTTCGAACGGTTCATGCACGGCCACGGCCAGCGCCGTGAACACGTATGTTTCTCAATTAGGGTGGCCCAATCTCGGCGGCGGGACGATCACCCCGGCGACAAGCTTCCCGGACGGGAATCAAAATCCGGGCAATCGCGCACAGGTCCAGGTGACTTACACTTTCCCGGTGAATCTGCCATTCTTGCCCAAAGAGACGCTGACCATGTCGAGCCAGTCCGTCATGTACATCATCCAGTAGCTCTCTTTCAGTCAGAATCTGAACCTGCACACCTTGAGGCGCCCTAAGGGCGTTATGCTCGGAACCAGAAGCTGGTGAACGTCGAGCCATGGCGCAACTGATCGCGGTTCAAGGGGACATTACCGAGCTCGCAGTGGACGCGATTGTGAACGCGGCGAACGAGTCTCTGCTGGGTGGTGGAGGCGTGGATGGCGCGATCCATCGCGCAGCCGGACCTGAGCTTCTGGAGGCTTGCCGAAAGCTCAGGGGATGCGAGACCGGCGACGCGAAGGCGACGCCTGGTTTCCGCCTGCGGGCAAAATGGATCTTTCATGCGGTGGGCCCCGTGTGGCATGGCGGGGGACGCGGCGAAGATGAAATGCTAGGGAGCTGCTATCGGCGCTGCATGGAACTTGCGGGCGAGCGCAACGTACAAACGATCGCTTTCCCGGCGATCAGTACTGGTGTCTACAGGTTCCCTGCGCAGCGCGCCGCGGAGATAGCGGTGAGGACGGTGCGGGACTGCGTGCAGGGCACCGACGTGGAAGAGGTGCGGTTCGTTTGCTTCAATGCAGAGACACTCTCCATCTACGAAAAGCTGCTAAGCCTGGGGAAGGGCCCAGATAGAGTTTGAATGAACTCGAAGTTGCGCTCCGCAAAAAATGCTGACCTTCCATGATTGAATGGCATCCATACGATGGGGCGGCAATTCGTGGGTGAATTCCATTGAAGCAAGTTGGAATTGTGCCGAGGCGGAGGCTCCCAGGAGAATCGATGGATTTCGTTAACTTGGGAAAGACCGGGCTGAAGGTTTCGCGCATCTGTCTCGGATGCATGACCTATGGTTCACCGGCTACCGGCGAGTTGAAGGGCGGGCGGCACGCCTGGGCATTGAATGAGGCTGAGAGCCAGCCGTTCTTTCGCCAGGCGCTCGATCTCGAGATCAATTTCTTCGATACGGCGAACGTGTATTCGAGCGGGGACAGCGAGAAGGTTCTGGGGAATTTTCTGAAGGCCAACACGCGGCGTGAAGCCGTAGTGATTGCCACGAAGGTACATGGAGTGATGCGTGAAGAGCCGAACGGACGGGGTCTCTCGCGCAAGTCAATTTTGTACGAACTTGACGAGAGCCTGAAGCGCTTGCAGACGGACTATGTGGACCTTTACCAGATTCATCGCTGGGACAATGACACTCCGATTGAAGAAACGCTGGAAGCGCTGCACGACGTGGTGAAGGCGGGTAAGGTGCGATACATCGGCGCCTCGTCCATGTATGCGTGGCAATTTGCCAAGGCTCTTTATCTTGCGGATCGGCATGGGTGGACGCGATTTGTTTCAATGCAGAACCACTACAACCTGCTTTATCGCGAAGAAGAGCGCGAAATGATCGGCCTTTGCCAGGCGGAGGGAATCGGTGTGATTCCCTGGAGTCCACTGGCGCGCGGCCGCTTGACGCGGCCATGGAAAAGCGAGGCGACGAAGCGTTTGGAGACTGACAAATTTGGCGCGTCGATGTATGGAAGGACCGAGGCGTCCGATAAGGGAGTCGTCGACCGGCTAGGAGAAATAGCCGAGAAGCGCGGCGTTCCACGAGCGCAAATTGCCCTGGCGTGGCTGCTGGAAAAGCCTGGCGTAACGGCGCCGATTGTGGGAGCAACCAAGCCGCATCACTTGCAGGATGCGGCAGCTGCATTGACGCTGCGACTCACACTGGAGGAGATCGCCTCGCTCGAAGAACCGTATGTCCCGCATCCCGTGCTTGGTTTCAGCTGAGCTGCGGAGTTGGAGCGGGTCATGCGACGGTTACGACAAGTTTGCCGAAATGGCTTGCGCTTTCCATTTGCTGGAGGACACTTCGCATCTCAGACCAGGGATGGGCTTGGAATACCGGGCGAAGCGATGATTCGCTGATGGCTCGATTCATCTCAACGAAGTCACGGCGTGAACCGACGTAAATTCCCTGGATGTGGACCTGCTTGTGCAGGATAAGCCCAAGCGGCAGCGCATCGGCGGCTGCCGAAAGAACCCCGATTTGCGCAATGCAACCGCCCATGTGGACAGCGCGCAGCGAACGTGGCAAGGTGCCCACGCCGCCGACTTCGACGACGAGATCGACACCGGCGCCGCCGGTCTGATCGAGGACCCAACGATCCCATTCAGGCGTTTCGCGATAGTTGATGCCGGCGGTGAGTCCGAGGGCTGTGGCGCGTTCCAGTTTCTCGTTGCTACTGGAGACGCCAAGAACACCCACGCCCATGAGCCTTGCGAACTGGAGAGCAAATATGGAGACGCCGCCCGTGCCTTGAATGAGGATGGTATTCGCAGGCTTGAGGCGCGCGGCAAGGAGGGCATTCCAGGCGGTGACGGCGGCACAGGGCAGCGTGGCTGCCTCTTCGAAGCTGAGGTGATCTGGGATGGGGACAGCGCCTGATTCAGAGAGGACAACATATTCGGCGAGCATGCCGTCGATGTCTCCCCCGAGCGCGCCTTTAACTTTTTCTGGAGTGGGAGGGCCATCAAGCCAGTTCTGCATGAAGATGCCGGCCACGCGGTCGCCGGACTTGAACGTGCGAACTCCCTCGCCTACGGCCGTGATTTCGCCGGCGCCGTCGGAACAGGGGATGCGGGGCAGTTTCAATTTGGGATTGTATTTTCCCTGGACCATGAGCAGGTCGCGGTAGTTGAAAGAGACCGCACGCACGCGCACGAGGACTTCGCCGGGACCCGGTTCCGGCATGGGACGATCCGCAAGCTCAAGTGAATCAATCCCGAATTGCGGAACCTGTGCGACGCGCATATCTCCTCCGTGAGGCAAGTTTGAGACGTTGGAAGCGGTGAAATCTCTCAAATCGGCGATGAATCTTCGTATCCCGGGCCAGTTTACGGGACGGCAGGAGGCTGCGCCAACGTAAGATGGAAGCATGGCCCGAGGTTGGGAAAGTAAATCCGTGGAGGAACAGATGGCGAGTGCGGCACAAGAGCCAGCAGTACACCCCGGCAACGGACTTCTAACCGAAGAGCAGAGGAGGCTTGCCGAGCAAGAGCGTACACAACGCGCCCGGCGCATGCAAGCACTGCATCTGCAGCGGGAGAACATCCTTTCGCAGCGGACTTCGAGTCCGGCACGCCGTTCCGCGCTGGAAGCTGCTTTGCAGCAGATCGACAAAGAAATTGAAGCGCTGAACTAAGGAAGGCGTTTTGTTCGTCCTGAATTGCCGGTTAGCCCTCGCGATGAAACAGCAGCGAGTTGGCTTGATGAATCGTAGTCATTGAGATGCGAGCGATGTTGACGTGGGCGGGCCGACCGGCAGCCCAGACGATGGCATCGGCCACATCCTCCGGTGCAAGGGGTGTAATTCCCTTATAGACCTTAGCGGCGCGCTCGTGATCACCGTGAAAGCGTACGAGGCTGAAATCGGTCTCGACCATTCCGGGATCGATGCTGGTGACGCGAACCGGCGTGCCGAGAAGATCCTGCCGCAAACCGTCGTTGATTGCCCTTTCCGCGGCCTTGGTTCCACAGTAGACAGCGCCATTGGGATAAGAGATTTCGCCAGCCGTCGAGCCCAGGCTGATGATATGCCCGTGACCCCGCACCACCATGCCAGGAACCACGGCGCGGGTGACGTAGAGCAGGCCCTTAACGTTGGTGTCGATCATCTCTTCCCAATCCTGAATTTTGCCCATGTACAGCTTGTCGAGACCGCGGCTGAGTCCAGCATTGTTGACGAGGATGTCGATTTCGGCCCATTCTTGCGGCAAGTCGTCGATGGATTGCTGCACGCCGCGGTGATCGCGGACGTCGAGGTCAATGGAATGCACGGCGGGAGCTCCGCGTTCAAGCGCGCTTGAAGCGATCTCGGCCAGTTTTCCCGGCCTGCGAGCCGCGAGCAAGAGGCGAGCGCCTTCGGATGCGAAAGCGAGAGCTGTAGCGGCGCCGATGCCGGCACTGGCACCGGTAATGAAGACGATCTTTCCTTGTAGTCCCATATGCCTATCCTAAACAAATCGGCGCAATTTCCTGTGACCGCAACCACGTCCAGCGATGACGGGCAGATTGAGCGACTTCTTTCGGCGATTTGTGGGAATCGCTGGAGAGAATCTAGGTCGAAATTTTTCCCCGCATTTGCGCGACCCGGTACTGACCTAACGCCCAGTCTTGCTTGCTGAGCCCGGCCTTCACTGCTTCGGCAAAGACCTGAGCAAGACTGTCGGCAAGGCTGAGCCGCGCGACACGTCCTTCGGCAGCTGCGCGAAAGAGATTGAGGTCCTTCACTCCGAGCGCGATGGTAGCGCCTGCGCGTGCGGGTGGATGGAGCATGACATCGGCATAGGAGGCGTAAAAGGGCGACTGGAACAGGGCGCTATTCACGGCATCGATGAAAACCGCGGGAGGGATTTGTTGCGATTCTGCAAAGACGAATGCCTCGCTGAGAGACTGCAGCATGGTACTGATAAGAAAATTGCCACCCAGTTTGAGTGCATGTGCCTGCCGCGGAACGGTTCCGACAACAGAAATGCCGCGGGACATGGGCTCGAGCAAGGGACGCGCTGAGGCGACAGCGGTTTCCTCGCCAGCGACCACGATCCAAAGCTTTCCCTGTTCTGCAATATTGGGGCGGCCGAAGACGGGTGCGGCGACGTAGCGGTGACCGCGCTGCGCATGCTCGGCGGCGAGGCGTTCGCTGAGGACGACGCTGATGGTGCTGCAGGAAATATGAAGCGCTCCGGGGGAAAGAGCGTCCATGAGGCCGTTTGAGCCAAAGAGCACGTCTTCATGGGCGGCGTCGTCAAAGAGCATGGTAATGACGACTTCAGCGCCGAGTTCGGCTTCAGCCGGCGTTGCAGCAGCGATTGCACCTTCGCGGAGCAGGGGTTTGGTGCGCTCTTCACTGCGATTCCAGACAGACAATTCATGGCCTGCGGCGAGCAAGCGCAGCGCCATCGGCGTTCCCATTGCGCCCAAGCCGAGAAATCCAATCCTCATTGCAGGGTTACTCCTTGTAGTTCCATGGTAGGGCAGAGCGAAGGAGCGAAACTTGGACTGCGCTTCATGGAGATCGACCGTTACACTGAACCTTCGATGCTGCGAACCGTTCAAGCGACGCGCTATGTTCTCCCTCTGCGAGAGGGCGGATCCTTGCCGGCGATTGTGGAGGCGAATGATCTGGGGCTTTATGTGGTGAAGTTTCGCGGCGCGGGACAGGGGCCGCTGGCTCTGATTGCCGAGCTCATCGCCGGGGAGATTGGGCGTGCTCTGGGTTTGCGTGTACCTGAGATCGTCTTTCTCGAACTTGATCCGATTTTGGGACGGAACGAACCGGACTACGAGATTCGGCAATTGTTGAAGGCGAGCGCGGGATTAAATCTAGCACTCGACTACCTGCCGGGCTCGATCACGTTCGACCCCGCCGCACGCGATGTGGTGACAGCAAGCGAAGCCTCGCTCACAGTGTGGTTTGACGCTTTCACGCAGAACGTGGATCGCACGGCGAAGAATACAAACCTTCTGGTCTGGCACCGGAGGCTGTATTTAATCGATCATGGCGCAGCGCTGTTCTTCCATCACAATTGGGAGACGATGCAGAGCAGAAGCGATTCGGAGTTTGTAGAGATCCGTCAACATGTGTTGTTGCCCTGGGCTGCAGAAATTGCGGAAGCGGGGAAGATTGCACGAGGAAAGCTGCACTCGCAGGTGTTCATGGATATCGTGGATCAGGTTCCGGATGCGTGGTTCGAGCAGCTGCAGGGTGGGTTGAGCTCTGTGGATCGCCGTGCAGCGTATCTGGACTTTTTCTGCAGGCGGCTTGAAGTATCCCAGATCTTTGAACAGGAGGCGATAAATGCACGCGCCCGCCTCCTTTGATTACGCCATTCTGCGCGTGGTGCCACGCGTGGAACGGCAGGAATTCGTCAATGCCGGTGTGGTTGTCTTTTGCCTGGAGAAGCGATATCTGGAGGCTCGGATACGGCTGGATGAGGCGCGACTGACGGCATTATGGCCGGATGTGGATGTGGAACTTGTGAAGCAGCATCTGGATGCAGTTGTGCGGGTGTGCAAAGGGGATGCAGCTGCCGGGCCGGTGGCCCAGCTATCGGAGAGAGAGCGATTCCACTGGATTGTGGCGCCGCGGAGCACCATTCTGCAGCCCTCGCCTGTGCACACGGGCGTGTGCGACGCAACGGATGGGTTGCTGGATCGATTGGAAAAGCAATTCTTAGGGTAAGACTCCAGGCTACTGTTGCGGCGTGACCAAGTGATGCGCGATGGCAAAGAGCGCCAGTTCAAGGCGAGTAGAAACTCCGGTCTTGTCAAAGATATTGGACAAGTGCCGCTTGACGGTTTCTTCACTCAGTGTGAACTGCTTGGCGATGTCTCGATTGCTGCAGCCTTCGACGATGCAACCCACCACTTCGAGTTCCCGCGGCGTAAGGCCGTAGGTTTTTTGCTGAGGAGGTGTCGCCTGCTGCATGAGATCGTGCAGGGCGGAGACCAGGTTGACCACGCGCTTGCCGCCGATCCAGTAATCGCCAGCGCAGACGGTGCGAATGGCGGTCTTAAGATGGCCGGCCAGCGCGTCTTTGAGAACGATGCCACGAGCGCCAATGTGGAGCGCTTCAATGATTTGCTGGGTGGTAATGGTAGAGGTGAGGAGCAGGATTTTGACGGAGGGCGAGCCCTTCATGATGGCGCGCATGGCCTCGAGGCCTGGGAGGCGCGGCATGGCGACGTCGAGGAGCAGGATATCCGGCTGCAACTCGAGAGTTTGCGTAATGGCCTCGTCGCCGTCATCGGCTTCGCCCACCACGTCAAAGCCTTCTTCGGCATTGAGCATGTTGCGGACACCGATACGGACAACTGGGTGGTCATCCGCCAATACGATTCGTGTCAGGCCTTCCACTCGAGAGACAACTCCCATCCCTTAGACTATGCAGCATTTCCGCGTAATCACCAATCTACACGATCCGAGTACCGAAATGACACGGTTTACCGGAAAAGAGTCACATTACCTAAGGCGGAAATTCCACCTTCAGCATACGCTCCAGGTTGGTAAGAGCCGCCTTCAATTCAAGTTGGATGGCGGCGGAGTTATTCATTTCGTCACTCTCGGACTCGAACATTGCGCCCAGGGTGGCGGCCTGGCGCGCGCCTGCCATGCCGCAGCCTCCCTTGATGGTGTGGCCGATGCGCCGAACCTCGGCGGCGTCGCGGCGGGAGATGGCCCCATCCAGCTCCTGGATATGCTTTTGCAGGTCCGCAAGGACCGCCTTATAGACCTCGCGGACGGTGTTTTCCGGCATCATTTGGCGGAACTGGCTGAGAATTTCTGCACTGATGACGGGCTCACCGGCCATTTTCGAATCAGGAGCGGCGACGACGGTGTCCTGTTCGACGATTTTCTGAAAGGCATCGAGACCAAAAGGCTTGAGCAGGAATCCGTCGACGGCTGCGCGCAGGTCGGCAGATAAGGGGCTGCCGCTAATAGCGTAAATCCGGGCCGGAGTGAACGCCCGCAGTTTAGCGATGAGTGGAAGGCCGCTGAGACCGTCCATACGGGCATCTACGAGGACAATGTGGGGAGCGACAGCCTGAGAGTCCAGCAGCTTTACACCGGTAGCGCCGTCTTCGGCGGTGTGGAGTGTATAGCCATTGAGGGTTAGGACGGTGGCAATAACTTCTCTGCTGATCAGATCGTCGTCGATCAGCAAGACTGTTGGGAGATTCCGATCCGCTCCAATGCCCAGCATCGGTTCAAGCTCCGTTCGTCCGGGCCCCGCACCGGTCCTATTCATCCGCCACTGAAACTTCGTGGAGCCAGCCGGGAGCCTTGAGCAATTCACGCGGGCGCGAACCGTCTGCCGGACCGACCAGTCCATCGCGTTCCATCAAGTCAATCAAGTGGGCCGCGCGGCCATAGCCGACGCGCAGCCTGCGTTGCAGCAAGGAAGTGGACGCTTTGCCAAACTCGAAGACCAGCCGCACTGCATCGTCGAACATTGGATCGTCGTCGTCCGCTTCGCCACTCGAGCCTTCCTGATTGGGACGCTCTTCTCTTGGTGACTCCAGGAAGCCCTCAGCATACTCCGCAGCTCCCTGTTCTTTCCAGAATGCAACGACTGCAGCGGTCTCCTTTTCACTTACGAAAGGAGCATGCAGGCGCATCAAGCGGCTGGTACCCGGGGGGAGAAAGAGCATGTCGCCGCGTCCCAGCAGCGCCTCGGCGCCGTTGGTATCGAGGATGGTACGGGAGTCGACCTTGGTCGCCAGGCGGAAGCTGATACGCGTGGGAACGTTGGCCTTGATGAGGCCGGTGATGACGTCGACGCTGGGCCGCTGCGTTGCCAAGATGAGATGGATGCCGACCGCGCGAGCCATTTGTGCAAGACGGGTGATGGATTCTTCGACGTTGGCACGATCGAGCATCATGAGGTCGGCCAACTCATCGATGATGATGACGATATAAGGTAGCGGCTCCTCGGGTTCGCCTTCGTCGAAGAGCGAAGGCATAGTTCCCTCAAAAAGCTTGTTGTACTGATCGATGTTGCGCACGCTGCGGCTGGCGAGGAGCTTCAGGCGGCGCTCCATTTCGCGCACAGCATTGCGAAGGGCGTTGGCCGCGAGCTTTGGCTCGGTGATGATGGGCGTGAAGAGGTGGGGAATGCCTTCGTACATGCCAAGTTCCACGCGCTTGGGATCCACCAGGATGAGCCGCACCTGACTGGGCGTGGTGCGGAAGAGCAGGCTCATGATCATGGCGTTGATGGCGACCGATTTGCCCGATCCGGTGGAACCGGCAATCAAAACGTGGGGCATAGAAGCGAGATCGGCGGTGACGATGCGGCCGTTGATGTCTTTGCCCATGGCCAGAGTGAGGCGCGAACGGGCGCGGGAGAATGTTTCCGACTCGATAACGTCACGCAGATGGATTGTTTCTCGCTCGTGATTGGGCACCTGAATGCCGACGGTGCTCTTGCCAGCCATTCGTTCGATGAGGATGCTCTCAGCGCGCATAGCCAGACAAAGATCTTCGGCCAGCCCGGTCACGCGACTGTATTTGACTCCGGCTTCGGGCTTGAATTCGTAAGTGGTGACCATGGGGCCGGGATTGATCTGCACAACCTGGCCGCGCACATCGAACTCTGCGCACTTTTCGACGAGGACGCGGGCTTCTTCGCGAAGCTCATCTTCGCGCACAGCCTGCGGCCCGCTGCCGGAATTGAGCAGAGTGCTGGCGGGCAATTTGAAGCCACTGACATGCTTTGGGGGTACGGTTACGGTGCGCACATCGGCGTCGGCGCGTTCGTGAATGGCGATGGCTCCGGGCGCCCCCGACTGCTCGACTGCGGGGGGTTGGGGCACTGGTTCCGGCGTCGGCGGAGGCGCAGGACGCAGAGGCTTGAACTCTATGGGACGAGTGGCCACAGAGGCTGCGGGAACGGAAGTTGGTACCGGAACGGGGCCTGGCGTGGCGGGAGCAACATCGGTGGCGGTCCGCTCCCAAATGCTGGAGCGCCGCACAGGCGCCACGGGAATCTGCGATTCTGCAGGTTGAGATGCTGCGCGCTGAAACGCGGGGATTTCGTCGAGCGGATCGACTTCAACCGGTTTTGGCTTGCGGCTGAACAACGACGCGAGGCTGAAGACGCGCTTGGGCATCGATCCGGATGCGGGGTCAGAGGCAGCGTCGATGGTGCCTGTGAACAGCCGCTGATCGGGGCCAGGGGATTGCTGTTCGGCGAGCACTGAATCGCGTTCGGCTCTTGCGTCGGCACGATCTTCGCGCCAGTTGCGCCAGCGCTCATAGAGCGCAACCAGATGGATCCAGCGGTCTTCGGCGATTTGCTTCAGGGTCCAGATGCTGACTGCAGTGGCAAAGTAGACGCCAACGGCGGCAAGCGCAGCAGCGACAACCCAGGCGCCCTGCGTATTGAGATAGACGACCAGCACGCCGGCGATGAGGCGGCCGATCACGCCTTCGACGGGAACCGCGTGCATCCAGTGCCAGTGCCACGGCAGGAGACCGAAGACGGTGGGCAGAAAGGCAATTGCCAGAACGCAGCCACCCCAGCGTAACCAGGCGGAACCGCCGGAACGCGAACGCATCCAGTCCCAACTGAGACCGCCGAGCCAAACAGGCAGCAGGAGGGCCGTGATTCCGATGGCCTGCAGAAGCAGATCGCTCAGCCATGCGCCAAAAAGACCCGCCCAGTTGTGGACGGCATGGGGGAGAGCTGCGTCGGTTGCGGTGTTGAGCGACGGGTCTGCTGGGTGATAGGTGGAAAGGGCGAGGAAAAGGAGGAGCGCGACCATGGCCAGCATGACGCCCAGAAAAAGATTCAGGGCGCGACTGCGGGTAGGCGACAGAGCGATAGGGATGGACTTCATAAAGGGACGCCTCCGCTCCTTGTGGCCGTCGCATAAGAGGCAACCGAGCCGTCAGGACGGATCAAGAATCCCAGAGCAGTCCTTATTATCCGTGGAGGAAAACCTGATTTCGGGCAAATCAAAGCGGGGGGAACCATGCTGTCCACCCCCGCCACTGCACTGGAAGTGGTGCGGTTAGCTTCCGATCAACTTTGAGCCCCAGATGAGGAGGATGGTGCCCACGACAATGCGGTAGATAGCGAAAACGGTGAAGCCGTGTTTGCGGACCCACATGAGGAACCATTCGACTACGCCGAGAGCCACGATGAACGAAACGACGAATCCGATGGCCAATACGATCCAATGTTCACCGGTCATGACGACGTGCTCGCTGGAGGCAGTGCCGGCAGCGATGGCCGCTTTGCTGGGATGAATTTCTTTGAGCAGGTCGTAGCCGGTAGCTGCCAGCATGGTGGGAATGGAGAGCAGGAAGCTGAATTCGAGGGCCGAAGGGCGATCGAGACCGGCAAGCTGGCCGGAAGCGATGGTGGACATGGAACGGGAGACGCCAGGGAAGATGGCCGAAAGCGACTGGCAGAGACCGATCCAGATGGCCTGGCCGAGGGTCATTTCTTCGACGTGCGTCGTGGTGGGTTCAAAACGGGAGGACCAAGCGTCAACAGCCCACATGACAATGCCGCCAATCAACATGGCGAGGGCGATAACGGTGAGGCTGCCGAGATTTTTGTCACTCCATTTCTTAAGCAAGAGCGCCGGAATGGATGTGCAGACGAATGCGAAAAAGGTCATCGAAATGGGGTGGTTGGTCCAATTGCGATCACCGCTTTCGCCTTTTGGGAAGGAATGCATGAACTCGACGATGCGCGAGAGATAGAGCAGCAGGAGAGCGAAGATCGCGCCTGCCTGGATCACGATGGTGTACATCTTCCAGTACGCATCATCGAGAGGGATGTGCATGATGGCTTCAGTGATGCGGAGATGGGCCGTGGAACTGACGGGCAGGAATTCTGTAAGACCCTCGACGATGCCGAGCAATACAGACTGGATGTAAACGTTCAAAAAGCCTCCGGCGGCTCTTGATGGAGCGGGTTATGAGAACGAAATGCGGCAGGCGCCTAATCGCGGTCGTTGCCGTAGACCGGAACGCCCTGCTCCAATTTGAACACGAGGGACGCGGCTCTCCAGGCGTAATCGGACTGTGGGAATTTGTCTTTTAATCTGGCTGCCAGATCTCGTGCATGGTTGCGGGCATCTTCCTGTTTTTTGTCGCTGCCATCCGCCGCGTACATATCACTTAGAACGGCCTGCCGATAAGCTGCCTCATAGAGGGCCCGGGGAGTGCGGGGGCTGTCAGGGTGTTCGTCAGCGTATTTCTCGTAGAGGACGGATTCCTTCTCAGGGCATTTGGGAGACCCCTGCCAGTCGCCACAGAGTTTGTTTTCAATCAGGTCGAAGTCCGCAAGATCGGACCACCGCGAATGTGGGTAAAACTTGATAACTTTCTTCAGGTTGTCCTCATCCATCTGATCGCGCAGGTAAGGATCGCGCTCTTTGGAAGACGGAAGCGAAGCGAAGTCGCTTTTCTGAATTTGCCAGAGAATGTCGGCGGCCCGCCACGCGGCATCACCAGCCAGGGGTGAATTTGGAAACATTTCGACCAGGCGACGGTAGAGCAGATGGGCACTTCGCGCGGCGTTTGCTGCACCCCTGGGATCATTGGCCTCTGCCTCCTGGTTGGCAGCGGCACCCATCAAGACCTGGTCGCCGTTAGGGGTATTTTCGACGATGACGCCCTTCGCCTCCATCCAGCCAGAGATAGGCGGCGGAGTTTCATTGCTGCCAAAGATGGGTTGGTCGCTGGTGTGCTCTTCTTCAATGTCGGTGTTCGCATAGACACGAATCCAAGGGCCGCTCTTTTCGGCGACGACCATTTCGCGGCCGATTTGGACCTTGCTAACCTTTTGCGCGCTCTTATCGGGAGAAATATAAAGCCAGGTCACGCGCAGGGCCGTCGCCCGCGGGCCAGCCATGGGCTTGACGGGCTGTTGCTTGTCGGCAAGGGCGGTGAGCGAAGCACAGGACAGCAGTGCGACGGCAAAGATTCGAAAGATGGAACAGCGAAGACTCATCCCGGAAAAGATCATAGTTCAACGACGCGCCTAGGTTGTTTCGGTAAGCACCTGGGCCAGCATGTCCGGCGCCACGTTGCCACCGCTTACGATTGCAACTGCCTTGCAGAATGGAGGGAGTTCGGCGGCGTGAAACAGGAGAGCGGCGGTGGAAACGGCGCCGCTGGGCTCGGGCACGAGTCGGGTGGCTGAGACGATGGCGCGCATGGCCGCACGAATCTCGGCTTCGGTGACGGTGATGATGCCGTCGACGAACGTCTGGATGTGGGCGAAGTTGCGGACGCCTACGCTTTGAGTGCGGAGACCGTCGGCGATGGTGCGGCTGGTGAGCTCGGCCGGCCACTCGATGATTTTGCCGGAGCGATAGCTTTCGGCGGTATCGCCGGCGAGTTCAGGCTCGACGCCAAAAACTCTTGCCTTCGGCTGGAGTTGTTTAACCGCCGCTGCGACTCCGCTTAGCAAGCCGCCGCCGGATACAGGTGAGAGGACAAGGTCCACGTCGGGAATTTCGTCGACGATTTCGAGGCCGCACGTGGCCTGGCCAGCGATGATTTGTTCGTCGTCGTAAGGCGGAATGACGACGTAGCCGTGTTTGCGGACGAGTTCCTCTGCCTTGGCAAGCCGCTCGCTGGAAGCGAGACCGACGTCGATGACTTCTGCCCCGAGCGCGATGGTCGCGGCTCGCTTGATGGCAGGGGCGTTCGATGGCATGACGATCACGGCTTTGGCACCGACGGCCCGTGCGGCATAGGCAACACCCTGTGCGTGGTTGCCGCTGGAATAGGTGATGACGCCCCGCTTGATTTCATCGGGCGAGAGCTGCAGGACCTTGTTGGCGGCGCCGCGAATCTTGAAGGCGCCGATGGGTTGCAAACTCTCGGCCTTGAGAAAGACATCGCCGGAGACACCGGGAAATGGCGCGCGGAGCAATGGCGTCTTAACTGCGATTCCTGCTATGCGAGCAGCGGCGGCACGAATGGACTCAAGAGAAACGAGTGCGTCGGTTGCGGTGGTCATGGGAGATATTTCTCCGGTACAGGGCCTGCGGTGGAATCCGCTTCCCAAAGGATGGAGAGGACGTGCCAGTTTGTCCCATCGAAGACTGCCTGAATGCTGTTGATGCCGGTGACTTCTGGTTTGCCGTCGGGGGTGGGGCGGATTTGGTACGTGCTCCAGAGATGGGCGAAGTGGCCGTAGGTTTCCGTTTTCACTTTGACCTGCACCTCATAGAACTCTGAACTGCCGCGCTTGGCAACGGCGTTGATCCAATCGTCGACGGTTAGAAGACGCGGTGCGAAGGATCCGTCGGGAGCCTTGTTCACGGGGCTCAGGCGGGCTTGGGGCAAGAGAACCTGGCGGAGGCATGTGCGGTCCTTGTTCCCGGGACCGCTGACGGCGGCATCGATCGCCAAGGCGAGCTGGTCAAGGTTGGGTGTCGGCAAGCAGACGGGCGGCGGCGCCTTGGTTTCCTGGGCGAAACAATGCAGGCCAGGAGCGAGAAGGGCGGCCAGGAGCGCGAAGGAAGGCACGATGCGGCGCATGCAGGGATTTTACCGAACGACAGTGAAGCGAACGAAGCTCATCAGATTTCCATGATGACCGGCATAATCATGGGGCGGCGGCCGGTGGTTTTCTGAATGAGGCGCTTGAGCTCGACACGGACTTTCTCCTTGACCATGCCGTAGTCGGATTTCTCTTCGCCGCTGAGGCCATCGAGGGTGCGGATCACGACTTCGCTGGCCTGGTCGCTGATGTCGGCGCCGCCGAATCCGCGCATGATGAGTTCGGGCGCGCGTTCGATCTTTCCGGTGCGCTTGTTGATGGCCACGACGGCCAGCACCAGCCCGTCTTCGCTGAGAATGCGGCGGTCGCGGATGACGAGGTCTTCGACCACGTCGATCGATGAACCGGAATCGATGAGGACTCGGCCGGCAGTGACCTTGTCTTTTTTGCGAGCGTCGTTTTTGTCTAGTTCGAGAACATCGCCATCTTCGATCACGATGGCGTGCTCGACTGCGCCGGTTTCCATGGCCACCTGGGCATGACGACGCAGGTAGCGGTAATCGCCGTGGACAGGGATGAAGAACTTGGGCCGGACCAGGTTGATAAGGAGGCGCATTTCCTCCTGGCTGCCGTGACCACTGACATGAATCAGTCCGTGCTGGCCGTCGTCGTAGATGACGTTGGCGTCGCGGCGGAAAAGGTGATCGATGACGCGGAAGATGCCTTTCTCGTTGCCGGGAATGATGCGGGAGCTGAGCACGACGGTGTCGCCGGGATCGACGCGGGCGTGCTTGTGGTTGTCGACAGCGGCACGGCTGAGCGCGCTCATGGGCTCGCCCTGGGTGCCGCTGATGAGCACCATCAATTGTTCCGGCGGGAAGTCGCGGATTTGGCCTGGATTGATGACCAGGCCGGGCGGTAGATCGAGATATCCGAGGTCCTGCGCGATCTCAGTGCTCTCCATCATGGAGCGGCCGAGCACGGCGACTTTGCGGCCGTGGGCGCGCGCGAGTTCCATGGCAATGCGGATGCGGTAGATAGAGGAAGAGAAGCAACTGAAGAACAGCTTTTTCTTGGTGCGGGCAAAAATTTCGTCGAGGCGCGGGCGTACCACCGACTCGGACGGAGTGTAGCCGGGCCGCTCGACGTTGGTTGAGTCCTGGAGCAATGCCAGCACGCCGCGTTTTCCGTATTCGGCGAAAGTATGAAGGTCGAAGGGTTTGCCATCGAGTGGCGAAAGATCGATTTTGAAATCGCCGGTATGAATCACCACGCCGACTGGCGTTTCGATGGCCAAGGCTACGCAGTCCACGAGTGAGTGCGTGACGCGAATGGGCTCGATGGTGAAGGGACCAATCGTGAACTTTTCGCGCGGCGTGATCTCGATGAGTTCGGTTTCATCGAGCAACTGATTCTCTTCGAGGTTGCCTTCGACGTAGGCAAGCGTGAACTCGGTCGCATAGACCGGGACCTTGAGCTCGCTGAGCAACCAGGGAAGGCCGCCAATGTGATCCTGATGGCCGTGCGTGAGGATGATGGCGCGGACGTGCTGCTTGTTTTCGACGAGATAGGTGATGTCGGGCACCACGGTGTCGACGCCCAGCAGCTCGGACTCAGGAAACATGAGGCCGGCATCAATGACGATGATGTCGTCTTCCCAGCGCAATGCAAGGCAGTTCATGCCGAACTCGCCCAACCCGCCGAGAGGGATAATCTTCAATTTTTTGGTTTGCATCGGTCACCTTCGATGCTAACAGGGCATGGGGATGCTGGGACAGGTGCCGGAAAGGCATTCCGGGGGTGCAAAACGTGGCATGCAAGGGACTTCCAGCTCAAAAATGCGCTTTACCAATCCAAGAGAGAGTTTGCCTTCGTTCTTTGACTATTGGAGCGGAATGCGAGGTATGCCGTAGGCCGGGGCTCACATCTCTTGCTCACGGGTGATGAGAAAGGCACAAGGACAGGAAGTGTGGCGGGACGTTCTTTTACTTTACGTGGACTGCCCCCTACAATACGTCTTGGTTTCCTGACCGCCTCTTCTCGATGACAGACGACCCCTCCAATCCGGTAAAGGCTCCAGGCCGTACCGATGAAAGTGAAGCATCCGCTCGCACGGGGAACGGCGTTTCGCCGTCAGCCGATGCGGCGTTGCTGGAGCGTGTGAAGACGAACGATCAGGAAGCAATGACCGAATTGTTCGACAGGTATGGGGGGCTGGTTTACTCCGTAGCGCTGCGCGTTTTGAGTGACACAGGCCAGGCAGAAGACCTGATGCAGGATGTCTTTTTCCAGGTCTGGAAGAAGCCGGAATCGTTTGTGCAAGGTCGCGGATCGCTGGGCGCCTGGCTGGCCGTGGTTGCGCGCAACCGGGCGGTGGATGTTTTGCGGCGCAGAAAGCCGAGCGATTCAGTGGAGGACGTGATTCTGGTCTCGAACACGAATCTTGCCTCGGAAGTGGAACGCTCGCGCATGATGGAAAAAGTGCGGGAGGTTATGCAAGGCCTGCCCACCGACCAGAAGAAATCAGTAGAGCTGGCATTTTTTGAAGGACTGACGCACGCAGAGATTGCAGAAAAGACCGGGGACCCGCTGGGAACGGTGAAGACGCGGATTCGCACAGCGTTGATGACTTTACGAAAGGCAGTACAGGCATGACAGAACGCGCACACATTTCGCGGGAGGATTTGAGCCTCTACGGGATGCAGGCCCTCAGCCCTGAGGAGGCTGCGGTGGTGCGCGCACACGTGGAGAACTGCGAACAGTGCAGGAACGAAGCGGCGGAGGTAGCAGGGGATCTCGCGCTCCTGGCCTTGAGCGTCGAACAGCATCCTGTGCCAGAAGGAGCGAGGCAGAAGTTTGCGGATCGCATAGCCGCAGATGCGGCGAAAAAGTACTCGGAATCCAATGTCACTTCCATCGACACTGCAAAGCCGGTGCGGCGCGTTTACTCGTCGATTCAGTGGTCGGCAGTAGCCGCGATGCTGGTGCTGGCCTTTGCTCTGATGCTGAAGAATGGCGATCTGAATCGAGAACTGAAAGCGAAATCCGATCAGCTTCAGCAGGAGACGACGGCGAATGCCCGGGCACAGCAGGTGCTGAATTTGCTGACGGCTAAAGAGGCGCAACACGTGGTACTGACTGCGGCCAATGCACATCCGGCACCGAGCGGTCGCGCGGTTTATCTCGCAGCAACGGGTGGACTGCTGTTCCAGGGAAACAATCTGGCTGCAATTCCGGCAGAGAAGACCTACGAGTTGTGGGTGATCCCGGCGAACGGCCAGGCGCCGATTCCGGCGGGACTTTTCAGGCCCGATGCGGCAGGCAACGCGAGCGTGGTGTTGCCGACGCTGCCCAGCGGTGTGCCGGCCAAGGCATTTGGTGTGACGCTGGAGCGTGCAGAAGGATCGCAAACACCGACCGCGCCGATTTTGCTGGTCGGCGCAGCGCCCAGCGCAGGTGAATAGAGGGACGTTTCCCAGAATTCCGGCTGGAATTCAAGGCTGTCCGGCTCGCTCCAGTTCAGCGATATTGAGCCTTTTCATCTGCATCATGGCCTGCATGGCTTTGGGATGCTTGATCAGTTCCGCGATTTGCGCCGGAACCACCTGCCAACAGAGGCCAAATCTGTCTCGGAGCCAACCGCAGGCAATTTCGCCGTCGACGCCAGCGAGTCTCTCCCAGTAGTAATCAATTTCCTGTTGGTTCTCGCAGCGAATCACGAAGGAGACAGCTTCATTGAACTTGTGAAAGGGCCCACCGTTAAGAGCGGTGAAGTAAACGCCGTCGAGTTCAAAGCCGATGGTGAGGATGGTGCCGGCTTTTCCACTGGGATCGTCGATCTTGCGTCTCAATTCGTCCATCTTGCGCGAGTTCTTGAAGACGGTGAGATAAAAGTCGACGGCTTCTTCAGCATTCGTGTCGAACCAGAGGAACGGGGTAATGCGCGGCATGCTTTGCAACAAATTCATGAAAACCTCCGGATGCGGCAGGCGACTGGCTCGGATCGATCCGAAATTGTGCCAGGCAGGGGAAATCGCCTGAGGAGCCATGAAATCATGGCCGGATTGAGCGTGACAAGGCAAGGACCGCCGGTCGACGCAAGCCAGTTCTTTACAGTCGGCCAGCCCTCCTGCCACACTGGAACGTGGACACCCAAACAATCGTAATCCTCGACTTCGGCTCGCAGTATACGCAGCTGATTGCACGACGCATCCGTGAACAGAACGTTTTCAGCGTTGTGCTTCCCTGCACTGCGCCCTTGGCTGAAATTGAAGCGTACAAGCCGATTGGCATTATTCTTTCGGGCGGCCCATCGTCGGTGTATGACGCGGACGCACCGGCGGCCGATCCTGCGCTGCTGCATCTTGATGCGCCGATGCTGGGGATCTGCTACGGCCTTCACTTCATTGTCCACCACATGGGCGGGAAGGTGCGCACCGCACCGAAGCGCGAATACGGCCATGCCGATGTAACGCTGGAAGATCGTTCCACGCCGCTCTTCAAGGATTTGCCCGAGTCGATGCATGTGTGGATGAGCCATGGCGATGAGGCGCTGGAACTGCCCGCGGGCTTCCACCGAACCGCCGTGACATCCAACGCACTGGCGGGCATTGCCAACGAGGATCGCCGCATTTGGGCAGTGCAGTTTCATCCGGAAGTGCACCACACGCCGCTGGGGCCGCAGCTCTTGAAGAACTTTGTCTTTTCGATTTGCGAAGCTCGCGGCGACTGGACTCCAGCGCACTTTATTGAGACCACTGTTTCTTCAATACGCGAGAAGGTCGGCAAAGGGCATGTGATCTGCGGGCTATCGGGCGGGGTCGACTCATCGGTCGCGGCGGTGCTGGTCCACAAGGCGATCGGTAGCCAGTTGACGTGCATCTTTGTGAACAATGGCGTACTGCGCAAGAACGAGTTTCAGAGCGTCCAAAAAAATCTACGCGACAAACTGGGGCTTAACATTGTTGCGGTTGACGCGAGCAACAGATTTTTGGCGCAGCTTGCCGGCGTGACGGATCCTGAGACGAAACGGAAACGAATCGGCGCGGAATTTATCGCGGTTTTCGACGATGAGGCAACGCGGATCGCAAAAGAGACGGGGGGCGTGGACTGGCTGGTGCAGGGCACGCTCTATCCCGATGTGATTGAGTCGAGCAGCGTGAAAGGCCCGAGCCAAACTATCAAGAGCCACCACAATGTGGGTGGTCTACCAGAGCGCATGAAGTTGAAGCTGATTGAACCGCTGCGTGACTTGTTTAAAGACGAGGTGAGGCGCATCGGGCGGGACATGGGGATGCCCGAGGATGTTCTCGGCCGGCAGCCGTTCCCTGGCCCGGGACTGGCGGTGCGCATCCTTGGCGAAGTGACCGAGGATCGTGTGGCGCTGCTACAGGAAGCGGACGATATTGTTGTGAGCGAGATCAAGGCGGCGGGACTGTACTCGAAAATCTGGCAGAGTTTTGCCGTGCTATTGCCGGTGATGAGCGTGGGTGTGATGGGCGATCAGCGTACGTACGCTTACACTGCCGCGGTACGCGCCGTGCATTCAGAGGATGGAATGACGGCTGACTGGACGCCGCTGCCCTACGAAGTGCTGAAACGGATCTCCAGCCGCATTGTGAACGAGGTGCGCGGGATCAACCGCGTGGTCTACGACATTACCAGCAAGCCCCCGGGCACTATTGAGTGGGAGTGATTCACACGGTTGATCTCTGTCCTTCGGTAGCTCACGCCCCGGCTATTCCCGTTCGGAGTGCTGCGACTTCCCTGCTGAGAGCATCGAGCTTTGCGAGCAGTTCTGAATGGCGCTTGTCGTCGGTGGAGGGATCGAATGCCTCGACGTAAAACGTGCCGTTCGGTTCGAGTTCACAGCGGTTCACTTCAGTTACGTGCTCGAAACCCTGGCGGTGGATGACCTCGATGAGTTCTGCTTTGGTAAGTGATTCGCGCGCGAGCGCTTTGCGATCGATTTGGCCGTTGCGAATGAGGACAGCTGCGCGACCTTCGAGCAGGCGCGTCAGTTTGGGCGAGCGGAACAGGATGCGCACAACGAGCCAGTTGATGGCGAGCAGGCTGCATGCACCGATGACCCCGCCGGAGACTGAGTTGTCGTCGCCGATGATGGCATTCTGCACCGTATTGGAGAGCGAGAGCAGCACCACCAGGTCGAAGGGATTGAGCTGCGCCAGTTCGCGCTTGCCGAAGATGCGCAACAACAAAACCAGCACGAGGTAGACAACGACCGGGCGCAGCAGCTTCTCAAGCACCGGAAGCGGCAACTGGAACATGTGATCGAACACGATGGAGTGCGGCATGGAACTGAGGATAACGGGACTGCTATTGCTTTTCCAGCCGGAACACGCGGTTGCCCGTTTTGTTTGGTGCGGGTGAACCTGGCTCACTCGAAGTTCACCAGCATATGGCGCATGATGCCAGCGCTGGAATCTCCGCCAGCTGCTGCACGCAGAGAATCAAAACTCCACCAAAAACTTTACCCAACACTTATACCTCGAACTGTGGCGCGGCGGCTGTCGAAACAACTCGCCGCGCGGGTGGGTTGGGAAGAGTTACTTCCCTCCGGCGATTTGGTAGTTTTTGTATTCCGAGGTGAAGAGGGTTCGGCGAATGGAAAACGCGCCCGCTGCACCGGAATCGCCATTCGGCACCACTTCGGTGCTGATGATGGTTCGCGCAGGCACGACCAGCGTGCTGCTGCCCACGGTTACAGGTGCGTAGTCAATGCGCTCGTCCAACTGGTGCACTACTTCGGACTGCTTTAATTCATCCTGGACATTCACGCGGACGAGGATGCCGGTGTCCGGGTCGATGAACAATTCGCCGTGGTAGGGCACCGAGGCCTTGTAGTTGTGCCAGTTCGTTGCAGTCTGAAAGTTGCCCGAGGCGCCGCCCCGGCTTCCCGGCAGGGATGCAGAATGGAAGTTTGCGACGCCAGCCTGGGACACGTCCGGGAAGCAGCAAACGTTCACATCCAGGTGTCCTTTCTTCTTCGGCACCGTGAAGGTGTAGACGGCGGCCTGCTTGCCATTGACGAGTTCCCAGCGCAACCACTTGATATCCCCTGCTTCCTGGGCTTCACTGAAAATTGAACCAACGCTTGGGTCGGGCTCCTGCAAAGCGATCATCTTGTTGGCGCCCCAGGGCGTCTTGTCCTTTTCAGATGGCAGTTGCTCTGCGCCATGATTGCTTGCTACAGAAAGGTCAGATGAGTTGATGTAGTGAATGAACTGGAAAGGATTCACAAAAGCTGAGCCGGTGGAAACATCCTGTGCGCCGCCTTTCAACCCGGAGCCAGATGCGGCTGCCTCGACGTTATCCTGGAAGCGGACGGTGGTCTTGGTAGCAGTGAGTGCGGGCAATTGCGTGTAGGTCTTGCTTACGTAGCCTGCGGCTTTGTCGAGCATGGCCTTTTGCGTAGCGGCATCCGGCGCGGCGGCGGTGGGAATATCCTGTGGCGGCGGCGGGAGCATGGCGCTCCGTGCCTCAAGCACGTAGATCTGTTCCGTTGACAGAGGTCCGGGTACGTCACCTACCAGGCTGTTCATCGTCGGCCGCGTGAGCTCTTCGCTCAGCTCCACTTGCTTGAGCGCATTGGCGACGTCGGTGTCGCTTTTGTTATCGCGGTGCATGGAAGCGAGCGTGTCTTTGAGCTCGGCTACCGTAATTTTCTTAGCGCACCACGCAGGTGTTGTTGCCAGCGCCAGTGCCAGGATCCAACCCAACTTCTTCATATCAGTATTCCTCCCCGAGATTTTCAGCGCGCTCATTTTACGTGCATTCGAGCGTGCCCGGATGTGACGTTTCAAACCGCACTGCAAGTTTATGAAGGGCCATTGATTGTGGAGGCTGGGATGGTGACAGACCCCATGCGCCCAGAATTTTCGTCCACGACCAGGACGCGGAGCGATGCGGCGCCAGGTTTCAGCAAGACCGAATGCGCGTAGGGAACCCCGCCCGGAACCAACCGCTGATAGGTTTCTCCTTTCAGGCGCAGCCCGAGAGTTTGGCCCTCGACCTGGGCGTGAATTCCCGCATCGTCGCGCTGGATAAAGAAAATATCGAGTTTGTCGAGCCAGCGACCTGCACGCTGCTCCATGCCGAGGTCGGCCGTTGCGATGTTGATCTTGACGTTGGCGCCGCCGGTTTGAGGCGAAGCGGTGGCAGTAACTGCGATTTCACTTGCATCCTCGGGCCGCCACAGTGCCCGCTGGAAGCGTTCGCGCAGAGTTGTCGGCTCTTTATCGAAGAAGTAGCCGGTGCGGTAGCGCAGTGTGACGCCGCGACGCCCGACGAGTTTGACTTCGATCTTGTGATACATCCCATCTGCCGGTCCCTGCGGAGAAAAGCTCACCGTATAGGTCGCACGTTCGTCGGCAACGATGCCATCCAATTGGGCGGCAAGGTCCCCGCTGCGACGGATCACCCGACCTCCGGTGGCCGCAGCAACGTCTCTGACAGGACCCTGGACGGGATGTATGTCCTGACTCATTGCGGCATCGATGCGACCCGGGCCGGCGTTGCGCGACGCGAGAGTTCCTCCGCCGAGACCTGCGTTGTCTGCGGAGGCCTGGTTCAGCTGCACGTTCTGGTGCTGGAGGTCAGGAGCAATGGCTCCGCCTTCGAGTTGAGACACATCGAACGGATAAATGGCCGTGTGCGCATCATTCATCGCTTCTTGCGCACGAAGGACAAACGATGTCATCGGCTTGGGCGATTTTTCAATTCCGACTGCCTGGTCCACCCAGTCAGCGAAGACGTTGTCGCTTGAAACCCAGACAAGCTTCTTCTGTCCCGGAAGCGCGGCCAGATGCCGCGCAACCTGAGCAAGAATAACGAGCGCCGAACGCGTAGGATCGTCGCCCATGGTCATGAGTTGCGGGTCGATAGGCTGATCCGCATCCGAGACATCGATGTGATTTCCGTTCACCGAATTCAGATCGGCGGCGTTATGCACCTCATCGAAGTGCTGGCGGTTCCGTGTCTCCTCGTCCTGCGCCTCGGCAACGGATTGCGCTGAAGGCATAAACTTGCGCATCGCTGCGATCAAGGCCTGATGATCCGTTGTCACTTCGGCCACGACGCGGAAGCCGAGCCCATTCATTGCATACAGGCCAATTCGCTCGCCCGGCGCGAGAGAACCAAGAAACTTGAGAAGCTGCAAGCGCGCGTAGCTCATGTCTGCCCAGGCAATGTGACTTTCGTCGATGAGAAGAATGGCGGCGCCAGCGGAAGTAGTGGGTGACACCGATGCGGTTGGAGCCGGCGCGACGGAACCGGCAGCTCGATTGGAGAAGATGGCTTCGGGTTGCTGGAGCGGTAAAGGTTCACGAGAAGGGGGCGCGGCCTCAGGATTTGCTGCTGTCCTGAAAGAGCGAATCTCCTGCTTGCGGTTATCGTCGTAAATTTCGATGTCGGCGGGATTCAGATCGGCGACAGGGTGCCCCTTCTTGTCAAAGGCAACGACTCCAACGTCAACGGAGCGTGATGTGACTTTGAGCGAATAGCTCGACTCGGGATTTGGCTGACCCGCCGGGCTGTCTGGCAAGCTGGTGGCCGGCCCCATGCTGATCTCAGGAATCGCTGCTTCGGTCGGGGCAGCAGGCGGAACGGAGGGCGACGCCGGTTCGACGGCGGATGGAGGTGCTGAACTGGTAGCCGCTTCCGTGGAGACAGGGTTGGACAGCGAAGCTGGGGCCGAAGCAGATTGCGAAGGCCCGCTTTGCGGAGAGGCTGAGACTGCGGCGATTCCCGTCGCAGATGGGCCGTTGAGAGGAGACGCATCGTTGCGGCTTGTGTCGACCTCGGAGGGGTCGAGGATTCGTGCTGTCGAGCCGAACCTGCGATAGGCCGTAAAGGTCGTCTCGTTCACGAGCAGAACCGTTTGATTGGCCGCACGACTGAGGGGCTCCTGCCAAACCGAGTCGCCCGACCCTCCCTTTTGGGAGTTCTCGCCGGAGGTCGCGGCTGCCATCCAGGCCTGCTCCCGCGAGATTGCGACACTGCGAATGGGACAGATAAATTCGCGGCCGCCAATCGACACGGGGCCGTATTCGATCATGGTGGCGGCGTGCAGAAGAGGATCGTCACTGCTCAGACTGGCTTCGATGGTGATGCGCAGGACCGCGCCGGTAGCGGGATCAATGGCGAGGGTGCCGTGATAGGGGGGCGTTTCGTTATAGGTGGTGTTTGCCATCTCCCTGGGAATATTCGCGACCTGCTGGGGAGATCGATTGTGGCCGCTGTAGCCGAACTGGGTTCGCCCGACGATTTGTTCAGTGGAGTAACTAAAAGTAACGGCGTAATGGGAGGCTTCGCGCGGGACTTCGTAGCGAAATACGGCGGCAATTCCGGCGGGTGTCTGCTCCCAACGACTGAAAGCGGTCTTCTGATTTGCAATGTCAGTGAGGACGACTGTGAGTGCGGGGCCGAACTCGCCCCAACTACGCAATCCGACTTCAGTGTGATTCTTCCCGGCAGCTGTGTCCTGCAATTCCTCCTGAATTTCCTTTCCGTCGCGGAATGAGACCTGACGGCTTGATGAGCCTGTCAGTTGCAATCCGGCGCTGACGGGCCAGTCGCCCTTGGCAAGCACGTGGGGGGCGTCGTCGAACCGGTGTGTCGCTCGGGTTACCAGGAAATTCGGCATGCGGGTCCAGGTTTGCAGGGCATACGCCTGAGCAGTAGCGAGCATGCGCTGCTGTTCTGCAGCATCCGGAGGAGACGTCGCGGGAATTTCATCCGCGGGCGGATCGAGAAACGCCGACTGATCCGAGAGCAGCTGCAAGGCAATTGCTGTGCGAGGGCCGAGCTTGAAAGTCGCGGCAAAGTGATCGAGGGCTTTCTGCGATAAACGCTCAGTCATCTCCAGCTCGCCAACCTGGCGCGCGGCGTCCATATCGGTGCGGTGAACTGCTACGCCGGCAGCCAGAACATTTTCGAGCTGTGACTCATTGACGCGGCGAGCCGCCCACGAGAGTTGGGCGAGCAGGACGAGCATTCCGAGGAGAATCGCCTTCCGCATAGAACCTGCAGCACCTAAGTTGGGGGCTTGCCCTTTGGGACGAATTTGCGCGGCAAAAAGATGAGGCAATCAGGAAGAAAAATCGTTTTTGCTCGGACCTTTGTCGACTTTGGAGCGGGTCGGCGAGCGCCAACAAACTGCACAGGGAACTCTACACAGGGAAAGACGCTTTCGACAATCAGGAATACGTTGCGAATGCTTCAAAGGGGCGGTTTCAACCACGAGACGTGCGAGCCTATTTCGGGTGTTTGCATCGACCAAATGGCCAAAGGGCATCTGCTAGAGTGAAACTGCCGGTACAGGGCCCTCGTCATCACAAACCCGGCTTTGAGCGACAACGAGGATGGCACGATTCGGCTTTTTTCGGAAGACAGAGCGCACTGTGATCGCACGTGGAGAGTCTGTGTTTGCAGCACTTTCGCCGTTTCGCGTGGAACCACGTTTCGTTGCCCGCGTTTGGGGATCGACCGATCTGAAGCCCTGGTATGACATGCCCGCGGGAACCGGCGCCATCGGAGAGGTCTGGCTTACCGGAGACGATTGTGTCATCGCGACCGGACCGCACGCAGGGGAGACGCTTGGGGCTCTTTTTCAAACCTCATCGGAAGCGCTGCTGGGGAAGAATGCGCCTGTTTCGGGCTCACCGCTGCTCATCAAGGTGATTTTCGCGCGAGAGAAACTCAGCGTTCAAGTTCACCCTAACGACTCGATGGCGAGGAAGTTGGGCCAGCCCCGCGGCAAGACGGAATGCTGGTTTGCTCTTTCTGCCGAACCAGGCGCCCAGGTAGCCGCCGGGCTCAAATCAGGCGTCACAGTGGAAGACGTGCGCAAAGGGATCCAGGACGGGACGCTGGAGAAAAGTCTGCAGATGTTGCCGATTCAGGCAAATGACATGGTGTATGTGGACGCGGGGACAGTCCATGCCATCTGGCCGGGCTCGATTCTGCTGGAAACGCAGCAAAACTCAGACATTACCTACCGCATGTATGACTACGGCCGCCCACGGGAATTGCATATCGAGAAATCGCTGGAAGCGATGCGCCTGGTTACGCAGTCGGGCAAAGTGAAGCCGCGTGTTCTGAACGACCGCACCGTTTTGGTGGATGAAGGCTATTTCTGTGTCGAGCGGATTCTTATCGAGGTCAGCCGTTCCAGTGCGAGCATGACCGGCACAGACGAAGAATTTCCGGGACTTTCCTACCTTTTCGCGGCAGCCGGCACTGCTCGGCTGACGAGCCCAGGCTTTGGCGATTTGGATTTGCCGGCGCGAGGGATCGTCGCGGTACCGGCCTCGTCGCCCGTTTTTGCTGTGCGAGACCTGGGCGGATTGGACCTGATTCGGATTTCGCCCCGCTGGCCCAAATCCTGAGTGCCACGCGGAATATCCGGAAACGGAGATGCAATTCGCTGAATATCCCCTGAAATGCTGGTTTTATGGTCGTGGGCTCATCGGCTTTTTTTGGAGGATCATCCAGGAAATGCCGGAGCGGTCGCGCAACTGAGCAAACCTGCCGGCAAAGAAGGTTTCCTGCATGGGCATGTAGACGTCACCGTTCTCAGCCAACAGGCCATAAATGCGTGAGGGTTGACTAAATTGTCGTTGGGCGGCTTAAAGCCCCCAAACCCGCGGGTAACAATCTGGTAATTGCTTACAACGGGGGATGCCTTCAAACGGAAGCGCCACGACCTCTACCCAAAAGCGACATTGTTGCTAAACAGTGCCGGCCGTATTTTTGGTTCATAGACATGCACCGGTGGTCCGGGAGAGCAGGACAAGGGTCGAAAAGTAAGAAGACCTCTGAAGGACTACCAATAGACTAGAGGGCCAATTCCCGGGCCGTGCATGCTTTGCAGTCGGATAAAACGGAGGTCGCGGTGATTGAAGCAATCATGACAGGTAGCTGGTCAACCTTGTTCAGCCATATGCCACACGCCAATCTTTTTATGCTGGTTGCGTTTCCCCTGGTCGCAGTTGGTTCCCTTCGGATACTGCTCAAGTCGAAGGCTGCCGCGCGGGCCCGAGAGCCAAGGCAATGGGTGCTGCTGCGCGAGCAGGATGCTGAAGGCATTCCGCTTCTGGCCGAGGGCTGCTCGGTGCGCCGTCAGCAAACGGTCAAGGTTCGCACAGTGAACCCCAACTACCGCCGTTCCGATTACTAATCTGTCCTTATCGGGGTCAACTACCGGATAGGGTTCAACTGTGGCAGATTGCCTGGAAAGATGCGACAGGCGTGCACTGACAATTGCGCTGTTTACTTGCCGCCGCCCTTATAAACCACGCCGGCTTTCATTACAAACTTCACGTCCTGAAGAACCCGGATGTCAACGAGGGGATTCTTCTCCACGGCGATCATGTCTGCCCATTTTCCCACCTCGAGGGTACCGGCTTTGTCGCTCCATCCCATCAAGTCGGCAGCGTTGACTGTAGCCGTTTGCAGTGCTGCCAGTGGTGTCATACCCATCTGGTTCACATAGACGTCCAGTTCGTGGGCGTTCAGGCCATGCGGGTACACTGCGGCGTCGGTGCCCATTGCAATTTTGACTCCTGCTTGGATGGCGCGGCGGATATGGCTCTTGGCCACGGCGCTGACGTCGATCATTTTCTTCTCGTAAATTGGCGGCAGATGACCTGATTGAACCATCCAGTCCTCCAGGTAGAGAGTGGGGACCAGGTAGGTACCGCGCTGTTTCATTGCGGCAATGCTCGCATCGTCGATATAGCTGCCGTGCTCGATCGAGTCAACGCCTGCTTCAGTGGCCCAGAGGATGCCCTGAGCGCCATGCGCGTGAGCGGCAACTTTGCGGCCCAGGCGATGAGCGTCGGCGACGATCGCCTGCATTTCTTCGAGGGTGAACTGCGATGCCTGCGGATCATCTCCCTTGGAGAGAACGCCTCCAGTGGCGCAAATTTTTATCAGGTCTGCGCCGTACTTGATGTTTTCGCGCACTTTATGCTGGACGGCCGCGATGCCATCGGCCACGCCGTCGCCTGTTTGGTGGTATTGGATCGGAAGCAGGTTTTCATCGCAGTGTCCGCCGGTAATTCCGAGTAAGGGCCCACTCACCTGCATGTGAGGGCCGGGCACCTGGCCGGCATTGATGGCATCGCGAAGGTTGACATCGACAAAGCCGCTCGCACCGACGTTGCGCACAGTGGTGAATCCGGCCAGCAGTGTCGTCTTTGCGTTGACGACTCCGTTGATTGCATCCATTGCGTCCGTCTCGATCAGTTCGCGATATGGATCGAATACCGGATTGCCGGTCAAGTGGGTATGGACATCGATGAGGCCGGGGAGAACCGTCAGAGCGCCCAGATCGACCACCGAATCACCTGCTTGTGCGTTCACCTTCGCAGTGGGTTCGATGGATTGAATCCTGTCGCCCACGACGACGATGGTCTGCGCATCGGCAATTACACCGGTTTTCACGTCCAGCAAGTGTCCTGCGCGGACCAGAGTTCGGGAGGGCGCAGGTTGCTGAGCGGTGAGCGCAAGAGCCGCCAAAGCGAAGAGGCACAGAACGCCGGAATGACGCGATATCTGCATGGGCGCACGAGCTCCGAAAAGCTGACTTGAGATGGTCAGCGCAGTGTACCAGATGGGAAAAAGACGGCGGGGGGCCGTCGGTGATTTGAAAGTTGATTCGTCAGGCCCAGGCGCTACCCAGCGAATTCAGATCGGACCGGCCAAGTTCTTCGGGCGTCATGCAGACCTGAAACTGCACTTCTGCATTCATTGCAAGGAACCAGGGCTCGGCCAGTTTTGGAATATCCCAGGAATTGGCTACCTGGACGATGAGGATTGCGCAGCGGTGGCCATCGTATTCGGTAAAGTAAGCAGCTTCGGGCTTGATGGATTCGAGCACCCTCTTCATGGTCGCCTCAATTGTTCCCTTTCTGACCATCGTATTGAAGGGTTCATTGGGGCATTTAACTTTCATGATCATGCGCATGGTGTGACTCCTGCACCGGGGACCGCTTTCGAGCAGCGGGCGGGGCACGGGGTGCAGCATACTCCCTGCCCGGGAAAGCTGACGATGGGAAAGTGGCGCACAATTTCACAGCAGCGCGAGCACCATCCGTCACGTACATGCCGAACAGCGCTTTGCGCGTGATAGCCTGCTAGGCAATGTTGCGGGCGCCTGGCGCCACGTCATCCGGCTCCATCGGGCTGTCTTTTCCAGCGCTCACCGAGCTGGCAGCCCTTGTGACCGGAGCCCCTTTCGATGAGAGGAACTCTGATGAAATGCTATCCATTTGTTACTTTGCTGCTTCTCGCCAGCAGTGCAGCTTTCGGCCAGTCTTCTGCTCCCGGTACAGACGATTCCAAACCGGCGCCACCCCCGGCAGTGGGCAGTTTTGACGCCTCTGCAATCGATAAGACAGTCGATCCGTGCAACGACTTTTACCAGTACGCCTGCGGGAACTGGATGAAAAGCAACCCGATTCCCGCGGATCAAGTTCGGTGGGCGCGTTCCTTTTCCACAGTGCAGGAGCGCAATCGCTATCTGGTCTGGAAGGAATTGGATTCGGCGGCTAAAGATCCCAAAACTCCATTGCAGAAGAAGTTTGGCGATTTTTACGCCGCTTGTATGAATACGGACCTGATCGAGCAGAAAGGGCTTACGCCTCTTAATCCCGGTATGAAGTTGATTGCGGACCTGAAAGATGGCAAACAGATTGGGAAGCTGATGGGCGAACTCGATGCGGATGGAAGGGGCGGCCCGCTTTTCAATTTCGGCGTCCAGCAGGACGACAAGGACTCGACGAAGCAGATTGCTGTGCTTGGGCAAGGTGGCTTGTCGCTCCCCGACCGCGATTTTTACCTGGTGGACAATTCACGATTCAAGCAAATCCGGCAGCAATATGTTGCCCATGTTACAAAGATGTTCGCCATGGCCGGCGACAGTCCCGAGCAGGCTGCAAAAGAAGCTGCGGCGGTATTGGAAATTGAGACTGCACTGGCCAAGGCGTCGATGAGCCGCACGGAGCTTCGCAACCCGGAAAACCGGTACCACATTTACACGCTTGTTGACCTTGAGAAACTTGCGCCAAGCCTGGACTTCTCCGGATATTTTAAGGACGTGAAGATTGGCCATTTTGAAACCTTGAACGTGGCCACACCCGACTTTTTCAAAGCAGTGAATACGCTGGTCTCCTCAGAGCCGATCGAAAGCTGGAAGTCCTACTTCCGCTGGCATGCAATTCACGGCGAAGCCATCAACCTCCCCAAAGCGTTCTTCGACGAGAACTTCGCGTTTTTTGGCATGACGCTCGCTGGGCAAAAGGAACCGCAGGCGCGGTGGAAGCAGTGCAGCACTATGACGGACCGTTCTCTGGGCGAGGCAGTTGGTCAGGACTGGGTGAAGGAAAACTTTCCGCCAGCTGCCAAAGCCAGCATGGACCAGCTGGTAGCAGCATTGGAAAAGGCGCTAGGTGAAGACATCAAGACTCTGCCCTGGATGAGCGACGAGACGAAGAAAGCGGCCGAGGAAAAGCTATCCATGATCCGCAACAAGATCGGCTATCCGGAGAAATGGCGCAACTATGATGCGCTCAAAGTCGATCGCAACGATCTGATCGGGAACCTGGAGCGCAGTGCGACTTTCGAAATGGCGTGGAACCTCGACCATCTTGGCAAGCCGGTGGATGAGAAGGAATGGGGCATGACGCCGCCGACGGTGAACGCGTACTACGACTCGTCAATGAACGACATCAATTTTCCTGCCGGGATTCTGCAGCCACCGTTTTTTGACGCAAATATTGATCCTGCGGTGAATTTCGGTGGAATCGGAGTGGTGATTGGACACGAGATGACGCATGGTTTCGACGACCAGGGGTCGAAATTCGACGGCAAGGGCAATTTGCGCGAATGGCAAACCGAAGCCGATCGTAAGGCATTCACCGAGCGCACCGATTGTGTTGCCAATGAATATAGCGGCTTTGAAACGGCGCCGGCCCATGACGATGTCGCTGCGCAAAAGCTGAATGGCAGGCTTACGCTGGGTGAAAACACGGCGGACAACGGTGGGTTGCGCATTGCCTATCTCGCGTTGCAGGACACATTGGCGGCGGAGGGCAAATCTTTGGAAGAAAAGATTGATGGATATACCGAGGCGCAGCGCTATTTTCTTGGATTCGCGCAGGTTTGGTGCCAGAACCAGACCGAGCAGGAATCGCGGCAGCGGGCATTGGTGGATCCGCATTCGCCAGGCCGCTGGCGTGTGAACGGGACGGTGCAGAATTTTGAAGGGTTCGGCGAAGCCTTTGGATGCAAGAAAGGGCAGCCAATGTATCCTGAGAATTCTTGCCGAGTGTGGTGAGGTGCCGGCGATAGTCTGGGGGCGGCTCAAAAGGCGCCCTCCGGCGCCTCAGGGAGGTCCCGCGCAAGGAACTCATTCCTGGCGGGAAGCGTCGAATTCGCCTCTGCGTCCCGATGACCTTTCGCTCTCCAAAGGAGTCCAAAAAGACAATCGCGTCAGCAAAGTGCCGCAACCAAACATGATCCGGAGCCCGGGCGGCACGAACCGGGTGCAACTACCGGAACTTTGTTGGAGTTGCGGCGAGCCATGGGGTGGCAAGCAAACTAGGCACAACCAGCCCTCGCCTTTTACAATGCAGCAGGGACCCATCCCAACCCAGCTCTGCTGCGGAACGAACAAACTTGGCGGCGCTCGCCGAACCAGGATGAAGGAATCGCATGAGGTTTACGAAATTCGGCAAGGCACTTCTGATGATCGCCATTTCGGCGGGTGTCATCCTGGGGATTACGTCTTGCGTCCAGAGCTACTCGGTAGGCTACCTGTATGTCACCGGAACAAATACCGCAGCGACGACCGGCGACGGGATCATTTCCGGCTTCAAAATTGACCATAATAAGGGATTTCTAACGCCGATCCATGGTCTGCCGATTGGATCAGGCGGAGCCAATCCAGGCCGCGCCGTCCTTCTATCGGGCGGACGATTCATCTATGTGCTCAACCGGGGCAGGAACTCGGCGGGCACTCCGGACTGCACGGCAGCGGACCCCTGCACCGGCGCAAACATCACGCAATTCGCGATTGGCGGCAATGGCATCCTGACATCGCAGGAGACCTTCTACACGCAGGGAATCAATCCGATCCGACTCATTCTTGATGGATCAGGGAACTATCTCTATGTGCTGGACCAGATTGCTCCCTCGAGCTCCAGTTGCTCTCTTGCACTGGGCGCGGGAGTTAGTTCCTGCGGCGACATCACCGCATTCCAGATTAATGCGACGACGGGGCGCCTGACGCTGGTGGTCAATTCCCAGGTGACGGCGGCAAGCGGAGCAGCTCTGCCGTACTTCCCGGTACCGGCGAATCCGATTGATTTCCTTTATTCGAGCAACATCATTCTCACGTTGAGCGGAACCCCCGGCAGCGGCGACTCGGTCTTCCCGTATTCCTACAGCGCGACGAATGGCCAGTTGACGATCAATCAGAACAGCGCGCAGCCGTTGAACATCGCTCAGGCCACTGCGATTGTTGCCGCGGGCGGATACATCTATGTCCTCGACAACGAAGGGACGCAGGTGACCAACGGAGCGACCAGCCAGATCCTGCCGTATTCGCTGGGTACCAATGGCGCGCTGCAGCAGCAAACAGGCGGGGCGGTGGCGGACGATGTGGCTGAGTCGAACCCGATCTATGCAATCGTTGCGGCTCCGAATGCGAAATGGCTGTACGTTGCCAACCAGGGTTCGAATGCGAACAATACGAATTCACAGAGCGGCATTACTGGATACGTAATCGACCCCTCGACCCACCAGCTCAGCGAGATTCCCGGCAGCCCGTTCGGAACCGGGGCGGGACCGCAATGCATGTTGGAGGATCCGTCCAACCAGTTCATTTACACCGCCAATTTCAACGACTCCACGGTGACTGGCCGAGTGATTGATCAGAATTCCGGAGTACTGAACAACCTACCTGGCAGTGCAAATAAGTCCTACCCGCTGTCGGGACCGGCTGCATGGTGCCTTGCAACCGGCAGAACCAGTTAATACCGAAGAGCGCGGGGTGGGAGTTCCGAGAATTCAGGATTTCTGCTCCGCGGTTTAGTTTTCCCGAAGATGGAAACGGGGCATTCGACGCGCGGATAACGATCCGGCCGGCATGGCTCGACACTCATAAAGGATGACGGGGCTCGCGGCTGAGCCCGCTGAAGAAAGATGCGCATGACGTTGAACAGATCAAGCCAGCTGGTTCTGGTTTCCGCAGTGAGCCTGTTGGCGGCCGGACTTCTCACAGCCTGTGGGACCCTGACCGTGGATTTCGTTTACGTAAGCAGCGCCAAGGCGGCGGGTGCGAACAATTACGGCGAAGTCGACGTCTTCGAAGTGGATTCCGAGTCGGGCAAAATGCGCAAGATCCCCGCATCGCCTTTTCCTTCCGGCGGCCGTAATCCGGTGGCAGAAGCCACTTCTCCTGATCAGGCCGACCTATATGTTGTGAATGAGGACGACAACACGATTGTTCAATTCATCATTGGCAACGATGGAAAGCTGTATCCCCAGAACACTGTGAATACTCCAGGCGTCTTTCCTCTGGCAGTTGCAGCATCGGGGAACTTTCTTTTCGTTGCGGACACATATCAGCCTTTGCCTACCTGCTCAACGGCAGCTCCCTGTTCCGGTTCAGTGGCAGTTTTCCCGATCCTCTCAGCGTCGCAAGCCAAGGCACTGACGCCGAGTGAGCCCGCCGACTCGCTGGGCGCGCCGATCGTGAACACGAACATCAGCGCCAGTTACTGGCCGTTGACGTTGCCGTCGAATCCTACACACGTGCTGGCTCCAACGGCCATTGCGGCAGCGGCCTCTGGATCGTATGTCTATGTGACTGCGTACGACACCAGCGTCAGTCCCAATGCGGGCTATGTCTTCGGATTTGCGGTGAATTCGGACGGAACGCTTTCGCCCACGAACAATGGAGTGCCATTCGCGGCAGGCTCGCATCCCTCGGCGATTGCAAGCGGCCCGGGAGGCAACAATGTCTACGTGGCGGATTATTTGAGCGGCACTGTTTTAGCGTATGCGGCAAATAGTGGAGTGCTTTCTCCGGTGAACGGCAGCCCTTATCCGGCTGGGAATGGTCCCGCGGCAGTGGTGGCAGATGCAACAGGCAATTGGGTCATCGTGGCGAATTCGCTCGACTCGAATGTGACGGTGTATTCGTCATCGAGCGGGTCGCTCAGCTCGGTGGGCACGTTCACCACGGGAACGCAACCTGTGGCCATTGGAATCGACCCATCGCTCAACGAGTACGTTTACACCGCGAATTTTCTGGGGAACAGCGTTACGGGTTTTCAGCTGAATGCCACGACGGGCAACCTGTTGAACTCCCAGTTTTCGCCTTACTCATCCAACGCGAATCCGACGGCGGTTGCAGCCGTTACGCACGGGGCTGCAAAGAAGTGATCGCTTGAATGCATAGCAGGTGCAGGGGCGTTGCGCACAATTGATTTGCGCGGGCTTTTGCCGAACAACAGAAACTCTCCCCGGACAGGGCTTTGACGCGAAGGACGGGGCAAACGAAACAGCACTTTGCGGGCTCGCCTTGGACAGCCCTCGACGAAGGAAGCGCATGAAGTTCAGCAAATTGAGCCAGCTCTTTCTGGTCTCTTCATTCGGCCTTTTAGTGGCCACCTTGATGACAGCCTGCCAGCTGGTCACAGTCGACTACGTGTTCCTTGCCAGCCAAGGAACCAACGGTTCAAGCGCCGACGGACAAATCAGTGTCTGGGCAGTGGATTCTGAGTCAGGCGCACTGCGCAAGGGCGCGGCCACGGTTTCTGCGGGCGGTGTTGCGCCGGTAGCCATGGCTATCTCGTCAGACTACAAGAATCTTTATGTCGCGAATTCCGGCGATGACACCGTGGTGCATTTCGCGGTGGCTTCGAATGGCACATTGACGTCGAAAGATACGCTGACACTGACCGTTCCACCGACTGCACTGGCCGTCGACACAAAATCAACGTACCTCTATGTCATGTCGGGTTCGACAACTGCAACGCTGACTGAATACGCGCTATCTTCGGGCACGATCGGTTCTGCAGCGGCCCAAGAAGCTTTGACAATTCCCGGGAACGCAAGCGACCACGTGGTGCCGACTGGGGTGGCCGTATTGGCCAACAACACGACTGTTCAGGGGAATGCCGTTTTCGCGACTGTGTATGACCAATCGTCTTACAATCCCGGAGGGACGACGAGCAGTTCAGCACACCCTGGTTGGGTTTACAGCTTTGCAATTGGTTCAGGCGGCGCACTCACGCCCGCCAGTGGCAGCCCTTACCAGGCCGGCGTGAAGCCGAGCGCGATTACCAGCGACCCGACCGATCGCTTTGTTTACATTACGGACTTTGCCTCGAATCAGCTGATCGGGTACGGAATTGATAGCGGCAACATCCTGAACTTCCTGATCAACGGACCCTTCCGCACCGGGAACGAGCCGACGTCGGTAGCGATCGATCCACGCGGCAAGTACATGTATGTCGCCAACTCACTGGACTCGTCGGTTTCGGCATATGTGATCAGCTTGCCCGACGGAACTCCTTCGGCGGCGGTAAATCCCACGGGAAGCGCGACCAACTCCACCGATACCCAGCCGCTTTCGCTGGCGATCGATCCGGCACTTGGCCGCTATGTTTACACCGCCAACTTCCTGGGGAATTCCATCTCTGGATTCCGGCTCGACCCGAACACTGGAACTCTTACGCAGACGCAGGCCACGCCCTATCCGTCAACGGAGAAGCCCACGGCAATCGTGATTGTGCCGCATGGCAACCACTCAACGCAGGAGGTCGCTCCGTAGCGATCGGCTCAAGTAAACAGAGAAGCCCAGCCGCAACGGCTGGGCTTTTTGCTGTGCTCCAACTTCACCCGGAGGCACCCATCCACTTGCGCAGGAGGCGCTGCGCCGGCTTTTCGATGAAGTGCAGAGCCAGCAGCGCCATGAGGATCAGCAGGACGTAGCTGATCCATGGATCAAAGCGCGCCAATCCCAGATGGTCCAGCACATGCGTGTCGTGAATCAGGTTCCACATATTGAAGTGGAGCAGGTAGAGGCAATAGCTGGCCTCGCCCACGAAGACCAGGGGCCGCGAGCCAATGGCGTAGGCCAATACGTTATTTCCCGCCAGTCCCAGAATGATGCAGCCAAAGAGAGGCATCAACAAGCCATCGTGCAAGAGGGCGTAGGGCACACGCGGACCCAGTGAGAGCAGACCGAATGCGGCTGCGAATCCGAAGATGCCGAGAAACAGGCGCAGATGGCTCGAGCGCAGCATCACTTCGTCCAGTTCTGCAAGGAGCACGCCGAAGGTGAAACTGGCGAGGTGAGGCAATGGTGTGTACTTCAACGCTTGCAGCCAAGGACCGTAGCTAAAACGATCCGGGTGGGCGATGCCATCCGGGTTGAAGAGGATGTAGAGAGTTCCGGGAAGGAGTCCGAGCATCCAAAGGCCGAACATCTTCGCCAGGTGCGGCGGGATGCGCTCCGGTTTTTTCCATCGAGCCATCCAGGGAAAGATGAGGTAGTAGAACGCCTCGGCAGACATGGTCCAGGCCGGCGTGTTGAGAAATGTGGCGATCTCCGGGATCCAGCCTTGCAGCAGAAGCGGCGACAGGACCATGCCCGCCCAGAACATGCCGTGCGTGTGCGCGATCCACTCCTGCGGAATCATGCGCCAGGCGAGAATGAGGCTGAGCAGGTAAATGGGGTAAAGCCGGGTGAAGCGCGCCTTGTAGTAGCGGACCACATCAAGCTTCCCTGCCCGACCGCGCGCCGCATAGTTGTAGGACATAACGAACCCGGACAGCAGGATGAAATAGCTAACCGAGGCGAAGCCTGCGTTGACGACGGGGGCAAAGATGCCAAACCAATTTGGATTGGAGAAATGGAAAAGGACGATGTTGAGGGCTGCGAAACAGCGCAGACCGGTGAGCGCTTTCAGCGGAGCTGGCTTACTTTGTTCCACAAGCTCTTAGACGACTCCGAGAAGCGCCACGAGACAGCCGGCCGCAGGTTCGTGAGAACGACGGGAACTGAACTCTGAGTTGAAGGCTACGCCGTCACCAGCGATCCCACTTTTTCTCCCTGCACAACGCGGCGAATATTTCCGGGCTGGTTCATGTTGAAGATGATCATGGGCAGGTTATTGTCCTTGCACAGGCTCACAGCGGTAAGATCCATCACCTTCAGGCCCTGCTTGAGGATGTCCATGTAGGTGATGTGGTCGTATTTGACCGCGTCTTTCACAAGCACGGGGTCCGCGTTGTAGACACCTTCCACCTTGGTGCCTTTCAACAGAACGTCGGCCTTGATCTCCATAGCGCGCAAACTTGCAGCGGTGTCGGTAGAAAAGAAGGGATTGCCGATGCCAGCGGCAAAGATGACGACGCGGCCCTTCTCAAGGTGACGCACGGCACGACGCCGAATGTACGGTTCGGCGACCTGGTTCATGAAGACCGCAGACATGACACGGCACTGGACTCCGCGGGCTTCCAGCGCGTCCTGCAGCGCGATCGCATTGATCACAGTGGAGAGCATGCCCATGTTGTCGGCTGCTACTCGATCCATTTGCTTGGCTTGCTGCGCAACCCCACGAAAGAAATTGCCGCCGCCGACGACGATGCCGATCTCTACGCCCAGTGCGTGCACTTCGGCCAGTTCGCCGGTAATTTCGGCGACCTTTTCGGTGTCGAGGCCAAAGGACTTTGGTCCGGCCAGTGCTTCACCTGAAAGCTTGAGAATAATCCGCTTATACATGCCTTTTTGAGTATCGCATAAGGCCGTCGAGGCGCTCCCCGCCGTTCTGAGCGGCTTTCGGGAGAAATGCCGGCACGCTGTCCTGGTTGGGTTTGCACAACTGCATGCTCGTATGCTCCATCGTCTATTGTGTCTGCAAGGGGGATGTGCCGCATGCACTACGCAAGACTGGGCAATACCGGCCTGCTGGTATCGAAGCTGGCGTTTGGCGCGATGACATTTGGCGCAGGTGAAGGCGTGATGGCTTCGATTGCCAAGATGAACCAGGCAGCGGCAGATCGACTGGTGGCTGCTTCGATTGAAAACGGAGTGAACTTCTTTAACACTGCCGACGCGTACACAGGCGGGCAATCGGAGTCGATGCTGGCGCAGGCACTTGGGGTGCGGCGGAGAGACATTATTCTCGCCACGAAGGTGGGTTTTAGAACCGGCGAAGCCCTGGTGCACACGGGGCTTTCGCGGCACCACATCCTGGACTCGGCAGAAGCGAGCCTGCGCAGGCTCGGCACCGACTATATCGATCTCTACATTGTGCATCGCGTGGACCCTTACACGCCGATCGAAGAGACCCTTGAAGCGTTGAATGACCTGGTGCGGCAGGGCAAGGTGCGTTACATCGGCTTTTCCAACTGGCCAGCGTGGCGCGCCGCACTGGCACTGGGAATGCAGCGCCAGAACGGCTGGGCACAATTCAAGGCTGCGGAAGTTTATTACTCGCTGGTTGGCCGCGATGTTGAACACGAGATCGTTCCTTTCGCTCTTGAGGCGGGAATTGGGCTGCTGGTCTGGAGTCCCTTGGCCGGGGGATTTCTGACCGGAAAATATTCACGCGAAAATCCGCAGGGCGACGGCGGCAGGCTGACTGGATTCGACATTCTGCCGTTTGACCGAGAGGCCGGCTATGACCTGCTGGATCATGTCCGGATTCTTGCGAACGGGCACGGCGCGACGCCGGCGCAGGTGGCGATTGCATGGTTGATGACGCGTCCGGGAGTAAGTTCCGTTCTGCTGGGCGCGAGCAAGATTACACAGCTTGAGGACAACCTTGCGGCGGCGCACTGGGCAATGACCGAAGAGGAACTGGCGATGCTCGACTCGTTGACGCGCGTGGCACCGACCTATCCGAACTGGTTTAACGCAAAGATCTTCGATGCCCAAGCCAAGACGGCACTCGAAGGGCGCTAGCCGCCCGGGCGGGAGCTTCGCGTGGTGCTCTTTGTCCAGACCGCTGTGCTTTGCGGGGAAGTTCCTTTCACCGTTTCACAGTTTCACAAGTTCACAGTTTCACAGGTTCACAGGTTCACAGGTTCACTGCCGATTGAAGCGGTGTGGGCGGTTTGAGCCAACCTGGCACCGTTGATCCGGTCAAGTTTTTGCAGCACGAAATTGCGATTTTACGAATAGGTATACCCCGGGGGGAGGGGGGGAGGGGGGGGTACCCTCTTTTGCCGCTTATCCTTAAGATTCCAAATTGGTTAGAGCTGAAAAAGTGCGTTCTAAACCCCACTTATGCGCACATTCGCGGGCCTGGCGGTCCAAGCCTTTGAGAAATGCAGTGAGACGGCAAGGGGGCAAGTCTGCGAGGCAGCGCAGCGGGTGCGCTTTGCCTGCGAGAGTTCGCCCATTTCTATTGTCCTCTTTTGCGCGCATTAGGATGCAAAGCTATGCCGGAAATCGATCGAACGGAATGAATGGTTTGCGGGAAAAGTCAGGATTACCCTCTTGACATCTCTCACGACGCCGGCGAAGTCGAGGGCGAAGTAAGGCGGTGGCGTGGAGAGCGGGGTTAGCGCGGGGACGGGGACATTGGGCTGGAGCCGGCGAGGCTGATTTTGATCTCGACGATCTGTTTGGCATGGCGGCCGGGATGAGCGCCGATCATGAGGAGCATTTCGAAGCAATTGACCGGGCCCTGGATCATGGGGTGGTCTGTGATCCAGCAGCGCGGGTCATCGTCGAAGTTGTCGACGAAGCGAAGGACGGATCCGCGCGCAGAATCGAAGGCGGCGAGGGCCTCGGAGGCATTGGCGTATCGGCCAGAGGGGTGGGATGGTTCCGGAGCCTCGATGCGACGGGAGCGGTTGGTAGCGCGTTCGAGGAAGCGCGCTTCGCGGGGGCGGTTCTCGTAGGACTGATCGGCGGGGTAGGCGGCCTGCAGACGCTGCGCCAAGAGTTCCTCGGTCACGGTGATGTGTTCTACGCAATCGAGGATGGACCAGCCGCCGGTAGGAGGTTTCTGTGCGGCGAGATTGTCGTCAACGCCGGACAAGGCTTCGGTGAGGGCGTGACGGCCGGACCTGAGGAACTCGAGGAGCTCGCGCTTTTCGGAAGGATCCATGGTTTTGAAGTCTTTCCATGGTTATAGTCAAAAAGCGCTGGGAGCAGAAGCACGACATTCATGAGATCAATGCAGGCTTTGAGGAGACGATGGAGATCCGGGACGCAGAGGCGGGCGATATGGAGGGAATCAGGGCGACTTACAACGACGTTCTGACGAGCTCAACGGCGATTTACAACGACAATCCAGCGACGCGAGCGGAGAGGCTGGCGTGGTGGCGCGGGCGGGTGGAGCGCGGATTTCCCGTAATTGTTGCGGTGAATGAGGAGCGCGTGTTGGGGTTTGCGACTGTGGGCGAATTTCGGAGTGGGTCAGGCTATCGCTTCACAGTGGAGGTCACGGTGCATGTGGACCGAGAAGCGCGCGGACAGGGCGTGGGCACCGCGCTTGTGGGCGAGCTGGTGGAACGCACGCGCAGGATGGGAAAACATGTGATGGTGGCGGGCGTGGATGCAGAGAATGCCACCTCGTTGCGTTTTCTGGAGCGGCTGGGATTTGAGCGGGTGGGCACTTTGCCAGAGGTTGGCTACAAGTTTGGGCAATACCTGAACCTGGTGTTTTTGCAGTATTGGATTACGCCGCCCGTGCTACCGCGGTGAGGCGTAAACCTCACTTATTGCTTGACTTAGACTAAATATTTTGATATAATACTAAAGTGCCTAGTGGCACGGAAGTCGACTTCTGCGGGCAAAAAACTGGAGGATGGGATGGAACCGATGGAAACGCCGGTACGGCGCTTCATGGAGAAGTATGCGCAATGGACCGCCAGGGGCGAAATGGAAGCGGTTGCCGTTTTTTTTGCCGATGACTTTATGGCTGCAGGTCCGCAAGGAGCGCAGAGCGTGAAGGCCAGCGAGTTTGCGCTGGCATTGCCGAAGCGGAAAGAACTGTTCGATCGCATGGGGTGCACAAAGACGGAATTGATCGGCCTGGAAGAGCAAGCACTGGATGCGCGGTACACACTGGCGCGGACGCGCTGGCGGCTGACGTTTGAACCTGCCGGCCGGAGGAAAGAGGAGGTGCTGGTTGACTCGGTGTACCTGGTGGATTGCGGCGTGAATCCATTCCGATTTGTTCTGTATCTCGCGAACCAGGACATTTTCGCGATCTTGAAAGAGCGAGGGATTTTGCGCACGTGATGGGCTGAAAGGGGAACGGGAGACCAGCTGGGTTTATTGGCTGCCGGATCCGCTTTTTGCCTGCAAGGTTTCCGAGAGGTCGCCGAGTTTTTCGTCGAGCAGATTGAGTTTGCGGGCGAGGCCCTGGATTTCGAATTCAGCGCGGCGATTGACTTCGAAGTCGAGTTCGCCGCGGAGCCGGTCTTTGGTGTCCTGACGATTCTGACTCATCATGATCACGGGCGCCTGGATGGCAGCGAGCATGGAAAGGAACAAGTTGAGCAGGATGAAAGGGTAGGGGTCCCAGGCTTTGCCCCGGAGCAGGACGTTGGTGAGGGTGTAAGTCGTCAAGACGACGGCGAAGGTGATGATGAAGGTCCAGGAGCCACCAAAGCCGGCTACCTTGTCGGCGACTCTCTCGCCCAGCGATGATTCCTGTTCGATGATCTCGTTGGGATTGCGCGTGGCTCGGACGCGCACCAACTGTTGCGCCGCGTGAAACTGGCGGCCGAGCGTTGTGAGCAGATCCATGCCTGCCATGGGCTTGCGCTGAAGCAAGACGGCGATGTCGTCGCGGGAAACTTCGACGCAGAGGGATTCTTCGAGCGCGAATGCGCTGGTTTGATGGGGAGTTTGTTCGAGCATGGAAGCGAAGCCGAAGAACTCGCCTTTGGACGGCTCGTCGACGATGACCTCCTGCTGATCTTCGTCGACGGTGGTGACCCGGACTTTGCCGGAAACCATGACGTAAGCCTGGGAACCCGGTTCGCCGGCCTTATAGATGCGCTGGCGCGGGGCGAAGGTCTTGAGCTCGACCTGACCGGCGAGCACCGCAGTTTCATCGTCGTCCAACAAAGCGAAGAGAGGAACGCTCTTGAGCACTTCCGGCGCGCATGTCATGGTGATCTCCGTCAGGTAAAAGGAAATGTGAGGCGAAATTCCACTATAGCGGCTTGGAGATTGAGCCAAAGATGAACCCGAGGTGAAACGACAGAGGTTGCGTGAGGAAAGACAAAGCGACTAGCATCGCGTGGGTGAAAACCTCTTGAAGAATTGGTAATTCGAAGGGTGAGGTACGGGCCAGTGCGTGGATCGGCAGTTTTGCTGGGAATCGTGGTGACAGTTGCGGGTTCTGCATGGGCGGCGCAACAGCGCATGACCGTGGACCAGTTGCTCGACGGGGTAAACGCGCGCGTGGCAGCGCACAGCAACGATGATGAGCTGGCGCGGTTTCTGAGCGGTGTGGAACTGACGGAACGGTTGACCCGGCATACGGGAGACGAATTGATTGCGCAGGACAAGCTGGGGCCGAAAGCGGCCGAGGCGCTGGAATTGCTGCGCGACGCTTCTGGGCTGCTGGATCTGCCTAACGAGGAAATGCCGAAGAGAGCCGCACCGGATGCGGCAGAGCAACAGGCGATTTTGAATGCCGCAGTGCATTACGTTGCAGTCACGTTCAAGGGACTGCCGAATTTTCTGGCGACGCGATTGACGCGGAGTTTTGACGACACGCCGCTGGTGATTACGCATAGCGGCTGGGCTCCATCGAACATGCAGCTTCATCTGGCAGGGACGTTCGATCAGGAGGTGACGTACAGGGATGGGCGGGAGGCGGCGCTCCATGCCGTGACCACATCAGGAAAGGACACGCGGCAAGGTGTGGCGCCGCCGGGGCTCACTTCGACGGGTGAGTTCGGCCCGATTTTGGCGATCGTGCTGCGGGATGCTTCGAAGGGAAAGATTGTCTGGAGTCACTGGGAGGCAGCTGACAAGGGAATGGTGGCGGTGTTCAGCTACGAGGTGCCAGCGGCGACTTCGCACTATGAAGTGAATTTCTGCTGTGTGCGCGGCACGGAAGATCCGAATGCGTATGGAGGCGGAGGTCCGGGCGTTACGGGGTCGGGACCGATTGACTCGGGCAATGCATACCGTGGAACGCCGGCCTATCGCGGGACACTGGCGATTGACGAGGAGACCGGGACGATTCTGCGGATCACGGTGGATCCTCAGCTGAAGACGGATGGCCCGATTGCGCGGTCGGCAATGGAAGTGGAGTATGGGCCAGTGGATATTGGAGGACAGACGTACACGTGCCCGGTGCGGTCTGTGGCAATTTCGCAATCGAAGACGCGGCTGGGCGGCGATATGGGCGACCGGACGATTCTACGGATCAACGAAGTGACGTTCACCGGTTATCACCGCTTCGGATCGTCTGTACGGGTGGTCGGAGTGGAATCGACGAACTGATGGGCGCTGCAATGCGAGCTATTGGGACAGCTTCGCAGAGCGCAGATACTTTCCAGCAAAATCAAGGAAGGCGGGCCAGTTGGGCGCGGGTGTGTGTCCGCCGGAGTGCTGGCGGAAAGCGAGGTTACCAGAGTCGACGGTGGTTTCGATGGGTGGGAAGGTCACAGTGCCGAGGTCTTTGGCGCCGAGAAGACGGTAAACGGGTCCGGCATGCACTTGGGCGAGAAACATGCCCATGGGATGGGCCCAGGCATCGCCATGAGGGTTGGCATAGCCGTCGCCGGCGTTGGATCCGCCACCGAGGAAGATGGGGCGCGGCGCAAGTGGCGCTTTGGAACTGGCAGCCCCCCGGCTTGACGCAACAGGAGGCGAGCAACGGGTTGCCACGGACTCGCAGTTATTCCCACTGGCGTGACTCAAATGGCGGCGGTGCCGGTTGCCTTTTCTGCTCTAGGTTTTGCGATCCCAGCTGCGGTTGGCGTTTTGGGGATAGCCTATTTCTGTGAGTAAGGTTCACGATGTCGGATCAAGGATCAAATATGGGGAGCCAAAGCGGAATGAACAGTCGCGCATTTCAACTTGTTTGCAAATGGGGCACAGCAATTGTCTGTGTTCTCCAAATATGGTATTTGGTGTTACAGGCCGAGCGTCATTGGCGTGCTCTTAGCTCCGGGAACCATGTCTTGTTGGTTGGCTATATAGTTCTTTGCCCAATAATTTGGATTCATTTGATGAGAAAGGCTCCCGATCTGTATTTAACTGCCATTCTTGTTTATTGTGCTCTAGGGGCGTCGGCGATCTTAATCTTTCCGCTTGCAAATTGATTGGTTCGACTGCTGACTTGCGATGCGGTAATGTAGGTTCATCTATTGAAACATCCAACTCTTCGAAGAGTATTCTCCCCTGTAAGGGCTTATTGGTAAGCCAAGACTCACCTCTCGGCTCTCTTCTCGGACTGCTGCCCAGATTACCTCTAATCTCCTCTGTGATAGTTTTTGGGGTTTGGGTCATTGTTTGCGTCTCGGGGTGTAGTCGATTTTGTAGCGGTCAAAGCAAAAGCGATCCACAAAGATCAACAGGGCCGGAATCGCAGTGCCGGTCACATTCGTTCCAGAGCACTTAGAAACCACGGATTTCAATAGGCTTCAATAAATCGTTTGACCTGCTTTGGGGACAGAGGAGCCTACGCTCGAAGTGTTGGAGCCTGGAGCGTGGAGATAGCGGCCAGCGAATTGAAGGAATGTGGGCCAGTTGGGACCGGGTGTGTGTCCGCCGGAGTGCTGACGAAAGGCAATGTCGCCGTCGATGAGGGGCGTTTCCATGGGCGGAAAGGTCGTAGTGCCCATGTCTTTCTTGCCGAGGAGGCGATAGACGGGGCCAGCGGCGGCAGCGGCCATGAACATGCCTTTAGCGTCGATCCAGCCGTCGCCTGCGGTAAGTGAACCACCGCTGATGAAGACAGGGCGCGGGGCAACGAGAGCGATGAGCTCGTGATTGTCGACAGGTAGATCGCCGGGGGTGAGCGTGCTGTCGTACTTCATGAAGTTACCGGCCATCCAGTAGAACTCGTCGCCGGCGATGTTGCCGACCTGCTCGCCCCAGATGTGGCGATAGAGTTTTGCGCCTGCTTCGCCCGATGAGCTGATGTAGCCGATGGCGAAGCGGGGGTCGTAGGCCATGGCGACGAGCGAGGCCTTGCCGTAGCGGGAGTGCCCTTCGATGCCGATTTGCTTCGCGTCGACGGCGGGATCGGTTTCGAAGTAGTCGATGCAGCGGCTGGCGCCCCAGGCCCAGGCCTTGAGGACACCCCAGTCCTCGAGAGAGCGAGGCTGCCCCTTGTTGGCGAGCCCGATGATGCCCTGCACGAGGCCTGCGCCATTGTCAGGCTGCACGGAGGTGGGAATGTATTCGGCGTAGCCCCAGCCGCGCGCGAGAACTTGTTGCTGCCACGTGGGTCCGTCGCCGGGCTTGGGCGCGAATTGGGGAAAGCGCTTGAGCAGCATGGCCATGAATTCCTTGCTCAAACCGAGTTCCATGATGACGGGGACAGGGCCCTTGGCGCCTTCGGGGATGGTGAGGGTGAGGTCGATGTTGACGGTGATGGAGGGGTCGGCAGAGTTGTCGACGTGGCCGATGAGGGACTTGGTGAGAACGGGAATGTCGCCATTCTTTTCGTGGACAGTGCTGACGACTTCCCAGCGAACCGAGGGCAAATGTGCGGGAGTGACGCCGAGGATCTCGTGATCGAAGAGAGTGGCGATTTCGGGGCGGCGCAGATGCCACCACTGATCGGGAGTGGTGACGCGCTGGCCGTTGGCAAGGATGAGCGGATCGGGGAGATTCGGATAGACGTTGGCCTTGGCCTCGTCGTAGTTGGCGTAGTTGGGTGTGCCGGGATCGTTGCTGACGCCGGGACGGAGCGTCTTGATGCCGAGCAGGTCCATCTCGCGCTGGTGTTCTTTTGCCGATGCGGCCTGCATGGCGAGTTGTTCGGCGGTGGGCGGCGGTGGCGCGGGAGCGGGCTGCGGAGCGGGCTGTTGTGCACAGAGAGAAGATGCAGCGATAAAAAGTGCAGAAGAGAAGGCGACGACGAGGTGGGAGCGGCTGAGTCTCCGCATTTCGGGCATTGGAAACCTCTCAGGGAGAGCGTAGATGGCGACCCAAACGAGCGGAGCCAAGAATATCGATAACCATTAGGTTTGGCAACGCGATGAAATCGGGAAGCGCCGAGATCTACACCTGTGTTGGGATGGATTTCCAACATGGAGAGGGCATCTGTGGTTTTCACAGTTGGATCGGCCGTTCATGAGGGCTTCTTCATGAGCGGAATGCAAGAGAGAGCGCTATCCAATGACGCTGGTCATTGCAATGACTCGATACGAGGCAACTGGGTTGAGGGCAGAGATTGCGATTGGGAGCGGATGCATGGTTGGTTCGATGGATTGGGCGGGAAGGAGTGCTGCATCAAGTTTCGCGCATCAGCGCCGATGACGGAATTGTCTCGAGGCTCTTCAACAGCGGAGACTCAGCGGCTGCAGTTGCGTTTTGTCGCGCACGGCTGGCGCCGCAATCGGAAAGGAAACTTCGTTATGTCGGTCATTCGGAATCTTTCGATCGGGCGGAAATTCAAGATCGCGTTTGGGCTGGTGTGTGTCCTGTGTTTGGGGCTGGGCGTCTACACGTCGCTTGCATTTCGCGCGATTGCCACCATCACATCCGATATCAGCGAGAATTCGGTTCCATCCGTGGCGTACCTGACGCAAATGCGCGGAGACATCAACAAGATGCGGCGTCAGGATCTCGATCTGCTGCTATGCCAGACGCGGGATTGCGTCGCATCGCATGTGGAGGCGCGCAACCAGGCTTTGGCGGACTTTGATGCCGTGGATCAGAAGTACCAGATCCACATTGATCCAGGCACGGAACAAACCCTGCACGAAAGGCTGATCACAGCGCTGGGAAAGTATCGGGAAGCGAGCGATCGTGGCGGCGCTTCACTGGCGACGGGCAAGGCGGGGGATGCGGTCGATCTTCTGGGATCGCAATCGACAATTTCGCTCTTTGAAACGACCTTGCAGGCATCGGAGGCGATTCTTGACTACAACACGCAGGCGGCCAGGGACAACTCCCATCAGGCGGCAGAAGTGGGCAGGCGGGGTCTGTGGATCAATCTTGGAGTGAATCTCATCATCGTGATTCTCTGCGGATTGATTGGCGGAATTCTGACGCGAGAAGTTGCGCCGCGACTGGGTCGACTGATGCAGGCGCTGGAGCAATTTGCCGCGAAGGATCTGACGGTTCACGTGCGGGTGACGGGAACGGACGAGATTGGCCGTGTGGGAGAGGCATTCAATACGAGTGTGGCGTCGGTGCGGTCGATCTTGCAGGAAGTTGCGCGGGGAGCGGACACGCTGTCTTCGGCCACGACAGAGATTACAGCGAGGGCGGTGCAGACGTCGGGCAATGCACAGACGCAATCGGGAAAGACCAACCAGATTGCAGCGGCGGCGCAGGAGATGACGGCGACGATTGGTGAGATCAGCCACAACGCGGAGAGTGCCGCACGGGCCAGCCTGGTGTCAGCGCAAACGGCGGAAGAGGGCGGCACGGTAATGCAGGCCGCGGCCGCAACGATGGAGAAGATCGCGGGCGCGACACAAACGGTTTCAGAGAAGATGAATGCGCTGGCGCAGCGTTCAGAGGAAATAGGCAAGGTGGTCAGCGTGATCCAGGAGATCAGCGAGCAGACCAACCTATTGGCTCTGAATGCGGCGATTGAAGCGGCGCGGGCAGGAGAACATGGGCGGGGATTTGCGGTGGTTGCGGGAGAAGTGAGGCGACTGGCAGAGCGGACCAAAGGCGCCACGGAGGAGATTGCGGGAACGATTCGCAGCATTCAGGAGGAGACGCGTTCCACGCTTGAGGTGATGCGCAACAGTCACTCGGCGGTAGAGAGCGGGATGAACGAAACGGCGCGGGCGAGGCAAAGCCTGGAGGCGATCATCGACGCGTCGAAGCAGGTGGAGCATCAGATTCAGCTCATCGCGACGGCAGCTACGCAGCAGACCTCGGCGTCTGGTGAGATTTCTGAATCGGCGGGTCAGATTTCGCAACTGGCAACGGAGAATTCCCAGGGCGCGGAAGAAGCCGTGGAGGCGTTGAAGAACCTGGCATCTTTGGCGGGCGAGTTGGATGCGATGATTCGGCAGTTCACGTTTGAAGAAGGGGCAAACAAGGTTGAGTCCCTGGGGAAAGGTTCGCAAATCGCGGGCATGTATCGGTCGCGGGCGGTTCCTGCGTGAGTCTTGCATGGCGGAAATGAATTGGGGCCGTGAGTAAACGGAGATTTCGCAAAGCGGTGGTGGGGGCTGTGGTAGGCTCCGGTTGAGGGAAGGGCTGGGGGAAGAAACAGTCGATTCCTTGTTCAACAAAGAGGACCATCGCATGAGCGCCGTCAAGTATGACCTGATTGTCGTCGGATCCGGGCCATCAGGCCAGCGCGCAGCCGTGGCCGCGTCGAAGATGAAGAAGCGCGTTGCCGTGGTGGAATCACGGTCCGTGGTGGGAGGGGTATGCATCAACACGGGCACCATCCCATCGAAGACGATGCGCGAGGCTGTGCTGCATTTGTCTGGATACAACTACCGCTCGGTGTATGGGATGAACTACCGGGTGAAGGAAAAGATCACGATGGCCGACCTGGCGTTCCGGGTACAGGCGGTGATCAAGACGGAAGTGGATGTAACCGAAGCGCAGCTTTCGCGCAACGGCATTGATGTAGTGCATGGCGTGGCGCACTTTGTGGATCCTCACCAGATTCGGGCAGAGGGGCCGCAGGCGGACACGACACTCGAAGCGGAGCGCATCATTCTGGCTGTGGGAACGAAGCCCTCCTGCTCGCCGCGCGTACCGATCAATGGCCGGACGATCGTGAACAGCGACCAGGTGCTGGATCTTTCGATATTGCCGCGATCGTTGATCGTGGTGGGGGGCGGCGTGATCGGCGTGGAATATGCCTGCATGTTCGCGATCCTGGGTGTCCGCGTCACGATGATTGAGAAGCGGAACAAGCTGCTGGAGTTTGCCGATCAGGAAATAGTGGAGACGTTGAGCTATCACCTGCGGGACAGCCGCGTGACCTTGCGGCTGGGCGAAGAGGTGGAGAGCGTGGAAGAGCTGCCTGATGGCACCGTGGTGGCGAACCTGGAGAGCAAGAAGAAGATCTCGGGTGATGCGCTGCTGTATGCGGTGGGTCGACAGGGCGCTGTGGATGACCTGAATCTCGCCGCGGCGGGGATTGAAGCCGATAACCGGGGACGCATTCCCGTGGACGAGCACTACCAGACCAAGGTGCCGCATATTTATGCGGTGGGCGATGTGGTGGGATTTCCGGCGCTGGCCTCGGTGTCGATGGAACAAGGGCGGATCGCGGCGGCGCGGGCATTTGACGATCTTTCGGCAAGGTCGAATCCCAGTTTTTATCCTTATGGGATTTACACGATTCCGGAGATCAGCTTTATCGGCAAGACCGAGGAACAGCTCACGGACGAAGATGTTCCCTACGAAGTGGGTATGGCCTACTATCGTGAAACGGCGCGCGGGCAGATTCGCGGAGACACAACGGGACGGTTGAAGCTGGTGTTTCATCGCGACACGCGGAAGGTATTGGGCGTGCACATCATTGGCGAAGGCGCCAGCGAGCTGGTGCATATCGGACAGGCGGTCATGACGCTGGGGGGCACGGTGGACTATTTCGTCGACACGGTGTTCAACTATCCCACGCTTGCAGAGTGCTACAAAGCGGCGGCTTTTAACGGGCTGGGCCGTCTGCATCGCTATCAAGAGAGATAAGGGAGTGTCGATGACCACCGCAATCGGCGTCGTAATGACCGAACACATTGTGGCCGGACGGACAGAGGATCAAAAGCTGACCGGAAAGCCGCTGCGGTTTCCCAAGGATTCCGATGAGCTGGACGCGCTGAGCGCAATCCCGGGCGGCGAGCTGGTGGAGACCTTGGCGGAGCAGATTGCCAACGTGGCCGCAGAGACAGCTACGCCGATCAGCGCAATTGGCGTGGCGGTGCCGGGAGTGGTGCGGCACGGGGTGGTGGAAGACTCGCCAAACCTGGGTCAATTGAAAGGGATGCGTCTGGCCGATGAGCTGACCAAGGTGCTGGCAGCTCGGGGGGTGGGAGCGCCGGTTTACATTGCCAACGATGCGGATGCGATTGCGGCCGGCGTGGCGGCGACGCGCGGTCAACTGAACCGGCTGACCCGCGTTTGGACGATCGGCAACGGCATTGGCTATGGGCGCTGGCCCTATGTGGAAGGTGTTTGGGAAGGCGGGCACATCACAGTGACGCTTGACCCGAAGGAGCGCTTTTGCGGGTGCGGCGGCGTGGGGCATCTGGAAGGCATCATGGGCTACCGCGCGATGCGAATGCGGTTTCTGGATCTAGAGCCCGAGGAAGTGTTTGCGCAGGCAAAACAGGGCGACACACGTTGCCGGGAGTTCGTGGAACTGTGGCACAGGGCGTTGGCTGCGGCCACGGCGTCGTTTATTCACCTGGCGGGTCCGGGCCGGTTTTACTTCACTGGCCACAACGTGGGGTTTCTGGAGCTGCCCGTGCTGCGCGGGCACCTGGAAACGATGGTGAAGATGAGTCCTTTGCTCAGCTTCTCGCTCGAAGTGCTGGAGCCGGACGACGAAACCGCTCTGATTGGCGCGGGAGTGAGCGCGCTACGGGCGCTGACCTGGTAGATCTAGAACGAAAAAGAGCGCGGCAGCCGACCGCGCTCCAAGGCAAACATTTGGTGCATTAGCACTTCCGCTGGTAGGTGCGCGAAAGCCGATCGTGCCAGCTCAGGTGGTCTTCGTCGAAGATGGACCAAGCCAAGCCGAGTCCCACAGGAACAATGGAAATGAGCATAGCGACGAGACGGGCGCGCAACTGAATGCGGGTGGGATGCTCGTCTTCGAAAGTGCAGAGCGCGACGCCGGCGTACATCATGCCGGGCGTGGTGTGGGTGGTGAGAAGGAAGAAGATCTGGTAGAGCGCAGCGATGAGGAAGAACCCGAAAGCGCCTTCCACTTCAGCCGAGCGCATGGTCAGGGCGTGAGTCAGGTGCCGAGCGATGCCGAACGCACAGGCCGCGAAAAGGGCGACGCTCAGCGCGATGTCAACCACGGTTGCCATGAGGCGCAGCTGGAGGGGCGCGAGGTGGATGGGGATCGCTGGGAGAGGAATGGATTTGGGTCTTGCGGCGACGGGCGGTGCAGGCTCGGCATCGAGATGTATCCCGGACCACTCGGCTCCCGCGTAAGCCGTTGCAGGAGCAGCCGCGTCGGTGATGGAGGCTCCGGGCTGAGTGGAAACGCTGCTGGGATCTACTTCGAATATGCTGAGCTGACCAAATTGATCTTCGCCCGCATCCTGAGGAACGCCAGGGATGCGAGGGCGCATGCGGCGGGTAGCAATGAGTTCGCGTGGGAAACGGATCAGATTGGCGAATATGGGCTGCATAGGTTCGACAGCCTCCGGATCCGCTTCAAAGATGGGTGTCTGCAGCCGATTGGACGAAACAAAGCTCTCATCGCCGCGAGGGTCGGAGGTTTCGCCGTGTCCGAGGTGAACGTTTGTGGCGGCTGACGGAACGGGAAGATCGCTGTCCCAGCGAATGGCGAGGGGTTCCGCGTGCCGCGGTGGGGCTTCCTGCGCGAGGGCAATCTGGGGCTGTTCGGAAGGCGCCGCAGGCTCAAAGGCGGAGCCGGCATCGTCGAAGTCGAGAGTGGGATCGGGCTCGTTCGCGAGGTTTTCAAGAGCGACCTGAGCTGCAACCTGGGCTTCAAGGGCGACGCGGGTGGCAACTTCGGCTGCGCGGAGTGCGGCGCGGGCTTCGGCGGTTTGCTGCTCACTATAGCTGGGTGCCTGGGCGTAGCGTGCAGCAACGCGGGCGGCGGCACGCGCGGCCCGATCACTGACCGAGGCAGGCGTTGCACTCGGCGAAGGCTTGGTCGCGAGTGAAAGTCCGCGGCGGCTCTTATGCTCTTCGAGACGGCGGTTGACTTCCTCTTTCCATGCTGGCTGGGGAACGGGCTGGCTGACCAGTGTGCTCAAATCTCGAGAATCCCTTCTAATTGCAGCCCGAACGGCCGGTGAGCCTGTCCGTCGCTACGCAACATGCCCGCTACCGAAGAACCAGAACCAAACGAATATCGCCAATGAAAACCAATTGCAGGCGGTACCTCAAAAAAAAGCACCCTGCAGGTAAAACGAAAGCACCCGACACTGCCGTAGAGTATCGACTTTGCTGCCGGAGCCGGGTTTGGAGCGTCCCATGAGAAGTGACCCACGTTTGTTATGCTGGCCTTGGTCTCAGGATGCACCCTCGCACTTTCGTGTTTATCACGCTGTTGGTCCTATGTCACTTGCAAGTTCAGGCGCAGGTGTTGACCAATGCGTTACCCCCAAAGGAAGCGAGCGGAGCAGCGCAGAATTCAGCGCAGGAGACTTCCCTTCCCGATGATCCTGGGCAGGAAGCGTTGCCGCTGGCGAGGCCGGAGCCCGCGCCACTGAGCGGAATCCCTTTTCGCGCTGAAGCTGGAAATCAGACCTGGGTTGGCCATTTGTGGACGGGCACAGGCGGCGTGGTGTTTTACTACCGCGATTACGTTTTGCGGGCCGACAAAGTGACGTTCGACCAGGCCACTTCAGAAGTGGAAGCGGAAGGGCACGTGCAAGTGACGGGCGGGCCGGAGGATGTGTTCATCACCGCTTCGCACGGCGATATGCAGCTGAGCATGCACACTGCGCGCTTTTTTGATGTGAGCGGTTCGATGGGTGTGCGGCGGCGCAACAATACGCTGGTGTATTCGACGACGAACCCGTTTCTTTTTACGGGCCGGGTTTTGCTGCAGACGGGCCAGGGTCAGTACCGGGTGGTGGACGGCACGATGACGAACTGCCGGCTCCCGCGTCCAGACTGGCAACTGATTGCGCGGGCCATCAAGATGGATAGAGGAACGGCTTCGACGGCCAATGCATTTTTTAAACTGTTTGGCGTTCCCATCTTTTATTTGCCCTACTTGCGGCATCCGGTGTCCGATTCGGGACGCGAGAGCGGGCTGCTGATTCCGGTCTTGAGCAACTCGTCGATCAAGGGATTTGTGTTTGGCGAGCAGGTGTACTGGGCCATCAATCGCAGCATGGACATGGTGGTGGGGTCGGAATACTACTCGAAACGCGGCTGGGCGCCAAATGGCGATTTTCGTTACAAGGGCCAGGGCCTGAATCACATGACGGTGCGCTGGAATGCGCTGCTCGACCGTGGTGTCGAGGCCACGCCTCCGGCCACAGGGCTGGTGAACCAGGGCGGCGTGGATATTTTGGCCGAAGGCAGGAGGGACCTATCGCCGGAGACGCGCGTTGCCGCCAACACCGAGTATCTGTCGAGTTATGTGTATCGGCTTGTGTTCAACGACAACTACTCGCAGGCGGTCAACTCCGAGGTCTTGAGCAACGTTTCGCTGACGCATGCGCACGATGGCTTTGTTCCCTCGGGGTATTTCGGGAGGCTGCAGACTTTTGCGAGCAGCACGCAGGGCGACGAAGCAAGAATTCTGCATTTACCGACGCTGCGGTTCGATTCGCTGGACCGGCCGCTTGGTTCTTCGCTTCTGTACTGGGGACTGGGATCGTCGCTGAGCTATTTGTCTCGCGCCGAGCCTGATTTTCATGCACGCAATGTGGGGCGAATCGATATCTATCCGCATCTTTCGCTGCCTTTGACGGAAGGCGGCTGGAGTGTTGTTCCGGAGGTTGCGCTGCGCGGAACGTTTTACTCGGGGAGCCAGACCCCCGACCTGACCGGCTCGAATGGCGGGACACCGTACATCAGTCACGAAGCGCTGTTCCGGGGCGATGTTGAAGCGTCGATCGATCTTCGTCCTCCGGCCGTGGAGCGCGACTTTACTCTGAGCCACTGGAATCGGGTGCTGCGGCATGTGATTGAGCCGGAGATCGAATATCGGTTTGTAGGGGGAATCGGCGCACAGGCGCGAAACGTGCTGCTCGTGGACACGTCGGATATTGCAACGGACACCAACCAGGTGGGCTTCTCGCTGACGCAGCGCTTCTATCTCAAGTCACTGGACGGGAAGCCTTGCGCGGAAACAGCGCCGGAAAAGACCGGCAATTGCAATGCACCGCGCGAGTGGGCAAGCTGGCAGATTGCGCAAGAATTGTTTATCGACCCCAACTTTGGCGGGGCGCTCATTCCGGGACAGCGCAATGTGTTTGACTCGACGCTTGATTTGAGTGGTATTGCGTTCTTAACCGTTCCACGCAACATCTCCCCTGTGATTTCGCGGCTGCGGTTTGAGGCGGTCAGGAACCTGCGCATGGAGTGGGATTTGGACTACGATCCGCGCGCGGGACATTTTGGGGCGGATAATATCTACGCGGGTTACAGCTTTGGAGGAACGACGGTTGGAGTGGGCCATGCCTTGTTAAACGCCGTGGATGAGCAAGGCAGTGCCGCGACGACAATCCAGAGCCAGATTGTGCAGCCCTTTCTGGAGATTGGCAAACAAAGCCGCGTGGGATTCAACCTGGCAGCCAATGGCGGCTACGACTTTGTCCACAATACGCTGCAGTATGCCGGGGTGCAGGCTGTCTACAACTGGGACTGTTGCGGACTGACCCTTGGCTATCGCCGGTTTGAGCTGGGCAACACGACGACGGTGAATCGCGACGAAACGGAGTGGCTTTACAGCTTTACGCTGGCAAATTTCGGATCGGTGGGCGACATTCGGCGGGCGAACAGCGTCTTCAGGGATCCCGCTCTGCCACCGGCTTTTTGAGCGGGAATGCGATCCGGGCAAAATGGCAGAACTCGGCGGTACGGAAGGTGCTTGGGCTGCGGCTGGGCTGGCCAAAGAGGATGAAGGATACGATATTCTTAGAGTAGAGGATTCCAACTTGCAGCGTTTCATGATTTCCGCTGTCCTGCTAACTCTCGTATTTGCTGCAGGATGCAAAGCGCAGCCCGCAACTTTGACCCCGGCTGAACAGGAAACAAATCGACAGATCGAGATCATGATCCGGTCGAAGTTTAATGTGCCGCAGGACTACACCGTTGCGATTGGCGCGCGGACGCCGAGCAAGTTTGCGGGCTATGACACTCTGCCCGTTACGCTGACGCGCGGACCAAAATCGGTGCCGTTTGAGTTTCTGCTCTCCTCTGACGGGAAGACGCTGGCACGGCTGGAAACTTTCGATCTGGCAAAGAATCCGGCGCTGATGATCGATACAGCAGGGCGGCCGGTGCGCGGCAATCCCAATGCAAGAGTGACGGTGATCAACTTTGACGACCTCGAGTGTCCTTATTGCGCGAGGATGCACCAGTCCTTGTTTCCTTCGACACTGGAGCACTACAAGGACAAGGTTCGGTTCATTTACAAGGACGATCCTCTAACCGAGCTGCATCCCTGGGCGATGCATGCGGCAGTGGATGCGAATTGCCTGGCGGCACAAAGCGGCGATGTTTACTGGACCTACGTGGACTATTTGCATGAGCATGGCCAGGAGGTTACGGGCGAAGACCGCGATGTGAACAAGAGTTATGCGGCGCTTGACCGCATTGCACGGCAGGAGGGAACGCTGGGAAAGCTGGACAGCGCCAAGCTCGATGCCTGCATTACCAAGCAGGATGAGACACAAGTGCGCGCATCGAGGAAAGAAGCGGACGATCTGGAGATCGACGGAACGCCGGCTCTTTTTGTGGACGGCGAGCGGATCAATGGAGCGCTTCCGGAGGACCAGGTGTGGCAGGTGATTGACCGGGCCCTGCGGGCCGTGGGGGAAGTACCGCCGCCGGTTCAAGCCCAGCCTGCCGCTACCCCGCAAAGCCAAGGCTCCAAGGGCTCGGGGCAATAACGACAATCGCCAAAAAGCAGCACAAAAAGCGCCCGACGGGACACGGCCCCGATAAGACGCGTCCTATCGCAGAAGCGGCTTGAGGATTTATCCTGTTAAGCCGGAAGCTGTAAAAGGCTCCCCAGGAGATTCAAAGGTTGCAAGTCGAAGCGCTTTTCTTCCATCACCGTCCAGCCGCCTGCCTTGTAGCGGGCGGATTGGTGCTGGCGGCAATTTCCGGCTGCCACAGGCCGCCTTCTCCAGATGTGGTGGCGACAGTAAACGGGAAAGATATTCAGAAGGCTGAGCTGGAGAAGGATTATCGGCTGAGCCTGGGCGACAATCCGCAGCAGCCGAGCGCCGAGCAGGCGGACATTGTGCGGTTGAATATTCTGCACCAACTGATCGAAGACGAAATCATCCAGCAGCGCGCAGCGAAGCTAAACCTGGCAGCAAGCGATGAAGACGTGAACGCCAAGCTGACGGAGATGAAGGCGCCTTATACGCAGGAAGAATTCGACAATCAGCTCAAGCAACGCAATATCACTTTGGACGATTTGAAGCGAGACATCCGGCGTTCGCTGACGCGCGAGAAGTTGCTGAACAAGGAGATCGAGTCGAAGATCAACATTACGGACTCGGACATCACCGGCTACTACAACGCGCACAAGTCAGAATTCAACCTGATTGAGCCGCAGTATCGGCTGGCACAGATTGTGGCGGCGGAGGGGGCGACGCCGGCAAACGGCAGCGTGCCTGGGAAGGTTGTGAGCGACGCCGACGCGAAAAGAAAGATCCAGGCGCTATATAACCGGCTGCGCAGCGGCGACGATTTCGGAGCGCTGGCGAACCAGTTTTCCGACGATTCGAACACCGCTTCGAATGGCGGGGATATGGGATTCATCAATGAATCCGCACTCCACAATGACCAGGCAGCTTATGACGCCATCAACAAGCTGAAGCCGGGCGAGATCAGTGAGCCAATGCCGGTGTATGGAAATACAGGACCGGAGCGCAGAGTGATTGGGTATGCAGTGTACAAGCTGCTTGCCCGGGAGCCGGCAGGACAGCGCGCGCTGAACGACCCGAGGGTGCAGCAGACGATTCGCCAGGGATTGCGCGACAGCCACGCGCAGCTGTTGAAGAATGCGTATTTCGAGATGCTGCACGACCAGGCCGCGGTGCGGAACTACTATGCCGAGCAGATCTTGAAGAACGGCGCCCAGTAGAAAATCTTCTTCACTCAAAAAACAGAAGCGATGGTGAGGCCGCGGGCTTTGGTGTTTGCGGCTTTCTGCGGCGTGGCGGCTTTCTGCGCGGGAGTGGATGGCCCTGCGCATGAAGGTGTCTGGGGCTATTCGAGCGCGAACAACGTGTGCAGGGAACATGCATGCGGCGCGCATCCGTGGATCCGAGGCGAAGCCGCCGAGCATCAGATCTACGGAGATTCGCAGGAAAGCCGCTGAAGCCGCAGGGCAATGAGGGGCCTGGGGTGAGATTCACACAGAAAAGTAAAACGGCCTCCGCACAAATACGGAGGCCGTTCGATTGGGATGAACAAGCGACTATTTCAGGTTGCCGCTCGAATCCATGGTGATGCCGCCCGGGCCCTTATCCTTCTTCTCTTCGTTGGCCTTGCGGGTACCCATGGCCTTGGTGCGCCAATCTTCTGCCGAAGCAATGTCTGCCTTGACCGCTGCGGGGTTTCCGTAGTCGACGTCGGCCTTGCGGCGGTAGATCAGGTTCAGATAGGCCATTGCGTCGTCGTAGTTTGCACGGTTGGCGACTGCCTGATTGAGGTATTGAAGTCCTTCTTCGATCAAGGGAGAGTTTTCTTCTTTGATCTGGTCCATGACCTTCTTGGGCGCCTTGGAGTTTCCTTCGCCGTCGTCGTTGATGCCGGCGGGGACGAGTGCCTTGAGGACATTCTCGTGTGCCTGAGTCCAATCGATTACGCCAATGGTGTAGGCCGCTTCAGGATCTTTGGGGTCGACAGCGAGGACTTTCTTTTGCCAATCCTTGGCTTCGTCAAGCTTTTTGATATTGAAGTAAATGCCAGCAATTTGTTTGAGGCTGTTGACATCGCTCGGGTTTTTCGCAAGAACGTCCTGGAAGATGCTGATGGCCTGATTGGCCGTCTTCACATTCTCAGCCGTATCGAGACCGGGCACGATGTTCTGGGAGAGCGCTGTGGCAAGGTAGCTTTTTGCCATAGGAAGGGAAGGGTCGAGCTCGGTGGCTCTCTGGAAGTGCCCGATGGCCTCTTCGTACTTGCCAGCCTTGTAGGAATCGACGCCCTTATTCAACTGGTCGCGGGCAGCCAGGCGGTTGCACCCGCTCATGGAGAGCACCATGCCGGCCAGAACTACCGCGAGCGCCGTAAAACGTGCGGGTCCATTCATGTTCGTTTCTTCTCCTTCAGGTCGTGTCTCAACGAAGCGCGCCTGGATATTTCAAAACTTCTGGCCTTGAGTGGAACCTCGCGAACCAGATTGAAAAATTGTACTCCCGTCCTTTGCGCAGTCATTGTGTCGACGGTCGCAAGAGGCAGCGAGCCTATTGGCTGTACTGCGAACCCGGGGTCATCAAACCTACGTGATCGATACCGGCAGTGTGGCTGATGTCGATCACTTGAGCAACCTGTGTGAAACTCAATGCGTCGTCGCCTTTGACGAACAGGACCCGTTCCGCACGGTTCGCATAAATGGCGGCAAGGCGAGCGGGGAGTTCGCTCATAGCCACGTTTTGCTGATTGATACGGTAAGTGGGTTTGGCGCCGTGGCCTTTAAGAACTTCGAGCACCACGGCGTTTGGGTCAGCTGAAGCATTTTTCAGAGTGGGCCGCGGAATGCTTGCGGTTTCTCCCCTGGGCACAGCGGGGACGATCACCATGAAAATAATGAGCAGGACCAGCAAGATGTCGATCATGGGAGTGACGTTGATCGAGGAGGTCATTTCTCCGGTATTGCTGCTCGCTGTCATGGCATTCCCCTTTTGCCTTGCGGGAGTTCTCGGAATCCGTCGCTTTACTGGCCGGCCAGAATCTTAGGCGTCATGAGGCCGATGTGATCCACGTTGGCAGCCCTGCCGATGTCGATCACCTCAGCGACGTAACGGAAATCGAGATTGTCGTCGCCCTTGACGAACATTACGCGTTCGGCACGGTTCGAGTAGATCTCGGTCAGCCTGGCAAGCAGCTCAGACTTTTGCACGTCGGTCTCGTTGATCTTGTACAAGGGGGCAGCGCCGGCCCGATAAAGCACCTGAACCACGATGGTGCGGTCGTTGGGCTGCTGCTGCTGCTGCGGATTCTTGGGCGGCTGGGGCACGAGAGCGTCCAGACCCTTCGGCGTCACCGGTACGATGACCATGAAGATGATCAGGAGCACCAGCAGAATATCGATCATGGGGGTGACATTGATGTCACCCATCGCGCCACCACCACCCCCGGTTGTCATTGCCATGGCTTCAAACTCCTCGAGTTGAACCTAAAGTTGATAAAGCTCTCTGCGAAGGATTACTCTCCGCCGGAGAGTCCGGCTTCGCGCTTCTGCGTCAGCAGGCCGACTTCGTCGACGCCGGCGGTGCGAACCGCATCAATGGCATCTTCAACAGCGCGGTACTGTGCACGCGCATCGGCGCGGATAAAGATGGTTTTTCCTGGCGTATCGGCCAGCTTGTCACGCACTTTTGCGCCGAGCTCACTGGTAGCGACGTGGTCCTGACCGAGAAAAACGCCGCCGTCGCGCGTAATGGCAACAACGATCGCATCTTCCTTGTCGGCGTCGGGCATGGAGGTGGGATTATCCACCTTCGCCATGTCGACAGCCACCTTTTGCTGCAGCATGGGAGTGATGACCATGAAGATGATCAGCAGCACGAGCATCACGTCCACCATGGGTGTGACGTTGATGTTCGAGTTGATCTTGCTTCCTTCGTTTCTGACTGCAACTGCCATTGGATTGGCTCCGTGCCTTTGAGATTTTTGCTCCGGACGGCATCCGGATGTAGCGGTCTGAGCCTCGTCGGACTCGGGCTGGAAGAAGGCGGCGGACGGGAGGGTGTGTTGGCACTCTCCCGCCGCCTAATCAGTTCCCGCTCGGGTCGTTCTTTGCGTGATTAGCGCTTGTTGCTCTGCTTGATGAAGTAGTCGATCAATTCGCTGGACGAGTTATCCATTTCGACGTCGAATGCTTCCACGCGACCCGTGAAGTAATTGAAGGCCATAACGGCAGGGATGGCCACGAGCAGACCGAAAGCCGTGGTGACGAGGGCTTCAGAGATACCGCCTGCGACCGCGCCGATACCCGAGGTCTTCTGTGTAGCGATCTGCTGGAAGGCGTTCAAGATGCCGACGACGGTGCCGAACAGTCCGACGAACGGAGCGGTGGAACCGATGGTGGCCAGAACGCTGAGGCCTCTCTTCAGCTTGGCGTGAACGATCGCTTCTGCGCGATCGAGCGCGCGCTGCGAGCTCTCGATGTTGTTTTCGGTAGCGGCCCCGCCGGAAGCGCGGAACTCCTGCAGACCGGCCTGGACCACTTCAGCCAGGTGGGACTTCTTGTTGCGGTCGGCGATCTTGATCGCCTCTTCAAGCTTGCTGTCCTTCAGTGCGCCGGCAACCTTGGGCGCGAATTCGCGCGACTGTTTGCGGGCGGCAGAGAAGTAGAGATAACGATCAATCATCACGGCCAAAGACCAGATGGACTCGATGAAGAGCAGGACGGCTACGGCCTTGGCCAGGTAGCCCATGTGTTCCCACAGCCCCATAGGGCTGAAGCTGACTGTCTGCTCTTCCTGGAGCATTGCCAGGCTGCTGACCGTGTGCGAAGCGAAATGTGCGAGATGAGCGAGAATCACTGAATCGTTCCTCCTAAGGAGTTGTCTTGTGAACTGCGACTACCTGTAAGTGCTAGGAATGCGGCTCCTTCGGATTCGCATTCAGGTCAAATGCAAAGCCCTTTTCCCAAGCGCGGGGAAAAGGGCCGGTAATCAAATCAACCACCCAGGCTGAAGATGACGTTGATGGTGGTGTCAACTTCGACGGGATCGTTGTTGAGAAGGTAAGGGCGATAGCGCCACGAGTGCACCGCGTCGAGAGCAGCCTGCTGCAACATGGCAGGTCCGCTGATCACTCGGAGATTCTCGATGGTCCCGGTCTTGGAAATGGTGGCTTGCAGGATCACCGTTCCGGAAACGCGGGCGGCTTTGGCGATCGGCGGGTAGACTGGCTGTGTTTTCTGCAACAACATACCGACGGCGACGCCTGCTGAAATGTTCACTTTCTTAGGAGGCGCGGCCTGCACCTTGGGAGCCGGTCCGCTGCCGAAGACGCTGCCCATCACGCCATTGGCGCTTCCGCCGAGACCTTCCATACCGGCGACGCCAAAGCTGGATGGAGGCGCTTCTTTTTGGTCCACCATCTTAATGTCGTGAGGAATGCGGGTCGGCGCGGTGAGTTGGTTGTTCATCATTTCCGACTGCACATGAACGACGTGCACTTCGGGTGGCGGCGGTGGAGGCGGAGGTGGCGGCGGTGGGGGCGGCGCAGTCAACAGGGTCTGCTGCATGGCAGCAGGCAGAGCTTCGGGGTAGATCAACGGAATCAAGATCAGGGTCAACAAGATGGCACCGTTGATTCCGAAGGTCAGAATCATCCAGTACTTGCTTTTGCTCTTAATCCTGCCGTTGGATTCAAATGTGGAATCTTCAAACATGGCCAGCCTCGAATCGGGTGTTGGTACCTCAATTTAGACACCGGCGGAACCTGAAATGTTCCCGGTGGTCCAAACGGTACCACAGCAGTGTGCTCCACCTATATCAGAACAATGGCCCACTTGCAAAACGTGCTCCAGAAATGGTGCAGTTCGTGTTTG
>DATHMP010000081.1:0-2975 GCA_035487015.1 Occallatibacter sp. | reverse complement strand
CCTAGAATATGGGGATCGCGACGCAACTGCTTCAAGAAGCGAACCTCGTGATGGTCGGCTCCGAGATAACGCAGAAAGCTACGCGTCGTGGCGCGATAACCGCGGACAGAGTGGACGTCGAGTACGCATCATGGTAGTGGTGGCAGAGTCGGCCGGACGTGTTGCTTTACAGCGCGGGCGTATTGCTGATAGACGTCAAGCGGAGTCAGTTGGATGTAAACCAGAGTGGTCTGAATCTGCGAGTGACCCATGAGTTGCATGAGCGCTGGCAAGCTCACGCCGGCCCGGATCATGTCTGAAGCGAATGTGTGGCGGAACCGATGCGGGTTGGCATGCACGACGCCGGTGGTGGAGCGGTGATGACGGAACAGCGACCGCAAGCCTGCCGGTGTCATACGTGCGCCACGGGCGCGCCCTTTAAGAGAAACAAACACAGCGCTATCGGTGATGGTGGGCCGTTCTAAGCGCAGATAGTGATCCAGTAACTCAACAGTTTCGCGAGCCAGTGGCAAAAATCGGATTTTGCTGCCTTTGCCACGTACGCGGATCTGTGATTCGGCCAAGAGCAAATCGTCCCGGTTGAGAGACAACACTTCTTTCGACCGCAGTCCTTGGAGCAGCATCAGACCGACGATCGCCAGATCTCGCGAGGTGCGGAAACTGGACCAGAACCGCGCCCCTTCGTCCACCGACAGGGGTAGGATCACGCGTTTGGGCGCCTTGACGCGCAGGCGGCTTAAGGCTTGGCGGGGCCGCGCAACTCTCATAGGAGATCGCTTCCAATAGAGTTGATGAAAGCCAGGAGCGAACTGAGCCGGAACGTTGGGGAATTCGCTTTTGAGCGCACGATCTGCCACGACTATGCGGCGGTTGATGGTGGCAGCCGCAGGCCGGGGTGACTGGCCGGCTTGATAACGGACATATTCCAGCAGGGTCGATTCGGTAATGGCCTCTTCGATGACGGTATCGGTTTGGTGAACGCTGACCCACCAGCGGAGGAAGTGGAGCAAGTCCAGTGCATAGCTGCGGAGAGTCGTCTCAGCCAAACACCGAACACACTCCCGATCGAGAAAACGATTGACCCAGATCACCTCCCTTCCTGTTTCTTGTTGCGCAACTCGATACGGGCTCTGCGCGGGTGTTGGATGCGGCTGGTGAACAACCTGGAAAGTCATGGCAGGGCAGCCTCCAACAACGCTTGGAACTGGTGCGCGTCAGCGCCTTGCACAAAGAAGCTGTTGGGATCGTGGCCGTCGGGCAGCGAGACTCTGCGAGCGTTCACGCCTTGCTCTCGGAGCCGGCCGGCAAGCGATTGCGCCGCCTCCTGACCACTACCGTTTGTGTCGGCGTCAAAGGCAATATAGACAGTTCGCGGGGCGTCGCAGAGTTGCCGAAACTGGCGCGTATTGAGATGCGCGCCCAGCGAGCAAGTGACGTTCGGAAATCCGGCTTGCCACACCGCGGCATAGTCGAACAGCCCTTCGACGAGGATGACTTCCGGATAGGATTGGACTTGCTCCCATAAGTACAAGCCTCCCTTGGCGCCCGGCAAAAAACGGTGAGCTGGCGCCGAATCCGAAAGGCTGCGGCCATAGAGATTGCCCTCCAGCGGGAAGACGATCCGGCGTACATATGCGTCGTAACCCGCTTCAGTTACCAAACCGGTCTGACACAGAGCCGGCAAGGAGTGACCCAACTGCGTCAGCCAACCCCGCAAGCAACCGCCGGGCGCGTAACCAATCCGCATTTCTTCGATCAGCGCCGCCGAGCGGATTCCGCGTTCGTATAGATAAAGAAACGCCTCACTGTGCCGGTAGAACTGAGTGCGATAGAAACGTACGGCTTCCTGCAACACAGGTCCTACGCCGCGCCATTGGCGCAGCAACTCCACAGCTTGCGGGAACTTTACCTGGTGATAGAGTTCTGCGAATCGAATCACGTCGCCGCCGCGGCCACAGCCGTAACAGTAGAAGAGGCCTTTGTTGTTATCCACCAGGAAACTTGGGTTGTGATCTCCATGCAAAGGGCACAGCCCCATCCATCGGCCGCGGCTGAGCGGCCGCGCCGGGCGCCAATCCTGCGCATGCAGATAGCCCATCAAGGGAATCTGTTCTTTCAACTCGTCGAGAGCTTCGCGATCCACGGACTTCTTGCCTCGATGGGCAGAATACGGCAGAGCGCATTCAAATCCCAGGCAACGATGGTGGGGGTCCGTAAAAAGTACTCGCCGATGGCTCCGGCCTTCAGCCAACAGCACACGCTGCGATGTGCCCATCGGCGCAGCGTGGATGGATCGGGCAAGCGCGACGGATCTTTGCAGTGCGGCGCTGCTTGCTCAACGGGAGTACCTGCGGCGATGCTCTCACAAGCCTGTTGTCGGCACTGCAAGCTGAACGGCGCCGCCGGCGCGAGCCAATCGGGCAAGAGCGTGAAGGTCTTCCCGCACGGATGACAGATTCCACGTCGCACCCAAATGTGTTCGTGATGTTCGTCGTGGGCCTGGCGGTAACGCCGTCCGTGGCCGATGATCGTGTGCTCGCCGCAAACCGGACATCGCCGTGGCAGGAGATCCAACGGGATTACCCCGGGTCGATGTTGTCTCTTGCCTCTGGCACTGCGATAAAGATAATCACGGCTGGCGTGAAGGCCGCTGCTGACCGTCCCTGCCAAGCTTCGATCTGAGGACCGGCCTTCACCCCTCCAAGTAAAGTCAGCTCGAACAAAAAAAGAATATCCTGTTTTCTCACAAGACGCTACACTCCTCGACAACCGACCTCAACCGCTCGTCTATGGCAGGGCACGAACTTCAGTTGATTCCCAAGTCGCTGATGATTTCATGTTCCAAACTTCACGGCCTTAGACAGAAACTCGGCCGCCAATGTCTTTGGCCGGTATAAAGGCGTGATTCGCTGAGGGTACGGCAAGGCCAGCACCCGACCGCCGACCTATTCCGCGTGGAAACTACCACCCAGAAC
>DATHMP010000080.1:0-19394 GCA_035487015.1 Occallatibacter sp. | reverse complement strand
ATAAGTTAGATGGCTGTTCTTCGGCGACGCAAAATGGCGCATTTTGGCGTCATTTTGCACGCATCTGAGGGTTATTTGGCGCGTTTTTTGCGTTGCCTCTGGCGTCCGCTTACCCGATGCGGCGCCCATCCCAGAAGAGTGCCTTGAGCTGAACACGACCCGAGTATGCGCCGGACAACGAAAATGGTCCGCAGTCGGAGGGCTCAGTCAGCGGCCTTCACACGAGAAGGAACCGAGCGCCTGCAGCGTCTCGGCCAACGCCTCAAGAACGCCCGGCTTCAACCTGAGATTGTGGAACTTGCCGACGCGCTCGATCTCGATCAGCCCGGCCGACTCCAGCTCTTTCACGTGGTGTGACAGCGTCGCCGGCGCAATCCGCAGCGCAGTCAGCGCGTCCGAACAGCCAAAAGCGCAATTGGCTTTAGCAATGTGCTCCAGCAGCTCGTACCGCCGTGGATCGGCCAGCGCCTTGAGTAAGGCAGTCCGCCGCGCACGGGAGAGCCGCGCTGTTTTGGTGGGAGTTGCCGGAGATGCGGCGTCTGTGGTCATTGCTGCCTCTTTTTCGATGCAATAGTAGCGCAGGCGGACTCCGGCACGCTCAAGTCTCGACCTCTTGCTCGCGGGCAGCGGATGCGTTGACGTCGTGTATCAAAAATGATACCTTGCTTCGGTGAAGCCAGGGCCCAAACGCATTCCAGCGCGCTTCTATCGCTCCGACGCTGGACGCGAGCCGGTTCGCGAATGGCTGAAAGATTTGGAGCCGGAAGACCAGATCTGGCGCTTAAACGAAAGAGAGAAGGCGTATGAAGGACAAGAACATCGGATCTTCTTTCGATAGCTGGCTACATGAGGAAGGCATCTATGAAGACGTCAGTGCGGCGGCGTTGAAGCGTGTGTTGGCGCGGCAGGTGGCGGCTGCGATGAAGGAGAAACAGTTTTCGAAAGCCGAGATGGCTCGGCGGATGGGCACGAGCCGCGCGGCGCTCGACCGTCTGCTTGATCCGGAATACGATGCCGTTACTCTGAGCACTCTGCGCAAGGCGGCGCAGGCTGTGGGGCGCAAGGTGCGGTTGGAACTGGTGTAGACCAAATGCGGCTCGCGGATCGCAATTCACTATGGGCCGCTCCATGTTGCCCATAAGCCGCTTTGTAATCCAATTCGGACTAAATTAGTCTTATATTGCATGGTGTAGCGTGTTCTGCGGTCGCTATGACTTGAAGCGCCACGCAGATCAATCTCAAGACGCGCAACCTCTTTTCGCAAGGACATCGATGTCGAAAGGTCACGTAGTCTTACGATTCATGCGTAAAGTCCATCTTTATCTGGGCATTTTCACAACTCCGGCGCTGCTCTTTTTCGCGTTCACGGGCGCAATGCAGACTTTCAACTTGCACGAAGCCACACCTGGCAGCAGCTACAAACCTCCTGCGTGGATTGCAACGCTGGCGCAGCTTCACAAAAAGCAGGACACGACCATACCTGTGCGCCGCCCTCGACCCGCTGCGCAAGACAATCCCGGAAAGGCGGGCGAAACGGGGCCTTCGCAAGGGGAACCCGGCAGCTTCGGCAAATCGGGCGCCGGACGGAGCGGTGAGCCGTCTTCGGGGCCGCGAACTTCGGGTCAGGGAAAGAGCCATTTACCCATGAAGGTCTTCTTTCTTCTGGTGTCCATCAGTCTTTTCCTGTCCGCCTTGACCGGTCTGTATATGTCGTATCGATACAACCGCGGCTGGTGGTTGGTCACCGGATTCTTAGTGGCAGGGGTCGTTGTTCCTTTGCTTCTGCTTCCGTTTTGAGAAACGGAGATCATTCGTCGGACTTGCGGGCGACGGCGAGCAGCGTCTGGAACTGCGGAGCCTCCGGATCGCGGTCTACGATCGACGCCCGCACATCAATGAAACTCGCGCCGGCGAGCATCTCTTCCATCTCGGCTTCGCTGAAGCCCAGCCACTCGTCGGCGTAGAGTTCGCGGGCTTCTTCGAAGCGGTGCTTGGCGAGGTCGAGAATCACGATGCGACCGCCGGGGCGCAGAATCCGCGCGGCCTCGCGCAGGGCCCGTTCCGGGTGCGCGGCGTGGTGCAGCGATTGCGAGAAGAAGACAAGATCGACGGAGGCGTCGTCGATGGGCAGCTCTTCCATCTCCCCCAGACGGAAATCGACATTGGAAGCTCCCGCACGGAGCGCCTGATCGCGTGCGACCTCAAGCATCTTTTCTGAGGCGTCGACTCCTATGACTTGCACGGCGCTCCGAGAGAGTAAAACGGCGGAGCCGCCGTCGCCGGAGCCGAGATCCGCGATGGTCATGGGCGGCAGCAGATGCAGAAACGCCTCGGCCATGCTCTTCCATGACTTGCCGGGAACATAGTCTTTGCCCAGCCGTCCCGCCATACTGTCGAAGAAGGAGCGCATCTTGTCCTGGCGTTTCTTGACGACGCGGCGCATGGCGGCATGATCTGGCGCCGTTTCGGGAATTTCTTGTCGGGCCTGAGCAAGAATCTCCTCCAAAGGTCTGCCCCCTGCGGGGGAGGCGGCCGATAAACGATAGAGGTTGTTTTTGCCGGTGCGCCGGTCTTCGACCAGTCCCGCCTGTTTAAGCTGCGACAGATGCGTCGAGATCGAGCTTTGCCCCATGGTCAAGATCTCCTGAAGCTCCGCTACGGAGAGCTCTTCCTCCTTCAGGAGCAATAGGATACGGAGCCGGCTGGGCTCGGCTGCAGCGCGCAGGATTTTCACGATTGACGGCATAGGGGAATTCTGCTACACATCAATGTATCACGATATGTCGATGCGAAGCGTCGATTTAGGAGTCAGCATGGCTACCCCCACACTGGAAGTTGAGCAGCTTGCCCACAAAGTCGCCGATCTGTCGCTCGCCGACTGGGGCCGCAAAGAGATCGCCATCGCCGAGCACGAGATGCCCGGCCTAATGGCGATCCGCAACAAGTACGCTGCAGCCAAGCCGCTCGCCGGCGTGCGCGTCACTGGTTCGCTGCACATGACGATTCAAACGGCCGTGCTGATTGAGACGCTGGTCTCGCTCGGCGCCGAAGTGCGCTGGGCCAGCTGCAATATCTTCTCCACGCAGGACCACGCTGCGGCCGCAATCGCGGCCACCGGCGTTCCGGTCTTCGCATGGAAGGGCGAAACTCTTGAAGAGTACTGGGAATGCACCTACCAGGCCCTGAACCACAAGGGTGGCAAGGGCCCCGAGCTTGTCGTCGACGACGGTGGCGACGTAACGCTCCTGATTCACAAGGGCTATGACCTCGAAGAGGGCGACGACTGGGTCGACACGCCCAGCGGTAATCACGAAGAGCAGGTGATCAAGAATCTGCTCAAGCGTGTCCACGCTGAAGACAAACAGCACTGGCACAAGGTCGTGAAAGACTGGCGCGGCGTGTCGGAAGAAACAACCACGGGCGTTCATCGCCTTTACCAGATGCTCGAAAAGGGCAAGCTGCTCGTTCCTGCCATCAACGTCAACGACTCGGTGACCAAGTCCAAGTTCGACAACCTCTATGGTTGCCGCGAGTCGTTGGCCGACGGCATCAAGCGCGCGACCGACGTAATGGTCGCGGGCAAAGTGGCCGTGGTCTGCGGCTATGGCGACGTGGGCAAGGGCTGCGCGCACTCGCTGCGCGGCATGGGCGCCCGCGTCATCGTCACTGAAGTCGATCCGATCAATGCCCTGCAGGCTGCCATGGAAGGCTTCGAAGTGACCACGGTGGAAGACACTCTAGGCCGCGGCGACATCTACGTCACCTGCACCGGAAATGTCGACATCATCACCCTCGAGCACATGCTTAAGATGAAGGACCAGGCCATCGTCTGCAACATCGGCCACTTCGACAACGAAATCCAGATGGATCGGCTCAACTCTGAAAAGACCGCGTCCAAGCTGAACATCAAGCCTCAGGTTGACAAGTATCACTTCGACGACGGACACGAGATCTTCGTTCTCGCTGAAGGCCGCCTGGTCAATCTTGGCTGCGCCACCGGTCATCCGAGCTTTGTCATGTCCAACAGCTTTGCCAACCAGACGCTGGCGCAGCTCGACCTGTGGAAGAACAAGGACAGCTACAAGGTCAACGTCTACACCCTGCCCAAGAAGCTCGACGAAGAAGTTGCCCGCCTCCATCTCGAAAAGATTGGCGTGAAGCTGACCACGTTGAGCAAGCAGCAGGCAGATTACATCGGCGTGCCGGTCGAAGGCCCATACAAAGCCGAGTTCTACCGGTACTAAAACTTTGGGGGACAAGGGACCGCTGAGGGATGAAATTCTTCTTCGATCTCTTGTCCTCTTGATCTTCCATTCTTATGACTTCGTCGCCACGGTTCTCCTTCGAACTGTTTCCACCACGCACTCCGGAAGGCGCTGAGAAACTTCCTGGAGTTGTGACCTCGCTTGCGGCTGCTCGTCCCGACTTCTTTTCCGTCACTCACGGCGCCTGCGGATCCGATCAAGACGGCACCTACGAGACGCTCATTACGGTGGCGCGGCACACCGGCGTCGACGTAGCCCCTCACCTCACATGCATTGGTTCCACACGCGCGCAGACCGGGGCTCTGCTTGAGCGCTACCGCAATGCCGGTGTCAAACGCATCGTTGCTCTTCGCGGCGATCTGCCTGCAACCGCCTCCAATTCCGCCGCTCCCGGTGAATTCCACTATGCCAGCGACCTGGTCCGCTTTATCCGGCAGGAACATGGGGATGCCTTCATCATTGAAGTGGCAGCTTATCCTGAGATGCATCCGCAGGCGGCCAACCCCTCCGTTGACTTCGACAACTTCCGTCGCAAAGTGGAAGCGGGTGCCGATGGCGCGATTACGCAACTCTTCTACAATGCCGATGCCTATTTTGACTTTGTGGAGCGCTGCGAAAAAGCCGGCATCCGCATTCCCATCGTACCCGGCATTCTGCCCATTACGGGGTTTGCCAATGTGCTCCGCTTCTGCAACGGATGCGGCGCTGAACTGCCGCGCTGGATTCGTCTGCGTCTCGAGCAACTGCAGCAGGACAAGGCTGCTTTGCATGAGTTTGGTTTGGGTGTGGTTACTCGCCTGTGTGAGACCCTGCTGCGTAACGGCGCTCCGGGCCTTCACTTTTACACCATCAATCGGGCAGAACCAACGCTACGCTTGTGGGAGAGCCTGGCGCTGACTGCCATCGCGTAAGCACGGGCTGGCCTGCCCCCTAGACTTGTCCTTCGCGCTCGCCCTTCTTGCGGCCGTTGATGATTGACCGATAGAGCCGCCACAGAACACCATGCATTAATACCGTCTGTTCCGCCTTCAGCGCGGCGTAGGATTTGCGCACATACGTATCAAACTCCGGTGGCCAGCCTATCGTGGAGCGGCGCTCTGCGTAGTCGCCTTCTGCCCACTTCGACAGCACAGCCTTATAACCCACAACGTGTGTCACAAAATCCAGCAGGCACTGCGGGATTCGCTCTTCGACAATTAAATAAGCCTTCTCGATGATGATCTTTTCGCGAATATCATTCAGCGGCATGAAGATCGTCGTCATCCACAGAGTCCACTCCTTCATCTCCGAGTCGAGAATTGGATCACTCTTCTCCTTGCCTTGCCTGTTGAGCAGGGACCGATACGCAATAGTACCCGCCTCCGATGCCACGTAGAGCGGCCCGTAGAACTCGTTCAGCCGTTTGTTGACCAACTCCAGCTTGTCGCGCCGCCGGGCCAGCATCCGCGCACTCAGGAACGTCACCAGGTATCCGATAAAAGCCAGGATGACGGTGAGAATCGCCGCGTTCTGCATCACGGTGGGCACAGAGAGAAGGTCCATGACGTTTGCCTCGACGCAGCAGTATACCCACGCGTCGATACCCGGCAATGTGACGAATGCAACAGCAGTGGAGACGGATAGCGGGTTAGTTCTGCTTGTGCGCCGCAACGGGCTTGACTGCTTCTGGCACGACCTTGATCTCGAAGATCTTCGGCCACAGCTTGCCGGTCACAAACAGGCGATCATGCGCAGCATCATAGGCAATGCCGTTCAGCACTGCTTCAGTGCTCGAACGCTGATTGGCAGGCAATAGCCCCGCCAGATCGATCCATCCGATAACCTTGCCGGTTGCGGGAGAAATGCGCGCGATGCGGTCCTCGTGCCAGATATTCGCGTAGATTTCTCCGTGGATAAACTCGAGCTCATTCAACTGCAGCACCGGCTTACCATGGTCTTGCACCGTGATGCGCCGCGTTTCCTTGAATGTCGACGGATCAAGAAATCTCAAAGTCGCTGTGCCATCGCTCAGGATCAGACTCTTTCCATCGTGCGTCAATCCCCAGCCTTCTCCGTCAAAGTGAAATGTTCGCAGCAAATGAAATGTCGCGCGGTCGTAAACGAAAGCGACGTGCGTCTCCCAGGTGAGCTGGACGAGCGTATTGCCCCAATCTGTCAGACCCTCGGCAAAATACTGGCGCGGCACATCGTGAAAGCTCAGAATGCTCCCCGTCTCGAGGTCCTCTGCGCGCAACGAAGATTTGCCATTCAGCCCGGTGCTCTCGTAGAGGTGGCCGTCCAAATAAATCAAGCCCTGCGTGAACGCGCCCGAGTCGTGCGGATAGCTGTGCACCACGCGATACGAGTCCGCAGCCAACGCCTCCGAACAGGCGCAACCGGCAAGTGCGAGCAAAAGCAGCAGGCACGCCATTTTTCTCATCACCGTTTCAGGCCTCCGTGGAAGCGCCCAAAGGTTCGCGCCATCATGGTCCCCAACACCAGCATGCCCGCTCCCAGAGCACCAAAATCAGCGGGATTCCGCAGGTCAAACGTCCCTACCTGCATCACGAGCACGTACGCCAGAAAAAGATTGAAGAAGCCCCACACGACATTCACCGTCGACGATGAGAGTCCTTGCCCCGGCGGTTTCGCGAAGGGGCTCTGAAACGGCCGCCCGGAAATGCCGTTGCCGATGTGCGGCAAACTATTCGCCAGGAAAGCTCCGCCAAAGAAATACGACAGGTAGTGATACCAATGCATGGGAACTCGCCGCGCTGCTGAATTTGTGACTCAGCGCTATTCTAGCTTGCGCCCAGATAGACGAAGCGCAGCAGAAACAGGACGGCAAGAATATAGAGCAGCCAATCCTGCTTGCGGTAGTTGCCGGTCACCAGGTGCAGCACCGCCCAGGCGATGATGCCGAACCCCAAACCGTTCGCGATCGAGTAGGTGAGTGGGATGAGCACCAGGGTGAGAAATGCGGGAACCGCAACCAGCGGCTCGTGCCAACGAATCTCCGTAATTGTCGCCAGCATCAGCGAACCCACCAGGATGAGTGCCGGTGCCGTCGCAGCCTGCGGCACAACGCCAACAAACGGCGCCGCGCCGACCGCTGCAAGAAACAGAAGTCCTGTCACGATTGCCGTCACGCCGGAGCGGCCGCCCGCCGCCACACCCGCGGTCGATTCCACGTAGCTCGTAACCGTAGACGTACCTGTCAGCGACCCAAACACCGTTGCCGTCGCGTCCGCCAGCAAAATCCGGTTCAGCCGCGGAATCGAATGATCCGATGCAAGCAGCCCGGCACGCTTGGTCACAGCCACCAGTGTGCCGAGATTGTCGAACAGATCGACGAAGAAGAAGACGAAGATGATCTCGAGCAGGCCCTTGTTGATTGCGCCGCGGATGTCGAGTTTGAACGCAGTCTGCGTCAGTGCCGCAAATCCGCCGCCCATCGGCGTCCAGTGCACCAGGCCAAGGGCCCAGGCAATTCCCGTCGTCACCACTACGCCGATAAGGATCGAGCCTCGCACCTTCTTGATTTCGAGCGCAACCATCAAGATGAGTCCGAACAGCGCCAGCGCCGTGGTTGGATTGCGAATATTGCCGAGCCCCACCATCGTCGCTGGATCCACCACTACCAGTCCTGCGTTGCGAAAACCGATAAATGCGATGAACAGCCCGATTCCGCTTGCCACCGCCGCATAAAGTTCGTGCGGAATGGAGCGAAGGATCATCTGGCGGATTCCCGCCGCCGTCAAAGCCAGAAAAATCATGCCGGAGAGAAACACCGCGCCCAGCGCCGTCTGCCAGGGCACATGCATCTTGAGGCACACCGTGTAGGTGAAGTAGGCATTCAAGCCCATGCCCGGTGCCAGCGCGATCGGGTAGCGCGCAATGATGCCCATCAGGATGGAACCAAATGCCGCGGAGAGGCACGTCGCCGCCGTCACCGCCGGCAATGGCACGCCGGCGGCCGCCAAAATCGCGGGGTTCACGAGGACGATGTAAGCCATCGTCAAAAATGTCGTGACACCTGCCAGAATTTCTGTGCGCCAGTTCGTTCCCAGATGGGCAAATTCAAAGTACCGTTCAAGGTGCTTGAGCATAGGCGGGTGCAATTAGAAAAACACACATGCCTGTTCCCGCAAAGCGATTTGTGCGGCGTACAGGCAAACACGGACCCCGCCGAATTGCATTTGATTTTCAGCAGTCGCTTGCTACGATAGGAATTCCCATGACTCAAACGGACGATCCTCAAAAGCGCTCGAGCCCCGTGTTGCGCGGCGTGATCGAGGTTGCGTTCATCATTTTTTTGTTTTATTCGAATCTGCTGATGGGCGAATTTACAGTCGCAAATGGGGCAGGGAAGACTTTCGCGCAGGGGCTTGCCGACATTTTTACGGCGACAAACTTTTCCATCGCCATGATTTCGGCCTGCATCGGTTATGCGGTCTTCGAATATCTGAGGCGAAAGTTCTAGACGCTCACCAATCCGACGGCCCGGATGGCTCAATTCCGAAACCAGTGCAATCGAATCTGCACTAGAGCAGCTTGGCAGCGTCCTTGGCGAAATAAGTCACGATAAAGTCGGCTCCAGCACGGCGCATCCCTACCAGCGACTCCAAAATCGCCCGATCGCGATCCAGCCAGCCTTTTTCGAAAGCCGCCTGCAGCATCGAATACTCGCCCGACACCTGGTAAGCGCCCATCGGCACGCCAAAGCGCTCCCGCGCCGCATGCACCACGTCCAGATAAGGCATTGCCGGCTTCATCAGGATCATGTCTGCGCCTTCGTCCAGATCCAGCGCAATCTCGCGCATCGCCTCCCGAAGATTCGCGCCATCCATTTGGTAGGTGCGTCTATCGCCAAACTGTGGCGCTGAATCGGCTGCCTCGCGGAACGGTCCATAAAATGCGGACGCGAACTTCGATGCATAGCTCAGGATCGGTGTGTCCGTCAGGCCCGCCTTGTCCAGCCCTTCACGAATGGCCGCCACCCGCCCGTCCATCATGTCACTGGGAGCCACCACATCCGCTCCCGCCTTGGCAAGGCTTGTCGCCGTCTTCGCCAAAAGCTCCAGCGAAGGGTCGTTGTCGACCTCAAAAGTTTCTCCCGCCTTCACCACCACACCGCAGTGGCCGTGACTCGTGTATTCGCAGAGGCAAACGTCGGCAATCAGCACCAGCCTGGCTGCCGCAGCCGACTGCTTGATCGCCCGCAATCCTTCCTGCACAATGCCGTGCTCGTCGTACGCACCTGTAGCCTGCTCGTCCTTGGTCGCCGGCAGGCCAAACAGCAGCAGGCCGCCCACACCCAGTTTCGCGGCCTCTTCAGCCTCGCGCACTGCTTCATCGACCGACAAATTGAACACGCCGGGCATCGAGCTCACAGCGTTGCGAACACCTTTTCCAGGGCAAATAAAAAGTGGATAGATCAGGTCGCCGGGCTCGAGCGTCGTTTCGCGCACGAGCGCCCGCAGCGATTCTGTGCGGCGCAAACGGCGCATCCGGCTTGCAGGAAAACTCATGCCCTCGATTGTAGTGCAGCCGCAAATACCCCGGCAGTGGCATCCGTCACTGGGGGTCTGCCGCCACTCTCCGGGCTTCGCTGCTCAAAATCCCAAAATCCAGTGTTCAAAACTGGCGGACTGGTTCACGCATTTCTGCGGTTCACCGCGGATGGGTACGATCACAGCGAATGGCTCCTTCGGTACTCAATCTCCGGGCTGCGGTGCTGGGGTATCCTTATGTTCATTTCAGAAAGGGAGGATCGGGCAGCAGTCCTTTCACTTACGAGCCCCGGCGCGATGCGGACCCTTCTGCTCGATCTCCAATACGCGTTCCGACAGATCCTCAAGTCGCCCGCGTTTGCTGTCACAAGCATTTCCATGCTGGCCTTCGGCATCGGCGCCACAACTGCTATCTATTCCGTCGTCGAAGCTGTACTTTTGCGGCCATTGCCATTTCCTGATTCAAGCCGAGTGGTGATTCTCGGCGATCGGATTACGGGGATCGACATTCCTGAGGGCACGATGACGGGGGTCACCGTGCCTGATATTCGTGCCTACACCCGCGACGCGCATGCGTTCTCCGCGCTCGGGGGATATCAGAGAGTGTCCTTCGAGCTATCGGGTCTTGGCGAACCAGCTCAGATTGACGGAGCGCGTTTGACCGGCGGCGTATTTCCCGCGCTCGGCGTCCAGCCAATGCTTGGCCGCGTCTTTACGCAGGACGAAGACGATCATCACCAACAAGTCACCGTCCTCAGCTATGCCACATGGGTCGGGCGGTTTCAAAGCAATCCGCATGTGCTCGGCACCAAGATCCTCCTCGAGCGTAAACCGTACATCGTCATTGGCGTCATGCCGCGCGAATTTGAGTTTCCCCTCGTCCGCGGCCAGATCAATCGCTGCGAACTTTGGGTGCCCATGAGTTTCCAACCGGCCGAATTACTTCCTGTCGCCGCGGCATATTGGGGCTACAGCATTGTCGGCCGTCTTAAGCCCGGCATCTCCATCCAGCAGGCGCAGACCGACGCCGAAGCGGTTGCGCAGGCGATGGGGCACAACCTCCCTCCCATGTTTGCCAACCTGCACATCACGCCCGCCATCCGTCGACTGCAGGAACAGATCACGATCGATGCTCGGCCCGTCTTGCGGACCTTGTTCTTCGCTGTCGCTGTGGTATTGCTCATTGCCTGTGCCAATCTTGCAGGCCTCATGCTGGTGCGCGCCATTCGCCGTCAGCGCGATGTCGCCATCCGCCTCGCTCTCGGCGCGCGCGCGCTTGCCATGCTGCGGCAGGGAATTGTCGAATGCCTCGTGCTCAGCGTCTCCGGCGGGGTTGTTGGTCTCGCTGCTGCCGCAATCCTCATGCGCGTGGGCACGGCATTCCTGCCGGAGAGCCTTCCGCGCATTGCTGAGATTAGTTTCAACTGGAACATCGTTGGTTTTGCGTTGTGTCTCGCCGTATTGACCGGAATACTCTGTGGCCTTGTTCCAGCTCTCGCCGCGCTGCGGACTGACGTGAACTCCAATCTCAAGGAGGGTGGGCGCACGGGCTCAGCCGGCGCCGGCCAAGGCCGTCTGCGCTCGGCACTTGTCGTCGTTGAAATTGCCGTGGCGTTGGTGCTGCTGACGGCATCCGGACTTCTACTGCGCAGCTTCGAGAAAATGCGCGCAGTCGATCTCGGCTTCCGGCCCGACCACGCCACAATCGCCGCTTACGCTCTGCCCCAGAAGCAATACGTGCATCAATCGCAAATCGACGCATTCACTCGGCAGGTTCTCGAGCGTCTCGAGCAAACCCCGGGAGTGACTGCGGCAGCCATTACCACCACGCTGCCTGCGGTTGGAGCTTACGGATACCAAAACTTCCAGGTCGAGAACTACACGCCGCCGCCCGGCGCCAACCTGAACCTGGCCACGGTTTCCGAGATTCTTGGCAATTTCTTTCCGGCCACCGGAATGCGCTTGCTCCGCGGACGCGCGTTTACGCCCGATGACCGCCAGGGAAGCCAGCCGGTCGTCGTCGTGAACCACAAGCTGGCCCAGCACTATTGGCCCGGCCAGGACGCGATTGGAAAGCATTTGCGCCTGGGTACGTCCGCCATGCCGACTCCGTGGATGACAGTCGTAGGCGTCGTGGCCGATGTTCAGCTCAGCTCGCCCGACACGCCAACGCGCGAACAGTACTACACTCCCCTCGGCCAGGTGGACGACGATTGGGGCTCCGCGGCGCCGCCGGACGACCTCAACGGCAACGCCGGTTACATCGTTCTGCGCTCTGCTCAGCCTGCGGAGCAAATGGAGAACACTCTCACCGCGACAGTACATGCCGTGGATCCTCTGCTGCCACTCACCGAGTTGCAAACCATGGAGCAGGCCGTCTCCAGCAGCGAAGCTCCGCGGCGTTTCAACACGGCACTCATCTCCGGCTTTGCCATTGCAGCGGTTATTCTGGCCATTCTCGGCATTTACAGCGTCATCGCATTTTCCGTGGCCTCACGCGAACAGGAGATGGCCATTCGCATGGCACTCGGCTCGTCGCGACGCGCCATTCTCCAGCTCGTGCTCGTGTCGGGTGCCAAACTTGCCGCATTGGGCTGTGTAGTGGGACTGGCGGGCGCCCTGTTTGCTTCAGGATTGCTGCAGACCCTTCTCTTCGGCGTAAGCCGCTTCGATCCCCTGGTGCTCACGCTCGCGGCCGGGGCCTTGCTGCTGCTCTCCGTTGCGGCTTCGATTCTGCCGGCGCTGCGTGCGGCTTCCGTCGATCCCATCCTGGCGCAGCGCGGCGAATAGAACGCCGTTCGCGATCGCGCTTACAGATGGTCGTAGAGCGTGGCGTTGCGATAGCCAAGCAGGGTCACCAGCGTCCAGATCCCAAGCCCCGTACCAATCGGGAACCGCAGCAACGAGAACACTGCAGCCACAATCGCCACCGCGCGGCCCCACGAAGCACGCTCAGTCAGTCCCCAGCCGGCCGCAAGAGCCAGTCCCGCCCGCACAATCAGGAAGGCAAACGCGAGGTGCACGAATGCGGGACCCAGGAAATTTGGCCCAAAAGTATCGTGATTCCATGGCCCGTGCGGAAAAGACCCGAAATTGCCGTGAAACCAAGCATTGGCAAACAGCAGCCCGGCAATGCCCAGCGCCAGCGAAAGCCCGCCATACACGTACCAGACGATGCTCAGCGCGCGAATCCGGCTCGCATAGTTCTGCAACTGGAAGTCAATGTTGGGCATAATCGGAGCACTTGGCAACGGTGCCATCAGGGGACGCCCGCATTGCGGACAGACTGGCTGTCCAGGAACCAATGCATGACCACAAGCGCTGCAAAACATGATCGCCTCCTCGGCCAGGGTGTCCGCCTGTCGCGCAGCCGCGTCAGGCCAGTCGCGCTCATCCCGGCTGGGAGTGAATACGCGCACCGGGCCGGATTCGTTCCCAGCGCTCCTCATGCCGGTCGTCCTTTAGGGTCAACGCGGTCACATGCCCCTGCGCGTCCCGCTCAACCAAAATACGGGTTATGCTGGTTCCGTTCGGATAGTACAAGGCTGCCAGCGACTCGGCAGCAAGCTCGTTGATCTCCCCATGCAGATTCTTCTGGTAAAGCTGATCGCCCTGCCGGAAGATCGTGACCGCCATCAAACCATGCTCGTCGGTGTATTCTCCTGCAAACTCGTCCAGCTGGGCGGGTGTCAGCTTCAGCGGAACCGGATGCAGCGGAATCACCAGCTTCTCAGAGAGCGGCGGAGGCTCCGGCTTTTGTCCAAGTTTGTGGGCCAGCAGCCAGCGCGGAAGCTCGGGCTCAGTAAATGCGCGGAACCAGCAGTCATGCTGCAGCCCCTGGTAAACCCAGAGACGTATATGTCCACCTGCAGCCTTGAAAGCATCGAACATGACCTCGTCTTCGCGAACCGGCACCACCGGGTCCAGGCTTCCGTGGAAGATCCAGACCGGCGTGCGCCCCAGCGCGTGCGCATACTCCGCGGGAAGCGTTGTCACCTCGTGCCAGCGGTCCGGTGCGTAACTCCAGAAAACCCCGCCCGCCGCAATCGCAATGGCCGCCCAGCGTTTCGGGTAGGTCTTCGCCAATTCCCAGGACCCGTAGCCACCCAGCGACAGGCCCGTCAGATACGTGCGGTTCGTATCTGCGTGAAATTCGGTTGTCTCCTGATCCAGAGCCGTCATCGCCATCGTCATCATGTCCGGATCGGTCCAATAGTGCGCCTGCGGGCATTGCGGCATCACGATGATGAAGGGCCACCGTTCCGGATGGTCGCGCACCGCTTGGGGCAGGCCAATCTGTGTTTGCCACATTCCTTCGCCGCCCCGTTCCCCGCGTCCGTGCAGGAAAAGGATGATTGGCCATTGGCGATGGTCGTTCCGGGAGAACTCTTCCGGTAGATAAACCTGAAAACGGTATTGCACGCCATGAAGCTCAAGCGTGCGGTTTAGAAAGCCGGTTTCCTGAAATTCGCCGGGATGCGCAGTTCGGCCTGCGGCCGCAGTGGCTGCGAACGATGGGGCCAGCGCGGTCGCGAGCCAGAGGCAAGCCGCGAGAGGTCTCAGGGTGCGGGGCATACGCAGACCTCCATCATAGAACCAATGCCCGTTCCTGCCACCCGGCTCTCTTCGAGAATCCAACCAGATACGCCCCCTCAATACTCACTATTTCCTTCCGTCTTCTCTATAAATTTCTTATGCGCCGGCGTGAAACAATGAGGCGTGCCGCAAGTAGCAGGAAACGATAGGCCCTGGGGCGCCATGAGCCAGTTTGAACCGGGAGACACTCTCGACCACTACAGGATTGAGGCCGTCGTTGCCCGCACCGGCATGTCGGTGCTTTACAGGGCAATCGATGAGACTTCCGGCCTTAAGGTTGCCGTCAAAGTTCCTCATGCCGAGATGGAAGCAGATCCGGTGCTGGTCGAGCGATTCAAAAGGGAAGAAGAGATTGGCCAGCTCCTCGAGCATTCCGGCATCGTAAAAACCTTCAATCACGAACAACGCAGCCGAGCCTACATGGTGAGCGAGTGGGTGGATGGTCGACTCCTTCGCGTCCTCCTGAACGAAGAAAAGACACTTCCCACAGATCGCGCCATCCGCATTACCCTCGGCATCTGCGACGCCCTCGACTACATGCACAAGCATGGCATTGTTCATCGCGACTTAAAGCCCGAGAACGTCATGGTCGGCCCCGATGACACAATCAAGCTCATCGACTTCGGCATCGCGATGAAGGAAGACGCGCGCCGCCTCACCTTCGTGAATCTCTCCGCCACGCTGGGCACGCCCGATTACATCTCGCCAGAGCAGGTCAGAGGTCAACGCGGCGACCAGCGAAGCGACATTTACGCCCTCGGGATCATGCTCTACGAGATGCTGACCGGCCGCGTGCCATTCGTTGAGCCCAATCCACTGGCGGCCATGAATGAGCGCTTGCTCCACGATCCCATGCCACCCCGTGAGCTGAATCCCGCGATCTCGCCGGAGCTCCAGGAAATCATCTTTCGAGCTCTTGAACGCGAGCCGCGCCATCGCTATTCCACTGCCAGTGAAATGATGAGGGATCTCGAGCACCAGGAGGAGGTCGGTGTAGAAGATCGAGCCGCTTCTTCCACTGACCGCAAGAGCAAGCGAAAAATGAACCGGAAAGCTATTCTTTATGCGGGAATGGCGCTCGTTCCGGTCGTCATCTTCTGTCTCATGCTGCTGCTCGCCAAGCGCTGAAGGGGGCGGCTTTCCGTTCGGCTGCACTTCACGATCTCATGCCGGCACTCGCTTCAGGATTTTGCGTGCTCGCTGAAACCACGGCCGTTCGCGACGTCGAAGATAGCGCGGCATCGTTGGCTGCTTGTCCAGCACTTTTTGCGCCCACGCGCGAGCTTCCGCATTCTTTCCCTCAGATGCGAGCAAATCGGCGAAGTTCAGATACGTCTCCGATAACGTCGACAATACCGTGACTTGGCGAAACAGAGTCTCGGCTTTCTCCCGCTGTCCGGTCAATGCATAGGCATGTGCCAGCAATCCACCCGCACGATTAAAGTCGTAGTTGCGATCTTTATTGACCGCCATTTCCAGATCGGGCAATGCCGCCTGCGCATCGCCCAGCAACAAAGCGCACATACCGCGCCGGTAAAAGCAGTCCAGCGTATTCGACCGCGCAGCAATTGCGTGATCGAATGCCGCACGCGCCTGTTGCAGCTTGTTGTCCTCGAGAAAAAGCTCGCCCAGCTCTTCGTAGTTGCCTGGTGAGGGGTTGTCGCGAATGGCCAGCTCCAGCGCCGCTATTCGCTTGCGCCGCGAGATGCCCTTGAACGAATGGTTCAGTAGCCCAATGTCCGGCACCGCTTCGGCAAATAGATACACCAGTGCGCCGATTGGGCCCAGAAAGAGAATGACCCAGATCCAGTAGTTGTCCGGTCGGCGGCGAATGAAATGAATAATGGCTGCCGCCTGCAACAACAGGCCCCACGGGTAAAAGAGGTGGCTGAGTGCGCCCATGCAGTGGTTGATCCTTGCGCCAAATTATAAGGTGCACTTCGATGTGCCCGATGTGCGATGGCCTGGTCTTACCGGTACGAGTCGTCCCGATGCACCACGAACTCCGGATAGGCGCCGCCGCCCAGTTCATGCAGATCCATTCCGATGCGCTCTCCATCGGGATCTACGCGGAAGGGAACCATCCGGTTCAGCACGAAGAACAGCCCATAGACCACCGGCAGAAAGAACCCCAGCATCGTGGCAATGCCCACCAGCTGCGCCGTGAATTGGCCGGACCCCGGCGCAAACACGCCCGCTGCTGCCAGGCCCCACAACGCGCTGAATGCATGCGCCGCAATCGCACCCGAAGGATCGTCGACCGACACTGCCAACTCCAAAAATTCCACCAGCAGCGGCGTCGCAATTCCCGCGACCAGCCCGACAAACGCAGCCGCCAGCGGCGATACGATGCCCGCGCACGCGCTCGACGTGACCAGACCCGCCAGCCAACCGTTCGCGCAGAGGCTCGCATCGGGCTTCCCGAAGCGCACGCGCGTCACCGTGAACGTAGCCGCCAGTGCCGCTCCGGCCGCAAGAAATGTATTCACCGCAACGAGTGGCAGTTTTTCAGGCGATGCGCTCAGCCACAAGACTGCCCCTGCGGTGTTCCACGCCAGCCAGCCGGCCAGCGCGACAAGGCAGCCGAACAACACATACACGGCGTTGTGCCCCGGCATTGCCGTCGAAAGCCCTTCCTTGGGAAACTTGCCGCGCCTTGAGCCTGTGATCCACGCGACGACCAGCGCCGCCTGCCCACCCAGCATGTGCACAGTCGCTGCGCCGCCACCATCGAGAAAGCCGCCACCCAGGCCGAAGTTCTTGCCGAGCTCTCGCAGCCAGCCTCCGCCCCATACCCAGTGCGCTGCGAAAGGGAAGACCACCCCCGCGAACACCGCGGCAAGCGCGGCGCCTGCCGAAAGCCTCAACCGGTCAGCACCCGAGCCCCAGGGAATCAGCACAGCGAGTGCAACCGCCAATACTTCAAACAACAACTCCAATTGATTTCGGCCGGCCTCTGCTTCGAAACCCTGCAGGAGATAAGGACCGGTCCCGGCCCAGTTCCATGGTTTGCCGGAGAAATGAAATACGTGACCCAGCCCCGAGCCGCCATCAGCCCACATAGCCCCGACAAACACAAAGACGAGGACCGCCACCGAGATCATGCCCAGCGATCCCAGCAACGCTTGCGCTGCCGAACGCGATCGCCCCAGCCCCGTATTGATGAGCGCGACTCCGGCAATTGCCAGCGGCGCCAGCAGCAGCAGCCCCAGCGTCAATGCAAATGTCGCTTCGGACATGGGTGTCGGAGCTGTCATGGCCTCTTGTCTCCGCGCGACTCCATATGGCCGCGCACCGCCACGGTCAGCCCCATCCCTTCCACCGCCAGCCCGCTCAGCACGAATGCCACGCGCGGCATCGGGTCCGGAAAAAGAAGGATGGCTGCAATCGACAGCAGGAACCCGGCCGGCATCACAAGCAATCCTGCGTAGCGCATAGTCCTTACCTTTGTATCGCGATTCTCACTCGGCGTTCGATGTGAGTCCGCATGAAAGATTCCGACACCGCCATCGCCGGACACTTGCCCGCGAAGCAGTTCCAATTGATTTGAGACGGTGGATCCGAAGGCCTGAATGCTCTTTCGAATTCTAATGCAACACAGAGCCGCGCCTGAGAGACCAGCCCTTGCCCGAGTCTAAAGCGCATCCTGCTCTTGAGGGAGGGAGGTCCTGGTTTTGACGCGCGAGCTGTCTTGCTGCATAAAGGAAGACGAGGAGGACCATCATGAGCTCCAACCTAAAATTGACCGCGATTGGTCCGCCAGTCCCGGAGTTGCCGGTCCTCGATGTCGAGCGTGCGCAAGAACATTACCGGGATGCCTTGGGGTTCGAGATCGGATGGCTTTATCCAGACAAGGGAATTGGGTCTGTCTCACGCGAGAAAGTGGTCATCTTCTTTCGGCAAAGGGCAGCGCCCTTCGAGCCGGGCATTCATTGGTTGTTCGCTGAAGACATCGATGCAACCTACATGGAATTGAAATCGCTCGGCGCCAACATCGCCGAGCCCCTGGAAACAAAGCCCTGGGGACTTCGCCAATTCACGGTGAAAGACCTCGATGGAAATGTCTTCTACTTCCATCACGGCTGAATCATCCAGGATCGAGTTTTCCTTGCGCTCCCTGAGACAGGAAGTCTTCGTTCCTCCATGCCCGTCTTTACGCCTTCCTTTTGCTCCGCGACCGATAATGGGTGCATGTTTCCTCGCCTCAGCCGCACGCGTCGGCTTCTCCCGTTGCTCCTTGGTCTGCTAACCCTCGCCGGAGTCGTCATTCTCTTCATCTGGGACGCAGCCCCCAGCCTTTTTCCCGCAGGCGCGCACGATCTGCTGGGCGCGTTCCCCCTCGGCATGATCGCTGTTGCCTACCTCGCCTACCAGGCCGCGCATCGGCCGCCTGCGCGCGAATTCGTCAAAGCTGTTCTCCTGGCAGTCGCGTTTCTGCTCTGGGCCGCCAACCAACTCTGGCCCAACCTGGCCGAGGCAACCCTCTTCAACGATCTCGCCATTGGCCTCTTCGTGCTCGATGTCTTCCTCGTCATTGTGGGATGGCCGGCAACATCCCCTGATGAGTCCTTCGCTGAAACATGCGCCACACCACCGGAAGGCCGCTGATCGGGCCTCGGAGACCGCGTGCACGTTGCCCATCCGGCGTCGAAGGTGCAACAGTCCTCCGCAACCGCTGGTTCCTGCCGAAGCAAGCGTGCTATTTTTGTGTGCAACATCCCATTCTCTGGTACGCGAGATGCCAGGGACTCGCCCGTGTCTTCCCCCATCGCGCCGTTGTCACAATGCGTTTTCTTTTCTGCGCCATACGCGCTTTGCGCGTGACAAACATTTTTTCTGTTTTGCAACGCTGCAAAGGTTGCGTACCGGCTTCAGACTGCTATAGTTAACTTTCGGGGTAGTCCGAAGCGCAGCACTTCCTCGCAATCAAACAAAAATTAACCGCAAGCTATGTGACCGCCAGCACAAAGCACATGCTGCGAAAAAGCAAATTCAGGAACAACAAGCAGGAAAGCATTCATGGCGCAGATATTTGATCGCA